>NZ_JAJSED010000001.1:0-600000 GCF_023555385.1 Guyparkeria hydrothermalis
TGAGGGCGAGGTGCCGATGATGAAGAAGGTCCGTTTCCGCACGCTCGGCTGCTACCCGCTGACCGGGGCGATCGAGTCGGAGGCCGACAAGCTCACCGACATCATCCAGGAGATGCTTCTGACCAACACCTCGGAGCGTCAGGGCCGCGTGATCGATCACGATTCGGCCGCCTCGATGGAGAAGAAAAAGCAGGAAGGCTACTTCTAGGCCACCACCACGGGCGTACAGACGCTAGTCGCGGACAGATACAAAACAGGTTTTTGCAATATGGCACACGCATCGGATTTGATCGCCTCGGATATCGAGGGATACCTGAAATCACACGAGAACAAGGGGCTGCTGCGATTCATCACCTGCGGCAGCGTGGACGACGGCAAGAGCACGCTGATCGGGCGGCTGCTGTTCGAATCGAAGCTGCTGTTCGAGGACCAGCTCGCTGCGATGGAAGCCGACTCCAAGAAGTTCGGCACCCAGGGCGGTGACATGGACTTCGCGCTTCTGGTTGACGGCCTGGCCGCCGAGCGGGAGCAGGGCATTACGATCGACGTCGCTTACCGGTTTTTCTCCACCGACAAGCGCAAGTTCATCGTGGCCGACACCCCGGGTCACGAGCAGTACACGCGCAACATGGTCACCGGCGCCTCGACCGCGGATGCCGCCATCCTGATGGTCGACGCCCGTCAGGGCGTGCTCACCCAGACGCGCCGTCACAGCTTCCTGATGAAGCTGATCGGCATCCGTCATGTGGTGGTCGCGATCAACAAGATGGACCTGGTGGACTATTCGCAGGAGGTCTTCGATCGCATCGTCGCCGACTACCGTGAGTTTGCCGACGAGATTGGTCTCGAGGACGTGACCTTCATTCCGCTGTCAGCACTCAAGGGCGACAACATCATCGAGCACGGTGATCGCATGCCGTGGTACCACGGCACCACCCTGATGGGCTTCCTCGAGACGGTCGAGGTCGATGACGACCGCCTGCAGGGCAAGCCGTTCCGCCTGCCGGTCCAGTGGGTCAACCGCCCGAACCTCGATTTCCGCGGCTTCTCGGGGACCATCGCCAGCGGCGTGGTCCGTCCGGGCGACGAGATTCGTGTCCTGCCCTCGGGCCAGACCAGCCGGGTCGAGCGCGTTGTGACCTTTGACGGCGATCTCGACCAGGCAGTCGCCGGTCAGTCGATCACCGTGACCACCGAAGACGAGATCGATATCTCGCGTGGGGACGTGATCTCGACGACCGACGAGCCGCCCCAGGTGGCGGACCAGTTCGAGACTTCGCTGGTCTGGATGCACGACGAGCCCCTTTACGCGGGTCGTCCCTACCTGATGAAGATCGGCACCCAGACGGTCAGCGCGACGGTCACCGACATCAAGTACGAGGTGAACGTCAACACGCTGGAGCACACCGCGGCCAAGCAGCTGGGGCTCAACGGCATCGGCGTATGCACGCTGTCGATCAACCGGCCGATCGCCTTCGACGCGTACACCGAAAACCAGGACACCGGCGGCTTCATCCTGATCGACCGGATGAGCAACAACACCGTCGGCGCCGGGATGCTCCACTTCGCTCTGCGTCGTAGCCAGAACATCCACCGTCAGCACGTCGACGTCGACAAGACGCGCCGAAGCGAGCTCAAGGCACAGCAGCCGGGCGTACTCTGGTTCACCGGTCTCTCCGGGGCCGGCAAGTCGACCATCGCCAACGCGCTGGAGAAGAAGCTTGCCGCACTGGGGCAGCACACCTACCTGCTCGACGGCGACAACGTGCGTCACGGTCTCAACCGGGATCTGGGCTTCACCGATGCCGACCGGGTCGAGAACATCCGTCGCGTCGCCGAAGTGGCGAAACTGATGGTCGATGCCGGCCTGATCGTGCTGACCTCGTTCATCTCGCCGTTCCGCTCCGAGCGCGAGATGGCGCGCGGCATGCTCGAGGAGGGCGAGTTCATCGAGATCTTCGTCGACACGCCGCTTGAGGTGGCCGAGGAGCGCGACGTCAAGGGGCTGTACAAGAAGGCCCGCCGTGGCGAACTGAAGAACTTCACCGGCATCGATTCGGCCTACGAAGAGCCGAAGAATCCGGAGCTCCATCTCAAGGCCGCCGAGCTGTCGGCTGACGAGGCCGCGGACCGGATCCTCGCGTTCCTGAAAGGGCGCGGCATGATCCCGACCACCTGAGGCGAGGAGGCACCATGACAATCAACCAGTCATTGCTGGACGAGGTGGTCGCCATCGCCGAGGAGGCGGGGCGAGCCATCATGACGATCTACGGGCGGGACTTTTCGGTCGAGGAGAAGGCCGACAAGAGCCCGCTCACGGAAGCCGACCAGACGGCGCACGACCTGATCAGCGAGCGCCTCGCGCCGCTGCTCGGGGGCATTCCCATCCTCTCGGAAGAGGATGTGGAAGGGTTCCCGGGGGCGGACGCCACGGGCCGCTACTGGCTGGTCGACCCGCTCGACGGCACCAAGGAGTTCATCAAGAAGAACGGCGAGTTCACCGTGAATATCGCCCTGGTCGAGAACGGCCGGCCGGCGCTGGGCGTGGTTCACGCCCCGGACCTGGCGCGGACGTACATCGGCTGGCCGGGCGAGGGCGCCTGGCGTGTCGATGGCGACGGGACGCAGTCGATCACGGTGGCCGACGAGCGGGACGGGCCATGGCGCGTCGTGGGGAGTCGTTCTCACGCCAGCCCGAAGATGGCCGACTGGCTGGCCGAGCTGGGCGAGCACGAAATGGTGCCCATGGGCAGTTCGCTGAAGCTCTGTCTGGTCGCGGAAGGGGAGGCGGACGTCTATCCCCGGCTGGGGCCGACGAGCCTCTGGGACACCGGTGCGGCCCAGGCCGTGGTGGAGGCGGCCGGTGGGCGTGTCATCGAACCGTCGGGCAAGGTGCTCGGCTACGCCGACACCTCCGAGGTGCTCAACCCCTATTTTCTTGCCTTCGGGCGCCGCGTCGCCTCCTGGCCGGCCTTGGGCGAATAGCCCGGGTTGGCGACATTGACATGACGGGCGGCATACGGTGATCGTGGCCCTCGGTATCCTCGCCCTGTGGGCGGCCGGATTTATCGGGGCGCTGATGATCGAGTCGTTTCAGCGCCCGCATGCCCTTCCCCCGGGGCGTCGTCGAACGGCGGCGGTCGTGACCCACGCCGGCGTCTGGACGGTCCTGTTCTCGCTATTGGTGATCGTGCTGGCCCGGCCCGTCTTCGCGCTGGCCATCAGCTGGGCGCTGTGGTTCGCCCTGGTGATGGTCAACAACGCGAAGGAGCGGGTGCTCCGAGAGCCGTTCCTTTTCGACGATTACGACTACTTCCTCGACGCCCTTCGTCATCCCCGCTTGTTCCTGCCGTTTCTCGGTGGGGCCAAGGGGTTGGCGATCACGGTCGTGTCGATCGGCGTGGTCGTTGCCGGCTGGTGGCTGGAGCCGTCATGGGCTCGGGGCGTCGGGGCCATCGCGGTGGCCGGCGGCCTGATGGTCGTGGGGGCGGCGGTCGCGATGCTGTCGGCCCGCCGTGGAGCGACCACGCTTACGTTTCGCCCGGGGGTCGACCATCGCCGGCATGGCCTGATCGCGCACCTGGCGTTTCAGGCAGCGGCCCGGCAACCGTCGCCCGAACCGTCTATGCCATGGCGACGTGGGCGACCGTCTCCTGCGCCGGACCAGCGGGTTCCTGACGTCGTCGCGGTGCAGAGCGAGTCCTTCTTCGATCCCCGGCAACGGTTTCCCGGGGTGCGCCCGGAGGTGCTGACGCATTTCGACCGTCTCGCTCGGGAAGGCGTTTCCGGCAAGCTTGATGTGCCGGCATTCGGTGCCAACACGGTTCGCAGCGAGTTCGCGTTTCTTTCCGGCGTGCCGGAAGCGCAGCTCGGTCACCGACAGTTCAGTCCCTATCGATTCGTGCAGCCCGGCTTTCTGGATGTGACGCTGGCATCCGTGTTCCGCGAGGCGGGTTATCGGACGGTGTGCGTGCATCCCTACCATGGGGGCTTCTATCGCCGGAACCAGGTCATGCCGTTGCTTGGGTTTGACGAGTTCGTCGATATCACGCCCTTTGCCGACGCCAGGGGTGACGGGCCGTACGTCGACGATGACGCGCTCGCCGACTGGATAATCGAGCAGCTGGGTGATTCGGATCGACCGCTGTTCGTCTTCGCGATCACCATGGAGAACCATGGTCCGCTTCACCTGGAAACACCGCGTCCCGGTGAGGCGGATGACTACTTCCTGCACGGTCAGGCGAGCGACGACCCCGATGCGACCATCTACCTACGACACCTGGTGAATGCGGATCGGATGCTGGGGCGTCTCGCTGCTGCCCTGAAGGATGGCGATCGCCCCGGTGCCCTGTGCTGGTTCGGGGACCATCCTCCGATCCTTCCGCAGGTCTACTCGCGCCACGGTTACCCGGGGCGGTCGACCGATTATCTCGTATGGCGGACCGAGCCGGCGCTCGCTGCGGCAGCGGTCCGGCGGCCACTGCATCAGCTTGGCGCGACCTTGATCGATGCCATCGGGTGGCAGACCGATGAACGGTGAGGGAGCGGGCTAGCCTCGTGCAGGCCGGCGACGCAGGGGTATGAACGCAATAAGGCGCGTCCGGGGCGTATCGGGCGCGCCTTTTTCTGTTCGGAGCATGGGTGCCAGACCGGTTTACGGCCTGCATGGGGCGGGATTAGCCGTTGTCCCGCTTATGTCGCGGTTCCTCTCAGGTCAGACGCGCCCTGCGCGCACGGTGAGGGGCCAGACGATCCCATGCGCAACGTCAGGTTCGCCCCAATCGCGCTGAAGTGTCTCGGCGAAAGACTTGAACAGATTTTCATGCCCTAGCGCCACTGCACGCTTTTTGGCGGACCAGGTATCGAGATAGCCAAGGAAGTCGGAGAGATTCCATGCCTTGCGGATGTACAGTTTCGGCGTGTCGAATTCCTCGAACGGGAAGGGAAGGTCCGCGTAGCCGGTCTCCACATGGTGCCGTTCTTTGGGCCAGAAGGCAGGCAGCTCCTGCCAGTAAAAGCGTTGAAATGCGCTGTTGGCGCCGGATTCAATGTAGGGGACCCCGTAGCTCACCAGTGCGACCGCACCACCCGGACGGAGGATACGACGTGTTTCCGAGTAGAAACGATCCAGGTCGAACCAGTGTGCTGCCTGTGCGGTAACGACCAGGTCTGCCGAGTCGTCCGCGACAGGTAAGGCTTCGGCCGGTCCCTGACGGTACTCGATGCGGGGGTGTTGCACGGCGTTTCTTAACTGGTTGATGCTTGGGTCGATCCCAATTACCCGTTCGAAGTGGTTGGTGAGTGTCGCCGTGAGTTGGCCGGTCCCGCTGCCGACATCGACGGCCAGGACGTTGCCTCGACATGCAGCCGAGAGCGTATCCACCAGCTCCGACGGGTAGTCGGGGCGGTGACGAGCATAGGCGTTTCCGCCCGACTCAAAATGATTCGAAAGCGGGCAATCCATCAAGACAAAGCCAGTGGTTGTCGGTTACAGAGTGATTGCGCGCGGGAGTCTGGCTGGCATTCCCTGACTCCGGGTAACGCGAAACGGGATGAGTGGTACACAACGGCGTCACATTCCGAGGTTAGGGTGATCGCGTGGCCGGTCGCGCGGCGGTTCTCCGATCGGGTGCCGGCCATGAGTGGATGCCGGCTTCCTCTCGTTGTCCCAACGGCGCCGCTCTCGCTTGGTGATTTCTCACTCGCTCCTAGTTGCCCCGCCTCGTGCGGGGTTTTCTTTTGCCAGCTCACGGCAGGGTTCGCGTCAATCCCGCATGACGTGCTTGAGAATGCCGACGACCTGCTCCGGCGTAGTCGCCCAGGCCATGGCGGCGGCGTCGACTTCCTTGAGCGGATGGATCAGTCCCTCGTCGTGCAGGGTGATGTAGGGCGTGCCCATCGCGGCGCAGTAGCCGGCATCGAAGGCGGCGTTCCACTGCTTGTACTTGTCGCCGAATCGGACCACCGCAACGTCGGCCTGTTCGAGCAGGGTCTTGATGCGGATCGCATTGACCTTGGCGGACTTGTGGTCGCGCCAGAATTGCTTGTCCTCCTCGCCGAGCAGGTCGCCGGCGGCGTCACTCGCCGCATGGTCGGTGACCGGGCGGGTGAAGTTGATATCGAGACAGGCGTCCTTTGCGCCCTGTTCGATCTGCTCGCGCCAGTCGGTGTGGATCTCGCCGGAAAGATAGACGGTCAGGCTCATCGCAATGCTCCTCGTTGATGCGCGTTATTCGGGCAGGTCGGTGACCGCGCCGGTGGAAGCCGAGCTCACGGTCTTCGCGTATTTTGCCAGCACACCACGCGGGTAGTTGGGCGCGGGGCGTTGCCATTTGGCGCGGCGGCGCTCGAGTTCGTCGTTGTCGACGGCAAGCTCGATGGTGTCGGCCTCGGCATCGATGGTGATGCTGTCGCCGTCCTCGACCAGCGCGATCGGCCCGCCGTCGAAGGCCTCGGGGGTGATGTGGCCGACGACGAAGCCGTGGCTGCCGCCGGAGAAACGCCCGTCGGTGATCAGCGCGACCTCCTTGCCCAGGCCCCGGCCCATGATCGCCGAGGTGGGCGAGAGCATCTCGCGCATGCCCGGCCCGCCGCGCGGGCCCTCGTAGCGGATCACCACCACGTCGCCGGCGGTGACGGTGCCATCGAGGATGCGCTCCTGGGCCTCCTCCTCGGAGCCGAACACGCGTGCGGTGCCGGAAAAGCGCGTGCCTTCCTTGCCGGTGATCTTGGCCACCGCACCTTCCGGGGCGAGGTTGCCCTTGAGGATGCGCAGGTGGCTGTCCGCTTTTTTCGGCGTATCGAGCGGGGCGATGATCTGCTGGTCGTCGGGGTAGGGCGTCACCTCACTGAGGTTATCCGCCAGCGTCCGGCCGGTGACGGTCAGGCAGTCGCCATGCAGCAGGCCCACGTCGAGCAGGTTCTTCATCAGCGGCTGGATGCCGCCGATCTCGACCAGCTCGCTCATCATGTAGTGCCCGGAGGGGCGCAGGTCGGCAAGCACCGGAACGCGCCGGCCGATTTCGGTGAAGTCATCCAGCGTGAGCGGCACGTCGACGACATTGGCCATCGCCAGCAGGTGCAGCACCGCGTTGGTGGAGCCACCCAGGGCGATCGTCACCGTGATGGCGTTCTCGAAGGCCTTGCGCGTCATGATGTCGCGCGGCCGGATGTCCTGGTCCAGGAGTTTCAGCACCGCCGCGCCGGCCGCCTTGCTGTCGGCGCGCTTTTCCTCGGAGACGGCATTCTGCGCCGAGCTGCCCGGCAGGCTCATGCCGAGTGCCTCGATCGCCGAGGCCATGGTATTGGCGGTGTACATCCCGCCGCAGGAGCCCGGGCCGGGGATGGCGGTCTTCTCGATGTCCTCCAGTCGCGGCAGGTCGATCTCGCCCTTGGTGTAGGCGCCGACGGCCTCGAACACCGAGACGATATCGGTGTGGCACTTGCCGGGCAGGATGGTGCCGCCGTAGACGAACACCGAGGGGCGATTGAGGCGTGCCATGCCGATCAGGCAGCCGGGCATGTTCTTGTCGCAGCCGCCGATGGCGACCAGCCCGTCGAAGCCCTCGCAGCCGGCGACCGTCTCGATCGAGTCGGCGATCACCTCGCGCGAGACCAGCGAGTACTTCATGCCCTCGGTGCCGTTGGCGATGCCATCCGAGATGGTGATGGTGTTGAAGATCACGCCCTTGCCGCCGGCGGCATCGGCGCCAACGCGGGCCGCCTCTGCAAGCTTGTCGATATGGGCGTTGCAGGGCGTGACCTGGCTCCAGGTCGAGGCGACGCCGACCTGCGGCTTTTGGAAGTCCTCGTCCTCAAAACCCACTGCGCGCAGCATCGCGCGGCTGGCGGACTTGTTGATGCCGTCGACTACCGGGGCGGAATGACGGCGGCGCGGATCGGTCGGCTGGTCGCTCATGCACGTCTCTCCTTGTCTCGATCAGGTTCGTGTTTCGGGATGCTAATGAGGGTACGAAAAAGCCCGGCAGTCTGCCGGGCTCGTCGACGGATTGGCAAACGGGATCAGTGCCGGCCTTCGGCGACTTCCTCGACCAGCTTGGCATTGAATGCCGGCAGGTCGTCGGGGTTGCGGCTGCTGACCAGGCCGTTGTCGACCACGACTTCTTCGTCGACCCACATGGCACCAGCGTTCTTCAGGTCGGTCTGGATGCTCGGGTAGGAGGTCATCCGGCGGCCCTGCAGCACGTCCGCCTCCGCCAGCGTCCAGCCGCCGTGACAGATCGCCGCCACCGGCTTGTGGTGGTCGAAGAATTCCCGCACGAAGGCCACCGCCTTGTCGTTCTGGCGCAGTGCGTCGGGATTCATCACGCCGCCGGGAAGCACCAGCGCGTCGTAATTCGATTCGCTGGCCGAGTCGAGCGGCGTGTCGACGTCGAAGACATCGCCCCAGTCGGTGTGCTGCCAACCCTTCACCCGGCGATCGGCGGGGGAGACGATCTCGGCGGTGGCGCCGGCCTCCTCGAGCGCGCGCTTGGGTTCGGTCAGCTCGACCTGCTCGAAACCATCGGCGACCAGCAGGGCAACTCGCTTGCCATTGAGATGTTCGGCCATGGTGTACCTCCTCGTTTCGTGGTGAAAGTAACCGCGAGGCCTAGAGCGTAGAAGACATGACGCTGAGCGTCAGGAATCGGTCACATTGACGGGGCTGCAGACGTGATTAGGTTCGTGGCGTTTCCCCGGAACGTGGTGCGAAGGGTGATGTGGATTTCCGTATATCATGGGTTCGGTTTTGGCTCTCCACGGATTGGAGATGCCGTCACGGAGACCCCCTGGAGTTCACGGAATGAACATGCCTTACCCCATCCTCGCTCTTGCCGCCTCCGTCCTGCTTGCCACGGCACCGTTCGCTGTTGCCGGTGCGGAAGAAACGCCGGCGGATTCCTTCAAGCGCCTGTACTTGACCCTGTGCATGCAACATCTGAACGATCTTGGCCGCATGCGGCAGGGGTTGAGCTCGGCTCCTCGTCTGCCGCCCGAGAAAGCCACGTACTTTCTCAACGGGAAGGACGGTGACGCATGGCCGGTTCCGACCGATCAGGGGCGATTCGTGCTCGCCCTCCCGGAGGGTGACAATTTGTGCGCGGTGTTCGCGCGACGAGTGGATACCCACTTGGTGGAGAAGTCATTCGTCGATCTGGTGGCCGAAGCGCCGGCACCGCTGCTTTCGAGGCAGGTCAGGGACGAGCGGGAGATGTCCCGCCCGAACGGCGAGACGCATACCCTGGCCTACGAGTGGTATGTACCTGACGCGCCACGGAGCATGCTGTTCACGTTGACCACCGCTCCCAAGGATGACGCCTCGATCCAGGCGCTCGGTTCGGCGGCGCTCATAACGCGATGACGTTCGGCTGGGCAACTTTCGACTAGCCTCGGGGCAGGCATTCTTCACGAGCCGCGAACCGCATGCCCCGACCTTTCCCGACCGCCCGTTATCCCCGCCTGATGATCGCTGCCTCGGTGCTGGTTGTCGGGGGCGTTGTGGCCACGGCACAGGCCGACTACTCGACGCCGGCGCGGACGGTCTCGTTCGAAGGGGAAACCGTGCGTTATCACGTGATGGGTGAGCCGGACGCGCCGGTGGCGATTCTTCTCGGCGGAGGGCCGGGCTTTTCCAGCTGGAATCTCGAGCCGGTACAGCGGCGGTTGGCTGCTATCGGCTATCGCGTGGTGTTGATGGATATGCTCGGAGTGGGTGAGAACGAGCGGGACACGCTCAAGGCGCCGTTGGCTGCCTGGGAGCGGCAGATCGAACAGGTTCATGCCGAGGTGGCCGACGACGAGCGCGTTCTGCTGGTCGGCCATTCCTGGGGGGCGTTGATGGCGCTCGTCTACACGCAATCACGCCCCGCTGCGGTCGAGCGGATCGTCATGCTCAATCCGGTCGATCCCGAACGCCGTGGCCTGAGCGACCTCGTGGTGGAAATCGACAACCGGCGCGCGGCGGCAATCGGCGACGATGACTGGCCGAGCGAATCGGATTGGGACAACCGCATTGGCACGGCAGGCGACATGGGGGTGCATGCCCGGCGGCAAATCGGTGCGGCATTGCCGTCCTATTTTCTCGACTACCGGCAGGGGCAGCGTTACGCGCGGCAGTTCAGCGAGCGGGACTTCGATCCCGATCTCAACGTGCGGGGCTGGAGTGCCTATCGAGATAACCCGGTTGGCTACGCGACCATTCGGCGCTGGGACGTGCCGATCGACTTCATCGGCTGCCGGCAGGATCTGCTGATGCCGGAAAACCTCGAGGCGCTGCAGGCGAACCTGTCGCTGGCGCGGATCGAGGTGCTGACGGGGTGCGTGCACTTTCCCTGGGAAGAAGTGCCGCAGCAGTTCGGCGAGGCGTTGGCACGGGTGGTGGCCCGGCCGGCGCCCGGGGAGGGGTCGGACGGCCCCTGAGGATCAGTCGTCCTTGGCCGCGTCTTCGACGGAATTGCCGAGGCTCCGGATGTCCTCGCCAAGACCTTCCATGGTGTTGCAGCCGGCGGTCAGGGCCAACAGCCCGGCGAGGAAGGTTGCGGTGATGAGTCGGCTGATCATGATGATGTCTCCTTGTTCGTGGTCACGCGTCGATGTGTCTTCGGGAACGCGTCAATATTATTCAAAAAACCGGGACCCGGCACCTGTCCCGAGGGCCGGGCACCGGTCTGTTCGCCAGCCACATACCAAAAAAAGCCACGCCGCGTTGGGCGTGGCCTCGTTCCGCCGGAGGGCGGAGCAACGTCAATCGTGCTCTTCGGCCTCGTTGTCGATGGACTCGCCGAGATCCTGAGTGTCCTCGCCGAGGCCTTCAACGGTATTGCAGCCCGACAGGATGGCCATCGGCGCGATCAATGCTGCCAGTAGACTCATGCGCTTGAGGAACGAAGTCATCATCTCGTTTCTCCTCTTGCTTTTTCAGTAAGTGGCAGGGACTAGGATAGACGGTAAACAGAAATGTTCCTGAGGCGATGTAGTGGTGGTCGGCTAGGAGCGAGGCAAGGCAAGGAGACTGCGTGGAGATATTGCTGATCGGGATGCTGCTGTTGGCCGGCCTGGCGGTTGGATCCCTGGGGAGTCATCTGCTGGGAGTGCCGCGCGTGGTCGGCTACATCCTGCTGGGCATGCTTTTCGCGCCCGATCTTCTCGGTGGGTATCTGGGCATGGACAGCACCGAATGGACCCAGCCGCTGGTCTCGGTCGCCCTCGGCGTCATCGCCTATGTCATTGGCGGGGCCATCTCCCCTGGGCAGTTGCGGCGTCTCGGCTGGAGCATCGTCGGCGCCACGCTGGGCGAGGTCTCGGGCGCCTTCCTGGCAGTGTTCGGTGCCGTGCTGCTGCTCGGCATGACGGTGGCCGATCTGCCACTGTGGTCGTTCGCGCTGGTACTTGCCGCCGTGGCACCGGCCACGGCGCCTGCGGCCATCGTGGCCGTGGTGCACCAATACCGTGCTCGGGGACAGCTGACGACCATGCTGCTTGGCATGGTGGCGATCGACGACGCCCTCGGCATCCTCATCTTCGCCCTGGTGATGGCCACCGTCGGCAGCGGGTCGCTTGGCGGTGCGCTGGGCACCGTCGTCTGGGAGGTCGGTGCGGCGTTGCTGGTCGGTGGCGTGGGCGGCTTTGTGGTCGAGCGTCTGTCGCGGCGCTTTCACGAGCAGAGCATGCTGCTGCCGATGCTGCTGGGCGGGATTTTCCTCATCGTCGGGCTGGCCGGGTGGGCCGGCTTCTCGGCGCTGCTGGCGGCCATGGTGTTCGGTTTTTCGGTGCGCTGGTTCTGCGGCCCGCATGCTGAGCGACTGTTCGAGCCGGTCGAGGATCTCGAGGAGACCGTCTTCGTGCTCTTCTTCACCTTTGCCGGGCTGCATTTCAATCCGGCCGCCGTGATCGACTACTGGCCCCTGATGCTGGTGTACTTCGCCGCCCGTGCTGCCGGGTTGTTCGTCGGCGGCGGTACCGGCGCGCGGCTCGCGGGGGCTCCGAAGCCAGTCTGGTCCAATGTCGGTTTCGGCCTCTTCCCGCAGGGGGGTGTGGCGATTGGCCTCGCGTTGCTCTTGTTGCACTACCCGGGGTTCTCGCGGGCCGGCGAGGTCATCGTCAACCTGATTACCACCACGACGCTGCTGACCGAGGCAGTCGGCGCGATCTCGGTGCGCTACGGCCTGCGTCGCGCCGGTGAGCTCGGCCTGGAACGGGCCGGAGGAGAGGCGAAATGAAGATTGCCGATTGGCTGGAGCAGCATCCGGTGAACGGGGTGACGGTCGAGCGTGATGCCTCGCTCGAGGAGGCGGCCGAGGCGTTGCTGGCCGAGCCGGAGTGCCGGGACATCTACGTGACCGATGCCGAGGGGCGAGTCGTCGGTCACCTGGGATTCCGTCGGCTGGCCGGCGTGCTGCTCTCGGCCCACCGGCCGACGCACAGCCGGCGGCAGATGCTCGAGCGCGTGGCGCGTGGACCGGTCCACGAGTTCATGGACCGGCGCTTCATCGCCGCTCGTCTGGACGAGAACGTTCACCAGGTGCTCCATCCCCACATGGAGCGGCGCGTCGAGGACATTCCGGTGCTCGATGCTGACGGTCGGCTGGTGGGCGTGATCCGGCTGGTCGATCTGGTCCGCGCGGCCATCGAGCCGTCGGATCAGAGCATCGGCTGATTTCAGGCGCGGGGATCGCCGCCGAGGTAGGAAGCCGCCGGGTCGACCAGGAAGCGACCTTCCATCGCCTTGCGGCCGAGCAGCATGCGAAAGCGCATCGTGTCGCGGTCGGTCAGGGTCAGTTCGACCGGCTCCACGAGCTCGCCGATTACCACGCGCGTGGCGATCACGTAGCGATTCTCACGGTGACCCCCGGAGTCCGAGACCAGGCGGCGGTCGAGCAGCTCGGCCTCGCAGCGGACCACGGTGTCGTTGTCCTGCTGGATGGGGTGTACGCCGATGCGCACCATGTCCCGCCCGTCGCGGCGGAACGGCTCGACGGCAAAGGCGTGTAGCGCCGAGGTACGTGCGCCGGTGTCGACCTTCACCTTGATCCGGTCGATACCGAGGTCGGGCAGGGCGACCCATTCCCGCCAGCCCAGTAGAGCCAGCCGTTCGGCGGTGTCGTCGTGGTTCGTCATCGCACTCAGTCCTCGGAAACGTCCTCTTCCTCGGCGTGATTGGCCTGAAAGTCCTCAACCGAACCGGCGATCTCGCTGACGTCGCCCTTGAAGCGGGCGATGTGGTACACCGCGTCGCCCTCGTGGACCAATGGCCGCTCGAGCCGGCCGATCACCACCCCGTTGCTGGTGGAGACGATCGATTCGCGTCGCCCGCTATAGGCATCGTCGACGTAGCCCAATGTCTCGCCGCGCTTCACCTGGGCGCCGAGACGCACCACGGTGCCGAGCATGCCGCTTTCCGGGGCACGTACCCACAGGCTGCGGCGCGAAATGAACGGTTCCGGCCGAGCGGTCTTGCGGCGTGAGGGCGACAGCATGCCGAGGTTGCGCATGACGCTCAGCACCCCCTGTGTGCCGGCGCGGATGGAGACCTCGTCGAAGCGCAGCGCTTCGCCGGCCTCGTAGAGCAGCATGGGAATGCCGAGCTCGCCGGCTGCCGCCCGCAGCGAGCCGTCGCGCAGCGAGGCATTCAGCAGGACCGGCACGCCGAAGGCCTTGGCGAGCTTCAGGGTTTCCGGGTCATCGAGGTTGCCGCGGATCTGCGGCAGGTTGGTGCGGTGCATCGCACCGGTGTGCAGATCGATGCCATGCGTGCAGCGCCTCACGATCTCGTCGAGGAACAGATTGGCCAGACGGGCGGCCAGCGAACCTTCCTCGGAGCCGGGGAACGAGCGATTGAGGTCGCGCCGGTCCGGCAGGTAGCGACTTTCGTGGATCAGGCCGTAGGCGTTGACCACCGGCACGGCGATCAGTGTCCCGCGCAAGCGACTCAGTGCCCGAGTCTTGAGCACCCGGCGGATGATCTCGACGCCATTTAGCTCGTCGCCGTGAATGGCCGCACAGACGAACAGCGTGGGGCCATCTCGACGGCCATGGATCACGTGGACGGGCATGGACAGCTCGGTGTGCGAACTCAGTCGCGGCATCGGCAGATCGACCAGGGCGCGGCTGCCGGGGGCGATCTTGCGACCGGCGATCTCGAACGCGGCGCGCATCGGTTCAGCCCTGACCGCGGGTGCGGGTCAGGCCGCGCTTGGTGCGTCGTTCGGCGAGGCGTTTCTCGATGAACTGGATCTGCATGGCCGCGATGTCCTTGCCGGTGGCCGTCTCAATGCCCTCGAGGCCCGGCGATGAGTTCACTTCCATGACCACGGCACCGTGGTTTGAGCGCAGCAGGTCGACGCCGGCGACGTTCAGTCCCATGGTTTTCGCTGCACGGACGGCCGTCGAGCGCTCTTCGGGGGTGATGCGAATCAGGCTGGCCGAGCCGCCACGGTGCAGGTTGGAGCGGAACTCGCCTTCCTTGCCCTGGCGCTTCATCGCTGCGACCACCTTGTCGCCGATGACGAAGCAGCGGATGTCGGCACCATTCGCCTCGCGGATGTATTCCTGCACCAGGATGTTGGTCTTCATCCCCATGAAGGCCTCGATCACGCTCTCGGCGGCCTGCCTGGTCTCGGCCAGCACCACGCCGATGCCCTGCGTGCCCTCGAGCAGCTTGATCACCAGCGGGGCGCCGCCGACCATCTTGATCAGGTCGCCGACGTCGTCGGGGCGGTGGGCGAAGCCGGTCACCGGCAGGCCGATGCCCTTGCGCGAGAGCAGCTGCAGCGAACGCAGCTTGTCCCGCGAACGACTGATGGCGACCGACTCGTTGAGCGGAAAGGTGCCCATCATCTCGAACTGGCGGAGCACCGCCGTGCCGTAGAAGGTCACCGAGGCGCCGATGCGCGGGATCACCGCGTCGAAGTCGTCGAGCTCCTCGCCCTTGTAGTGGACCTCGGGGTTGTTCGAGGTGATGTTCATGTAGCAGCGCAACACGTCGAGAACGCGGACCTCGTGGCCGCGCTCCTCGGCGGCCTCGATCAGGCGGCGGGTGGAGTAGAGCCTCGGGTTGCGCGACAGGATGGCGATCTTCATGTCTCGATTCGTTCCAGACGGAAAACGGGTAAGGGGAAAGGGATTTCCGCGCGCATCGTCCAGTCGGAGGAAACGCGAGTAACGACCTTACTGTAGGAAAGATTGCGCCGGATTGAGCGAAGTCGGTGACCGATCGGCGGCAGACGAGTGCCAATCGGGTCGGAATCTGGTGCGGGTGGCCGGACTCGAACCGGCACGGCCGTGAGGCCTGCAGATTTTAAGTCTGCTGTGTCTACCAATTCCACCACACCCGCGGTGGGAGCGCGTCGGGCGCGATGCCCGGCGGGGGCGGCATTCTATCGCCTTTTCGGCTGCCCCGCGACCGGCATGCAAGCCCATGCATGTGCGTTACACTGCCCGATCCGATTCATTCAGCGAATTTCTTCCGGAGTCACGCGCGATCATGTCAGAAGCCACTGCTTCCGAGGCCCTCGGCCAAGAGGTGGGTCACCACCCCGCGTTCAACCTGGTGCGTTCGGTACCCATCGAGGCGCTCAACCTGACCGTCGAGGAGTACCGCCACGACAAGACCGGTGCCCGGCACTACCACCTGGCCACCGACGACGAGCAGAACGTCTTCCTGGTCGGCCTGCGCACGGTGCCGGAAGACTCCACCGGCGTGGCCCACATCCTCGAGCACACCGCGCTGTGCGGCTCGGAGCGCTATCCGGTGCGCGACCCGTTCTTCATGATGATTCGCCGGTCGCTCAATACGTTCATGAACGCTTTCACCTCGAGCGACTGGACGGCTTACCCGTTCGCCTCCTGCAACGTGAAGGACTTCTACAACCTGCTCGACGTCTATCTCGACGCGACGTTCTTCTCGCGCATCGACGAGCTGGACTTCCGCCAGGAGGGCCATCGGGTCGAGTTCGAGCAGTGGGACGATCCGAGTACCCCGCTGACCTTCAAGGGCGTGGTCTTCAATGAGATGAAGGGCGCGATGAGCGACCCGACCTCCGTGCTCTGGCAGACGCTCTCGCGCGAGCTGTTCCCGGACACCACCTATCACCACAACTCCGGCGGCGATCCGGCGCGGATTCCGGATCTGACCTACGAGCAGATGGTGGCGTTCTACAAGCGCTTCTATCACCCGTCGAACGCCGTGTTCATGACCTACGGCAACCAGCCGGTCGATCGCCTGCAAAAGGAATTCGAAGAGCGCGCGCTGGCGCGGTTCGACGAAATCGACCCGGACTCGGCCGTGCCGCTGCAACCGATCTTCGCCGGCCCGAAGCAGGTCGAGGACGTCTACCCCCTCGACGATGACGACACCGCCGAGAAGACCCACGTGAACGTCGGCTGGATGCTGGGCGAGAGTGCCGATTTGGATGCGCGCCTCGAGGCGCAACTGCTCGAGGGCGTGCTGCTGGAGAACAGCGCCTCGCCGCTGTTGAAGGCCCTGGAGACCACCGACCTGGGCGCCGCGCCCTCGCCGGTGCTGGGGCTGGAAGACTCCCAGCGCCAGATGGTGTTCGTCGCCGGGCTCGAGGGCAGCGAGGCCGACCGGGCCGAGGCGGTGGAGCAGCTGGTCCTCGACACGCTAACCGAGGTGGCCGAAAAGGGCGTCGACCCGGACATGGTCGAGTCGGTGTTGCACCAGCTCGAGCTCTCGCAGCGCGAGGTGACCGGCGACGGCTTTCCCTACGGTCTGCACCTGATCGTCCAGGCCCTGCCGGCGGCGATCCACGACAGCGACCCGATCAACCTGCTCGACCTGGAGCCAGCGCTCGAGCGCCTGCGTGCCAAGGCCGCCGACCCGCAGTTCATCCCCAACCTCGTGCGCCGGCTGCTGCTCGACAACCCGCACCGGGTGCGGCTGGTCCTGAAGCCGGACACCGAGCTGTCCGGCCGCCAGCAGGCCGAGGAGAAGGCACGGCTTTCCGCCATGCAGGACACCCTGGGCGACGAGGACCAGCGCCAGATCGTCGAGCAGGCCAAGGCGCTGGCGGACCGTCAGGCCGAGGAGGGTGATCTCTCCATCCTGCCGACGGTGACCCGCGAGGACATTCCCGCGGACATCGATATCCCGCAGCCCGAGCAGTTCGTCCACCAGCCGTCGAGCCAGCGCTGGTACAACCGCAGCACCAACGGTCTGGCCTACCTGCAGCTGGCGATCGACCTGCCCGACCTCGATCGCGACGAGCTTGAGTTGATGCCGGTCTACACCGGTTTGCTGACCGAACTGGGCGCTGGTGACCGGGATTACCTGCAGATGGCCGAGGCCGTCGCGGCGAAGACCGGCGGATTCGCCTCGGGCGCCTCGGTGCGTGCCGGCATCAATGACGTGCACTCGGCCAGCGGCTTCTGGCTGCTGTCGGGCAAGTCACTGGTGCGCAATGCGGATGCCATGGTCGACCTGTTCCATCAGCACCTCGATGCCGCGCGCTTCGACGAGATCGACCGCATCTGCGATCTGGTCAGCCAGATGCGCTTCGGCACCGAGCAGGGCGTATCCGGCCGTGGTCACATCCACGCGATGCTGCTGGCTTCCAGCGGCATGTCCGCGCGGGCCTCCCTGCGCCACGACACCGCTGGGGTGGCCGCCGTGCGCCGCATCAAGGCGATGGACGACGGTCTCGAGCAGGCCGAGTCGCGCTACGACTTGGCCGAACGGCTGGCGCGCCTGCACGACAAGCTCAAGGGCGGCCTGCGTCACTACAACGTGGTTACCGAGCAGCGCCATTTCGCCGAGATGGCGCAGGCGCTCCGCCCGCACATGCACCAGGGCAGCACCGAGCAGCCGTTCCACCTTGGCCGGCACGAATCGCAGGTGCACGAGGCCTGGGTCGGCAACCTGGCGGTCAATTACTGCGCCCAGGCGCATGCCGCCGTGCCGCCCAAGCACCCGGATGCCGCCGCACTGGCGGTGCTCGGTGGCTTCATGCGCAACGGCTTCCTGCACACGGCCATCCGCGAGAAGGGCGGTGCGTACGGAGGTGGGGCCGGCTTTGATGCCGAGTCCGGCAGTTTCCGCTTCTTCTCCTACCGCGACCCGCGCCTGGGCGAGACGCTCGAGGACTTCGGCAATGCGGTCGACTGGGTGGTCGACAACGCCCATGAGGATCGGACCGTCGACGAGGCAATCTTCGGCGTGATCGCCTCGATCGACAAGCCGGGCTCGCCGGCGGGCGAGGCCAAGAAGGCGTTCATGGACGAATTGCACGGCCGTACACCGGAGGATCTGCGCGAGATACGTGCCCGGGTGCTGGATGTCACCCAGGACGACCTCAAGCGGGTGGCGGAGACCTACCTGAAGCCGGACACGGCATCGGTTGGCGTGCTGGCGGGTCCGTCCCGCGAGGACGATCTGGCCGAGCTTGGGCTCGTTATCGAGCGGATCTGATTCAAAGGCGGCTAGACTGGCCGCCTGCAAAAGTGACAACCAACGGAGGGGTATGATGCGCTGGATGATCGGGATTGGAGTGGTCGGCCTGCTGGTGCTGACCTATTTTCTGCTGCCGATCCTGAGCCCCTTCGTGGTCGGCTTCATCATTGCCTACCTGTTCAATCCGTTGGTCACCCGGCTGGACCGGCACGGGGTTTCCCGGACCTGGGGCACCTCGCTGATCTTCCTCGGCGGCGCGCTGGTACTGCTGGTCGCGCTGGTGGCGCTGATTCCGGTGCTGATCGAGCAGACCGTCCGCCTGGTGCGCGTCTTCCCCCAGCTGCTGGATATCGTCCAGCAGCGGATCATTCCCTGGGTCACCCAGACCACCGGACTCGAGCTGCACGTCGATCAGTTGCGCGCCCTGGTGGTCTCCCATGGCGAGACCATCGCCAAGGTGGTCGCCGGCGGGCTCTCGAACGTGTCGGCGACGGGGACGGCGGCGTTCATCGCCCTGATGAACCTGCTGCTGATCCCGGTGATCGCCTTCTATCTGCTGCGCGACTGGCCGGTCGTAATTGCCCGCGTCGAGCAGATGCTGCCCAGGCACCGCGTCGATTCGATCGCCCTGATGGCGCGCGAGTCCGACAGCATGCTGGGCAACTTCCTGCGCGGTCAGTTGGCGGTGATGATTGCCAACGGCGTCACCTATTCGATCGGTCTGACCCTGATCGGGCTGGAGACGGGGATCGCCATCGGCATGTTCGCCGGGCTGGTCAGTTTCGTGCCGTATCTCGGCACCATTATCGGCATCCTGCTGGCGCTGATTGCCATGTACATCCAGGCCGACAGTCTCTGGCCGCTGCTGCTGGTTCTCGGCGTCTTCGGGGTCGGGCAGGTGCTCGAAACGGTCGCCTGGCAACCGCGCTTCGTCGGCAACGAGATCGGCATGCACCCGGTTGCCGTGATCTTCGCGGTGATGGCCGGTGGCCAGCTGTTCGGCTTCTTCGGCATCCTGCTGGCGCTGCCGGTCTCGGCGGTGTTGATCGTGCTCGGCGAGCACGCCCTGGCCGCCTACCGGGAGAGTCGTTACTACCGGGGCAAAGACGAGCGGGCCTTGCCGCCGGGCGACGGCGACGAACCGGTGGAGGGCTGAGCGGCCCATGCAGCAGATCCCGCTGGCACTGGACCTGGTTACGCCCACGAGCTTCGAGGGGTTCATCGGCAACGAGAACCTGTTGCTCAAGGCGACATTGGCCGAGCAGGCGGCTGGCTATGGCGAGGCGCAGGTGTTCATCCATGGCCCGAGCGGGTCGGGCAAGTCGCATCTGGCACAGGCGGCCTGCTACCACGCCGGTTCGATGGGCCGGCCGGCGGCCTACTGGCCCCTGCGCCAGATCGGCGGGCAGCTGGCGGCGGCCAGCGAGCAGATCGATGCCTTCGCGCTGGCGGTGGTCGACGACGTCGATGCGTTGGTCGGCCAGGCCGAGGGCGAGTTCCTGTTGTTCGACCTGATCAACCGGGCGCGCGAGGCCGAGGTGCCATTGCTGCTTACAGCCTCGCGCCCGCCGGCGGACCTGCCGGTGAAATTGGCGGATCTCGCCTCGCGGTTGAGCTGGGGGGCGGTAATGGCCGTGCACCTGCCCGGTGACGGCGAGAAGATCGAACTGCTCCGTGCCCGGGCGCAGGCCCGGGGGCTGGAGATGCCGCACGGCACGGCGCAGTGGATGCTCGCGCATCTGCCGCGCGACGTCGGTACCTTGCTCGAGGCACTTGACCGCCTCGATCGCCAGTCGATGATCGCCAAGCGACGCCTGACCATCCCCTTCGTCCGCGAGGTGCTGGTCGAGACCGAGTGAGCGCCGATCGGTTGTTACCTGATCAGCCGCTGCCTGCCAGCGAACCGTGCAGAGGTCCGCTAGATCGTATGGCGAACGATGCGAGCCTTGTCGCGTTGCCAGTCGCGGTCCTTGATGGTGGCGCGCTTGTCGTGCGACTTCTTGCCCTGGCCGAGGGCGATCTCGAGCTTGACCATGCCGCGTTTGAAGTACAGCGCGATGGGCACGATGGTGAACCCCTTGCGCTCGACCTGACCGATCAGGCGGGCCAGTTCGTGGTCGTGAAGCAGCAGCTTGCGCGTGCGCGTCGGATCCGGCCGAACGTGGCTCGAGGCCTGCAGGAGCGGCGTGATCACCGCGCCGAGCAGCCAGGCCTCGCCGTCCTTGATGATCACGTGCGCATCGGCGATCTGGGCCTTGCCGGCGCGCAGGGCCTTCACTTCCCAGCCCTCGAGCACCAGGCCGGCCTCGATGCGGTCGCCAAGGAAATAGTCGAACTTCGCCTTCTTGTTCAGCGCGATGGTCGACTGTCCGGTGGTGGGCTTCTTGTTCTTGCTCATGCGCGCATTCTAGCAGCATGTCGGCCGGTTGCCGCCCGGAATCGGGCAGTGCCGCCCCGGTCGCCGGCTTGGTCGCCATGGCGGCATGGTGGTAGTTTCAAGGGAAGGTCCGCACGAATACCCAACGTCTCTGCGGGTCTCCAGGCGTCCAGATGTAAGGCGCGGCGCGCGGTCCAATGGCCATGCTCATTGGCAAGCGTCGTAACGCCGCAGCTGGGCGCCTGGCGGCCCGCCCTACGGGGCTAGCCGGCTTGCCCGCCCTCGGTGTTGCCGATCCTCGCCGGGGCAATGAGCCCGCCTTCGAATCGGCGCCTTGATGGCGGACAAACCGGCTGGCCAGAGGCATTGGGTATTCGAGCGGACCTCCCCGAGCCATCCGTCGGGTTCCCGGGACGGGAGCCGTGTCCGACCAAACCGAAGAGGAAGTCCGGTGTCCGCACAGCATCTCGAGAACCACCCGGAATGGAGCGGCCGACTGGCCTTCATCCTCGCCTCGGCCGGTTCGGCCGTCGGCCTGGGCAACATCTGGAAATTTCCCTACATCATGGGCGACAACGGCGGCGGCGCGTTTGTGATGATCTATCTCGCCTGCCTGCTGCTGGTGGCCACGCCCATCCTGATCAGCGAGGTCATGCTGGGCCGTCGTGCGCGTTCCAACCCGATTACCGGCATGGCCAAGCTCAGCCGCGAGGCCGGCGCGCACCCAAGCTGGCAGGCGATCGGCTGGATGGGGGTGCTCACCGGCTTTCTGATCCTGAGTTTCTATTCGGTGGTGATGGGCTGGGCCCTGGCCTACGTCGAGAAGGCCGCGGACGGGGCGTTCATCGGCGCGAATGCCGAGACCATCTCAGGGCTGTTCGACGACATGGTCGCCAATCCCGGCACGCTGCTGTTCTGGCATACGGTGGCGATGATCATGACCGTCGCAGTGGTCGCCCGCGGGGTGCGCGGCGGGCTGGAACTGGCCACCCGCGTCATGATGCCGTTGCTGATCGTCATCCTGGTGCTGCTGTTCGGCTACAACATCGGCACGCCCGGTTTCGCGCCGGCCATGGCGTTCATGTTCTCCCCCGACTTCTCCCAGGTCAGTGCCCAGACCGTGCTGGTGGCGCTGGGACACGCGTTCTTTACCCTGAGTCTCGGCATGGGCGCGATCATGGTGTACGGCTCCTACATGCCGCAGGGCACCTCGATCGTGCGCGCCGGGCTGTGGATCATCGTCCTGGATACCGGCATCGCGCTGCTGGCGGGCATGGTGATCTTCCCGATCGTGTTCTCCAACGGCATGAGCCCCGAGCAGGGCGCCGGCCTGGTGTTCCAGACCCTGCCGCTGGCGCTCGGCCAGATGGAGTGGGGCTACTGGCTCGCGATCGTCCTGTTCGTGCTGGTATCGATCGCCGCCTGGACCTCGGCGATCTCGCTGGTCGAGCCGGCTGTCTCCTACCTCTGGGAGCGTTTCGGCGTCCGCCGGCTGCACTCGGCCCTGGCCGTGGGGGTGGCGACCTGGTCGCTGGGCGTGCTCGCGGCGCTGTCGTTCAACCTGCTCGGCGATGTCACCCTGTTCGACAAGACGATCTTCGGCGTGCTGGAGTTCGCCACGGCCAACATTCTGCTGCCGGCCGGCGGCTTGCTGATTGCCCTGTTTGCTGCCTGGCGAATGCGGCGAGCCGACTCCCGCGAGGAGCTGGGACTCGACGGCTGGCGCTACCGGCTGTGGTGGTGGCTGGCCGCCGTGGTTGCTCCGGCCGGTGTGGTGCTGGTGTTCCTCAACGGGCTCGGCCTGTTGGGCTAAGGCGGCGGCGTACTCTGCTAGACTCCGCGGTCCGATCGACAGCCCGCCGCCGTGGCCGGTGGTGGGCATGAAACGCAAGGGCGACTTCCTCCCGGCATGAGTACCACCATCGAGCGACAGGTCGACGTGCCGTTCTCCGCGCTGCAGATGTATGCGCTGGTCAACGACATCGACTCCTACCCGGAATTCCTCCCCTGGTGCGAGCAGACGCGCATCCTTCAGGCCTCGGGCGATGAGGTCGAAGCGAGCATCACGCTGCGCAAGGGAGCGATCCACAAGACCTTCGTCACCCGCAATCACAACGAGCCGGGCGCCCGGATCGTCGTCACGCTGGTCGACGGTCCCTTCCGTCACCTCGACGGCTTCTGGGAATTCGAGGACCTGCCGGAGGGCGGCTCCCGGGTGACGCTCGACATGCGTTTCGAATTCTCCAACCGCTTCCTCGAACGTGCCATCGGTCCGGTGTTCCGCGAGATCGTGAAGAACCTCGTCGGGGCATTCCGCAAGCGGGCCTTCCAGGTCTATCCGCGCGAGGACGGCGCATGAAGGTCGAAGTGGCCTACGCCAGGCCCGATGTCCAGGTCATTCTCGAGGTCGATGTCCCGGAGGGCGCGACCGCCGAGGAGGCCATTCGTGCCAGCGGCATTCTCGAGCGCTTCCCGGAGATCGATCTGACCAAGCAGAAGGTGGGCATCTTCTCCAAGGTCGCGCCGCTGTCCAAGGATCTGCGGGAGTGGGACCGGGTGGAAATCTACCGGGCGCTGATCGCCGACCCGAAGGCCGCGCGCCGGCAGCGGGCGCAGAAGGACAAGCAGGACGACCGCAAGGCCGCGGCCAAGTCCGGTGCCAAGGGGAAGGACAAGCCGCCGGCGGACTCTGCCGACGCTCCAACCGCGGACACGAAAAAGCCGGCCGAGTAGAACCCGGCCGGCTTCTGGGCTGCCCCGCTGTCGGAACCGTTACTTACAGCGGATCATTGCCCGGCGGGGTAGTCGGCTGATCTTCGGTTTCCAGCTCGTAGGGATCTTCTTCCGGAGCGGTGGACGGCGCCGGCTCGGCCTCGCCGTCATCCTTCTCCTCGTCCGGCAGTTCCGCGCTGTTCATCGACGGCGCTTCGGCCAGATCCATGCCGTCCTGCGTGATCGCCGTGACCCGGCCGGAGGCGCCGTACTCGACCACCAGCGTGTGGTGGAATGCCTCTTCCTTGCCGCGCTTGTCGTAGTAGAGATAGGTGTCGCGCTGGCCGGCGTGGAAGATGTCGTTGAGGCTGGGCGTGCCGAGCAGGTTGCGGACTTCGGCCTGCGACATGCCTTCGTGAAGGCGCTCGACCTGAGCCTCCTCGATGATGTTGCCCTGCTGGATATCCGGCTGGTAGACCTGGATGAAGCTCGGGACGTATACCGAGGAACAACCCGCAAGCAGGGTGACGACGAGCGGAAGCGTAAGAAGATGGCGCTGCATGATCCTGGAAAACCTTTTCCTGATGGTCTGGATGGCTTTACGACTGCGCCCCAATCATACGCCGTCTGACCGGTGATGCCAGCCTGCCTCGTCCGGAGGATTGCCGTGCGGGGTCATGTTTCCGGGAATGGCGGCATCTTCGGTTACAATTCGCATTAGCGAATCAACCGAATGCAATCGAGGGCAGAAGTTTTGGAACCCAGCGAACTCAAGAAGGCCGGCCTGAAGGTCACCCTGCCGCGGGTGAAGATTCTCGAGATCATCGAGGCGAATCCGGATTGGCACATGAGTGCCGAGGACGTTTACAAGGAATTGCTCGCCCGCGGTGAGGAGATCGGGCTGGCCACGGTCTACCGGGTGCTGACCCAGTTCGAGACGGCCGACATCCTCAAGCGGCACCAGTTCGAGGGTGGCAAGGCCGTGTTCGAGCTGATCTCCAAGGGGGATCACGACCATCTGGTCTGCGTGAAGACCGGCCAGGTCGAGGAATTCCACGATCCGATCATTCAGGAACGGATCGCCATGATCGCCGACGAGTTCGATTTCGATCTGACCGACTACTCGCTGGTGATCTACGGCATCAGCCGCAAGGCGGCCGGCCGCAAGTAAGGCTCATTGCGCCCATGGCAGAAGGCCCGCTCGTGTTTCACGGGCGGGCCTTCTTGCTTTCGGGATCAGATTGAGCTGTCGAGCAACTCGCGGGCATGCGCCCGGGTTTGCTCGGTCACCTCGCGGCCGCCGAGCATGCGCGCCAGCTCCTCGGTGCGCTCGTCGGCATCGAGGGCGCGCACCCAGGTGCGGGTCGCGTCACTGAGCTCCTCCTTCTCGATGCGTGCCTGGTGATGACCGTGGGCGGCTACCTGCGGCAGGTGCGTGACGCACAGTACCTGGCGCGATTCGCCGAGTGCCCGCAAGTGGGCGCCGACGATCGCCGCGGTGGCCCCGCCGATGCCGGTGTCGACCTCGTCGAAGATGAAGGTGCCCACCGGGTCGTCACCGGCGGTCAGGGTCTTCAGTGCGAGGCTCACGCGCGCCAGTTCGCCGCCGGAGGCGATCTGGTCGAGCGGGGCGACCGGCTGGCCGCGGTTGGCGCTGATCAGGAAGACGACTTCGTCGATGCCGCGCTCGCCGCGGCGTGTCTTCAGAGCATCCGAGGTGGTCAGCTTCACCTCGAACTCGCCGTTGGGCATGCCCAGCTCGCGGATCGAGGCCTTGAGCCGCTCGGCCAGCTTCTTGGCACCTGCCTGCCGCTCCTTGCTGACCTTGGCGGCCAGCCTGTCGTAGGCGGCGCGGTTTTCCGTGAGGCGGGTCTCGATCTCGCCCAGCGAGCCGCCGGCCTGCTCGAGCTGTTCGTGCTCCTCGCGCAGATCACTGACGTGCTGCTCGAACACCTCCGGGGAGACGCGGTGTTTGCGGGCCAGTTCGTGCAGGGTGTCCAGTCGTGCCTCGACGGTGGCGAGGCGTTCCGGGTCGGCCTCGGCCGACTCGAGCCGGTCGCGAAGGGTATCGACCGCCTCGGCGATCTGGATCTCAGCGGACTGCAGGGTCTCGATGACCGGGCCGAGAGTTTCGTCCAGATCCGCGATCCGTGACAGGGACTGCTCGGCGGCCCCCACGCGATCGTGGGCGTTGCCGTCGTCGTCGAACAGCGAGGCCATCTGCTCGGCCAGCACCTGACGCCATTCGTCCAGTCTCGACAGTCGCTTGAGCTCGGCGTGCAGCTGGTTGAACTCGTCCGGCTGCGGATCGACCCGCTCGATCTCCTCGAGCTGGAATTCGAGAAAGGCGAGCCGGTCGGCACGCGAGTCCTGCTCCGCCCGGTGGCTGGCGAGCTGCTCCTCGTCGGCGTGGATCTGGCGACTCAGCCGGCCGAGCTCGTCGACCTGGCCCTTGAGGTCGCAGAAGTGGTCGAGCAGGGCGAGCTGGGTCTTCGCCTGCATCAGCCGCTGGTTCTGGTGCTGACCGTGGATGTCGATCAGGTGCCGGCCGAGACCCTTGAGCGCCTGGCCGGGTACCGGGCGGCCGTTGATCCATGCCTTGGAGCGGCCGTCCCGCGACAGGACACGCCGCACGATCAGCGGCAGCGACCCGCCCTCGGGGTCCTCGCCCAGTTCCTGTTCGTCGAGCCACTGCGCGGCCGGGCCATCGACCGGCAGCAGAAACTCGCCGGTGACCTCGCCCTGCTCGCAGCCGCTGCGCAACAGGTTCATGTTGGCCCGGTCACCCAGCAGCAGCCCGATCGCGTCGATCAGGATCGACTTGCCGGCGCCGGTTTCCCCGGTGAGGGCGGTCATGCCGGCGGCGAAGTCGAGCTCGAGCTGATCGATCAGGGCGATCTGGCGAATGGAGAGGGTGGTCAGCATGATGGCGGGCGTTTCCTTTTACCGTGGCTCCGTGATCCGTGGTGCCGGGACGATGGGTCAGAACCGCTGTTCGCTCCAGCAGAGCTTGTCGCGCAGCAGCGAGTAGTGGTCATGGCCTTCCGGATGGATCAGCCGGATCTCGTGTTCGTACTTCGAGATCGCCAGCACGTCGCCGTGCTCGAGCGGCTGGTTGAGTTGGCCGTCGAAGCTCACCACGCCGCCGCCGCGCGAGCCCTCCACCGGACTGATCTCGATCAGGTGGCGCGCATCGACCACGATCGGTCGGTAGCTGAGCGTGTGCGGGCAGATCGAGACGATGCCGACGGCGTGCAGGTCCGGTGCGATCAGCGGACCGCCGGCGGACAGGGCGTAGGCGGTCGAGCCGGTCGGTGTGCAGACGACCACGCCATCGGAGCGCTGCTGGTTGACCAGTGTGCCGTCGATACTCATCTCGAACTCGACCATGCGGGCCGGGTCGCGCATCTTGAAAGTCACGTCGTTGAGTGCGACCGATTCCATGATGCGCGTGTCGTTGCGCATCAGGCTGCCCTGCAGCAGGAAGCGTCGTTCCTCGCAGTACTTGCCCTCGAGGATCGCCGAGAGGTGCCGTTCGACCTCGCAGGGGCTGACGTCGGCCAGAAAGCCGAGCCGGCCAAGGTTCACGCCCAGGATCGGCACTTCGTGAGAGCAAAGCGAGCGGGCGGCATTGAGCATGGTGCCGTCGCCACCGATCACCACGATCAGGTCGCGATCGATGCGGTCGCGCGAGAAGCGCTCGGCGTGGATCGACGGCACGGGGTTCTCGGCGTTCTCGTCGAGCGCCCAGTGAGCGCCGTGCCGCTCGGCCGCGGCCACGAGATGTTTGTACACCTCGGCGAGCGCGTCACCGCCGTCGGGCTTGGTGATGATCCCCAGCCGGCGGAAGGCCGGCGGCTCGGCAGGGGGTTCGCGACGTGACGGGGAGGTCGAGTTCATGGTGTCTGGGAGTTGCTCCTGTCGGCGACTCGATGGTTCGTTCAGTGATTGCCGGCGGACCACTTCAGCCCGATGATCCCGGCCACGATCATGGCGATGAATGCCAGGCGTGCAAGCGACGCGGGCTCTTTGAACCAGAGGATGCCGAGAATCGCTACGCCGGTCGCGCCGATGCCGCTCCAGACCGCGTAGGCCGTCCCCATCGGGATCTCGCGCATCGCCACGGCAAGCAGGTAGAAGCTCAGCCAGGCGATGGCCAGCACGGCGATCGTCGGGACCAGGCGGGCGAAGCCGTCGGTGAACCGCAGGCCGGTGGCCCAGGCGATTTCCAGCAGGCCGGCTGCGAGCAGGATGAGCCAGGCATTCATGGCGATTTCGTTGTCCTCGCAAGATGGTGCGATGCCCGTCCGGTCGGATTTCCCGAGCCGGCCGGGCATGGAATTCGGCCCAGTCTAGCAAAAGGCGAGGCCGCCGCATGCGGTCGATGGAATGCGCGCGGATGGTTGCCGTCCCACGGCCCAACGCCGACTTGGCACTCTTCGCGACCGAGTGCTAATTTAGCCGCGCAACGGGCGGGCCCGGCACTCGGTGCGGCCCGCCTCGACGAACACACCAACCCAGCCATCAGGTCTTGCGTATGACAGACGCCTGGAGTGAATTGCCCGAGCGGGCGCAGACCCTGCTTCGGGTGCTGATCGATCGCTACACCGACGAGGGAACGCCGGTCGGCTCGCGCGCACTCGCGCGCATGTCGGACCTGAACCTGAGCCCGGCCACCGTGCGCAATGTCATGGCCGACCTCGAGGATCTCGGCCTGGTGCGAGCGCCGCACACCTCCTCGGGGCGCGTGCCCACCGAGCTGGCCTACCGGCTGTTCGTCGATTCGCTTCTGGTCAGCCCGTCGAAGGCGCCGGTGGATGCCCGTCGGCTCGAGCGCATCCTGCGCGAAGCGGTCGAGGACGACCCTCAGCACCTGGCCGACACCGCCTCGAACCTGCTGTCCGGCCTGACCCAGTTCGCCGGAGTGGTCTCCATTCCGTCGCGTGCCCGGGCGCTGTTCCGCCAGATCGACTTCGTCTCGCTCTCCCCGGGGCGGGTGCTGATGGTGCTGGTGACCGACGACGGCGGGGTGCAGAACCGCATCATTCACCCGGACAAGCCCTACAGCCAGGACGAGCTGACCCGCTTCGCCAACTTCCTCAACGAGCGGCTCAACGGCCAATCGATCCAGGCACTTCGGGAGACGCTGGTCAGCGAGCTCAAGCACACCCGCGAGCAGATCGAGGGCAATCTCAACGAGGCGATCGTGCTCGCGGAATCCGCCGTCGAGGCGGTCGAGGACGACGCGGGCATCGCCGTGGCGGGGCAGACCAATCTGATGGGCATCGACGAACTCGGCGACGTCGATCGCATGCGGCGGCTGTTCAATGCGTTTGCCGAGAAGCGCGAGCTGGTCTCGCTGCTGGATCAGTGCGAGCGCGCTCAGGGCGTGAAGATCTTCATCGGTCGCGAGTCGGGCTCGCCGAGCTTCGACGAATGCGGGGTCGTCGGCGCCTCCTACGGCGTCGACGACGAGGTGGTCGGCGTGCTCGGCGTGATTGGACCGAAGCGCATGCCATACGACCGCGTGATCTCCATCGTCGACGTCACCTCACGGCTCCTCTCGAGCGCGCTCTCGCGCCAGTAAGCCGGCGCTTCTCGCCGGTCTCGCAGTCTCCCCCTTGAAAAGATCCCGGATGCCCCAAGTGTCCGGGCAACAGCGAATTTCAATCCAGACATCCATCCGCTTTTCAGGAGAGCTTCGATGACGGACAAGCCGGTCGATCAAGACGACATGACTCAGGGCATGAACGAGGAAAACCCGGAGCAGCCCGCCGAGGGCGAGGTCGAGCAGGGCGCCCAGGGCGAGGAGGCCAGCGAGGTCGAGGAGCTCAAGGCGAAGCTCGCCGAGAAGGAAGAGGAAGTCCTGCGCATCGCCGCGGAGATGCAGAACCTGCGTCACCGTGCCGAGCGCGATGTCGAGTCGGCGCGCAAGTTCGCCCTCGAGCGCTTTGTCGAGGGTCTGCTGCCGGTGGTCGACTCGCTCGAACTGGGTATCGAGGCGGCCGACAACGAGAACGCCACGCTGGAGAAGATCAAGGAGGGCGACGAGATGACCCTCAAGATGCTGATCCAGACGCTGGAGAAGTTCGGCGTGAAGGCCGTTCACCCGATCGGCGAGCGTTTCAACCCGGAACACCACCAGGCCATCAGCATGCAGCCGCACGACGGCGATCCGGATCACGTCGTCGACGTGATGCAGAAGGGTTACCTCCTGAAGGACCGCGTCGTGCGCCCGGCCATGGTGGTCGTTTCGAAGCCGAATCAGGACTGATCGACGCGGATTTGCGGCCGCCGGCTTGAAAAATCGAGCAGCGGCCGCACCTCGAATGCCAAGGGCGGCCCGAGAGCGAAACATGCCGCGGCGCGCCAACAGATTCAACGCATACACAAAGAACGCTGGAGACACGCATTATGGGTAAGGTAATCGGTATCGACCTGGGGACGACCAACTCCTGTGTCGCGATCATGGACGGCAAGTCCGGCAAGGTAATCGAGAACGCCGAGGGCGCGCGTACCACCCCGTCGGTGGTCGCCTACGCCAATGACGGCGAGATCCTCGTCGGTCAGCCGGCCAAGCGCCAGGCCGTCACCAACCCGGAAAACACCCTCTACGCCGTCAAGCGACTGATCGGCCGCAGCTTCGACGAGAAGGCGGTCCAGAAGGACATCAAGCTGATGCCCTACAAGATCGTCAAGGCCGACAACGGCGATGCCTGGGTCGAGGCCGGCGGCAAGAAAATGGCGCCGCCGGAAGTCTCCGCCCGCGTCCTGATGAAGATCAAGAAGGACGTCGAGGCGTACCTTGGCGAAGAGGTGACCGAAGCGGTCATCACCGTGCCGGCCTACTTCAACGACAACCAGCGCCAGGCCACCAAGGATGCCGGCAAGATCGCCGGTCTCGAGGTCAAGCGCATCATCAACGAGCCGACCGCTGCGGCCCTTGCCTACGGCATGGACAAGAAGGAAGGCGGCGATCGCAAGATTGCGGTCTACGACCTGGGTGGCGGTACCTTCGACATCTCGATCATCGAAGTGGCCGACATCGACGGCGAGAAGCAGTTCGAGGTCATGTCCACCAACGGTGACACCTTCCTGGGTGGCGAGGACTTCGACAACCGCCTGATCGACCACCTGGTCGACGAGTTCAAGAAGGAGCAGGGCGTCGACCTGTCCCAGGACGCGCTCGCCATGCAGCGTCTGAAGGAAGCCGCCGAGAAGGCCAAGATCGAGCTGTCCTCGACCGAGCAGACCGACGTGAACCTGCCGTACATCACGGCGGATCAGAGCGGTCCGAAGCACATGAACATCAAGATCACCCGCGCCAAGCTCGAATCCTTGGTCGAGGAGCTGATCAAGCGCACCGTCGAGCCGTGCAAGGTCGCGCTCAAGGATGCCGGTGTGTCGGCCTCCGACATCGACGACGTGATCCTGGTCGGTGGTCAGACCCGCATGCCGAAGGTCCGAGACACGGTCGCTGAGTTCTTTGGCAAGGACCCGCGCAAGGACGTCAACCCGGACGAGGCCGTGGCCGTTGGCGCGGCGATCCAGGGCGGCGTGCTTTCCGGTGGCGTCAACGACGTGTTGCTGCTCGACGTCACTCCGCTGTCGCTCGGCATCGAGACGATGGGCGGCGTCATGACCAAGCTGATCGAGAAGAACACCACCATCCCGACCAAGGCGAGCCAGACCTTCTCGACCGCCGAGGACAACCAGACGGCCGTGACCGTCCACGTCCTGCAGGGCGAGCGCGAGATGGCGAGCGGCAACAAGTCGCTGGGCCGCTTCGACCTCACCGAGATCCCGCCGGCGCCGCGTGGTCAGCCGCAGATCGAGGTGACGCTGGACATCGATGCCAACGGCATCCTGAACGTCTCGGCCAAGGACAAGGGCACCGGCCGCGAGCAGAAGATCGAGATCAAGGCGAGCTCCGGTCTGTCCGAGGAAGAAGTGCAGCGCATGGTCGACGATGCCGCCGCGCACGCCGACGAGGACAAGAAGCAGAAGGAGCTTGTCGAGGCGCGCAACCAGGGCGACGGCATCATCCACACCGTCGAGAAGGCCATGACCGACGCCGGCGAAGCGCTGACCGACGAGGACAAGAAGCCGGTCAACGAGGCCATCGAAGAGCTGCGTGAAGCCATGAAGGGCGACGACAAGGCCGAGATCGATGCGAAGGTCGAGGCCCTGTCCCAGGCGTCCGCCACGGTCATGCAGAAGGCCCAGGCGGCCGGTCAGGGCGGCGAAGGTGCCGCGGGCGAAGCCGGTGGCGAGCAGGCCAAGCAGGACGACGACGTCGTCGATGCCGAGTTCGAGGAAGTCAAGGACGACGACAAGAAGTAAGTCGTCGGCTTCCCGAGCCGCGATCATCCGTCCCCCGGGGCGGATGATTTTTCGTGTCACCCGGCCGCGCGTCGGGCGACACCCGATTCTCAAGACGGGTCGGCCGGTACACGGTGCGGCCCGTCAACGTATGCAACCCGGTGCGCTGCTCGCGGGCCGGGACAAACAGACAGCCGCAGAGATCGACCATGGCAAAACGTGACTACTACGAGGTGCTGGGGGTCAGCAAGAATGCCTCGGCCGACGAACTGAAGAAGGCCTACCGCCGTTTGGCGATGAAGCATCACCCGGACCGCAACCCGGGCGACGAGGAGGCCGAGACCCTGTTCAAGGAGGCCAAGGAGGCCTACGAGGTGCTCTCCGACCCGCAGAAGCGTTCGGCCTACGACCAGTTCGGTCATGCCGGGGTCGACGGCCAGGGTGCCGGCGGCTTCGGTGGCGGTGGCTTCGGCGGCGGTGCCGGCTTTGCCGACATCTTCGGCGATGTCTTCGGCGACATCTTCGGTGGCGGTCGTGCTCGCGGCGGTGCCTCGCGCGGTGCCGACCTGCAGTACAACCTCAAGCTGTCGCTTGAGGAGGCCGTGCGCGGCACCACCGTCGAGATCCGCATCCCGACCACCGAGCCCTGCGAGACCTGTGACGGCAGCGGCGCGAAGCCGGGCACCGGCAAGACCACCTGCACCACCTGCGGTGGCCAGGGCGCGGTGCGCATCCAGCAGGGCTTCTTCTCCATCCAGCAGCCCTGTCCGGACTGCGGCGGCGAGGGGCAGAAGATCGAGGATCCCTGCACCGATTGCGGCGGCACCGGCCGGGTCGAGACGCAGAAGACCCTCTCGGTGAAGATCCCGGCCGGCGTCGATACCGGCGACCGGATCCGCCATTCCGGCGAAGGTGCGCCGGGCGAGAAGGGTGGTCCGCCGGGGGATCTGTACATCCTGATCGACATCAAGCCGCACCCGCTGTTCCGGCGCGATGACGCCGATCTGCTGTGCGACATGCCGATCAGTTTCGCCACCGCGGCCCTTGGTGGCGAGATCGAGGTGCCGACGCTCGATGGCAAGGTCAAGCTCAAGATTCCCGAAGAGACCCAGACCGGCAAGACCTTCCGCATGCGTGGCAAGGGCGTGCGTCCGGTCCGGGGTGGCGCCCAGGGTGACCTGCTGGTGACCGTCCACGTCGAGACGCCGGTGAAACTCAACAAGGAGCAGCGCGAGATGCTCGAGGCATTCGAGCGTTCGCTGGGCACCGCGGGCGACGACAGCGTGGCGGAAAAGCACCGTCCCCGACAGCACTCGTTCCTCGATTCGGTCAAGCGATTCTTCGACGATTTGCGGGGCGATTGAGGTCCCGGGCAGTCACCGCATGCCGGGCTTGATTCCCCGGTGTGCAACGGGCTGATCAATTGACTTTGCCGGGCGTTGTCTTTATATTCCGGTTCCCGCGAACATTGGCTTATAGAGTGATGCCGGGCCCCATTTGGGGCTTTTTTATTTTCCCGGGTGCGGACCCGGCGGCCACCCCGACGGGTGGCCATGACGTTCCAGCAGAGGGTAGCGGCAGACGTGCAACGAATTCCGGCGGCGATCGAGGATATGCTCATGCCGGTGGTCGAGGACCTCGGCTACGAATGGGTCGGCGGCGAGTTCCGCGGCGGCCCGGCCGGGTTGCTGCGTGTCTACGTCGATCACCCGGAAGGCATGACGCTCGACCACTGCGCCGAGATCAGCAACGAGCTGTCCGGCGTGCTCGACGTCGAGGACCCGTTCCCGGGCGCCTACCGGCTTGAGGTTTCCTCGCCGGGCGTCGAGCGGCCGATGTTCCGTACCGAGGATTTCGCCCGTTTCGTCGGGCAGCGCGTACGCCTGCGGCTGTACAAGCCGGTGGCGAAGCAGAAGAAGTTCGAGGGCGTCATTCAGGGCGTCGAAGGCGAGGACATCACCGTCCTGGTCGACGAGGTGGGCGAGCTGGTCTTCCGTTTCGAGGAAGTCGAAAAGGCCAACCTGGTCTATGAATTTGCCGACAACAGCAAGCGTGGCCGCAAGGGCAAGAAAAAGGGCACCAAGCGGCGCGCGGCGCGGAAATAGAGCGATCTGGCTAGCAACATGAACAAAGAAATCCTTTTTGTCGTCGATTCGGTTTCCAACGAGAAGGGCGTCGACCGTGACGTGATCTTCGAGGCGATCGAGGCTGCGCTCGCCCAGGCGGCGCGCAAGCGTCACGGGGGCGACATCGAGACACGCGTCGAGATCGACCAGGAGAACGGCAGCTACCGCACCTTCCGCCGCTGGCAGGTCGTCGAGGGCGAGACCTCCGAGCATCCGGAGCGCGAGATCATCCTCGAGGCCGCCCAGATGGACGAGCCGGAGATCGAGGTGGGCGACTACGTCGAGGAAGAAATCGAATCGGTCGAGTTCGGTCGCATCGCCGCGCAGGCCGCCAAGCAGGTGATCGTGCAGAAGGTCCGCGAAGCCGAGCGCCGCCAGGTAGTCGAGGCCTACCAGGATCGCAAGGGCGAGCTCATCATGGGGCTGGTCAAGCGCATCGATCGCGGCAACGTCATTCTGGATCTGGGCGGCAACGCCGAGGCGATCATTCCGCGTGACGAGATGATCGGTCGCGAGGCGGTCCGTCCGGGCGATCGTCTGCGCGGTTTCGTCACCGACGTGCGTCACGAGCCGCGCGGCCCGCAGATCTTCGTTTCGCGCACCGCGCCGGAATTCCTGATCGAGCTGTTCAAGCTCGAGGTGCCGGAGATCTCCCAGGGGCTGATCGAGATCGTCAACGCGGCGCGCGACCCGGGTCTGCGCGCCAAGATCGCGGTGCTCTCGAACGACCCGCGCATCGACCCGGTCGGCACCTGTGTCGGCATGCGAGGTTCGCGCGTCCAGTCGGTCACCAATGAGCTCTCCGGCGAGCGGATTGATATCATCGTCTGGGACGAAAACCCGGCCCAGTTCGTCATCAACGCGATGTCGCCGGCCGAGGTGGTCTCGATCGTCGTTGACGAGGACGCCGGCAGCATGGACGTGGCGGTCAGCGAGGAAAACCTCTCCAAGGCGATCGGTCGCGGTGGCCAGAATGTCCGTCTCGCCAGCCAGCTCACCAAGTGGCAGATCAATGTCATGAGCGAGGAGCAGGCGATCGAAAAGGGCGAGGCGGAGACTCAGCGCATCGTCGAGCAGTTCATGGAGGCGCTGGACGTCGACCAGGAAGTGGGCGAAGTGCTGGTCGAGGCCGGCTTCACCACCATCGAGGAGATCGCCTACGTGCCCACCGAGGAGCTGCTCGAGGTCGAGGGCTTCGACGAAGGCATCGTCGAGGAGCTGCGCAACCGCGCCCGCGACGCGTTGCTGACCATGGCGATTTCCGGCGGCGGCGAAGCCGAGGAAGAAACCGAGTCGGCCGGCGAGGCGCTGGCGCTCGAGGAGCTCGACGGGATGACGGCCGAGCTGGCCGCCAACTTCCGCGAGAACAACATCAAGGACTCGGAGGACGTCGCCGAGCTCTCCATCGATGAATTGACGGAATACGAAGGCGTGGACGAGGAACTCGCCGGTCGGCTGATCATGGCCGCCCGCGCGCCCTGGTTCGCCTGACCGGTCGGCTTGTCCGACCAGCCGCCGACGGCAAGTGCCGGGGGCGTGTAATCAATGTTTGATAGTTTGCAGGACCACAGGAGTCGTTAATGTCCGAGGTCACGGTTAAAGAATTGGCAAAAGTGGTAGGCGCCACCCCTGAACGGCTGCTTGAGCAACTGGCTGAAGCGGGCGTGACGGTCGCCTCCGTGGATGCCAGTATCAGTGACGACGACAAGATGAAGCTGCTGGCCCATCTGCGCAAGTCACGCGCGTCCGGTGGTGGTGAAGGCGAGGCGAAGAAGCCGTCCTCTCGCATCACGCTCAAGCGTCGCTCACAGTCGGAAATCAAGGTCGGCGGCGGCCGAAGCGGCAAGACCGTCGCGGTGGAGTACCGCCGGCGCAAGACCTATGTCTCGCGCGACGAAGTCGAGCAGGGCGAGGAGGCCGAAGAGGTCGCGGCGCAGGCAGCTGAAGAGCAGCCGGTGAGCGAAGTCCCGGCCGAGCCGGTCGAGGAGAAGCAGCCCGAGGCCCCGACCGAGGCTGAAGCGGCCTCGAGCGAGGAAGCCGCCGAGGAGGCATCTCCGGCCGAGGAGGCTGCTGCCGAGCCGAGCGAGGCGCCGTCCGAGCCCGAGGAGAAGGCTGCCGAGGCCGAAGAGGCCAAGCCGACCGAGGAGGAGGCTCCTGTCGAGACGAGCGAGCCGGCCGAAGCCGAAGCGAAGGCCGACGAGGGCGAGCCCGAGGAAAGCGAGGGCAAGAAGAAGTCCCGCCTGCGCATCGTCGCGATGCCGGAAGAAGCGCCGGGCATCCCGGTGTCGGCCGACGAAGGCAAGCCCAAGCGCGGCGGCAAGCACGGCGGCAAGGGCCGTCATGCCCGCGAGAACGCTCGCGAAGAACTGCATCTGGGTGCCGGAGCCGGCCGTCGCCGCAAGAAGGGCAAGAAGGGCGCGGCTGCCAAGACCGCGGTGGCGACCCGTCACACCTTCGAGAAGCCGACCGCGCCGGTCGTCCGCGACGTCAACGTCCCCGAATCGATCTCGGTCGAGGACCTCGCCCAGCGCATGGCGGTCAAGGGCGTGGACGTGGTCAAGGTCCTGTTCAACATGGGCGTGATGGCCACCATCAACCAGGTGCTCGATCAGGACACCGCGATCCTGGTCGTCGAGGAGATGGGCCACAACCCGCACGCGGAGTCCGAGACCGCGATCGAAGACGAGGCGCTCGAGCAGGTCCAGCAGGGTGAGGCAAAGGCACGCCCGCCGGTCGTCACCGTCATGGGTCACGTCGACCACGGCAAGACCTCGCTGCTCGACTACATCCGTCGCGCGAAGGTAACCGCTGGCGAGGCTGGCGGCATCACGCAGCACGTCGGCGCCTATCACGTCGATACGCCGCGCGGCACCGTCACCTTCCTCGACACCCCGGGCCACGAGGCGTTTACCGCCATGCGTGCCCGCGGAGCCAGCGCCACTGACGTGGTCGTGCTCGTCGTCGCGGCCGATGACGGCGTCATGCCGCAGACGAAAGAGGCGATCCACCATGCCCGGGCCGGTAACGTGCCCATGGTCGTGGCGGTCAACAAGATCGACAAGGACGGCGCTGATCCGGAGCGGGTGCGCGCCGAGCTCTCGCAGGAAGAGGTGATCTCCGAGGAGTGGGGCGGCGACACGCAGTTCGTGCACGTTTCCGCCCACACTGGCGAAGGTATCGACCAGCTGCTCGAGGCCATCCTCCTGCAGGCCGAGCTCCAAGAGCTCAAGGCGCCGGCCGAAGGTCACGCCATCGGTACGGTGGTCGAGTCCTCGCTGGAAAAGGGCCGTGGTCCGGTCGCAACCATCCTGGTTCAGAGCGGCACCCTTAAGAAAGGCGACACCGTGGTCGTCGGCAAGGAGTATGGCCGCGTCCGTGCACTGCTCGACGAGAACGGCAAGCAGGTCAAGTCGGCTGGTCCGTCCATTCCGGTGGTGCTGCTCGGCCTGTCCGGCACGCCGGAGGCGGGTGACGAACTGGTCGTGATCGAGGACGAGCGCAAGGCGCGCGAGATCGCCGAGTACCGCGAGGCCAAGCAGCGTGACTCCCGTCTGGCTGCTCAGCAGGCCGCCAAGCTCGAGAACCTGTTTGAGCAAATGAAGGAAGGCGAGGTCGAGTCGCTGAACGTGCTGGTCAAGGCCGACGTCCAGGGCTCCGCCGAAGCCATCCGCGACAGCCTGCAGAAGCTGTCCACCGACGAGGTCAAGGTCAACGTGCTGATGAGCGGTGTTGGCGGGATCAACGAGTCCGACATCAACCTTGCGGCCACCTCGAGCGCGATCGTGATCGGCTTCAACGTCCGTGCCGACGCCTCGGCGCGCAAGACCGCCGGCGAGCAGGACGTCGAGATCCGCTACTACTCGGTCATCTACGAGATGATCGACGAGATCAAGCAGGCCATGAGTGGTCTGCTGGGTACCGAGACCAAGGAGCAGTTCGTCGGTCTGGCTGAGGTGCGCGACGTGTTTCGTTCGCCGAAGCTGGGCGCGATTGCCGGGTGCATGGTCACCGAGGGGCAGGTCAAGCGGAACAACCCGATCCGCGTCCTGCGCGACAACGTCGTCATCTACGAGGGCGAGCTCGAGTCGCTGCGTCGCTTCAAGGACGACGTCCAGGAAGTCCGCTCCGGCATGGAGTGCGGCATCGGCGTGAAGAACTACAACGACGTCAAGGTCGGCGACCAGATCGAGGTCTTCGAGCGCATCGAGGTCCAGCGGACACTCTAAGATGGCACAGGGATTCCAGCGTCATCAGCGCGTCGCCGGTCAGATCAAGCGCGAGATCGCCGAGCTGATTCGTGATTCCGGCGTGGACGGCGGCGCAAATGCGCCGCTGACCATGCTCACCATCACGGATTGCGAGGTCTCGCGCGATCTGGCTCACGCCAAGATCTTCTACAGCGTGCTCAACGCCGACGAGCAGCCGATCGCCGAGCAGTGGCTCGACGAGGCGGCCGGCTACCTGCGGAGCGAATTGGGCCACCGCATGCGCCTGCGCATCGTGCCGCAGCTGACCTTCGTCTTCGATAACTCGATCGAACAGGGTATGCAGATGGATGCCCTGATCCGCGCCGTGCGCGAGCAGGACGGCGACGTCGACGAGGACAGCGAGTCCGACGACTCGTCCGACCCGCGCTGAGCCGGTCCCTTTCCTGATGGCACGTAAGCGTCGCGGTCGCGAGATCAACGGCATTGTCTTGTTCGACAAGTCCCTGGGACTCAGCTCGAACCAGGCGCTGCAGCGCGTCCGCCGGCTGTTCAATGCCGCCAAGGCCGGTCACACCGGCAGCCTTGATCCGGCCGCGAGTGGCCTGCTGCCCGTTTGCTTTGGTCAGGCCACCCGTATCTCCGGTCTGCTGCTCGATGCCGACAAGACCTACCGCGTCACCGGCCGACTGGGTACGCGCACCGACAGCGGCGACCTCGAGGGCGAGGTGATCGAGACCCGCGAGGTACCGCCGATCGACGCCGACGCGATGGAAGCGGTCCTGGAGCGCTTTCGCGGCCGCGTCGAGCAGGTGCCGCCGATGTACTCGGCACTCAAGCACGAGGGCAAGCGCCTTTACGAGCTGGCCCGCGAAGGCAAGACCGTCGAGCGCAAGGCGCGCACGATCGACTTCCACGAGATCACGCTGGAAGGTCTGTCCGAAACCGAGTTCACCCTGCGGGTGCATTCGAGCAAGGGTGCCTACATCCGTACGCTGGTCGAAGACATCGGCGAGGCGCTCGGCTGCGGCGCGGTGGTAGCCGAGCTGCGCCGCATCGGTCTCGGTCCCTGGTCGATCGATGGCGACGATGCGCAGCGGGCCTACACGCTCGAGGAGCTTCAGAACATTGCCGAGGAAGATGGGGTCGAGGGCCCTGACGGCCTGGATCGTGTTATCCTCCCGATCGATTCGGCGCTGGGCGCCTATCCGGCCGTTGTGCTGGATGCGACCAGCGTCACACCAATTCGCCATGGTCATCCGGTGTTTGTGCCCAATGCGCCACAAACCGGGTGGTTTCGACTCTACGCACCCGACGACCTCTTCCTGGGTATGGGGGAAGTGCTGGATGACGGGCGAACCGCGCCGCGACGTTTGTTCGCGGCGCTATGACCGAGGCCTTCGGGCCTCACGGCATTGCGGGACGGTGGCCTGGTCGCCACTGACCCGCGATGGACTTTGAAAGCTTCACCCAGGCAGACGAGGAGAATTTCCATGTCACTGAACGAAAAGACCAAGGCCGATATCGTTTCCGAGTTCGGCAAGGACGCGAACGACACCGGTTCCCCGGAAGTCCAGGTCGCCCTGCTGACTCAGCGCATCCAGCACCTGACCGAGCACTTTGCCACGCACAAGCAGGATCATCATTCCCGCCGTGGTCTGCTCAAGCTGGTCAACCAGCGTCGCAAGATGCTCGACTACCTCAAGTCGAACAGCCTCGACCGCTATCACGACCTGATCAAGAAGCTCGGCCTGCGTAAGTAAGCGCTTGCCGTTACACTAGGAACCCGCCGCAAGCCGGCGGGTTTTTTTGTTTGTGGGCCAGCCATGCACGGCCGGCCCCGTCATCCAATCAGTGCAGGAGCCAAGCGTGGCAGTCAGCAAGCAGTCCTTCGAGTACGGTCAACACACCGTCACCCTGGAGACCGGCGAGATCGCCCGGCAGGCCAGCGGTGCCGTCATGGTCACCATGGGCGAGACCGTGGTGCTGGTCACCGCGGTCGTCGCACCGACCGCCGATCCGGGCAAGGACTTCCTGCCGCTGACGGTGGAATATCAGGAGAAGTTCTACGCCGCCGGGCGCGTGCCGGGCAGCTTCTTCCGCCGGGAAGGTCGCCCAACCGAGGCGGAGACGCTGATGGCCCGTCTGATCGACCGGCCGGTCCGGCCGCTGTTCGCCAAGGGCTTCACCCACGAGACCCAGGTGATTGCTCAGGTGCTCTCGCTTGACCCGGAGGTGGATGCCGAGGTGCCGGCGATGATTGGTGCCTCCGCGGCACTGGCGCTGTCCGGGGCGCCGTACGCCGGTCCGATCGGGGCCGTGCGGGTCGGGCACGTCGACGGCGAATTCGTCCTCAATCCGAGCCGGGCGCAGCTGACCGAGTCACGGCTCGACCTGATGGTTGCCGGGACCGACAAGGCCGTGCTGATGGTCGAGTCTGAGGCCGACCAACTGCCGGAGGACGTGATGCTCGATGCGGTCATGTTCGGGCACGAGCAGATGCAAGTGGCGATCCGCGCAATCGAGGCCTTGTCTGCCGAGGCGGCGCGTCCGCCGATCGAGTGGACGCCGCCCGCCGACAATGGTGAGCTGGCCGGGCAGATTGAGCAGGCCTTCCGTGCCGAGATCGAGACCGCCTACCAGATAGCCGACAAGGCCGAGCGCGGTAGCCGCCTGGGCCAGATCCGTGGCGAGATCCGCGGGCGATTCGTCGACGAGTCGGCCGAGCCGCCGGTCTCCGAGAAGATCGTCGACGGCCTGACCAAGGGCATCGAGTCCGACGTGGTCCGCGGCAACATCCTGGCCGGCAAGCCGCGTATCGACGGGCGCGACACCCGCACCGTCCGTCCGATCAGCATTCGGACCGGCATGCTGCCGCGCGCCCACGGCTCGGCGCTGTTCACCCGCGGCGAGACCCAGGCGATGGTCGTGACCACGCTCGGTACCGCCCGCGACGCGCAGATGATCGACGCGGTCGGTGGCGAGCGCAAGGAGCCGTTCCTGTTCCATTACAACTTCCCGCCGTTCTGTGTTGGCGAGACCGGCCGGTTCGGCGCGCCCAAGCGTCGCGAGATCGGCCACGGCAACCTCGCTCGCCGTGGGGTCATGGCGGCGCTGCCGCCGGTTGAGCAGTTCCCCTACACCATCCGCGTGGTCTCCGAGATCACCGAGTCCAACGGCTCGTCCTCGATGGCCTCCGTCTGTGGTGCCTCGCTGGCGATGATGGATGCCGGCGTGCCGATGAAGGCGCCGGTGGCCGGCATCGCCATGGGTCTGATCAAGGAAGGCGACGAGTTCGTCGTCCTGACAGACATCCTCGGCGACGAGGACCATCTCGGCGACATGGACTTCAAGGTCGCCGGCACCGCCGACGGCGTCAATGCTCTGCAGATGGACATCAAGATCGAGGGCATCACCCGCGAGATCATGGCCCAGGCGCTCGAGGAAGCGCTGGCCGGGCGCAGCCACATCCTCGGCCTGATGAACGAGGCGCTCTCCGAGGCGCGCACCGATCTGTCCGCGCACGCGCCGCGCTTCATCACCATGCGCATCAACCCCGAGCGCAAGGGCGACCTGATCGGCAAGGGCGGCTCGACCATCCAGGCGCTGACCAAGGAGACCGGTACCCAGATCGATATCGGCGAGGAGGGCGTGATTACCATCGCCGCGCCGAACGGCGAGGCCGCCGAGGAGGCGCGCCGCCGGGTGGAGGAGCTGACCGCCGAGCTGGAAGTGGGCAAGATCTACCACGGCAAGGTGGCCCGGGTGGTCGACTTCGGCGCCTTCATCACCATCGCGCCGGGCAAGGACGGCTTGCTGCACATCTCGGAGATGGCCGAGGGCCGGGTCGAGAAGGTCACCGATATCGTCAACGAAGGCGACGAGGTGGATGTCAAGCTGCTCGAGATCGACCGGCAGGGACGGCTGCGACTGACGATGCGATTCACTCAGTGAGCGGCGCGGGGGTATGATGACCGCCCGGCATGGCGACACGAGGCGTTGCTGCCATCCCCCGAAACCGAAGACTGAGCACTGAACGTTGATGGAACAACAGGCCGAGCAAAACCCCGGTCGTGACGAGGCGGCCGAACGCATCGTGCAGTCGGTACGACTGGCACGCCAGCCGATCGTCGATGCCGATCTCAAGACCATCGGCTACGAGTTGCTCTACCGGGCGGCGGACTCCGACCAGGTGGCCCGCATTGGCAATTCCAACCAGGCGACCGCCTCGACGGTGCTCAATGCCCTTAGCGAGATCGGGCTCGACCACCTCGTGGGAGGCAAGCTCGCCTTCATCAACGTGCCGGGCAAGCTCCTGTTCAGCGACGTGCTTGAAGGAATCAGTGCGCACTCCGTGGTGCTCGAGGTCCTGGAGACGGTCGACTGCGACGAGCGCTGCGCCGACGCGATTCGGCGAATGAAAAAGGCAGGCTATCGCATTGCCCTGGACGACTTCCCGCCGGCCTGGATCGACAAGCCGTGTGTCGCGGAGAGCCAGTACGTCAAGTTCGACGTCTTCGCCGTTGGTGTCGAGGCGACTGCGGCCGCCGTCCCCGCCGCCCGCCGCGCCGGCCTCAAGGTGATTGCCGAGAAGGTCGAGGACTGGGATGCCTACGACCGGCTGCGCGGTGCCGGCGTCGACTACTTTCAGGGACATTTTGTCTCGCGCCCGGAAATGGTGGTTCGCCCGACGGTGCGCGCCTCCAAGGCGAACCTGATGGGGCTGATCGTCCTGTTGCAGGACGAGGAGGCATCGCTTGCCGAGATCGTCGAGCGGATCAATACCGACCTCGCCCTGAGCTACCGCCTGCTACGGCTGGTCAACTCTTCTGCCATCGGCCTGCGGCGCCGGGTCGATTCGGTCGAGGAGGCCGTGCGGTTGCTGGGTCTCAATGCAGTACGCAGTCTGGTCTACCTGTCCGCGCTGACCGGGGTCGACGGCAAGCCGCCGGCCCTGATTCACAACACCATGGTCCGGGCGCGCTTTGCCGAGCTGCTTGCCGCGCAGAGCCGCATGGCCAATCCGCCGACTGCCTTCCTGGTGGGGCTGTTCTCCAATCTCGATGCCTTCTACAACCAGCCGCTTGCTCAGCTGGTCGAGGAGCTGCCGCTGACGGAAGATGTCGCCAGGGCCCTGCTGGAAGGCGAGGGCTCGCTGGGGGAATTGCTCGAGTACGTGCGGTTCTACGAGAAGGGCCAGTGGCTCGAAGGCGACATCGAGACGGCGGTGACTGCGCTCAACGAGGTGGCGCCGAACTGCTATCTCGATGCCCTGCGCTGGGACGAGGCGCTCAGGGAATCGTTGGGCGGCCTCTGAACCGGTCCAGCCGAGCCGCAAAGAGGAAAGGGCCGTGATCTGCCGATCACGGCCCTTTTTTTCGTTTCGGTGACCCGTCGTGGGCCGATTCAGAACCGGCCGATGCTCGGGTTGATGTAGCTCAGCAACTCGCTGTGCTGCCGGTTCATGCGGCGGATGATCTCGCGAATGCTGTGCACAATCGAGCGCATGACCTTGTAGACCAGGATCGGGTGGTCGACCAGCAGGGATTCGAGGTGGGCCCGGTCGAGGGTCACCACCTGGGCATCGCCCACGGCGCGCAGGGTGGCGCTATGCGGGGAGCCGTCGAGAAAGCCCGACTCGCCGGCAAGCTGTCCGGCCTCGAGCAGGGACAGCGTGTCGGAGAATCCGCGACCGGTATCGCGGCTGACCGCGAAGCGCCCGCTGATGATGACGAAGAGCGTGTCGCTCGGCGTGCCCTCCTCGAAGAGAATCTCGCCGTTGGTCACAGCCCGCCGCTGGCAGACGCCGGCCAGCAGTCGGCACTGGTCTTCACTGAGTTCCTGGCCCAGCGTGGTCTGCTTGAGTTCCTCGCCGGTTACGACTTGTTGGGTCATGGTCTTTCCTGTTGCTTCGTGACGAAGTGGCCTCGGCCCCGAATCAGGGCAGGGCCTTGAGCGGTTCGGCCGGCAGGCCTTTCATGCCGGAGCGATCGCCGCCTTCCGCATCCGCTGCGTCTTCCGTCTCGGCATCTTCGGTTTCCTCGGCCTTCGGTGCGGCTTCGCCTTCGGTGCCTTCATCCCGATCGACGATGGAGCGGACCTCGTCGGTCAGGATCTCGACATTCGCCTCGGCACGCAATTCCTCGATCTTCTGAGTGACTGCCTTGCGACGGAGGCTGTCCTCGAGCTGGGGACGCATCTGCTCGAAGGTCGGCGGCGGGCTCTTGCGCACGCCCTCGAGCTTGATGATGTGCCAGCCGAACTGGGTCTCGACCAGCTCGTCATCGAGTTCGCCCGGCTCGAGTTCGGCGACGGCATTGGCAAACGGTTCGACCATCTGGTCGAGGCTGAACCAGCCGAGGTCGCCGCCGGCTTCCCCGGAGACCTTGTCTTCCGAATGTTCCTTGGCCAGTTCGGCGAAGTCCCCGCCGTCCTGGATCTGCTTGAGCAGGTCGCGTGCCTTGTCCTCGTCCTTGACCAGGATGTGCGCGGCGCGGTGCTGCTCTTCGCCTCCCAGGTCCTTGACTGCCTCCTCGTAGGCGGCCTTCAGCTCCTCCTCGCTGATCTCGACGTTGGCGAGGTAGTCGGTCAGGTACGTGTTGGCCAGCTGGTTGTCGACCGCGTTCTGGATGCGGGCCTGCGTGCTCGGGTCGTCGTCCAGACCCTGTTCGCGTGCCTGGTTGGCGAGCAGGCGCAACTCGACCATGCGGCTGACCAGACGACTCTCGGGGACGCCGGCGCCCAGGTTTTCCTTCACCACCTCGAGGTTCTCACGGTAGAGGGGGCTGCCGTTGATTCGGGCGATCACCTTGCCGCCGTCGATGGTGGCGTAGTTGTCATTGGCCGAGCCCGCGCTCTGACCGAGCGGCGTCTTGCCGGCCGTCTTCGGGCCGTCGCTGTTGTCGCAGCCGGTCATCAGGCCGGCGCTTAGCAACAGGCTGGCGCCGATCGCGATGGCCAGCGGGCGGCGACGAAGGGCGGTGCGTCGTGCAGTGATCAGCTTGCTATCCATGAAGTAATCCTGTTGTCGGTGGTTGTCGTTTGTTGTCTGTTCTTCCGACCCGAGCGTTACCCGGTCGCGCCGAAGATCGGCTTGTAATGGCGCACGTCGACCGATTCGTACACGCCGCCATGGCTGAACGGATCGTCGTCGGCCCAACGCCATGCCTCGTCGATGTCCTCGAACTGGGCGACGATGAGGCTGCCCGCGACACCGAGGTCCGGTTTCGATGGGTCGACCGGCAGCGGACCAGCTATCAGAATGCGGCCCTCCGCCTGCATCGCCTCGAGTCGTTCGCGGTGTTCATCACGGTGCTTGGCGCGCAGCTCGGCGCTGTTGGCGACGTCGTTGGCCAAGATCATAAACCATTGCATCGGACGCTTATCTCCCTGCGCTGACGTGGATTACCGCTGCTCGTCTCGGTCGCCGGTTGCGCCCGAATCGGTTTCGACTTCGACGGGACGCTCGGCGTAGAGGCCGAGATACAGCCCCTGAAGGATCATGAACACGAAGGTCATGCCCATCAAGCCGAACAGCTTGAAGTTGACCCAGACCTCCTCCGAGAACTCGTAGGCCACCCAGATGTTGACCACCCCGGAGAGCACGAAGAAGCCGATCCAGGCCCAGTTGACCCGGTGCCAGATCGCCCGGGGCACCTGGATGACGTGCTCCATCATCCGTTGCACCAGCGGCTTGCTGCCGATGAAGGCGCTGCCGAGGAACACCAGGGCGAACAGCCAGTTGAGGATGGTGGGTTTCCACATGATGAACAGCGGGTTGTGCAGTATCAGCGTCATGCCGCCGAACAGCACGATCAGTCCTGCGGAGACCCAGTGCATTCGTTCGACCTTGCGCCACATCAGCCAGCCGGCGGCGATCTGCACCACCGAGGCGATCATGGCCACGGCCGTGGCGACGTAGATGCCTTCGAGGTGGTAGGCCGCGAAGAACAGCAGAATGGGGAAGAAGTCGAACAGGAATTTCATTGCGTCTCGTTTTCCGGTCGGTGCCGTGTGCCGGGAAGGGCTCCCGGGATGCTTGCAGTACACTAACATGGGGCTGCGAGCCCGAGGGAGCGGTCGTTCGGGCCGTTCCGTCGCGGCCGTTGTGCCAGCCATTCAAACGGAGGGCCCCAAGCCCATGAGCCGAATGCTCGAGATTCACCCCGTCACGCCCCAACCTCGCCTGGTCCAGCAGGCCGCCAAGGCGATCGCTGCCGGCGAGATCGTCGTCCTGCCCACGGATTCGGGCTATGCGCTCGCCTGTCGGCTGGAGGACAAGAACGCCCTCGAGCGGATCGCGAGGATCCGCCGGGACGACGGGCCTCACCATATGACGCTTTCGGTGCGCGATCTATCCGAACTCGGCGTGTACGCCAAGGTCGACAACGTCCAGTTCCGCTTCCTCAAGAACCACATCCCTGGCCCCTACACCTTCATCCTGCCGGCCACGCGCGAGGTGCCGCGTCGGCTGCAGCACGAGAAGAAGCGCTCGATCGGCCTGCGCGTCCCCTCGCAACCGGTGCTGCGAGCCATCCTCGACACGCTCGACGCGCCCATCCTGAGTGCCTCGCTGGTGGTTCCCGATCTCGACGAGCCGCTGGACGATCCCGAGCTGTTCCCGGCCGCGGTCAACAATCAGGTCGACGTGGTCGTGTCCGCCGGTTTTCTCGAACAGCAGCCGGGCACGATCATCGACCTGACCGGCGAGGGCGTCGAGGTCCTGCGCGAAGGCCTTGGCGGCATCCCGCCGGAACTGGCCGACTGAACGGACGTGCTGGAGCTCTCGCTACTGCAGAAGATCGCGATCGGCATCGTGCCGATCCTGCTGGCCGTGACGGTTCACGAGGCGGCGCACGGTTACGTGGCTAATGCGTTCGGCGATCCGACGGCCAAGCGCGCCGGCCGTCTGACCCTCAACCCGATCCGCCACATCGACTGGCTGGGCACCATTGTCGTGCCGCTGCTGATGTACCTGTTCACCCAGTTCGTCTTTGGCTGGGCCAAGCCGGTGCCCATCAACGCCGCGAGGCTGCGCAACCCGCGCCGCGACATGTTCCTGGTGGCGGCAGCCGGACCGGGCGTGAACGTGTTGATGGCCATCGGCTGGGCCCTGATCGCGGCGCTTGCGCTCAAGGGGATCGACAGCGGCTGGATGCTTGCCGAGCCGCTGGCGTTGATGGGGCAGGTGGGCATCTTCATCAACCTGATCCTGGCGGTCTTCAACCTGTTGCCGATCCTGCCCCTTGATGGCGGGCGCATGCTGGTGGCCGTGCTGCCGGTGGCCTGGGGCGATCGCCTCTCGCGTCTGGAACCCTGGGGACTGCCGATCGTGGTGGTGCTGCTGATCAGCGGGGTGCTCGCCGATATCCTGGTGCCGATCATGGGCACGCTGCTCAACTGGTTCAACGCGCTGATCCATGTCTTCTGAGTCCCGCGACAACGCCGAGCTGCGCTGGGTCGATGCCACGCCACGGGTTTCCGGCGAGCCGATGGAGCAGCTGCCGCTGGATCTCTACATCCCGGCCGATGCACTTGCCATCTGGCTGGAACAGTTCGAGGGTCCGCTCGATCTGCTGCTATACCTCATCCGCAAGCACAATCTCGATATCCTCGAGATCCCGGTTGCCCGGGTCACCGAGCAGTATCTCGAGTACCTCGCCCTGATGAAGTCGATGGCCATCGAGTTGGCCGCCGAGTACCTGCTGATGGCGGCATGGCTGGCCGAGATCAAGTCGCGCATGCTGCTGCCGCCCGAGCCGCGCGAGGATGACGACGAGGAGCCGCTCGATCCGCGTGCCGAGCTGGTCGAACGCCTGCTCGAATACGAGCGCACCACGCGTGCGGCGGCCAACCTGGACGAGCGGCCGCGCCGCGACCGCGACTGGTTTGACCTGTCCGTCGAACCGCCCGAGCGGCTGCCGGCACCGCCGGTGCCCGCCGATCTGGCCGGGCTCATCGCGGCGATGCAGGGCCTGCTGCGCGAGGGGAGTGTGCGTCGTGCTCACCACGTCCGTGCCGAGCCGCTTTCCATTCGCCAGCGGATGACCGAGATTCTCGATGCCCTGATCGATCGGCCGCGCTGCGAGCTGGCCGACATCTTCCACCCCGAGGAGGGGCGCATGGGCGTGGCCGTGACCACGGTGGCGATATTGGAACTCACACGCACTCGGGCGATCGACTGGTCCCAGGATGTGCCCTTCGGGCCGGTGACGCTGTTCCGCGTGACCGGGGAGCCGGCCGACGAAACCGATGCCTTGGAGGAACGAGATGACCGACCATCCGGTGAGTGAGCCGCCCGCGGGGCTGGTCGAACTGGTCGAGGCACTGCTGCTTGCGGCTGACGAGCCGCTGTCGCTTGAGGCGCTCGGGACCATGATCGGCCAGGAGACCTCGCCCGAGCTGATCGAGCTCGCGCTCGAGCGGATCGCCAAGGCCTGGGAACCGCATCGCTTCGTCGAGCTCGCCTCGCGCCGGGCCGATGGTCGCCAGGTCTGGCAGTTGGTGGCCACGGCGGCCGTCGCCCCGTACTTGAAGGCCGGTGACCCCGGGCGGGCGCCCCGTCTGAGTCGGGCGGCGCTGGAAACCCTGGCCCTGATCGCCTGGCGCCAGCCGATCACCCGCGGCGAAATCGAGGCGGCTCGCGGGGTGGCGGTCAATCCGCAGATTCTCAAGCTTTTGACCGAGCGCGGCTGGGTGCGCAGCCTCGGGGTCAAGGACAGCCCCGGGCGGCCGGAAATGCTCGGCACCACCCGGCAGTTCCTGAGCGACTTCGGCATCGACTCGCTCGACGAGCTGCCCGATTTCGAGCGCTTTGCCGGTCAGGACGACATCGACGTGTGACCACCATGGACGAGGGACGGGATGACACCATGAGCCACCATGCCAAGGACGAGATTCGCAGTCTCGACCAACTGATGGACGAGGCGCGCCGGCTGCCGCCGGTGCCCACCGCGGTGGTCGGCGCCGAGGCGGACCACATCGTCGAGGCGGCCCGCGATGCCGCTGCCGAAGGGTTGATCGAGCCGATACTCGTCGGACGCGCCAGCCGCATCGAGGCGTTGATGGCGGAGCTCGGTGTCGACTTCCCGGTGATCGACGCGGTCAGCGCCGAGGAGGGCGCCCGGGCGGCCGTCACGGCGGTCGAGTCCGGCCGGGCACGCCTGCTGATGAAAGGGCAGGTCCACAGTGACGTCTTCCTCCGCCCGATCATCCACCACCTGCGCCGCGGGCCGCGCATCTCGCACGTCTTCGTGGCCGAGCTGGTCAGTTACCACAAGCTGCTGTTCATCACCGACGCGGCGATCAACATCGAGCCGGACGTGCGCGCCAAGGCCGAGATCGTGCAGAACGCGGTGAACTTCACCTGGTGGCTCGGCAACGAGCGCGCACGGGTGGCCGCGCTGTCGGCAACCGAAATGGTCAACCCGGCGATTCCCTCGACGCTCGACGCCGCCTGCCTGGCCAAGATGGGCGAGCGTGGCCAGATCGCGCATGCCCAGATCGACGGGCCGCTGGCCTTCGACAGTGCCGTGTCCGCCGAGTCGGCCCGCATCAAGGGAATCATCAGCCCGGTGGCCGGCCATGCCGACATCCTGTTGGTTCCCGATCTGGTCTCGGGCAATATCCTTTACAAGGATCTCGAATACCTCGCCGGGGCGCGTTTCGCGGGGGTCGTGCTGGGTGCCTGCGTACCCGTGGTGCTGACCTCGCGCGCGGACCCGGAGGAGGTCCGCCTGGCCTCGCTCGCACTGGCTCGAGTCGCCGAACACCGCCAGGCGCGGGTGGAATCGCTACCACCGTTCGAGCCCGGCGCCTGTGGCCACCCACCGGCCTGATAATGCCGTCCGAATTCATTCATCATCCGATCGATCACGTCTCAAGGACACTTGCTCATGTCATTGCACGAACTCGCCGGTCAGACGCCGCCCCGTGACTACCTCGTCGACGTTCCTCGCCTGATCAGCGCCTACTACCAGGCCGAACCCTTGGCCGAGGATCCGTCGCAACGCATCGCGTTCGGCACCTCGGGGCACCGTGGCTCCAGCCTGAACACCTCCTTCAACGAGGCGCATATCGCCGCCGTCACGGCGGCACTGGTGGAGTACCGCCAGCGCGAGCGGATCGACGGACCGGTGCTGATCGGTTTCGACACCCATGCCCTGGCCTGGCCGGCGTTCATGACCACCGTCGAGGTGCTGGCGGCCGCCGGCGTGCCGTTCCGCTTCCAGCACGACAACGCCCCCACGCCCACGCCGGTGATCTCGCAGGCGATCATCGCCGCCAACCGCGCCGGCGGGGCCCGCTGCGACGGCATCATCCTGACGCCGTCCCACAATCCGCCCGGCGACGGTGGCTTCAAGTACAACCCGCCGCACGGCGGCCCGGCCGACACCGATGCCACCGGTTGGATCGAGCGCCGCGCCAACGAGTTGCTGGTCGACTGGCAGGCGATTCGCCGCCAGCCGTTCGACCGGGCCATCAAGAGCGATGCTGCCCAGGGGGTGGATTTCATCCGCCCGTACGTCGAGGCGCTCGACCGGGTGATCGACATGCAGGCGATCGCGAAGGCCGGTGTGTCGATCGGAGTCGACCCGATGGGCGGGGCGGGGCTGCCGTACTGGGAACCGATCGCCGAGCACTACGGGCTGGACCTGACCGTGGTCAATCGCCAGGTGGAGCCCGACTTCCGTTTCATCCCGCTCGACCACGACGGCAAGATCCGCATGGACTGCTCCTCGCCGTACGCCATGGCGGGTCTGCTCAAGATCAAGGACCGCTTCGACGTCGCCTTCGGCAACGACACCGACGCCGACCGTCACGGCATCGTCAGCCCCGAGGGCGGACTGATCAATCCCAACCACTTCCTGTCGGTGTCGATCGACTACCTGTTTGGTCACCGCAAGGAGTGGGGCGGTGATCTCAAGGTCGGCAAGACGGCCGTGTCGAGCTCGATGATCGACCGTGTTGCCGGTGGTCTGGGCCGCGAGGTCTACGAAACCCCCGTGGGCATCAAGTGGTTCCAGCCCGGACTGACCGACGGCTGGCTGGGCTTCGGCGGCGAGGAGTCGGCCGGTGCGACCTTCCTCGCCCGCAACGGCGAGGTGTGGAACACGGACAAGGACGGCCTGACCATGGGACTGTTGGCTGCCGAGATCCTGGCCGTGACCGGCGAGGACGTCTGGGCGCGCTTCAATCGCCTGGTCGATGCCTACGGCCAGCCGTTCTACGCCCGTCGTGACGCCGCGCTCGCCCCGGAGCAGAAGGCGCGGTTCAAGGGGCTTGACCCCGACTCGCTCGGTATCACCGAGCTGGCCGGCGAGTCGGTTACCGGCGTGCGTACCCGCGCGCCGGGCAACGATGCGCCGATCGGCGGACTGAAGGTGGAGACGGCCAACGGTTGGTTTGCGGCGCGTCCGTCGGGCACCGAGCCGATCTACAAGATCTACGCCGAGAGCTTCCACGACGCCGGTCACCTCGAGCAGATCCTCGAGCAGGCACAGCGCGTGGTTGGCGACGCGCTGGGCGACTGACCCAGTTGGTTGGCCTGCGATCGAATCGGCGTCCGCCATGGACGTCGGGCGGGCAAATCGCTATCATGCCCCGCTCATCGCGCCCGTAGCTCAGCTGGATAGAGTGTCGGCCTCCGAAGCCGAAGGTCACAGGTTCGAATCCTGTCGGGCGCACCAGATACCGGGCGTCATGCGCTCATACGAAAAAGCCCCCCGAAGCGGAATGCCGGGGGGCTTTTTCGTGGTGGACGGCTCTCGGGCTCAGTGGTCGTTCGGGGTGGCCACGATGCTGCGGTTGTCGGCCAGGCAGCCGATCAGTTCGTTGAGCGGCATGGGACGGGCGAACAGGTAGCCTTGCAGGCTATCGCAGCCCCAGTCGACCAGGATCTCCCGCTGCGCCTCGGTCTCGATGCCCTCGGCGACCACCTGGATGCCTAGGTGGTGGGCCATCGAGATGATGCCCTGCACGATCGCGGCATCGTCGGCGCTGTCCTCGACGCCCTGGATGAAGCTGCGGTCGATCTTGATCTTGTCGATCGGCAGGTGCTTCAGGTAGCTGAGGCTGGAGAAGCCGGTGCCGAAGTCGTCGATCGAGACACTGATGGTGCTGTCGCGCAGCCGGTGCAGGGTCTGGATTGCCGACTCGGTCTCGCTCATCAGGATGCCCTCGGTCAGCTCCAGTTCCAGCCGGCTGGCGGGCAGGCCGGTAAGCTCGAGCGTGCGATGGATGGTGGCGAGGAAGTTGGGCCGGTGGAACTGCAGCGGCGACAGGTTGATCGCCATCCGGCCATCGTCGAGGCCCTGGTCGATCAGCGACTTCATGTCCCGACAGGCCCGTTCGAGAATCCACTCGCTCAACGGGATGATCTGGCCGGTCTCCTCGGCCAGTGGGATGAAGGTGGCCGGCGAGACCCAACCGTGCTCCGGGTGATGCCATCGCAGCAATGCCTCGAACCCGGTGATCTCTCGGTCCGGGCCGCGCACCAGCGGCTGGTAGAACACGTGGAAATCCTTGTGTTCTAGGGCTTCCTGCAGGTCGTTACGCAGCCCCACGCGGCGGCGGACCTGCGTGTTGATCTCCTCGTTGAAGATTTGGCAGGTGTTGCGCCCCTGTTGCTTGGCCCGGTACATCGCCATGTCGGCCTGCTGGATCAGGGACAGCGGGCTCTCCATGCCGGGCTCGCTGATCGCGATGCCGATGCTCGCGCTGAGATAGAGCTCGTGGTCATCGATACGGTAGGGCCGGCTGATGTCCGGTAGCAGGCGCTCGGCCACCAGCAGCGCGTCCTCTTCACCGCCGATGTCCGCCAGCAGGGCGACGAATTCGTCGCCGCCGAAGCGTGCCAGGGTGTCCTCGGCTCGCATCTGCTCGTCCAGACGGCGAGAGACCTCAATCAGGATCTTGTCGCCGACGGCGTGGCCGAGGCTGTCGTTGATCGGCTTGAACTCGTCGAGATCCACGAACAGCACGGCCACGCGGGTATCGCGGCGTCGCGATAGCTCCACGGTGTGGCACAGGCGGTCTTCGAACAGCGACCGGTTCGCCAATCCCGTCAGGGTGTCATGGGTGGCGTTGAAGGCGAGCTGGGCTTCGTAGGACTTGTGCGCCGAGACGTCGTTCTGCAGCCCGACGAAGTGGCTGACCTCGCCCGACTCGTCCTCTACCGGCGCGATGTGCAACTCGTTCCAGAACTGGCTGCCGTCCTTGCGGTAGTTGCGCAGCAGCACCCGGACCGGGCGCTTTTCGGCCAAAGCCTCGTGGATCTCCCGGACCGCGTCGGGATCGGTCTGTTCCCCCTGCAGGAAGCGGCAGTTGTGTCCGAGGACCTCCTCGGCGCTGTAGCCGGTCATGCGGGTGAAGGCGGCGTTGGTGTAGATGATCGGCAGGTCCGGGCGACGAGCATCCGCGATCACCACGCCGTGGATGCTGGCTTCGACGCTGCGTTCCAAGGTGCGCAGGCGACGTTCCTGACGCTTGCGGATGGTGATGTCCTTCGCGATGCCGTAGACGGCCTCGATCTGGCCGTTGATCACCATCGGCAGGTAGGTGACGTCGAAATCGTGACGGCTGCCGTCGGTGTGGTTCACCGCGAGTTCGGTGAACTGCGTGCGGCCGCGAATGGTGCGATCGATCGCGCGGCGGACACGATCGCGATCGGCCGTGTCGATCAGTTCGATCAGGGATCGGCCGGCGAGATCCCGCGTGGGCCGGTCGAACATCGTCTCGGTGGTGTGGTTGAAGCTCTGCAGCTGGCCCTCGGCATCGAGCGAGAACACGGCATCGGGGTTGTAGGCGAACAGAGAGCGATAGCGCTGCTCGTTCTCCTCCAGCGCGCTACGGTCGCGGTGTCGTTCGATGGCGAGCGACACCAGGTCGGCAGCGCGGGCGATCCGGCGCTGGTGGTTGGTCGTGGGCATTTCCGGGACTTCCCGGTAGCTGGCGAAGGTGCCCAGCACCTGGCCGGCCGACGTCAGCAGCGGGTACGACCAGCAGGAACGCAGTCCGTTGGCCTGAGCGACCTCCCGGAAACCGTGCCAGCGTGGGTCGGTGGCGATGTCGTCGGTGAAGATCGGCTCCTTGCGGCCGGCTGCCATGCCGCAGCCGGCCTCGTTTATCGGAATGGAAGCGAATGCTGCCCGGTAGGTCGCGGACAGGCTGGGCGCGGCGGCGAGGTTAAGGGTCCGGCCGTCCTCGTCGCAGAGCATGATCGAGCAATGCGACAGGGGGTCATGTTCCTCGAGCAACTCGCACACCGAGCGCAGCGTATGCTCGAGCGAGTCCGAGTGCAGGATCATCTGCTGGATGAGGTGCTGGGATTCGAGTTCACGACGGGTCGTCAGCAGGCGCCGCGCGTGAGCCAGACGGCTGCGACCGGTCGCCAGCAGCAGGACGACCAGGTGGGTGACTGCCAGCCCGATCAGCGTGACGGTGGCGGGTAGGATCGCCGTGATCTCCTTTCGCGTCCCGTCCTGAAGATAGCTCCTGGCCAGCAGACGGGGGCCGTACGGCAAGGCCAGTTCCCGCTCGGCCAGCAGGGCCTTGTAGTCGCCTTCCATTTCGCGGCCCTGAAGGTCGATCGCCCCGTTCTTCCCGAGGGAAAGCTGTACCGCCACCGGGCGTGCAGCGCCAAGTGGGGAGCGGCTGATCAACTGGCGGAGATCGAGCAGGGCCAGCAGCTGCCGCTCATCCCCGCCGGGAATCGATATGGGCACCGCCACGACGCTCGTGCTTCGACCGGTTGAGGGTGTGGCTGCCAGCAGCATCAGACGCGGCTCGGCGTCGACGGTAGAAAGCCAGTTCCGTGCATCCTCGTTGTCGAGCAACTGCTGCAGGAGCCGATCGCCGCTCGGTCCGCGGCTCGCCCTCCAGACGGGGCGCTGTTTTGCGTCGAGCATTGCCAGCAGTTGCAGGCTTTCCATGTCGTCGAGATAGCTTTTTGCGTCCTGCTCGCGAATGAACTCGGCAGTTGGGAGTTGGCTGAAGAGTTGCCAGCGCATCGCCAGTCGACGCAGGGTCTCGATCCGGTTCGTGAGCACCTGTCCACCGACGATCTCCACCCGGTCGAGCTCCGCCTCGCCGGTGGCCTGCAGTTCCTGGTTGTGTTCGAGGGAAAACTGGTACCAAGCCAGGGCGCTGAACAGCGAACCGGCCATGGCGGCGGCCACTGCCATGGCACCCAGGTCGCTCAGCCGGTTGTCGGACTGGCGGCCGGCCAGCCACATCGCCCCGCCGAACAACAGGGTGAACAGGACGGCTACCCAGGCGGTGGTGGAGTGAAACCGCAACCATGGCGCGTTGCCCAGCAGCATCCACAATGCCGAGACGCCGCCGAGAAACAGCATCAGCCCGCCAACCCACTGCCAGGGCCGCTGGGCCAGTGGTGATCCGCCGGGGATCATCAGGCACAGCGCAATGGCGATCAGCAGCAGGGCGGCCTCGGTCGACAGGTGCTCGTGGGGGATGTGAGCGGGGTCGAGGCTGCTCGGGAAGTGGACGCCGTTGGTCGCTGCGCTGAAGCCGATCAGCAATAGAAGCGCCATGCCGGCGGCGTAGTGGAGTGGGCGCCAGCGTTGCAGATGACCGCCCAGTCCGAGTCCGGCGAGCAGGGCGGCCACGGCGCTTTCCCGGGTCAGCGGCAGGCCCAGCGGGCCCGGATCGCTGATCAGCAGCGGGGCGACCAGTCCGACGGTGCCGACGGTGACGCAGGCGGCGACCACCATCAGCAGGTAGGACTTCAGCAGGACGGGGGTATCGGTCGTGGCTTTCATGGATGCCCGGGCATGTCGCGAGGACTGGGTGGCGCGTGATGGTGAGTCAAGCTAATCGTTCGACTGTCCTGGAACAAATCAATCTTTTTTGCGCGGCCATTCGCCGGCGCGAGCCGGTGGCGTATCGGTGCGACGGTCACAGCCAGCGACGAGTCTGTTGACGATAGCGGTGGAACGTCTCGCCGAAGTGCCGAGCCAGTGCCGCTTCCTCGCCACGGATCTGGAAGCGGTCGATGAACAGGACGAACAGCACCAGGACAAACAGACCCAGTGGCTGTCCCAGCCAGAAGGCGACGCCCGTCAGCAGCAGCGCATCGCCCAGGTAGATGGGATTGCGGCTGATGCGGTAGATGCCTTGCGTGACCAGGTGGCTTGCGCGCTCGGGGCGAAACGGGTCGATGGTGGTATGCGCGCGCCAGAGGGTCCAGACGGCGGCAAGCATCAGTCCGCCGCCGGCGACGAACAGGGCCCCGGCCAGCCAAGGGAGTCCAACCCAGTCGATCGTCGATTTCGGCCAGAGGCGCGAGGCGGCGTAGGTCAGCGCCATGGCGATCAGCAGCGCGGCGGGGGGCGGAATCAGTCGGGTCAGCATCTGAAAACGATCCGTCGTTTGAGTCTCCGGTGTCGCCAGTCTAGTCCGCCTGTCAGCGGAATGACATGGCGTGGGCGCCGTGCCCGCGGTTTATCCCTCGGGGACGATGACCTAAAGTCGTCTGTCGAAACGCGCATCGCCAGATGCATTCGTTCGACTCATGCCAGAGGGAGTGTCGTGATGTTGTCCAGACTGAAGAGCCGCTCGGTCCTGCTGACCGGGGAGGATGCCGAAGCCAAGCGGGAGGCCGTGCGGGCCTACTTCCATCGCACGATGGACATCTACGAGAAGCTCTTCGAGGTCATCACCGACGACCAGGCCTTCTACGAACGCCCCGAGCCGCTGCGTCACCCGCTGATCTTCTACTTCGGCCACACGGCGACCTTCTATATCAACAAGCTGGTCACGGCGAAGGCGACCACGCGCATCGACCCGCAGCTCGAAGGCATGTTCGCCATCGGCGTCGACGAGATGTCCTGGGACGATCTCAACGACGACCACTACGACTGGCCGTCGGTCGACCGGGTGCGCGAGTATCGCCGCGCGGTGCGCGAGCGGGTCGACCAGCTGATCTCCCAGCTCGACTGGACTCCGCCGGTGCGCTGGGAGGACCACCCCACCTGGTCGATCTTCATGGGCATCGAGCACGAGCGCATCCACCTGGAGACCTCCTCGGTGCTCATCCGGCAGCTCGATCTCGAATGGGTACGCCCGCACGATGACTGGCCGATCTGCGACGCGGCCGCTGCGAGCGCCGCTGAGGCCCCTGCGAACGAACTGCTTGAGGTGACCGGCGGCACGGTGGTGCAGGGCAAGTCGCACGATGCGCCGTTGTACGGCTGGGACAACGAATACGGTCAGTTGACCACCCGGGTGGATACCTTCCGTGCCAGCCGCATGCAGGTGTCCAACGCCGAGTTCCTCGCCTTCGTCGAGGCCGGTGGCTACGAGACGCCCGAGTGGTGGACCGATGAAGGGCGACGCTGGCTCGACTTCCGTGGTGCCGCCCACCCGATCTTCTGGGTGCCGCGCGGCGATTCCCAAGGTCACTCTTCTTGGGGCTACCGCACCATGACCCGCGAGATCGACATGCCCTGGGACTGGCCGGTGGACGTGAACTACCTCGAGGCCAAGGCCTTCTGCAACTGGCTCGCCGAGACCACCGGCAAGTCCATCCGCCTGCCCACCGAACCCGAATACGAACGCCTGCGCCAGATCGCCGGCGTGCCGGATGAGCCGGAGTGGGGCGAGCGGGCGCCTGGCAACATCAACCTCGAGTACTGGGCCTCGGCCTGTCCGGTCGATCGTTTCGCCCAAGGTGATTTCTATGACGTGATCGGCAACGTCTGGCAATGGACCGAGACGCCCATCGACGCCTTCGAGGGCTTTGAGCCGCACCCGATTTACGACGACTTCTCGGTGCCCACCTTCGACAACCAGCACAACCTGATCAAGGGCGGATCGTGGATCTCGACCGGCAACGAGGCTACCCGCGATGCCCGCTACGCCTTCCGCCGGCACTTCTTCCAGCACGCCGGCTTCCGCTACGTCGAGGGCGAGCCGGTGCGACCGCCGGCGAGCAAGGACGAGAGCTACTACGAGACCGACGCCCAGTTGGCGCAGTACTGCGACTTCCACTATGGCCGCTCGTACTTCGGTGTCGCCAACTTCCCGCGGGCGCTGGCCGAGTACGCCCTGCGGCAGATGGAGGGACGAAACCATGGCGCGGCGCTGGACATCGGCTGCGCGACGGGGCGGGCGACCTTCGAGCTCGCACCGCATTTCGAGTCGGTCACGGGGCTCGACTTCTCGGCGCGCTTCATCCAGATCGCCCAGGCGATGCTTGATGACGGCCAGATCGCCTACGCGCTGCCCACCGAGGGCGAGCTGACCGAGGACCGCGCCGCTTCGCTGGCCGCGCTGGGTCTCGAAGCGCGCGACAATATCGACTTCTGGCAGCAGGATGCCTGCAACATGAAGCCGCACTTCGCCGGCTACGATCTGGTGCTCGCCGGTAACCTGATCGACCGGCTCTATGATCCGGGCAAGTTCCTTGACGATATCGCCGGGCGCATCAACGCCGGCGGCCTGCTGGTGCTGGCCTCGCCCTACACCTGGCTCCAGGAGTGCACGCCACGCGAGCGCTGGCTGGGTGGCTACGTTGACGAGGACGGCCGACCCGTGACGACGCTCGACACGCTGATCAAGCGCCTCGAGCCGAACTTCGAGCTGGTGGGCGAGCCGGCGGACATCCCGTTCGTCATCCGCGATACGGCCCGGCGATTCCAGCACACGGTCAGCCAGGTCACCGTGTGGGCGCGCCGATGAGTCGACGCGAATCCTCGACCGATTTCACCCGGCTGGCTCAGTACCCCGGTTCGGGCTGCGAGAAATACGACCGGCGCGGCGAGATCTTCGGCCGCGACGACGTGATCCCGCTGTGGGTGGCGGACATGGACTTCCCGGCACCGGACTTCGTCAACGAGGCATTGGCCGAGCGGCTGGCCGACGGGGCCTTTGGTTACGCCAAGCCCGATGCCGGCCATTTCGACGCCATCACCGGCTGGCTTGCGGGCCAGCACGACTGGCAAGTCGCCCCCGAGACGATTGTGCCGGTGCCGGGCGTGGTGCCGGCCATGGCGATGGCCATCCGTGCCTTCACGAGACTCGATGCGCGGGTGATCATCCAGCCGCCGGTGTATTTCCCGTTCTTCCAGGTGGTTCGCGACCAGGGGCGTACTCTCGTTGAGAACCCGCTGGTCGAGCGACCGGATGGATCCGGCGGCACGCGCTACGAGATGAATTTCGAGGCGCTGGAGGCCGAGGCTGCCGAGGCCGAGATGCTGTTGCTGTGCAATCCGCACAATCCCGGTGGCCGGGCCTGGAGTACCGACGAACTGCGCCAGGTCGCGACCATCTGCGCGCGCCACGATGTGATGGTGATCAGCGACGAGATCCACATGGATCTGACCTACCCGGGCGTGTCGCACACGCCGTTCGCCCGGGTAGGCGATCCCTCCGGCTGCCGCTGGTTCACGGTGACCGCGCCGGGCAAGACGTTCAATACCGCCGGTATCGGTGGCGGCTACGCCGTGATCCCCGATGCCGCCATCCGCGAGCGGTTCGACCGCGAGCGCCGCGGCATGCACCTGGGCGAGGGGTCGGTGTTCGGCCTGACCGCGCTCAAGGCGGCCTATGTGCATGGCTCACACTGGCCGGATGAGCTGATGGCGCATGTCGCGATCAATCGTGACCGGGTGGTCGAGGCGGTAAGTGATCTGCCGATCGAGCCGATGTGGCCCGAGGCGACCTATCTCTTGTGGCTGGACTGCCGCGGCATGGGGCTGTCGGATGCCACCAGCGATCCCGAGGATCGTGCCCTGCAGCGGTTCTTCATCGAGGAGGCGGGCCTTGGGCTCAGTCAGGGCATCATTTTCGGTGAGCCCGGGCGCGGTTACATGCGCATCAACCTGGCCTCGCCCACGCGGGTGATCGACCGTGCCATGGCCCAGTTGCGCGAGGCGTGGGCCATCCGGGTGGACGACCGCGGCTAGACGGACGATACAGCGCCAGTTCGGGCGCGCGTTCAGTCACGCAGACGGGCATCGAGGTGATCGACGGCCTCGGCCCAGTCGGCGTCTTCCGCGAGCGACTCGCGCAGAAACCGTTGCTGGTTCTCGTTCCAGAACGGGGCGTCGGTCAGCGCGACGTCGCTGGGCAGCGGCGAATGCCGGTCGATGAACGCCTCGATCGCCTCTTTCGAGGCATCCAGCCCCAGTTGCTCGAACAGTTCACTCAGCGGGTGAAACGGTGCCTGCATGCGATCTCCTCCAGATGGTTCATGCCCAGCTTGATGTGGGTTTGCCGTTGTCCGGTAAAAAGTCTAGATGCTTTTTCCGGCCGCGACTCGCCCGTCTATACTCGGCCCTTTTCCCGGAGTGAAACGCCCATGTGGCAAGACTACTTCCTGTTCCTGCTAAAGACCGCGACGCTCGGGGTGGCGGTAATCTTCGTCGTTGCCGCCGTGGTCTCGGTCGTGGCCCAGGCTCGCAACGCGCAGTCCGGCGATGCACGACTCAAGCCGCTCAAGATCCGCCGCCTGAATGACGAGATCGAGTCGCGCACCAAGCAGTTGCGACATGCGATCGAGAAACCGGCCGGAGGAGTCAAAGGGGCCTGGAGCAAGCTTCGCGACCGTCTACCGGGGGGCGGCAAGGATCAGCAGGAGGCCGCGGACGGACAGGAGACGGAGGAATCGACCGAAAAGTCGTCGGTCGCCGCGGAGAAACCCGAATCGGAGACCGAGTCGCCACGACACTACGTACTTCACTTCGCCGGAGACATCCGCGCGTCGGCCGTCGATGCCCTGCGCGAGGAGGTCTCGGCGGTGCTGCAGGTCGCGCGGCCGGGCGTCGACCGCGTGCTGCTGGTGCTCGACAGCCCGGGTGGGGTGGTGCCGGGTTACGGCCTTGCCGCCGCGCAACTGGCCCGGCTGCGCTCCGCCGAGATCGAGCTGGTCGCGATCGTCGACCGGGTGGCGGCCAGCGGCGGTTACATGATGGCCGCGGTCGCCGATCGCATTGTTGCCGCCCCGTTCTCGATCATCGGCTCGATCGGGGTGGTGGCGCAGTTGCCCAACATCCACCGCCTTCTCAAGCGCAACGATATCGATGTCGAGTTGCACACCGCCGGGCAGTACAAGCGCACCCTGACGCTGTTGGGCGAGAACACCGAGGCCGGCCGGGAGAAATTTCGCGAGGAACTCGAACAGGCCCACCTGCTGTTCAAGCAGTTCCTGGCACGTTACCGCCCATCGCTCGATCTCGAGCGCCTGGCGACCGGCGAGCACTGGTACGGCGAGGATGCGCTCGAACTGGGGCTGATCGACGCGATCGGCACCAGCGATGACCTGATCCTCGAGGCGGTCAGTGCCGGTGACACCTTCGAGATCAGCCAGCCGATCAAGAAGCGAGGGCTGCTGGCGAAACTGAACGCCTCGGCACAGCAGGCGCTGAGCGAGTGGCGTCATCCGCTCTGAGCCCCAGGGCTAGTCGCTGCTGCGCTCCCGCCAGTGATACAGCGCGAGGATCTGTCGGTAGGTATCGGCCACGTCGCGGGCGAAGTGGTCGATGGCGTGCCGTCGGGCGGTGGTGACGGCCTGTTCGGCCATGGCGGCACGCAGGGCGTCGTCCTCGATCAGTCGCCGGGCGGCGGTCGTCCAGCGGTCGATGTCCTCGGCCGTCTTGAAGCCGTTGGTCTCGTTCTTCACCACGTCGTCGATGCCGCTGGAGCGTACGGCCACCACCGGCAGCCCCGCGGCCATCGCCTCGAGGATCACCATCCCCTGGGTCTCCGATTTCGAGGCGAAGACGAACGCATCACCCAGCCGGTAGTAGCGCGCCATCTCCTCGGGTGCCACGCTGCCGACCAGCGTGACCGTATCGCTCAGGCCCAGCTCGTCGATGCGCTCCTGGAGACGGGCGTGCTCCTCGCCCTCGCCGATGATCAGGCAGCGGAATGAGCGCGTCGAGCGGCGATTGAGCTCGTCGAGGGCGGCGATCAGGAAATCGATGTTCTTCTCCTGGCTCAGTCGCGACACGCTCACCAGCACCCGTTCGTCCTCACCGATGCCGTGCGCCTGGCGCAACGTCTCGACCGCCGCCGTGTCGACGGCCTGGAAGCGATCGAAGTCGATGCCGGTCGGATGGACGTAGATCGGTGATGTCACCCCGATGACCCGCAGGTACTCCTCGGCCGACTCGGTCGGCACGATCACCCCGGTGCAGCGATTGGCGAAGCGCCGGATCGCCGTGTGCGCGATCAGGTTGCGGAACAGCGGCCCCGGCAGCGGCACGAAGTGCGAGTAGTGCTCGAGGCGGGTGTGGTAGGTGAACACCGTCGGTACGTGCAGCCGTCGGGCACGCCACAACGCGGTCCATCCCAGCCAGAAGGGGTGGTGGATGTGAATGATGTCCGGCGCGAAACCTTTCAGGCCGCGTCGGATGCGCGGCGAGAGCGGGTTGGCCAGCCGGAACTCGTCCTTTCGGCCCATGCTGATCAGCGACGGGATCCGGATCACGTCCATGTCGTGATCGTCCTGAGCGGCATAGCTTGGCGCGATGATGCGAACGCGGTGGGCCAGCTGCTCGAGCCCGCGGCGCAGACGGTCGATGGAGATCGGCACGCCGCCGATGAAGGGCAGGAAATTGTTGGTCACCATCGCGACCTTCAGCGGGCGATCCCGCCACGGCGAGGTGTCGAGATCGTAGTTCCGGTAGTAGTCGCGCTCGACGAAGATCGCGCTGTAGAGCTTGATCGCCAGCAGTGCCAGCAGCCCGAGCACCAGCAGGAAGTTCAGGTGCCCGACGTAGAACAGCGAGTGGATGAAGAACCACAGGCTCTCCAGCGTCTTGAAGAACTGGTGCTGGCCGATGTCGAGCCGCTGGACGCTGATCGACACCTCGCCGCCCTCGGTGGTCACGTCGACGTAGTGGTAGAAGCTGGTCTCGTCGTTGAGCACCAGTCCGCCTGCCCCGCCGGTGACGACGTAATCGACGCCGTCGCGCACCTGATGATCGAACAGGTGCAGGTTGCTGGAGAACACCGCGTCGACGGCATGCTCTGAGAACAGCTGGTGGAGGCGGTCGCGAAAGGCGGTATCGCCGAGGTACTGGTCGTCGAAGTCCAGCGGGCTTTCCTTGGCGGTCTGGAACATCGGGTGGCCGATGAACACGAACCGGTGCGCCGCCGACGGGTCTCGCAACTGCTCCCTCAGCCAGTGGAGCTGGAATGGATAGGTGTCCGGGTCGGTGCTGTCGAGGAACAGGAACTGGCTGCCGCCGGCGCGGAAGCCGAAGAAGTAGGGACCGAAATGCTCGTAGTAGTTGAACGAGCCGAAGGCGCCGCTTTCCTTCTCGCCCACGGTGAGCAGATAGGGCATCTCCAGGTGGGATAGGGTGCGGTACAGCGCCCGGTACTTGTCCTCGCCGCCGCCGCTGACCGCGTTGCCCGCCGAGACGACCAGGTCGAGGTTTGCCCGATTGAGCATCGGGATCATCTTGCGCTCGAACAGGCCCACCGAGTTGTTGATATTGCCGACCACGGCGAAATGCAGGCCGTCGGCCGCGCGGGACTGGACCCGCTCGATCTGATCGGCATGGACCGCGTGGTAGGTCTGCTCGAAGAACGACAGATAGATCCGATAGCCGATCAGCAGCAGGATCGCCATCAGCGTCAGGTAGAAGGCGAGCTTTAGCCGGCGCGGGGTGAGCTTCTCCGACAGCCGGCTCATTGTCTGCCCCGTCGGCTCGCGGCGATCTCGCGCTGGGTGACGAACAGGCCGATCAGCATGCCCAGATAGATCGTCAGCGCCCGCCAGGCGACCGTCACCAGCACCAGGTGCGAGGCGGTGACCAGGTCACGGAAGAAGTGGCCGAACACGCCCTCGGCAATGCCCGAGGCCCCCGGCGTGGGCGAGAAATACATGACGAAGGTGGTCATCACCATGCGGCCGATGACCACCCAGTAGTCGAAGCCGTAGCCCAGCGCCCAGAAGAGCAGGGCGGGGAACGAGAACAGCGCCAGCAGGAAGATCGCCGTGAAGAGGAACGAGGCGGCGATGTCGGTCCAGCGCCCCTGGAAATAGCGCACGAAGCCGTGGGCGAAGCGCTGCAGTTCGCGGACCAGCCGATGGCGCCAGCGGTGATGCCGGCGAGCGCTGATCAGATGCAGTTCATGCAGGAACTTGAGCAGGCCCAGAAGCGGCCGCAGCAGCCAGTTAGATCGGAGCACCAGCACGGTGAAAAACCCCAGGTAGAGGATCACCGAGACGATCAGGGTCGCCACCAGCGACTGGCTTTGTGCCGCCTGTTCAGCGCCGGGCAGGGTGAGCAGGAGCACCGGGGTGGCGCCGAAGATGAACAGCACCGCGAGCGCGGTGCGGATGGTGGTCGCCGTCAGGCCGGTGCCAACTGGCACGCCGCGCCGGCGCATGAACCAAACCTGGGCCACGCCGCCGCCGGTGGCCAGCGGCGTGATGTTCGAGACGAAGATGTTGAGGAATACCAGTCGGGCGATCGCGCTCAGCGGCATGGTCTGGCCGAGCGCCCGCAGGGTGAACCACAGTCGCAGGCCGTCGGCGGTGAAGTAGACCAGCAGCAGGGCCAGGCTCGCCAGGATGAGCGACGGGGAGAGCAGACGGCTGTCCCAGGTGATCGTGTGGCCCGCGACCTGTGAGTAGACCGCATAGAGACCGGCCGCGCTCAGTCCGATGAACAGCACTGCGAACCAGAACAGGCGACGACCGCGAAAGGCCGGTTCGTCCTGAATCTCGAATCGATCGGGTTGGTGGTGCGGGTCGGTCATGCGGCTCCGCGATCACGGCACGCCGCTATTGTCACGGCTGCCGGGATGCCAGACACAGAAAAACCCGCGCAAGGCGGGTTTTCTGCAAACGGTTTTGGAGGCTGGACCCGGAGTCGAACCGAGGTAAACGGATTTGCAATCCGGTGCATAGCCACTCTGCCATCCAGCCGCAATCTGGAGCGGGAAACCGGATTCGAACCGGCGACCCCAACCTTGGCAAGGTTGTGCTCTACCAGCTGAGCTATTCCCGCTTGAGGGGGCGCAATTTTCATCAGGAACCGCCCCCTTGTCAAGTCGCTTTTGGCCCGGTCGCACGGATCACGCTGGCGCCAGTGGTCGAGGGTGGGTCGGTGCGGTGACATTATCGCTGACGCAAACGGGCAAGAAGCCAGCGCTGCAACATGCGGTTGCGCGATTGTCGCGCCCGGTTACACTCGGTACGGTCGGTCTGCAGACAGGCGGCAGGGTGGCGCGGATCGTGCAACTCCGCCGAGCGGGCGTCGAGATAGATGCGTACCCGCAGGACGACAGGATGTTGTCGCGAGTCGAGTACCGCGTGGTCGGTGAAGGCGAGCTCGAGGGTGAAGCGGCCGCGCTCCGTGACCCGGGCGACCACCTGGAATCCGAGAGTGAACTCGTCGCCCGGGGCCAGTCGGCGCAGATCGCCGAGTAATCGGCGAATCAGGATATAGTTCTGTTCATAGAGATCCATCAACTGATCGAATGGATCGTGTTCGGTGTAGCGAGGGATGCCGGTGTTGACGTTCATGCCTGCCAGTTTAGGGAACCTCCGCATGAATCGGAAACGTCCCGGGCTTTCCGGGACGCCCGCGGGCAGGGCGTCAGTAATCTGTCGGCCGGCAGTCGTCGGTGCGCTGGCGGTCTGCCTGCTGCTCGGCGCCACATCCGCCATGGCCGATGTCTACAAGTACCGCGATGCCCAGGGCGTGGTTCATCTGACCAACGTGCCCCAGCAGTCGTCCAACGAGCCCTACAAGCTCTGGCGCAAAGGTGAGGCCACCAAACCCAAGGGCTGGCAGGACGGCTACCGCGTGCTGCCGAAACTCGACCGCGAGCGGTTTGCCGACGTGGTCAACCGCTTCTCGGTGCGCCATGGCGTGGACCCCTCCCTGGTGCGCGCCGTCATCCATGCCGAGAGTGCCTTCCGCCCCGATGTGGTCTCGCCCAAGGGGGCCGGCGGCTTGATGCAGCTGATGCCCGGCACCGCCAAGCGCTTCAATGTCGTCGATCGCTTCAACCCCGAAGAGAACATTGCCGGTGGCGTCGCCTACCTGGCGCTGTTGCTGAAGATGTTCCGTGGCGACCGCGAACTGGCCGTGGCCGCCTACAACGCAGGGGAAAACGCCGTGAAGCGTTATGGCGGGATTCCGCCGTACCAGGAAACGAAGACCTACGTGCGTCGCGTCATGCAGCTGCAGGCGGCCTACGCCGGGGCGGGGTGAGCCCGGCCGTGGCATTGAACCAGGACGCGGACGACACCCCCGACCTTGCCGCCGAGAACGGCCGGTTGGACGCGTTTCTCGGCGGGCAGTCCGCCTTGGTGCTTGCCGTTACTTCAGCCGACGATGGTCCGCCGGTGATCGGGACTCTGCCGTTTGCACGAGTCGACGGTGCCCTCTGGGTGCTGGCGAGCGAGCTTGCCCCGCACACTCGTCCACTACTGGATGGTCGCGAAGCCAGTGTCGCGCTGCTCGCCGACCAGTCGGACACACGCAACCCCTTTGCCCGTGAGCGCGCCCAGTGGACCGTGAGCGTCGAGCCCGTCGCACGCGATGACGATCGCTTTCCTGGGATCGCCGCCGCGCTGCGCGCGCGGCACGGCAAGACCGTCGACCTGCTCTGTGGACTGGGCGATTTCCACCTGCTGGGCTTTCACCTCGGGGCGGGCAGCTACGTCAACGGCTTTGGCAGCGCCTTCGTGCTCGATGGCTTCTCGGTCGTCTCGCAGCGGCGCGGCTGAACGCCCTCAGCGCCAGCGCAGCAGCTCGATCGCCTCATCGATGACCGTCGGGTCGTCGGCCCGTTTCGGTGCCTGTTCGCTCAGGTGGCGGCGATAGGCACGTGCTCCCGGCTTGCCCTGGAACAGGGTGAGGATGGGCTTGATCAGCGTGGGCAGGCGCGTGCCCCGTTCGATCTCCGCTGCCGCGTAGTCCCGGTAGGCCTGCAGCGCTGCCAGCCGGTCGACCCGCCGCTCGTCGCCGAACAGGGCGGCGTCGATCTCGGCCAGCAGGCCGACGTTCTGGTAGGCCGCACGCCCCACCATCACCCCGTCGACCTCGTCGAGGGCGGACTGCATGGAGTCGATTCCCGTCAGGCCGCCGTTGAGCACCACGGTCAGATCCGGTCGTTCCTGCTTCAGCCGGGTGGCGAACTCGGGGCGCAGCGGCGGCACATCGCGATTCTGCTTCGGCGAAAGCCCCTTCAGCCAGGCCTTGCGGCTGTGGACGATGAACACGTCGGCGCCGCCTTCTTTCGCGACGATGTCGACGAATTCGCGGAATTCCTCGTATGTTTCCTGATGATCGATGCCGATGCGGCTCTTGACTGTCACCGGGACATCGACTGTCTCCTGCATGGCGGCGATGCATTCGGCCACCAGGGTCGGCCGGGCCATCAGGCAGGCGCCGAAGGCGCCGTTCTGCACCCGGTCGCTCGGGCAGCCGACATTGAGATTGATCTCGTCGTAGCCCCACTCGGCACCGATGCGGGCGGCCTTGGCCAGTGCCTCGGGGTCTGAGCCGCCCAGCTGCAGGGCGACCGGGTGCTCGGCCGGGTCGAAGCGCAGGTGGCGCTCGATGTCGCCGTGCAGCAGTGCCCCGGTGGTGACCATCTCCGTGTACAGGCGCGCGTGGCGGCTGAGCTGCCGCGCGAGGAAGCGGTAGTGCCGATCCGTCCAGTCGAGCATGGGCGCAATACAAAATCGCCAAGGATTGGCATGAGCCTGTGAGGTGCTTTTTGGTGCGCTTTGAGTCAACTTTTTAGTTCTGGGTGAGGTGTAGAACTGGCGAAAAATATCGCCGCTTTTTACCTGATTTGAAGCCGTGGTGCTACCAAAGTGCTACCACACTTCGCTGGTAGCACAGCTAGACATGATAGGTAGGTCTCTGGCTCAAGGGGTGGAAGGGCGGCAAAGATGTGTGTTCGTCCAAATATTGATTGGACGGACGGTTTAGCGCTGATCCTTTGCGGTCGGAAAGAGGGGGGGGCAGGTTCGACCGTGTTCGCAGAGCCTTTGCTCAAGGGGCGCTGATCGCGCTCGTGACCATCCCATTGATGTCGAAGGTAACCGTCATTGGCGGCTTGTCGTGGTAACCCCACATTGTCGGGCTTTTGAAATCCGGGGCACCCAATGCGGAGCGGACCTGGTCCTTCGTCATACCGTGAGTGATCTCCGGCCGTGACGGCGTGCTGACCGGCTTGGCGTTGCCGGCCTTTCTCTCGGTCCTGCCATCGGTCATTGCTTGGTCGCGCTCTAAAATGCGCGTCACTTTTCTCGCTGTTGTTTAGTCGGCTCATTAGCCCGCAAATCGACTTCCTCGTTTTGTTGCCCAGGGCACGGTTTGTCCGAGAACGTCAGGCTTCCATCCGTTGCCGTGCACTTGTACGCACCGGCGTTGGCCGCCCCCGCTAAGCAAAGCAGGGCAGTGATTAAGATGGGTCTGGTCATGGCGAGCACCTCCTGTGCCGATCGGAGCCCTTCTTGCTCTAAGGAGACAACGGACCACGCCGTCGATGTTTGCGATGGGTGAAGGATGAGGGTGGACAGCTTGGCGACTAGCATTCGAGTCATGCATGCCTCGGGTGTCGTCAGCCAGACGGATAACCTAATCGTGGACGGCTACCCGCTTGGCGGGAAATACACACCAGCGTTGATCTATGAGACAGCAGGGCTGTCGCCAGTGTTGGTGAGCCCATCGCGCTCGTCTAAATCAATCGCCGTCGGCAATCCGCTCATTCGCTGCCGCCTCGGTAAGGCCAGCGTATGCAGCGCTGTATCCGCCGAGCGACAGCACGATGAACACCCACCAGGCGATGTAGTCACCAAATCCCCAGTAGATCAGGGCAGGGAATGCGATGCCGCCGAAGACAACCGCGGACCATGTGCGTGCGTTCTTGTTCATGTTGTGCACCTCCTGTGCTGGTGGGTAGTCCTGCCGTGGCAATAGCGCCACCTCAAGTGTCCATTGTAGAAGATACCGTTTTTTAGAAGTGACTCGTGCGCAGAGCAGAAGCAAGTCATTGAAAATATGGTCGGAGTGGAGGGGGTTGAACTCCCGACCACCTGCACCCCATGCAGATGCGCGCCAGGTTGTTGCTCATCCGTGAGCAGGTAGCCCGCTTGCTTCTCAGGTTTAATGATTTGTGAGCAACAAGCCTCTTGGTCCTGCGCGAGCGATTCCTGATGGCCGGTGCTTCCATGGTGCTACTATCGAGCCCCGACGTGGCGTAACACATTGACAAAAAGCGATAAATAGGAGCGTCTATACAATCGAGCATGGGCGCAATACAGAACCGCCACGGGCTGGCAGTCGGAGTCGGGGGCGAGTTCTGGGCGCGGTCTGAGGTGATCGCGAGCGGCTCGGTGGCGAACGGTCCGGCATTGTAACGGCAGCAGCCCAAGGCGTCAGGGGAGGCCGTCAGGGCAGCAGGCCCTTGACGACCGCGCTGATGCCGGCGATGGCCGCAATGCCGAGAATCACCGGTCGCAGGGCGGCGAACGGCACCCGGTGGACCAGATGACCGGAGGCGAGAAAGCCCAGTAGCGTGCCGGGGAAGATCGCGGCGAATAGCTGCCATTCCCGTGCCCCGATGAAACCGGAGAAGAACAGCGCCACGGCACTGGCGAAACTGGCGAACAGGAAGAAGGCCGACATGTTGGCTCGCACCAGTGGCCCGCGCTCGTTCTGGTAGATCAGGGCGATGGGCGGGCCGCCCACGGCGGTTATCGTGCCCATGTACCCCGACGCCCCGCCTGCGATCACGCTGTTGCGCGCGTTGAGCCGTGGCTGCAGGCCCACCACGCTCAGTAGCACGGCGAGCAGAATCAGGATGCCGAAGGCCAGTTCGAAGCCGCGCGGGGTCAGCACGGCCAGCGTGGCCACCGCGAGCAGGGTGCCGATGATGTCGCCGCCGATGGCGAAGCGGACCTGGCGGAAAGCGAGGTTGGCCCGGCTGCGCCACAGGATCAGCACCGTCAGCAGCACGGCGTTGAGGATCAACGGCCCGGGCAGGAACAACGGGCTGATCAGGAATAGCAGTGGGGCCGAGAGCGTACCGATGCCATAACCGGCCAACCCCTGAAGCAGAGCGCCGGCGAAGATGGCCAGGTTGGCCAGCACGAGTTGGAGCAGGGTGACGTCGTCCACGCGTGGTTACTCCGGGCATCTCGGTGAATGGCGGCAACGAAAAATCCCCGGCCGGGCCGGGGATCGGGGAACCGTGCGGGCGGTTCGGTCTGGCGCGGAGTCTCAGGCGTAGGTGTTGATTTGCCCGCCGAGGGGACCGTCGCCGGAGGGGGCTGCGCTCTGACCGCCACCCTGGGCGATCGATTCGAGCAGCGGCGCCATGGCCTTTTCCTGCGTTTCCATTGCCTCCTTCTGGACGCGTACGCCGATTTCCTGTGCCAGCTGAAGGTTCGCCATTGCGGCCTGCATGCCGTTTGCTGCGGATACCGGGTCGGCCATGTCGCATTCTCCTCGGTGCGGTGTCTGGGCTTATGGATGCATCACCAAAAGCGAATGCATCAGATGGACAGAAGTGTACGCTCTCGGCCGCCGACGTGCACCCCGACTGCCGCCCTGCAAGCTGCCCGATCATCCGCCCCGCGTTGATGTTAATAGGATGGCTAAAGGTTGGGCGGCTGGTGCCGATCCAAGGCGCACATCCAAGACAAGAACGCAGCAAGCGTCATCCCGAGGAAAGCCCATTCATGAACCGTTTGAACAACACCACCAAGATACTGCTGGCCTTTGCCGTGTCGGCCATCCTCTTCATCGGGGCTCTGGTCTACGCCCTGAGTCAGATGGAGTCGGTTTCCGAGCAATACCTGCAGGTCCAGCACCAGGACAATGCCCGCGTCGAGGCTTTGCAGGACGTCATGAGCAACGGCCTGCTCGGTGGGGTCGCCACCCGCAACAAGGTGTTCCGTCCCGAGCTCGAGGGCGCCATCAAGGTGATGCGCAAGACCGACGAGGTGGTGCGTGCCTCGATCGCCGAGGCCCGGTCGCTTACGGCGGTCGAGAACGACAAGGCACAAGCCCTTCTCGACGGCATCGAGGCAAGCTGGCAGCAGGTGATGGCCGCGCGGCTGGCCGTGTTCGAGCAGGTCGAGGCCGGCAATATCGCCGCGGCGGAGCGGCTACTGGTACGTGACGAGCATCCGGTCTGGCAGCAGATCCGCAAGGACATCCAGTCGCTGATTGCCTCGGCCAAGCAGCGCGAGACCGAGCGCACCGAGGCGGCCATCGACCATAAGGAAGCGGCCTTCTCCGCCACGGTTGTCATCGGCGTGGTCGCGCTGGGCGTCGGCGTGTTCCTGCTGGTGCTGGTGATGGCCTCGTTCACCCGCCGGATCCGTTATGTCATCAGCGCGATGCGCGATATCGCCGAAGGGGAGGGGGATCTGACCCGCCGCTTGCCCGCCGACGGGCATGACGAATTCGCGCAGTTGTCAGGCGCGTTCAACCAGTTCGTGGCACGCATCCAGACGCTGGTTTGCGAGATCACCGACTCGACCGGACAACTGGCAGCCTCGGCCGAGGAGATGTCGATGATCACCCGCCAGTCGCGCGAGAGTACCCACGAGCAGAACGAGCAGACGCAGATGGTCGCCTCGGCTATCGAAGAGCTGACCGCGACCACGCGCGAGATCGCCGAGAACACCAACCAGACGGCGAGCGCGTCCAACGAGACCGAGGAGGTCACGCACGGCGGGCAGCGGGCGCTCAAGCGCTCGATGGAAAACGTGAACCAGCTGATGGACTCGATGCAGGACACGGCGGCCTCGATCGGCCAGCTCGAGTCGCAGACCCAGGACATCGGCAAGGTGCTGGACGTGATCCAGGGCGTGGCCGAGCAGACCAACCTGCTGGCGCTGAACGCGGCGATCGAGGCGGCCCGGGCCGGGGAGCAGGGTCGCGGCTTTGCGGTGGTCGCCGAGGAGGTGCGCAACCTGGCGAGCCGGACCCAGCAGTCCACCGAGGAGATCAAGGGCATCATCGACAGCCTGCGTGACCGGGCCCGCCGGACCGTCGAGGCGATGGACGTCAGCCGTTCGCAGGGCGAGGCGACCCTGGAGGCGGTCAACGAGACCGACGACTCCCTCGATGCGGTCGTGCGCCACGTCAATCACATCAACGAGATGACGATGCAGATCGCCACCGCTGCCGAAGAACAGTCGGCGACCGTGGAGGAGGTCAACCGCAATCTCGAGCGTATTCGGGCCAAGAGCGCGGAGCTCGACGACGCCTCCGAGCAGGTCTCCACCGCCGGTGGCGACCTCACCCACCTGTCGGCGAACCTCGACGGACTGGTCAACCGCTTCAAGACCTGAGGCGCTTGAAAGAGCAGCACGAGAAAGGGCCGGCGACATGCCGGCCCTTTTTGTTGGTTCGTCGGTTCCTGCCGGGGCGAGCTCGCCGCCCCAGCCGTGGTCAGGAGCCGGCGATACGCCGGATGAAGGGCAGGCGGCGCCAGAGACTCGGTTGCGTGTCGGTCAGGTCGCGGCAGGTCTCGCATTGTCCGGCACGCGGTCGGCGTGTGGTCAGTGGTTCGATGCGCATGGGAGAGGGGCCGTTGCCCGGCTTCCAGGCCGAGAGCGGCTCCTCGTGGATCATCACGTCCGCCCCGGGGAAGGTGCGCAGCAACCGCGCCTCGACCTCGTCGCCGACCTGGTGGGCGTGGTTGAGATCGATGTGATTGTCCAGATAGAGATAGAGCTGGATGATCATGGTGCGCCCGGCAAGCCGGGTGCGAATCTGGTCGACCGCGTGCACCGACGGATGCGCGGTGGCGATCTGGGCGACGCGGTTCTCCGTTCCGTCGAGCACCTCGCGATCCATGAGGTGGTCGAGCGCCTCGCTGCCCACCTTCCAGGCGCTGTAGAGGACGAACACGCCCACGGCGGCACCGAAGGCCGGGTCGAGCCAGTTGAGCCCGTAGCCGGCAAGGATCAGCACGGCGATGGTCGAGGCGTTGACCAGGAAGTCCATGCTGTAGTGCGAGGCGTCCGCCTTGATGGCGGGCGAGCGCGTCTTGACGATCACGTAGCGCTGGAAGGTGATCAGCGCGAGCGTGGCGACCATCGAGAACAGCATTACCGCCACGCCCCAGTCGACCGCGTCGATCGGTTGCGGGCGGATCAGGCGCTGCAGCGCCTGGACCATCAGGAATACGCCGGAACCGGCAATGAAGGTGGCCTGCGCGAGCGCGGCCAGCGGTTCGGCCTTGCCGTGGCCGTAGCGGTGATCCTCGTCCGGCGGCTGCAGGGCGATGCGCACGGCGACCAGCGTCACCAAAGAGGCCAGGAGGTCCATGGTGGAATCGATCAGCGAGGCGAGCATGCTCACCGAGTTGGTTGTGATGCTCGCCGCGAGCTTGAGCGCCATCAGCGTCAGGGCGAGGGTCACCGAGGCGGTGGTGACCATGCGCAGCAGTTTCGCGTGTCGATTGGCCATGTGTGGTGGTCGCCTCGTCAGGGTCGATGCCGGTCCCGGGCGCGCGCATGAGGCCGTGGCGTGCCATCGGGAAAGTTAGGCAAGACTAATACCGAACTAGATTAGTACCATTTTAATGCAGCCCGGCGTTGAGCGCCAGCCCGGCGGGAACATGGGACCGCAATGCGCTTGTCGGGCGCGCAGGGCTTGGGCGCCGTGGCCGGCTCGACTACCATCGGTCCACCTTGTTCGTTCGCGAGAGCCGTGCCATCGATGGCCCATGATTCGTCCTCATCCCCGATCACCGGCTGCCCGGTCACCCGCATTGGCATCACGGGATTGTCCGGCGCCGGGAAATCGACGCTGATCACGGCGATCATCAATCACCTGGAGAATGCCCGGCGCGGCGCGCTCACCGATCATCCTGGACTGGCGGCGATCCGCCACGGTCGCTGGCATCGCGAGATCGAGCGGGCCTTCGACTACGACCACGCCCTGACCGCCCTGACCAGCCAGCCGCCCAGCTGGCCCGAGTCGACCCGCGACTGGTCGATCGCCCGCCTGACGCTCGACTACCAGCGGCGCTGGTACTCGCTGCGTCCGCGCCGGCGTTGCCTGGAACTGTTCGACTACCCCGGCGAGTGGTTGCTGGACCTGTCGCTGCTCGACTGGTCGTTCGCCGACTACAGCGCCCATTGGCGCGACTGGCTGGCGCGTCATCCGCGCCGGGAGATTGCCCCGGGACTGCTCGAGGAGCTGGCGGGGATCGATCCGGCGGCACCGCTCGATCCGGAACAGATGGAGTCGCTGTCGCAACGCTGGTCGATGATGCTTGCCGACAGCCGCCTGCCGCCGCATCGCCTGTCGCGCAACCTGCCCGGACGCTGGCTGATGCCGGGCGAAGGCTTCGATCCCGATGCCATGCCGTTCCTGCCGCTACCGGCCGCGGTCGAGCAGCCGGCCGGCGAGTATCCGCAGGGATCGTGGGGCGAAGTCTGCCAGCGCCATTTCGCGTATTACCGCGACCGGATCGCCCGGCCGTTCTTCGAGTCGCATTTCGGCCGCCTCGATGCCCAGGTGATCCTGGTTGACCTGCTCGGGGCGCTGCGCAGCGGGCGCGCTGCATTGGCGGACATGCGGGCGGCGCTCGAATCGATTCTCGAGCCGTTTCGCTACCGCGAGGGGCACTGGCTGGCGAACCTGTTCGGCCGGCGCATCCGCCGTGTGGCCATTGTCGCCACCCAGATCGATCACCTGCTGCCCGCCGACCAGGCGCGACTCACCCGGCTTCTCGACAGCTATCTGTTCGAACTGACCCAGTCGCTGGCAGGCAAGGACGTCGAGTTGCGCCTGTTTGCCATCTCGGCGGTGACGGCGGCCCAGTCGCGGGAGGATGGTCGCGGTGAGCCGATGCTGGTGGGCACCGAGAAGAGCTCCCGGCAGAAGATTGCGTTCACTCCACCTTCCATTCCCGAGCAGATGCCGCACGACCTCGACCTTGTCATCGATGACCTGCCCACGCTGGCGCCACCGGCCGGTCTCGACCGGGCCCGACCGTTTCCGGGGCGGCGCGTGGATGGCCTGCTCGACTTTCTCATCGGGGAACACTGACTATGTACACAGGAGAATCGGCATGACTGATGCTCGATCCCCTCGCGAGGGCCACCTGGCCACGCGGATTCATGCCCAGGGCGAGGGGGTGCCCGATATCGATCCCGAGGCGCTTTACGACGCGGCGGACTTGGAAGACGACGGCGAGAACCTGCTCGAGCCCCGGCGCGGGTTCCCGTGGCTGGCCACAGTGTTCGGCGTGGTGGCCATCACGTGGATCGCGATCAACTGGCTGCAGGCGATCTACTGGGCGCACGCAACCCACCCGTCGCTGGGCTGGGCGGTGTTCGGCATCGGCGTGTTTGTGGCTGCCGTGGGCTTGGTGCTCGTGGGGCGGGCCTGGCATCAGCGCCACCATATCGACGCCATCGCGCTGTTGAATCGACGCCTGGCCGACGCCGAGCGTGACGGCGAAGCCGGGCAGTCGGTGGTCCAGCTGCGGAACGCGGCCGAACACCTGCTGGCCGACAGCCCCTACCGAAAGACCTTCGAGGACAACCTGCTCGGCATCGATGCCGGCAGTCATGCCACCGAACTGGTCGTGGCCCTCGAGCGCGGTTATGCCGAGGCGGACGAGCGCGCCCGGGCACTGATCCAGCGCGAGGTGGTGCGCACGGGGCTGTTCATTGCCGCCAGTCCCTATCCGGCGCTCGACCTGCTGCTGGTGGCCTGGCGCAATGCACGCATGGTCAATGTCATCGCCCGCATCTACGGCTTGCGACTCTCGTTCCCGGCGCGGCTGCGGCTCTACCGGATGATCGTGCAGAACATGGCCTTCGCCTCGGCCACCGAGACCGTGCTCGATTCGGCCAGCGAGGGCTGGGCGAGCAATCTGCTGGTCAACTTAGGCGCCCGCGCCGGGCAGGGCGTGGCAGTGGCGCTCTACTCGCTGCGCATCGGGCGACAGGCGATGCGCGCTTCGCGGATCGCCCCCGAGCACCGGCCGTTGGTCGACCGCAACCTGGCCCGGCTGATCCTGGGCGCAATCCGCGAGCGGTCCGCCGGGAACCGATAGCGAGCCACCCTGCGAGGGAAAACGCATGGAACAGCGTGTGAGCGTGATCACCCTGGGCGTGGCGGACCTGGCCCGTTCGCGGGGCTTCTACGAACAGGGCATGGGGTGGACCGTCGGCGACAGCGCGGAGCAGGTCGTCTTCTTCCAGCTCAACGGCACGGTGCTGGCGCTCTACCCGCGTGAGGCGCTGGCCCGGGATGCCTTGGGAGAGGATGCCGGTATCCCGGCCGCGGGCAACGGCTTTTCGGGGATCACCCTGGCTCACAACGTGCGCTCGCCGGCGGCGGTCGACGAAGTGCTCGCGCAGGCGAAGGCGGCGGGCGGTCGTATCGTCAAGCTTGGGGAGAAGGCCTTCTGGGGCGGCTACTCCGGCTATTTCGCCGATCCGGACGGGCATCTGTGGGAGGTGGCCTACAACCCGTTCTGGACGCTCGATCCGGACGGCACCGTCTGGCTGGATGTCGAGCTCGGGGATCAGAGCTGATGACGAACCGGGCAGGCGAGCGCTTCTGGCTCCTGACCGGCGGGACGTTGTTGGTCCTCGTCGCGCTGGTTGCCTCCGGTATCGATCCGTACGACCGGGCCACCTGGATGCTCGAGGTCGCGCCCGCGGTGATCGCCCTGCCGATCCTCTGGCTGACCCGGCATCGCTTCCCGCTGACCCCGATCGTCTACGTCGGCATCTTCCTGCACGCCTTGGTGCTGATCTACGGCGGCGCCTACACCTACGCGCGGGTGCCGCTGGGATTCGAGATTCAGGACTGGTTCGATCTGGCGCGCAACCCCTACGACCGCATCGGCCATTTCTTCCAGGGGTTCGTGCCGGCCCTGATCGCCCGCGAGATCCTGATCCGCGGAGCATTCGTCCGCGGGCGCTGGATGCGCGATTTCCTGGTGGTCTGTGTGGTGCTGGCGATCAGTGCGAGCTACGAGTTGCTCGAATGGGCGGTGGCGGTGTTCGCCGCCGACGGGGCAGTTGCCTTCCTCGGCACACAGGGCGATCCCTGGGACACGCAGTCCGACATGTTCCTGGCGCTGCTGGGAGCGCTTGCTGCGCTGGTCACGCTGTCGCGGTGGCAGGATCGTCAGATTCGGCAACTGACGTCGGTTCGCGGCGGCTGATCTCAGGTCGGGGAATGGATGCAGTTTCGCCCGCGGCCCTTGGCCCGGTAGAGATGGCAGTCGGCAGTCTCGACCAGCTCGACGGGGTCCATTTCCTCGGTCGGGATGGTCGTGGCGACGCCGAAGCTTGCGGAGAGGTGCGGGCCGATCGGTGACCTGGCGTGGAGGATCCGCTGGTCGAGGATCAGCTGCCGGCAGCGTTCGGCCACGCGCTGCGCGGATGGCTCGTCGGTGTTCGGCAGCAGGAGCAGGAATTCCTCGCCGCCGAAGCGGGCCAGCAAATCGCCGGACCGCAGCCCGGAGGCTTCCAGTGCCCGGGCGACCGCCTTGAGGCAGTCGTCGCCGGCGAGATGGCCGTACTCGTCGTTGTATTGCTTGAAGTAGTCGATATCGAGCATCACGACCGAAATGGGCTGGCCGTGACGCTGCGCGTTGGCCCATTCCACCTCGAGGATCGAGTCGAACATGCGCCGGTTGGCCACGCCGGTGAGACCGTCCTTGAGCGACAGCTCCTCGAGTTCCTTCTGCAGTCGGAGCAGCTTTTCCTCGCTGGCCTTGCGTTCGCTGATGTCGAACATGAAGCCGACCAGGCTGTCGACCTTGCCGCTCTCGTCGCGCATCACGTGCACCACGTCGCGAATCCAGAGGTAGTCGCCGTCCTTGGTGAGCGCGCGGTAGTCGGCCTCGTGGTCGGACCCGGCCTTGGACTGCGCCACGCAAAAGTTGACCACCCGCTCGCGGTCGTCGGGGTGCATGCGCTCGGCCCAGTCGTCGATGCCGACCCAGCTTTCCGGGCTCCAGCCGAGCAGTCTCTCGATCTGCGGGCCGATGTAGGAGAACGTCAGCGTCTCCCAGTCGATCTTCCACGGGATCGCCTTGGTGGATTCGAGCAGGGTCCGGTAGACCTCGTGATCGGGTTCCATCACGTTTTCCGGGCTTGTCACGGTGCCGGCTTCCTCTAACTGGTGACGTCAGGGCGCGACGGTCGCCCGAGGGCGGGGCTGCTATTTTCGATCGCAGTTGTCGATACCCGCGAGACGCAATGTATATCGAAAACCGTATGAGCGGGAAGCACTCGTCGCGGCGGGGTCAAGAGGCCGTGCCTGCGCCCACGGCGTTCCGGCCACTTTCCTTGGCCGCGTAGAGAAGCCGGTCTGCCTCGGCTAGGACCATGTTGATGTCTTCGGTCTCTGGGTCGGCTGCGACCGCGCCCAGACTGATGGTGACGGCGATTTCCCGCCCGCCAGCCGCGATCGGGGTGGCGGCAATGGCCTGTCGCAATGATTCGGCCCGCTGCCCTGCCTGTGACTGGTTGCAGTCCAGCAGCAGGATGGCGAACTCGTCCCCGCCGAGCCGGCCGACCAGATCGTCCCCGCCGAGCCGGCCGACCAGATCGTCCGCGCGGATGTTGGCCTTGAGGCGTTTCGCCACCACGGCAATCACCTGGTCGCCGGCGATGTGGCCGTGGGTGTCGTTGATGTGCTTGAAGTGGTCGATGTCCAGCAGGACGAGCGCGTACGGGCGGCCCTCGGCCTGCAGGGTCTCGCGCATGCGGTTGAAATATTCGACGAAGTGGCGGCGATTCGCCATCCCCGTGAGGGAGTCGCGGTTTGCCAACTCCGCGATGCGCCGGTGGGCTTCCTCCCGCGAGCGCTCCTGGTAGTAGGCGATCAGGCCGAAACCGATCAGGGCGCCGACCAGATTGGTCAGCGTTGCCACCGGCTGCAGGGCGGGCCATTCGTCCCGTTGCAGGAGCACCAGCAGACCCATCAGGGCGACATAGGCCAGATAGACCACGGTCCCGCGTCGGGTGCCCAGCAGGTAGAAGGCAATGAGCGCGAAGAACACCACCCAGGCCAGGGAGGAAAACCTCGCCTGGACGTAGATGAAGTAGAAGACGATCAGCAGTCCGGTGATCAGCACCGTTGCCCACGCCGCGCGGTCGACGTCGCGGTTGATATGTAGGTCGAACAAGGCGGCCAGGGTGACTGCCAGCTCCATCGCCGCGAGCGGATAGGCGTGGAAATGGAACGTGTTGACGAGGGTGTAGCCGAAGGCGAGGGCAGCAATCACGGAGAGGAAGAACCGGGATAGTCCCGTCCGTCTGCGTTGCTGCTGCCCAGCGCTGCCCCCGGCGTTGCCGCGGGTCCATGCCTCAGGTCCGGTCATCCCGGTGCGCTCCTTCTGCTCGCTGGGTCATGCGATAACTCGGACCCGTGGGTTGGGGTTAGAGCTGCCGGGCAATATCGAGCGCAGCGTAGGTAAGGATGCCGTCGGCACCGGCGCGCTTGAAGCCGGTCATGGTTTCCATGATGCACTTGTCCCAGTCGAGCCAGCCGCGCTCGGCGGCGGCCTTGAGCATCGCGTACTCGCCGGACACGTGGTAGGCGAAGGTTGGCACCTCGAGACGCTGTTTCACCCGAAAGATGACGTCGAGATACGGCATGCCCGGCTTGACCATGACCATGTCCGCACCCTCGGCGAGGTCGGCGGCCACCTCGTGGATGGCCTCGTTCCCGTTGGCCGGATCCATCTGGTAGGTGGTCTTGTCCGCCTTGCCCAGGTTTGCCGCCGAGCCGACCGCGTCGCGGAACGGGCCGTAGAACGCCGAGGCGTACTTGGCGCTGTAGGCCATGATCCGGGTGTGGATGTGGCCCTTGGCCTCGAGATTCTCGCGAATCGCGCCGATGCGCCCGTCCATCATGTCCGACGGGGCGACGATGTCCGCACCGGCCGCGGCGTGCGACTCGGCCTGGCGGATCAGCACCTCGACGGTTTCGTCGTTCAACACGTAGCCGCTTGAATCGATGATGCCGTCCTGCCCGTGGGTGGTGTAGGGGTCGAGCGCGACGTCGGTCATGATGCCGAGCTCGGGGAAGCGTTCCTTCAATGTGCGCACGGTGCGCTGGACCAGGCCGTCCGGATCATAGGCCGCCTCGGCTTGCTCGGACTTGGCCGCCGGCGGGGTGACCGGGAACAGCGCCAGCACCGGGATGCCTAGCTCCAGGGCCTCTTCGGCCAGTTTCGACAGGTTCTCGATGCCCAGTCGCTCGACGCCCGGCATCGATTCGACGGCCTCGCGCCCGTTCGGGTCCTCGAGTACGAACACGGGCAGGATCAGGTCGTTGGCGGAGACCGTGTGTTCCTGCATCAGGCGGCGACTGAAGGCGTCGCGACGCATGCGGCGAGGACGGTAGGCGGGAAACGAGCGCGAGAACGGCATGTCGGGCTCCGGTTGGCATTTGAAAATATGGGGTCGGTAGGATAGCAATACGAACGCACCCGGCACATACGCTTTTGGCGGGTGCGGTAATCAGCCGGAGGGGGCATGTACGAATTCACGTTTCTCACACCGGATGGTGGCGCGAGCTTTATCAGGCGTCTGGAGTCGCTGGGGCTGGAGGTGAAGGTTGCCAGCGATCCGATCGCCGAGGAGGCGACCACCGTCTCGATCCCGGACAACATCGACGATGACCTGGCCGACCAGATCGAGGGCTGGTACGAGGAGGCCGCCCAGGCGGCGGAGGCCGAGCTGTTCGCCAGCGGCGATGCCGAGGCGGATGTCTCTGCCGGGGTCTGGGTGCAGTTGACGGACGGCCGCTCCAGCTTCGCGCCGATGCCACCGGAGATGGTCAGCCGCATCCTGTCGGTACTGAGCGCCGAGGAGCTGGGCGATTTCGTCTCGCGCATCGCGAGCGCGGTCGAGCACCCGGACGACACCCCCATCTGCCGCCGCCCGGCGGAAGAGTGAGGGCAAGGCGCTGTTTCTGCAGCGCTATCGCCGCATGAATGGCCTACGCTCAGGGGAAGGGCAACCGGATCACCCCGGCCCGATGCGGGGCCACTCGTCACAAGGCGCCCGTCGGCAAAGCCGATCCGGCCCGGCGAGAGGTGCTGACCATGAAACGCCCGATTCCCCTCCGTTCGTACTGGCGCCAGGCGGCACTGGCCTTTCTGCTCTGCTTCGGTCTCGGCTCGACCACCGCTTGGGCACAGGCCAAGGTGATCACGCCCGACTACCAGCCGCCGAAGGTGGTTTACGACTTCTACCTGGATGATCCGCAAAAGATCAATGCGGCGATCTACTGGATCCGTTCGCTGGTCAACCCGTTGCAGGCGGCGCCCTACAACATGGACCCGATGCTCGACATGGACATCGTGGTGATCATTCACGGCACCGAGATCGTCACGGTGGCGAAGAAGAACGAAGAGAAATACGCCGAGGCAGTCGACCGGATGCGCTATTACGCCAACCTCGGCGTGGACTTCCACGTTTGCGGGCTGGCCGCCGAGGACTACGACTACGACCGCGAGGACTTCCAGGACTTCATCACCATGGTGCCGTCGGCCTTTACCGACCTGGTCCACTATCAGCAGCAGGGCTATGCCGTGATCAAGCCCGAGGTGTTCGTGCGGACGCAGTCGATCGAATCGATGCGCTGACGGTCGGCGAGCCGGGTTTTGCCGTATCCTAGGGGAAGATTCACCCCTTCCGAGGAGACCGGCTTGGACCCGCACCAGATTCAGTCGATCGACCAGCTCGATGCCCTGTTCGACGCGCCCGGCGGGGCGGCGATCAAGAAGGAGGTCGATCACCTGGTGCCGGTCTATCGGCGCCTGATCGAGGCCTCGCCGTTCTACGTCATGGCGACGCACGGCCCTGACGGGCTGGACTGCTCCCCGCGCGGCGACCCCTCTGGGTTCGTCAAGGTGCTCGACGACCGACGCATCGCGCTGCCCGAGCGGCGCGGCAACAACCGTATCGACAGCCTGCGCAACCTGGTCGAGGATCCGCACATCGGCCTGTTGTTCCTCGTTCCGGGCAAGAACGAGACGCTGCGGGTCAACGGCCGCGCGCGCATCACCACCGACCCGGCCCTGCTGGAACAGACCAGCATGCGTGGCAAGCCACCGCAGTGCGTGATTGTGGTCGAGATCGAAACCGTCTTTTTCCAGTGCGCCCGGGCCCTGCTGCGTGCCCGGTTGTGGGACGCCGAGAGCCGATCGCTGGCGGCCGACACGCCGACGGCCGGCGAGATGCTGGCCGGCGTCCCCGATTCCGGTATCAACGGGGCGTCCTACGACGACGGGCTGGACGAGCGTCAGGAGCGCACGCTCTACTGAACATCGTGGCCGCGCTCGGGTCCGACACGGCGTGAATGACGCGGGGCCTTTTCGGTCAACCTGTTAGAATCGCGCGCCACACACGCACCAGATTGATCCGGAGCCCCCTTTTATGACCCAGGGCATGACCCAGGCTTCCTCAAACGGCACCACCCGCAAGGCGCCCGAGCTGCTTTCCCCGGCGGGGACGCTCAAGTCGATGCGTTATGCCTTCGCCTACGGCGCGGACGCCGTCTATGCCGGGCTGCCGCGCTACTCGCTGCGGGCGCGCAACAACGATTTCCTCGAGGACAATCTGCGCATCGGCATCGAGGAGGCGCACGCGGCTGGCAAGCAGTTCTTCGTCACCGTCAATCTCTCGCCGCACAACAGCAAGCTGAAGACCTTCATCCGCGACATGGAGCCGATCGTCGCGATGAAGCCGGATGCCTTCATCATGGCCGACCCCGGTCTGATCATGATGGTGCGCGAGGCCTTCCCGGAAATGCCCATCCACCTGTCGGTGCAGGCCAACACGGTCAACTGGGCGACGGTGAAGTTCTGGGAGTCGGTGGGCGTGAGTCGCGTGATCCTCTCGCGCGAGCTGTCGCTCGACGAGATCCGCGAGATCCGAGAGAAGTGCCCGAACATGGAGCTCGAGGTGTTCGTCCACGGGGCGCTGTGCATCGCCTACTCGGGGCGCTGCCTGCTGTCGGGTTACTTCAACCACCGCGACCCGAACCAGGGCACCTGCACCAATGCCTGCCGCTGGGAATACACCCCGCAGAACGCCTCCGAGGACATCTCCGGCGTCGTCCGTCCCGAGCCGTCCGATGAGAAGCCCCAGGAAAAGCCCATCTCGCTGGATGCCCTCAATGCGGCCAACCCGATGCGCGACGGCGCCATGGGCGAGCAGGAGCGTCACCCGCTCGCCGACCAGGTGTATCTGCTCGAGGAGAAGAGTCGCCCGGGCGAGCAGATGCCGATCGAAGAGGACGAGCACGGTACGTACATACTCAACTCGCGCGACCTGCGGGCCGTCGAGCACGTCCAGGCCCTGGTCGACATCGGCGTCGACTGTCTCAAGATCGAGGGGCGCACCAAGTCGCACTACTACGTCGCGCGCACCGCGCAGGTCTACCGTCAGGCGATCGACGATGCCGTCGCCGGTCGGCCGTTCGACGAGTCGCTGATCGCGGATCTCGACAACCTCGCCAACCGCGGCTACACCGACGGCTTCTACAAGCGCCATCACACCCAGGAATACCAGAACTACATCGAGGGTGTGTCCAAGAGTCGCCAGCAGCAGTTCGTCGGCGAGATCAGCGAGGTCGAGGGCCCCTGGGCCCGGGTCGAGGTCAAGAACAAGCTCAAGGTCGGTGACCAGGTCACCTTCCTGCTGCCCGATGGCAACCGGGTCGACCAACTCGCCGAGATGCAGACGCTGGAAGGCGAGCCGCTGGACGAGGCGCCCGGCGGGGGCTGGCGCGTGCGCCTGCGCCTGCCGGAAGGCGCCGAGGCCTTCGGCGATCGCCTGCGCTACGGGCTGATTGCCCGCAACCTGGCCGACTGACGGCGTGCGGCTCGGCGGTTACTTGCGCCGTGAGGCGCTGATCTCGATCGGGGCGGTCGCCACCGTCCTGATGCTGATCATGGCCACCAACCTGCTGGCCCGCGCGCTGTCGCTGGCGGCCGACGGCACGCTGCCGGCCGCGCTGGTGCCCAAGCTGCTGGGCTTCAACCTGGTCAAGATGCTGATGTACGTCATCCCGGTGGCACTGTTCATCGGGCTGATGTTCGCGCTCGGGCGGCTGAACCGCGACAGCGAGCAGACCATCATGCGCGCCAGCGGCTTCGGTCTGTGGCGGATCACGGCGGCTCTGCTGCCGATCGGCGTGATCCTCGCGGCGATCACCGCGTGGATTTCCCTTCAGGGCTGGCCGATGGCCGAGCAGGCGCGCGACCGGATGATGGAAGTCGCCCAGGCCGACTACATCGGCCAGCAGGTGCCGGTCGGCCGGTTCATCGAGGCCAATGACGGCCGTCTGGTGGCCTACGTCGGTGCGGCGGAGAACGGCCGCTATCGGCACATTTTCGTCTACGACCGTGCCGAGGACGGCTCGGTGGCCGTGGAAAGCGCGCCCAGCGGCGTGATGGTCGAGGAGGACGGCAGTCGCTACGTCGCCCTGGAGGACGGCCGGCGGATCAGCGGGCAGATCGGCACGGCCGAGTGGAACCGTCTCGACTACGAGCGCCACCTGATGCGTCTGCCCGGTCAGTCCGAACAGAGCGAGGCACAGACTAGCGTACGTTCGTCGGCCGCGCTCTGGGCCTCCGGGTCGCCGAACGACCGCGCCGCGCTGTTCGAGCGCATTTCACAGGGGGTGGTGGCGCTGGTGCTGATGTTGATCGCCATCCCACTGGCACAGGCACCGCCCCGCAGTGGCCGCTACGGTCGGCTGTTCTGGGCCTTCCTGATCTACGCGCTCTATTTCAACGCCGTGCCGCTGGCCGCCGACGGCATCGAGGCCGGTCAGTATGGCCTGGGCGGGGCGCTTCTCGTCGCGCACGGTGGCTTCGTGTTGCTGTGGGCCGCCCTGTTCTGGTCCGCTCGTGGTGGCTGGGGACGGTTCCGTCGACTCTGGAAGGGACGCCGTGAATACGCTTGATCGTTATCTGATCCGTAGTGTGGTGACCGGCGGGCTGGGTGCCTCGGCCGCTTTCGCCGTCTTGATCCTCGTGTTCGGCATGATCGACGAGGCGAGCAAGATCGACGCGGACTACAACACGCTGCAGGCGGCGTGGTTCGTCGTGCTGACCACGCCGGGTTACCTCTACGAGTTGTTCCCGGTCACGGTGCTGGTGGGTGGTCTGCTGAGCCTCGGTGCGCTGGCGGCCCATTCGGAGCTGACCGTAATGCGGGCGACCGGCATGTCGCTGTTGCGCCTTGCCCGCCCGGTACTGATCGCCGGGGTGATTCTTGCCGCCCTGGGCACGGTGATGGGCGAGACCGTTGGCTCCTGGGGGCAGGCAAAGGCCAACATGATGCGCGCGGCGGTAACCGACAGCCAGGTGAGCACGGATCTCGCCAGCGGTTTCTGGCTGCGCGAGGGCGACCGGATCGTCAATGTCGAGCGGGCACTGGTGGATGGCTACCTGATCGGCGTGCGCGTCTTCGAACTGTCGGCCGACGGTCGGCCGGAGCGGGTAATCCGGGCGGCGCGTGCGGAGAGCCTGGGCGAGAACCGTTGGCGGCTGGAGCAGGTGGTGGACACCCGGTTACCGATTGCCGAGCCCGAGGGCTCGGTCAGCGTCGAGCGGCATCCGGCTCGCGAAATGGTGCTGTTCGATCGGCAGGTGATCGAGATCGCCGCGCTCAACCCGCGGTACATGAACGTCGCCCAGTTGTCCGAGTACGTGGCCTACCTCGAGCGTAACCAGCTGGATACCTCGGTCTACGCCACGGCGATGTGGTCGCGTGTGGTCCAGCCCATTTCGGTACTGGCGATGCTGCTGGTGACATTGCCGTTCGTCTTCGTCGCCCAGCGGGGTGGGTCGGCCGGCCGCTGGCTGTTCATCGCCATCCTGCTGGGCGTGGCGTACATGACGCTCACGCAGATCGTCGCGGCGCTGGCACCGGCCTACGGTATTTCGCCGATCCTGAGTACCATCTTGCCACCGGCCCTGTTCTCGGCGGCCGGGGTGGCGGCCCTCTATCGGGCCACCCCGCGGACGCGCCGCCAGGCGGCCTGACGCTTACGGGAAGCTCCTAGCGAACTCAAGGGAACCGCATGTTCGAAGACCCAAGCCACAACGAATACGAACGCCAGTCGATCGGTGCCTTCACGGAAAAGGCGTACCTAAACTACGCGATGTACGTCATCCTCGATCGGGCACTGCCGCACGTTGCCGACGGCCTCAAGCCGGTGCAGCGGCGCATCGTCTACGCCATGAGCGAGCTGGGGCTCTCGGCGCTTGCCAAGCACAAGAAGTCCGCGCGGACGGTGGGCGACGTGCTCGGCAAGTACCACCCGCACGGGGATTCGGCCTGCTACGAGGCCATGGTGCTGATGGCCCAGCCGTTCTCCTATCGCTACCCGCTGATCGATGGACAGGGCAATTTCGGCTCGCCCGACGATCCGAAGTCCTTCGCGGCGATGCGCTACACCGAATCCCGCCTGACCCGCTACGCCCAGACGCTGCTGGCCGAGGCCGACCAGGGCACCGTCGACTGGGTCGACAACTTCGACGGTTCGCTCAAGGAACCGGCGCTGCTCCCCGCGCGCCTGCCCAACGTGCTCCTCAACGGCTCGACCGGCATCGCCGTGGGTCTGTCGACCGACATCCCGCCGCACAACCTCAAGGAGGTGGTCAACGCCTGTGTGGCACTGATCGAGAACCCCGAGGCCGACGTCGCCGCGCTGTGCAAGCACGTCAAGGGACCGGATTTCCCGACCGAGGGCGAGATCATCACGCCGCCGGAAGACATCCGCAAGATGTACGAGACCGGCACCGGCAACGTGCGTCAGCGGGCCCGCTACGAGGTCGAGTCCGGGCAGATCGTGGTGACCGCGCTGCCGTTCCAGGTCTCCGGCTCCAAGGTGCTCGAGCAGATTGCCGGGCAGATGCACGCCAAGAAGCTGCCGCTGGTTACCGACCTGCGCGACGAGTCGGACCACGAGTCGCCCACGCGGCTGGTGATCGTGCCGCGTAGCCGCCAGGTGGATATCGATGCGCTGATGGCGCACCTGTTCGCGACCACGGATCTGGAGAAGAGCTACCGGATCAACATGAACGTGATCACGGCCGACGGCCGGCCGCAGGTGCTCAATCTCAAGGATCTGTTGGCCGAGTGGATCGCCTTCCGCCAGGCGACCCTCCGCCGGCGCCTTGAATGGCGCCTGGCCAAGATCGAGCGCCGGCTGGAGGTGCTGGCCGGCCTGCTGATCGCGTTTCTCAATATCGACGAGGTCATCGCGATCATCCGCGAGGCCGAGGATCCCAAGGCCGAGCTGATCGCCCGCTTCGAGCTGACCGAGCTCCAGGCCGACTCCATCCTCGAGATCCGCCTGCGGCAGTTGGCGAAGATCGAGGAGATCGCGGTCAAGAAGGAGCAGGCCGAACTCTCCGACGAGGCCAAGGGCATCCGCACGTTGCTCGCCGACGAGACCGCGCTGCGCGGACAGATGCGCGACGAACTGGTTGCGGATGCCGAGGAGTACGGCGATGCCCGCCGTTCGCGGTTGGTCACGCGCGAGTCGGCCCAGCCGCTCGACGAGACCCGTCTGATGACCGCCGAGCCGGTCACCGTGGTCTTGAGTCAGAACGGCTGGATCCGCGCGGCCAAGGGACACGACGTCGACCCCGAGTCGCTTTCCTACAAGGCGGGCGACGGCTATCAGGCCCATGTCGCAGGGCGCTCGACCCAGTCGGTGGTTGTCTTCGACGACACCGGGCGGGCGTACACGCTCGCCACGCACACGCTGCCGTCGGCACGCGGGCAGGGCGAGCCCGTCACCGGCCGGGTCACCCCGCCGTCGGGTGCGCGCTTCGTCGCCCTGGCGATGGGCGAGCCGGCGCAGAAGGTCGCGCTTTGGTCTCCGGCTGGCTTCGGCTTCGTTACCTCCATGGAGGACCTCGTCGGCCGTCAACGGGCCGGCAAGAAGGTTTTCACCCTGCCCAAGGGGGTTGCTCCGGGGCGGCCAGTGCTGCCGGGCAAGGAGTTCGCCTATCTCGCCGTGGCTACCAGCGACGGGCATGTGCTGGTCATGGACGCCGACGAGCTGCCCGAGCTCGCCAAGGGCAAGGGCAACAAGCTCGTCGCCCTGAAGAGCGGAGTCGAGCTGGTCGCCGTGGCGGCGCTCGGCGAGGCCGACGGCCTGCGGATCACGGCGGGCGCGCGCACCATGACCATCAAGCCGGCTGATGTAGCCCTCTATCACGGCAAGCGCGCCGCGCGGGGCCGCCGTTTGCCGCGCGGCCTGACCCGTGTCGACGATCTGGCGGCTGCACCCACCGGTGCCTGAGCCGTTGGCGGAATAAAGCGCGTTCCCCTCCGGACGCAAGCGGCGCGGATATTGGTTAGCGCTACACCTTGAAAATGCGCCGTGGCGCCCCAGATTGGGGTAATCTTCCCACGTTGCGGGTCGGGCGTTTCCGGCCCGCCTGACGTTACCAACCCCATTTCGAGGTAGAGATGAAACGCATCGGCTTGTTCCTGTTGACCAACCTGGCCGTGATCGTCGTCCTGATGATCGCCTGGTTCGTGATTTCCAGCGTCTTCGGTCTCGGTCGAACGATGGATTACCAGGCTGGGACGATCAATCTGACGTCCACGCTGGTGCTGGCCGCGGTATTCGGTTTCGGCGGCTCGCTGATCTCGCTGCTGATGTCCAAGTGGATGGCCAAGCGGAGCGTCGGCGCGCAGGTGATCGAGACCCCGCGCAACGAGTCCGAGCGCTGGCTGGTCGAGACCGTCCAGCGGCAGGCGCGCGAAGCCGGTATCGGCATGCCCGAGGTGGCGATCTACGACTCGCCGGAGATCAACGCCTTCGCCACTGGTGCCAGCCGCAACAAGGCGCTGGTGGCCGTTTCCACCGGGCTGTTGTCGAGCATGACGCAAGACGAGGCAGAGGCCGTGCTGGGTCACGAGGTGGGTCACATCGCCAATGGCGACATGATCACCCTGACGCTGATTCAGGGCGTGGTGAACACCTTCGTGATCTTCTTCGCCCGCATCGTGGGCTTCTTTGTCGACCGGATGGTCTTCAAGAACGAGGAGGGGCCGGGCATCGGCTTTTTCATCACCACGATCGTCGCCGAGATCATCTTCGGCATCCTGGCGAGCATGATCGTGATGTGGTTCTCCCGTCAGCGTGAGTTCCGTGCCGATGACGCCGGTGCACGCTTTGCCGGCCGCGAGAAGATGATCGCCGCGCTCGAGCGCCTGAAGGTGAATTACGATCGGCCGTCGGACATGCCGGCGCAGATGACCGCCTTCGGTATCTTCGGCCGCACTGGCAACTTCGGTCGCCTGTTCATGTCGCACCCGCCGCTCGATGAGCGCATTGCCGCCCTGCGTGCGGCGGCCGGTCACGCCCGCACGGCCTGAGGCCGCTACCGGGCGTTTGAAACGCCGCGCGCCGCGCGTGACAATGCCGACTCGGTGAGTCGGTTCGTTCGAGAGGGCCCGCCGATGAGCGGGCCTTTTTCTCGGCGATGGAAGCCCATTGGAGGAATGCGATGGAAGTCCTGTACCTGTTCGTCCCGTTGAGCATGCTGGTGGTTGCCGGGCTGGTCTGGGCCGCGTTCTGGGCGATCCGCAACAACCAGTTCGAGGACCTCGAAGGGCCGGCGCACCGCATCCTGATGGATGACGATGACCCGAAGATTCCGACTCAGGGCGAGGCCTCCGAGAGTGATGAGGAACCGGCGCGGGAGGCACGGCGAAGCGACGAGGATAGCGGTCGGCAATAACCCCGTCCGGACTAGTGACATTGCGTGAAGGCTGGTTTACGATAGCTCCAAGTTACGGGAGGAGCCTCACATGAAAGAAATGTTCAACTTCGATAATTTCGCGTTCACGTTCACCGTCGGCCTGATCGTCTTTTCCTGGCTGAGCTTCCTGAGCGTGATCTTTTTCGGCTGATCGACTTCGCGTCGTTAGCCAGTGAAAAGGCCACCGCATTGCGGTGGCCTTTTTGTTTTCGGCCCCTCTTATTCGGTCATGGCTGCCGCATGCGTGGTCCGGTTGCGGCCTCCGCACTTGCTGGCATACAGGGCCCGATCGGCCTGAGCGATAAAGTGCTCGACACTCGGGAGAGGCCCTCCCGGGCCGCAGGTACTTGCTCCGACACTGACGGTAATGCGGATTTCCCCGCTCTCGGTGGTCGTGGTGGCGGATTCGACCGCCTGTCGGATTCGCTCGGCCATGCGTTCTGCCCCGGCACGGTCGGTTTCCGGCAGGATCACGATGAACTCCTCGCCGCCGTAGCGACCGACGATGTCCTGCTGCCGGGCGTTGTCGTTCAGGGTGTCCGCCAAGGCCCGAAGCACATCATCTCCGGCCAGGTGACCATGGTTATCGTTAACGGCCTTGAAGTGATCGAGATCGAGCATCAGAAGTGAGAGTTGTGTGTCATTGCGGCGCCGGACTCTCGCCAGCTCTCGCTGCAACGATTCCTTCAGGTGGATATGGTTGTACAGCCCGGTCAGCCCGTCACGGTGGGACCGCTCGATCAGCTCTTCCTCGCGCAGCAGCGCGTCGATGACGGGTTGAAGTACCCGCACGGTCAATGCGAAGAGCAACAGCGCGGTAGCGGCCAGGCCGCCCAGCAGGGTGCCCATATGCCAGTTGATGTCGCTGAAGAAGCGCTTTTCGTCGATCACGGCATATAGCCGCCAGTCACAGTTGTCGAAGGCGCGGTCACGGATCAGAAAATCGCTTCGTTCCGCCGACATTCCCACCCGATGAGCTCGCAGGACGTCAAAGGCGGGACGGTCCCGCTGCTCGCGTGGGTAGACCATCCTTCCATGGTCGTAGAGGGCGAAATGGACGACTGCGCTTCGTGCAGGGCTCTCGATGAGCTCGCGGATGCCGGATTCGCTGATTATCAACACATCGGTTCCCAAATGCGTGCCGCTTGGAGATAGTAGCGGCGAGCAGTAGACCAGCCGGTGCACTCCGCCAATGAGTCTCGGGGAGAGCAGGTGGATGTCATCCGCCCCCTGCGCCTGACAGTACTGAGCGACCGCATCGGGTGCGGGCAGGCCGGCATCGACCAGCCGCGCGCCGTCACCATCCAACCGGGTGATTCCGAGAATGTCCTCGTGTGCGCGGATGGCATCCGTCAGCTTGGGGCGGCTGAAGCGGCGCAGGGCGTCGCTTGTGATGGTCCCGTTCTCGTATTGGCGGAGTTGTTCCCGGATCGCGCTGCGGCTGGCGATCTGCTCGGCCAGGTTCTGATGTTTCTCGATTTCTTCCTGGACCAGCTGAAGGGTCGTGTTCAGGGACATGTCGATGCGCTGTGCATGCTCGTCATGGAGCGTGCTGGCGAGAGGGCGGAACCCCGCGAGATAGAAGGCGAGGGACAGCAGGATCAGGCTGCCTCCGGCGACCAGGTAGATGCGAGAGACGGCTTTCCGCGCCGGTCGGGAAAGCTGCTGGCTGGAATACATGCGTCACCACGTCCTGTGTGTAACGGTCAGGATAGGGGGGTGGGGCTGGCCTGTCTAACAGCGGATGCTTGTGCTAGGTCACGCATGAAAAAAGCCACCGCGCGGGCGGTGGCTTGAGGACGTATGGCGCCGGGCTTGAGCCCGCCCGATCAGATTGATCAGGCCGGCTGGGGCAGGGAGGTGCGCAGCTTCTTCAGGGCTGCGGTCTCGATCTGGCGAATCCGCTCCGCGGACACGCCGTACTCGTCCGCCAGCGTCTGCAGCGTGGCCTTTGGCTCGTCCAGCCAGCGGCGGGTGAGGATGTCGCGGCTGCGGTCGTCGAGCGTCGACAGGGCCTCGGTCATCGCCTCGACGCGATCGTTCTCGTCGCGTTGGGCGGCAATGTCCTCGACCGAAAGCTGATCCTGATCGACCAGGATCTGCTCGTAGGACGGGCCCTCGCTCTCGTCGTTGCCGTCGTAGGCGGGCGAATCCAGCGCCATGTCGCGACCGTAGAGGCGCGCCTCCATGGTCATGACCTCGCGTTCCGGCACGTCGAGTTCCTCGGCCACCGATTCGGCTTCCGACTTGCTCAGCCAGCCGATCGAGTTCTTCATCTGGCGCATCTTGAAGAACAGCTTGCGCTGCGCCTTGGTCGTCGCGACCTTGACGATGCGCCAGTTCTTGAGGATGTACTCGTGGATCTCGGCGCGGATCCAGTGGACGGCAAAGGTCACCAGGCGCACCTTCTGCTCCGGATCGAAGCGCTTGACCGCCTTCATCAGGCCGATGTTGCCCTCCTGGATGAGGTCGGCCAGCGGCAAGCCGTAGCCGCGATACCCGCGGGCCACGTGCACCACGAAGCGCAGGTGCCCGAGCACCAGCTTCTGTGCCGCCTCGATGTCGCCGGACTCCTTGAGCCGGCGCGCCAGGGTCTGCTCCTCCTCGACGGAGAGCATGGGGAGACGGCGCACCTCGCTGAGGTACTGCGACAACGAATCACCCATTACCGGCATGGTCATGCCGGTGGCCCCGGTCAGTGCCCGGGCATCGGAATTGGTCATCTGGTTGCCTGCTTTATGCATCGACTCGCCTCGCTGCAAGTATCCCAATATTTCATCACCTCGCATTTTAGCACTCGCGAAGTGAGAGTGCTAAACGGGGGAAAGAGTTCCCCGTTACCGCCGGGAAAACCCGAGACTACTGCAGGGCGCGGCAAAATTCACGGGGTGCTGAGGCGGCCGATGTAGAAGCGGCCGATTGCCTGTGCTGACAGCCAGCCTAGAAAGGCGCCAGCGGCGAGCAGCAGGCCGATCACGGCCGGATCGATCTGTGGCGAGATGGCCGCGCCATAGGACGAGGCGAACCGTTCGATCGGTCCGGCGGTGACGGCCACGGCCGTGGCGACCAGCACCGAGGCGACCGCACCGCCGAGCAGGCCGGTCATCGTGCCGTCGTAGAGCAGTGGGCGCAGCATGTAGCGCTCGGTCCCGCCGATCAGTGCGATCAGCGCGATCTCGCGCCGGCGCTCGTGCAGTTCGAGGCGCAGTGTGTTGCCGGCGACGAACACCACGGTCAGGCCGAGCAGGAGCAGCAGCCACCACCCCAGCTCGTCGAAGAACAGGCGGATCTGCTCGAGGCGTTCGACCCAGTCGCCACCGGTGGCGAACTCGGCTATGGCGGGTTGCTCCCGCAGCGCCTCGGCCAGTGTCAGGCGCGTGTCGAGACGTGCATCGACCAGCGTCAGCTCGATCACCCATGGCAGGGGGTTGGCATCAAGGGATTCCAGCCCCTCAATGCGCAGGCGCTCGGTCAACTCCTCCAGGCCGGCCTCGGGCGGGATGGCTCGCTGCTCGGCGACTGCGGTCTGGCGATCCAGCCAGTCGCGCAGGGCCTGCCGTTCGCTCTCCTCGATGCCGGGCACGAGATACAGGTCCATGCGCGCCGCGTCGGTCATCCAGATGGAGCCGACCCGTTCGACTTGGTGGCCGAGCGTCATCACCAACGCCGGCAGGCTGAGCATGACGCCGAGGACCACGATGGTTGCCCAGGCGCCGAGCGGGCGCCGGACCAGTCGCTTGAACGCGCCCCGCAGGCACTGGCGGTGGTGACGTCGCCACGCCGCCAGCGGATGGCGGCTTTTCTCGCGTGTCGTCGGGGTTTCGGCCTGAGAGCGGGGGCTCATGAGTCGGCCTCCTCGAAGGCATTGATCCGCCCCTCGTTGAGGGCGATCCGCGGTACCGGGTATTGCTTGAGCAGTTCGACGTCGTGACTGGCGATCAGGACGGTGACACCGACGGCGTGGAACTCGAAGAAGCGGTCGAAGATGTCGCGCGACAGGTCCGGGTCGAGGTTGCCGGTGGGTTCGTCGGCGAGCAGGATGCGCGGCCGGTTGACCAGCGCGCGGGCGATGTTGACCCGCTGCTTCTCCCCGCCGGAAAGTTCGTCGATCTGGGCGCGCTGGCGTCCCAGCAGACCGACCTTGTCGAGGGCGGCGTCGACACGACGACGGACGTCACTCGGCAGGTAGCCCGATACCAGCAAGGGAAGCGCGACGTTGTCGAACACGCAGCGGTCCGGCAGCAGGTGGTGGTCCTGGAACACCACGCCGATCTGCCGGCGCAGTTTGGGATACTGGTGCCGCCCCATCTTGCCCAGGTCGTAGCCGCCAATAAGCACTTTGCCGGAGGTGGGGCGGTCCAGGGCGGGGATCAGTCGTAGCAGCGTGGACTTGCCCGCACCGGAGTGACCGGTGAGGAACGCCATCCGCCCGGCGGGCAGACGAAAGCTGATGTCCTGCAGGCCGAACTGGCCGTTGGCGTAGCGACGGGAGACGTTGGCAAACTCGATCATCGGGACGGGTACCTCGAAAGACGGGCCGCGCCGACCGGCGGTTGAGTCACGCGCGGGCTCGCGTCTCGATTAGCTTCCTGACGTGTCTTGTCGCTCAATGCGCGGGCTCCTTGCACTCGACTTGCTTGTGACGGTATTCGAGGTATCGGGATCTCAGTCGGGGCGATGGTCGAGAAGCGCGTCGACGAAGGCGCGCGGCTCGAACGGACGCAGATCCTCGGGTTTCTCGCCCACGCCGATGTAATGGATCGGCAGGCCCAGTTCCTCGGCGATGGCAAACACGATGCCGCCTTTGGCGGTGCCATCGAGCTTGGTGACGATCAGGCCGGTCAGCTTGACGGCGTCGTTGAACTGTCGGGCCTGGATCAGCGCGTTCTGGCCGATGCTGGCATCGATGACCAGCAATACCTCGTCGGGCGCCTCGGGCTCGGCCTTGCTGATGACACGGATCAGCTTGCCGAGTTCATCCATCAAGCCCGACTGGGTGTGCAGGCGACCGGCCGTATCGACGATCAGCATGTCGCTGCCGCGTGCCTTGGCCGAGCTGACGGCATCGAAGGCCACCGAGGCCGGATCGCCCCGCCCCGGCTCGCCGATCACGCGCACGTCGTTGCGTTCGCCCCAGGCGATCAGCTGTTCGACGGCCGCCGCGCGGAAGGTGTCGGCGGCAGCCAGCGTCACCTCCCGACCCTCGCCCTTGAAGCGGTGGGCGAGCTTGCCGATGCTTGTGGTCTTGCCGCCACCGTTGATGCCGCAGACCACCATCACGTGGGGGCGGCCTGGTTGGCGACGTGCGGGCGGGGCGGCCGGCTGGACGGCCTCCAGGCGTTCGACCATCAGGCGGTAGAGCGTTTCGAACAGCCGCTCGGGATCGTCGACGTGCTTGCGATCGATCTCGTCGGTGAGCTCGTCGATCAGTGCCATCGTGGTCTGCTGGCCCACGTCGGCCATGATCAGACGGGTCTCGAGTTCCTCGAGCATGTCCTCGTCGATCTTCTTCTTGCCGAGGAAGAGATCGCCGAGTCCCTCGGTCAGCCCAGAGCGCGTTTTGGCCAGACGGCTGAACAGGGAGCCCGAATCCTCGCCCGCCGGTTTTGGGGCAGGGGTGGAGGCGGTGGTCGGTGCGGTGTCGGATTCCTGACGCTGCTTCTGGCGGTCGTCCGGCTCCGGGGTGCTCGGTGTCGCGGGAGTCGCGCTCGCTGTCGGTTCGGCGGGACTAGGGTCGTCGCCGGGCGGCTCGGGCGATGCGTCGGCCTCGGCGGGGCTGGTTTCGTCGCCGCTCAGGGGCGCTGACGATTCTTCCGGCGCCTCGGCGACGTCTGTCTTGCGTTTCTTGCGTCTGAGAAATCCGAACATGGAGCGTGATGGTACCTGGGTTGGCGACGGGGTGTTCCGGGGTAGCTGCCCCGCGCGGCGCCGACGAAGTTTATCATGCACCCTCTGGCCGACAGCGACTCGTTCTAGGGAGGATTTCGTCGATGCCCAGTACCGCCAAGGGGCGCCGCCCGTCACGCGGAGAGCAGGTCCGGATCATCGGTGGGGAGTGGCGGTCGCGTCGGCTGCGCTTCCCGGCGGCCCGCGACCTGCGTCCGACGCCTGACCGCGTGCGGGAAACCCTGTTCAACTGGCTGGGGCAGACCGTGACCGGCTGGCGCGCGCTGGATCTGTTTGCCGGCAGCGGGGTGCTCGGATTCGAGGCCCTGTCGCGCGGCGCGGCATGGGTCGGGTTCGTCGAGCAATCGCCACGCGTCGCTCGTGCGATCGCGGAGAACCTCGAGCAGTTGGGTGCGGATCACTCGCGGTACGTCGTCTGGACCCGCGATGCGCTGAAATGGCTTGACCAACCCAAGCTGGACGATGGGTCGATTGATCTGGTGTTTCTCGATCCGCCGTTCCGGCAGCCGGCATTGCTGCAGAACTCGCTTGAGCGGGTGGCCGCCGCCCCTTGGCTTGCCGAAGGAGCGCGGGTATTCGTCGAGGGCGCGGATCTGGATGCGCTGCGGCTGCCGGCGGGTTTTGTCGTCAGTCGGGAAACGCGTGCCGGGGAAAGCCGGTCGGTGCTGTTGGCCCGGGAGTGAGGTAGTAAGTCAGGCGTCGCCCAGCGTGCGCCCGCGTCCACCGGTCTGGCTTTCGCTTCCCTTGGCGGTATACAGCGAGCCGCCCGATTCGTCGCGCTGCAGCAGGAAATCGATCCGCTCGCCGAGAAACTGGTCGATGCGCCGCAGTGCCATGAGGTTGGCCTGAGACAGCTGACGGAAACGGCGGGCCATTTCCTTGAGATCGGCCCAACGGTTTCGGGTGTGCTCGGGCTGCTCGGCCAGGGCGTTTTCCATGTCGTCCGTGCCGATTGCCGCGGTCCATTCCAGACGAGCCTGTTCGGCCTCCGCCATGCCGTCGTTGTGCTGACGGATTGTCTCGAAGACTGCGTCGAATTCGTCCAGGGGCGGGGTGTCGCTGCGGCGCAGCAGGTCGGCGAGGCGCTCGTGCTGGTCGAGCAGCGCCTCGGCGTGCGTCTGCATGCTAGTCAGCCATGACGGGGCCGGATCGTTGGGAGTGGATTCGCTCATCGTGGCGTCGCGCTCGGCGGGTGTGGTCTCAAGGTGAGTCCCGGCGTGCCGGGTTCCGAGGAGCATACGTCATTCCCCGGGACGCACGAAGCCCCGGGCCGGCGGGGTGCCGGCCGGGGTGGGCGGGATTGTTCCCGCTCGTCGAGCAGGGCAGATCGCCGTTACAGATTCTCGAACTGGCGCAGCCGCTCGGCGATCTTCGCGGAGTCGACCTGATATTCGCCCTGGCTGATCAGATCCTTGATCCGGTCGACCTTGCCCTGATCGAAAGGCGCGGTCTCCGCCAGCGACTGGCCGAGTTCACGAAGCTGCGATGCCCCGCTGGAAAGTGTCACGGCGTCATCCTCCTTGATGCTCGCCGGCACATCGCCAGAAGGACGTTGCGACTCGCCCTTGGCCTCGCTGCGGCCGCGGGAGGAGTCTACCGACGAGTTCTGGCCCAGATTGCGCGGGCCAAAGCCGTTGATTTCGTTTGCCATGGTGCTTGATCCTTCCTGTCTCGGACGACATGTCCGCGCCGCCACCGAGGCGACAGTGCAGGAGTCTAGGTTAACGTAAATGTCCCTTCGCACTTAAACCATCGGCGGTTCCCGGGAAAACTTTAGCGCCGACTGAAATACTTTTTCAAAGCGAGGGTTGTATGGCTCAACCGCCGATCGCATCCACGGTCCGGCTGTCGATGACCACGGCCTCGATCACCTTGCCCGAGCGGGTGTTCTTCACCCGCACGCGCTGACCCACGCCGGCTCGGTTCTGGACCTCCCCGGTCGAACCCACCACGAAGCCGCGCGTGCCGGCCTGGATGGAGACCAGGTCGCCCCGATCGACCACGGCGTTGATATCGAGGTCGCGAGCGGTGACCAGATGGCCGGACTGCAACGGTTGGGTGGCCATCATGCCGATGAGTTCCCGTGGATCGGTGTAGTAACGCTGTCGCGCCCGGTTGGCGTCGACCGTTGCCAGGCTCAGGTCGGCTGCGGTGATCACGTCGCCCCGGGCGAGCGGGCGGGCGGCGACCACGGCCTGCTGGCGGCGGGTGAGTTCGATCGGAACGTAGATGCGCCACGGCGAGCTGCCGTGGCAGCTTACCTTGACGGTCTGCCGCCCGCGGTTGAGGTTGAGCGGCCGGCCTTCGTTGATTTCCAGTGCCTGGTCGCAGACGCTCAGCCGCAGGCGGGGGTCGAGCCGGTCAGCGCGCAGGGTGAGGTTGCCCCGGTCACCGCCCTGTCGATCCAGATATCGGTCCATGGCGGAGGCAACCTGCGCCTGGACGCTGGCAGGCGCCGCGGGGGCTGCCGCCGTGGCCTGGGCGGCAGCCAGCAGCGCGGCGGCCGTCACCAGCACAAGCGCGAGGAGACTCGCCGCACGCCGATCCGGTTCGCGCCTTGGCATTGCATCGTTGGGAGAGGGTAACTGGGTCATGAGAAATGGGTCATGGGAAAGCGGCAGCATGAACGGGTTGGATTACGCCGCTGGATCTTGCATTTACCATGCCACCGCGCCCGCATGCGGCGACCGGCACGCAAGCGGTGTGTGTCTGCGCTACCATGCCCTGACAGTCGGTCCGCCTACCGAAAACAGGCAGGAATGGGCGGGGTCCCAGCCTCTCTCCCGGTGGGCTAAAGATTGTCTCCCCGGGGCCGATACGACGTCTGGAAAATACAAGAATCAGCCAGCCCACCAATGCCACCAAGGCAGGACAAGTCGTGAAAAGCAACGTGATGTCATCAGTCGATTCCCGCACCCAGCTCGCCGGCCGCAACCGACTCGAGCTTTTGGTGTTCGGATTGGGCACGGATCAGCGCTTCGGGATCAACGTCTTCAAGGTGCGTGAAGTCATCCGCTGCCCGAAACTGACCGACGTGCCTCACTCGGACAGCTCCATCCGGGGTATTGCCGACGTTCGCGGTCACACCATCACCGTCATCGATCTGTCGGAGGCCATCGGCAAGGGGCGGATGACCGAAGAGCAGGTGCAGGACGCGTTCGTCATCATTACCGAGTACAACCGCGCGGTGCAGGGCTTTCTGGTCCACTCGGTCGACCGCATCGTCAATCTGTCGTGGAAGGAGGTGCTCACCCCGCCGAGCGGCACCAACAACTCCAATTTCCTGACGGCCGTAGCGCGCATCGACAAGCAGCTGGTGGAGATCATCGACGTCGAGCAGATCTTCGCTCGTGTCGTCGGCGTGGCCGAGACCGTGTCGGACGAGGTGATCGGTCAGTTCGGCGAGATCGCCAAGGGCAGCGACCTGGTGCTGGTCGTCGATGACTCGGTCGTGGCCCGCAAGCAGGTCGAGAGCACGCTGGAGCAGATGCACCTGCACCCGGTGGTCACGAAGAACGGGCAGGAAGCGATCGACACCCTGCGTCGCTGGAAGGAGAAGCAGCCGGAGCAGCTCGAACGGTTGGCCATGGTCGTCTCGGACATCGAGATGCCGACGATGGACGGCTATACCCTGACGTCGCTGATCCGCCAGGACCCGAAGCTCAAGAGCCTCTACGTGATCCTGCACTCCTCGCTCTCGGGTGTGTTCAACGAAAACATGGTCAAGCAGGTGGGTGCTGATCGCTTCATCCCGAAATTCCATCCGGACGATCTCGCCCGCGTCGTGGGCGAGGCGCTCACGCACCATGAGGTGCATCACGCTGTGGACGAGGCTTGACCGCGGGCATGAAGGCCGAAACCTTCGCCCGATTCACCGCCTTTCTCGAGCAGCACAGCGGAATACTGCTGAGCCCGGACAAGCAGTACCTGGTGGAAACGCGGCTCTCACGAGTGGCGCGTGCGCAGGGGCATGCGTCGGTGGAAGGGTTGATCGAGACGCTTCTCTCCCGTCGCGATCGCACCCTGGCGCGCGACGTGGTCGATGCGATGACCACCAACGAGACGCTCTGGTTTCGTGATGGCTACCCCTTCGCGGCCCTGGAAAAGAAGTTCTTCCCCGAGGCCGTTTCGGCCAAGAAATCGAGCTATCGCATCTGGTCGGCTGCCTGTTCCACCGGGCAGGAGGCCTTCTCGATCAGCATCACCGCCGAGGAACAGCGGGTGCCCTTCAATCTCGAGATCGTGGGCACGGATATCTCCGAGGCGGTGGTCGAGAAGGCGCGCAAGGGCGTGTTCGATGACCTGTCGCTGGGGCGCGGGCTCTCGCCGGAGCGCAAGCGTCAATATTTCGTCAAGACGGGCGAAGGCTGGAAGATCTCTCCGCAGGTCAGTCGCCGGGTGCTGTTCCGTCAGGGCAATCTGCTCGAACTGCGCCCGGAGGTCCGGCGCTACGATCTGGTGTTCTGCCGCAACGTGCTTATCTACTTCTCGCGCGAGACCAAGGCCAAGATCATCAACCGCATTGCCGACACACTTGTGCCGGGCGGTTACCTGCTCCTGGGCGCGTCGGAATCCCTTACCCAACTCAGCGACCGCTTCACGGCAGAGCGCCTGCCGACCGGTGGCACCGCCTACCGGCTCAAGGACTGACCGAGCCACCTTTCCGAGCTCGTTCGGCTCGGCCCTACCGAAAAGCTGGCACGCTTATCGCATAAGCCCTCGGCACTGACGCTGTGTCGAGGGTTTTTTTCGATGTCGATCATCAACGACCGCCTGTTTGGCATTCACGACGATGCGCTGAAGCTCCAGGAGCGCAGCCTGAAGATGCGTGCCGAGAACATCGCCAATGCCGATACCCCGGGGTACAAGGCCCGGGTGATGTCGTTCGACCGCGCGATGGAGGCTGCATTGCAGTCCAAGTCCGCTCCCGGGGCCGCCGGGCAGCTGGCGACCAGTGATCCGCGGCAGCTGGGCGGCACCTCGTCCTCGTCGATCCGCGAGGGGTTCTCGGTGCCGGACCAGCCAGCGCTGGACGGCAACACGGTCGATCTGGACAAGGAACGCGTCGGCTACACGCAGGATGCGATCGGCTATCAGACCACGCTCTCGTTTCTCAGCAGCCGGATTTCCGGCATCAAGAAGGCCCTGGGCGGACAGTGATCCGCCGGGCGAATCCCACTTTTGGAGTCAAGACAGGTGAATCATGAGCTTGTATGACGTTTTCAGCATCTCGTCGTCTGCCATGGCGGCGCAGTCGACCCGCCTCAACACGACCGCCTCCAACCTGGCCAATGCCAACGTGGACGCCTCGTCACCCGAAGAGGCGTACCGGGCGCGCCAGCCGGTATTCCAGACGGTACTCGAGGCCAACGGCGGCCGCGGCGTGAAGGTGGCCGGCATAACGGAGTCCCAGGCGCAGCCGGTGCAGAAGCACGACCCGGGCAACCCGCTCGCCGACGAGAACGGCTATGTCTACGGCTCGAACGTCAACCCCGTCGAGGAGATGGTCAACATGCTCTCCGCCTCGCGGACCTACCAGACCAACGTGCAGGTAATGGACACCACCAAGCAGCTGGCAATGCGCACGCTTCAGCTTGGCCAGGGCCAATAAGCGCGTAGCACCGCAGGGGATATGACATGGCCAGTTCCGTAAACAGCGATATCTATGCCGGCCTTGGGCTCGCCTCTGCGAAGGGCAGCAAGGGCGAGAACAAGCAGAGCCTCGACCAGACGGACTTCCTGAAACTGCTGACCACGCAGATGCAGAACCAGGATCCGATGAAGCCCATGGACAATACCCAGTTCGTGGCCCAGATGGCGCAATTCAGTTCGCTGCAGGGCATTCAGGATCTGAACGAGACCGTCTCGGGATTCCAGTCGTCCGTGCAGTCCAACCAGGTGATGCAGGCCTCCTCACTGGTGGGCAAGGCGGCCATCGTCAAGGGCGATACCGCGCAGCTCTACCACATGACCCAGGCGGACGGCAGCAAGGCTCCGTCGGGGATCCTCGGCGCAGTGGACGTGCCGACGGGTGCATCCGAGGTGAGAGTGGACATCACCAACGCCACCGGGCAGGTCGTACGGACGATCGATGTGCCGGCAGAAGGCTCCGACCGGGCGACCTTTTCCTGGGATGGCCGGTTAAAGGATGGGCGCATGGCGCCCGAGGGAAATTACACGGTGAATGCGAGCGCCACGGTCGACGGCAAGGGGCAGGCACCCCAGACCTACGTCGGGGCGGTCATCAGCAGTGTGGGCGTGACCAAGAATGGTCCGGAGTTGAATCTCGATGGTTTGTCGTCGGTCAAGCTGTCGGATATCGTTGAAATCATTAATTAAACCGGAGGACGCAGCATGTCGTTCAACACCTCCATTAGCGGCCTGAACGCCGCGCAGAAAGACCTGAACGTGACGAGCAATAACATTGCCAATGCCAAGTCCACCGGCTTCAAGAAGTCGCGGGCGGAATTCGGCGATATCTATGCCGTCAGCGCGTTCGGCAATAGCAAAACTTCGGTGGGGCAGGGCGTCATCAACCAGGCAGTCACCCAGCAGTTCACGCAAGGGAATCTCGATTTCACCGATCGGTCTCTGGATCTGGCGATTTCGGGTGAGGGCTTTTTTGCCTTCCAGCCGTCGCTGGACTCGGCTGAGTCAGTATTCAGTCGAGCGGGCGCTCTCGGTGTCAACAAGGATGGTTATCTTGTGAACCAGGCCGGAGAGTTTCTGAAGGGCTTGCCGACGGATGCTGAGGGCAACTCGGTTTCGACGTCACTGGCTACGGCTGATCCGGTGAGATTGCCTGCTGAAGCGGGCGAGCCTCGGGCAACCACAACCGCAACTCAGTTGTTCAATCTGCCTTCAGAAGCCGAAGGGCTTCCTGTCAGTGCGTTTAATTGGAATGATCCGGAGACATATACTCAGGCAAATTCCCAACGTGTTTTTGACTCTCTGGGGAATCCGCACACTCTTACTTCTTACTTTGTGAAAGACGCGGGGCAAGATAATACTTGGAGGGTTTACTATCAGTTCGACAACGAGGACCCCGTCAACTTTGGTAGTAACACACACGGTATTGATACCGATGGCGATTCTACTGCCGACGTGACAGTCGGTTATCAAATGCTCAGGTTTGATGGCAACGGTAGCCTTACAGATGCTGACGGGAATCTGCTCAGTTATGGTTCAGGTGTGCCCGGTACGTCTATGGATCCTGAGAATCCAACCCTCACCTTGGCATCTCCCGGTACTGGGGCCGAGGATTTGTCAGTGCAAATGCGGATTTCACGCAACTCCACGCAGTACGCGGCAGGATTCAATATCGGTGATCAAGGTCAGGATGGTTATACCACCGGCCAATTGACGGGCGTGTCCGTGGGCAGTGATGGCTTGATCCGTGCCAGCTACAGCAACGGTCAGAATCAGGCGTTAGGGAAGGTCGCTTTGGTTGATTTCCGCAATCCCCAGGCCTTGAAGCAGGTCGGTAATAACCAATGGATCGAGACAGTCGACTCCGGCGAGCCACTTGCAGGCGAAGCGGGGACGGGCACCTTTGGGGCCATTCAGGGCGGGGCGCTTGAGACGTCCAACGTCGATCTCACCGCCGAGCTGGTCAACCTGATCACCGCGCAGCGGAACTTCCAGGCCAACTCACGGGCGATCGAGGCCAACAAGGCCTTGAGCGACACGATCATCGGCATTCGCTAACGACGCATCGCCGTAAACGCGAAAGCGGGCCATCGGGCCCGCTTTTTTTGTGCCTGCCGAAAGGCCGCGCCATGCCAATTTTTCTCTGCCATTCCTGATCTGGCACACCTCCTGCATTAAAGCAGGGCATCCGGGGCTTTCCCCGAATCGAATCAGTGAATTGTTGGAGGTGCGAGATGGATCGTCTGGCTTACATCGCCATGAGCGGTGCGTCGCAGACCATGCGGGCCCAGGCCACCAACGCCAATAATTTGGCGAACGTGAACACCCAGGGCTTCAAGGCGGATATCGATGCCTTTGCCAGTCTGCCGGTTTACGGCCCGGGGCAGGCTTCGCGCGCTTATACCGAGGCGCAGGGCAAGGGTGCCGATTTTTCGGCCGGCCCGTTGCAGACCACCGGTCGCGAGCTCGATGTCGCGGTCAAGGGGGAGGGATTCATCGCCGTCGAGGCGCCGGACGGCCGGGTCGCCTACACCCGGCGCGGCGACCTGCACCTGACCGCCAACGGTCAGCTGCAAACGGGTCAGGGCGATCCCGTGATGGGCAACCAGGGCCCGATCGCCATCCCGCCGGCGGAGAAGATCGACATCCACGCCGACGGCAGCATCAGCATCATTCCGGTCGGCGGCCAGGCGAATCAGCCGGCAATGGTCGACCGCATCCGACTGGTCAATCCGGCCCAGGCCGACCTGCAGAAGGCCCCCGACGGGCGCTTCTCGCTGCGGCCCGGCGTCGAGGAACCGCAGGCGGATGCCGCCGTGCAGATTGCCAGCGGCGTGCTCGAGGGCAGCAACGTCAACGCCGTCGAAGCCATGGTCAACATGATCGAGTACGGCCGCATGTTCGAAACACAGAGCCGCATGATCCGCACCGCCGAGGAAAACGGCGAGGCTGCCGATCGTCTCATGCGCCTCGGTTAACCCGTTACCAGTTAGGGGAGAAACACCATGACCACACCCGCACTCTGGACAGCAAAGACCGGCCTGGACGCGCAGCAGACGCGCATGTCGGTGATTTCCAACAACCTCGCCAACGTCAACACCACGGGCTTCAAGCGCGACCGGGCGGTGTTCGAGGACCTGATCTACCAGAACTACCGCCAGGTCGGCGCGGCCAACAACCAGCAGGACGAAGTGCCCACGGGCCTGAACGTGGGTACGGGTGTCCGCGTCGTCGCAACCGAGAAGCAGCACAGCCAGGGCAATATCCAGCAGACGGACAACGCGCTGGATATGGCCATCAACGGTCGTGGCTTCTTCCAGGTGTTGCAGCCGGACGGCAACCTCGCCTACACGCGTGACGGCGACTTCTCGCTCAACAGCGACGGCCAGCTGGTGACCGCCAACGGTCAGCCGGTCCAGCCGGCGATCAACGTGCCGCAGGGCGCGATCTCGATCACGATCGGCCAGGACGGCACGGTCAGCGCCCAGCTGGCCGGCCAGGCGCAACCGGTCCAGCTCGGCAGCCTCCAGCTGGCGGACTTCGTCAACCCGGCGGGCCTGCAGCCGATCGGCAACAACCTGTTCGTCGAATCCGGTGCCAGCGGCGCACCGCAGCTCGACACCCCGGGGCTGAATGGCCTGGGCGCGATCCAGCAGGGCGCGCTGGAAAGCTCCAACGTCAACGTGGTTGAGGAGCTGGTCAGCATGATCGAGACCCAGCGTTCCTACGAGATGAACTCCAAGGCCATCTCGACCACTGACGGCATGCTCCAGTACCTGAACCAGAACGTCTGATGACCCATTTTTCCCGCGCGGCTCACGCCGGAGGCGCCTCATGAAACCGTCAATCCACCGCCTTTTCCGGGTAACGGCCCTCGTCGGGCTGGCGCTGCTGGCCGGCTGTGCCAGCCAGCCGCCGATCAAGCCCGATCCGCAGTTCGATGCCGCCATGCCGCCGGAGCCGTCCCAGCACAATCCGGTGCAGAGCAACGGCGCCATCTTCCAGACGGGGCAGGTGGACAACATGTTCGCCGATGCCCGGCCCTACCGGGTGGGCGACATCCTGACGGTCATTTTGGAAGAGCGGATGCAGGCCTCGAAGAGTGCCCAGACTTCCACCGGCAAGAGCCAGGAAGTGGGGATCACCCCGCCGAACGTGCTGGGTCTCAGCGGCCCGCTGGTCGAGCGACTCAACGCCCAGATCGCCGGCGAGCGCGACTTCGCCGGTGACGGCGAAAGCAGCCAGCAGAACACGCTCAACGGCCAGATCACCGTCACCGTCTCGCGGGTGCTGTCGAACGGCAATCTCGTGATCCGCGGCCAGAAGTGGATCGGCATCAATCAGGGCAGCGAGTTCATCAAGCTTGCCGGCATGGTGCGCCCGCAGGACATCGCGCCGGACAACACGGTCATGTCCACGCGTGTTGCCAACGCCAAGATCGCCTACGGCGGCGAGGGCGTGATCAACGAGTCGAACAACATGGGCTGGATGGCCCGCTTCTTCAACAGCCCGGTGTTCCCGTTCTGAGGTCGGTGGCATGACGATGATCAAGCACGCACGCGCATTTCTCTTCGGTCTGTTGCCCATGGTTCTGGTGGCCGCTGGCATCGCTTGGGCGCCGCAGGCCGGGGCCGAGCGGATCAAGGACGTGGCCAGCTTCGCCGGGGTTCGCGACAACCAGCTGGTCGGCTACGGCATCGTGGTGGGTCTCGCCGGTACTGGCGATCAGACCACGCAGGTGCCGTTCACCCGCCAGAGCATCCAGAACATGCTCGAGCGCCAGGGACTGTCGCCCGATGGCGGCAATGTCCAGCTGGCCAACGTTGCCGCCGTCATGGTCACCGCGACCTTGCCGCCGTTCGCCAAGCCGGGGCAGACCATCGACGTGACCGTGTCCTCGATGGGCAATGCCGACAGTCTCCGCGGGGGCGAGCTTCTGATGACGCCGCTCAAGGGCGCGGACGACAACATCTACGCCGTCGCGCAGGGCAGCCTGGTCGTCGGCGGGCTGGATGCCTCTGGGCGTGATGGCTCGCGGGTGACCGTCAACATTCCCACGGCTGGCCGGATCCCGAACGGGGCGACAGTCGAGCGCAGCGTGCCGAGCAAGATGGGCGGCGCGGGCGCCGTGTTCCTCAACCTGCACGAGCCCGACTTCACCACCGCTCGGCGGATGGAAAAGGCCATCAACGATGCGCTCGGCGGCGGGGTGGCGCAGGCCGTCGACGGCGGCACGGTCAAGGTGCGTGCGCCGGATGCGCCGGACCAGCGCGTCGGTTTCATGTCGGTGCTCGAGAATGTGAACGTCGAACCGGGGGATGGCCCGGCGCGCGTGGTGGTCAACTCGCGCAGCGGCACGGTGGTGATCGGCCAGAACGTCACCATCGAGGCGGCCGCCGTCTCTCACGGCAACCTGACCGTGACCGTGGACGAGAGCCTCAACGTGTCGCAGCCCGCGCCGTTCAGTCAGGGCGAGACGGTCGTCACGCCGGACTCGAACGTCGCGGTCCAGGAGGAAAACAGCCGCGCGTTCCTGTTCGATCCGGGCGTGAAGCTCAACGATATCGTGCAGGCGGTCAATGCCGTGGGTGCCTCGCCTTCGGACCTGGTGGCGATCCTGCAGGCGCTCAAGCGCGCCGGGGCGCTCAAGGCCCAGCTGATCGTGATTTGAGGTGGCGTGATGGTCGATCCGGCACAGATTCGTTCCTATACCGACTTCCAGGGGCTGAACCAGCTCAAGTCGCAGGCTGGCAAGGACCCGGCTCAGGCGTTAAAGACGGTCGCCTCCCAGTTCGAGACGCAGTTCGTCAAGATGATGCTGCAGTCGATGCGCGAGGCCACACCGCGCGACGGCCTGTTCAACAGCGACCAGATGAAGACCTTCGAGGGCATGTTCGATCAGGAGATCGCGCAGAAGCTCTCGAGTCGGGCAGGCGGTATCGGTCTGGCCGAGATGATCGAGCGTCAGCTTGCGAAGACCACCAGTGAGGCAAAGCCGACGCCGGAGGGCGGCTACCCGCTCGAGCGGCAGGCGGAGGGCATGACCACGGCGAGCGAAGCACGGGCGTATCCGCTGCCGGATGCCTCCGAGTGGACCCTGCGGCCGCATGCGTGGATGAAGCAGGAAGACGGCAAGGACGCCGCTAAGGCCGAGGGCGACAAGCTCGAGCAGGCGGGGCCGACCAAGGAGCGTCTGGCGGCCATCCAGTCGGCGGGCCAGTCCGCACCCAGCGAGCCGACTTCGCGACAGCCGGCGTACTGGGAATCGCCGGAACAGTTCGTCGAGGCGATCCTGCCGCACGCCCGCGAGGCGGCCGACAAGCTGGGTGTCTCGCCCAAGGTGCTGGTGGCGCAGTCGGCGCTGGAGACCGGTTGGGGCAAGCATGTCCCGCACGACGACAGTGGTCGGGCGAGCCACAACTTCTTCGGCATCAAGGCCGACCGAGGCTGGGACGGCGAGCGCCAGGTGCACGGCACGCTCGAGTTCGAATCGGGCAGCCTGGTGCGCCGTCAGGCGGCCTTCCGCGAGTACGACTCCATGGCCGGATCGTTCAACGACTTCGCCCGTTTCATCCAGGACAACCCGCGCTACGGCAAGGCTCTTGAGGCACGCAATGATCCCGAACAGTTTGCCCGCGAGCTGCAGCAGGCCGGCTACGCCACCGACCCGAAGTACGCCGACAAGCTGATCTCGATTATGAACTCGCCGGCCCTGAAGGACGTGGTCTGAGTGCCGGCGCCCGCAGCTAAAGTTTTTCGTTTTCCGGCCGATACGGTCGGCAGTAAACCCTTCGAGGTCTCACCATGGCGGACATTCTAAGTAACTCGGTCAGCGGCCTGCTCGCGGTGCAGCGTGCACTGACGACGACCGGGCACAATGTCTCTAATGCCAATACCGAGGGCTACTCGCGCCAGCGCGTCAGCATGAGTGCGCAGGTGCCGCAGTTCATGGGCAATGGTTACATCGGTACGGGCACGAAGGTCGACAGCATCACGCGCTCTTTCGACCAGTTCGTCGAGAGCCAATTGCGTGACGCCACCAGCGACAGCAGCCGTCTGTCCTATATCGAGAACTTTGCTAGCCAGGTCACCGGCGTGCTCGGCGATACCGAGACGGGTATTGCGGCAAGCACGGATGCGTTCTTCAACGCTGCGGGCGATGTGGCTTCCAACCCGACCGACATCACGTCGCGGCAGGCCTTCCTGAATCAGGCTGGCGCGCTCGCCGACCACTTCAATCGGGTCGATGCCCAATTGGCCCAGCTCGATCAGGGGATCGGTCAGCAGGCAGAGGCTATCTCGCGAGAAATCAACACGTTTGCCAATGAGGTTGCGGATCTTAACGACAAGATCACCACGGCCTATGCGCAGGACCCCAATGCCTTGCCGAACGATCTGTTGGATCGGCGTGACAAACTGATCACCGACATTGCCGAGCGAATCAATGTTCGCGTGGTTGATGATGGGGCAGGATCGCTCAACCTGGCGGTAGGAACCGGTCAGCCGCTGGTGACGGCCAACATGGCCAGTCAGTTGACGACCACCAACGCGCCCGGTGGCCTGCAGGTTTCGATTGATGGCCAGTCGATCACTCATCGCGTTACCGGTGGGGATCTGGGCGGCATGATCGAGGCGCAGGAAACCTTGATTCAGCCGTTGCGCAGTGAACTGGGGCGCACGGCGATGGTGGTCGCCCAAGAAGTGAACGCGATTCAGAAGGATGGGTTCGATCTGAATGGTGATCCGGGTAAGGCTTTGTTCAACGTCGGACAAGGCGACCCAAATAATGATCTGATGGGTGGCAGCGTCATCGCTAGTCCAGGGAATGAGGGGGCCGCAGGTGCGGATGTCGCCATCACTGATGCGACTTTGCTAGAAAGCGGGCGTTACGTAGCTCGCTTCGATGGATCTGTCTGGAAGATTACGAAAGAAGACGGCTCTGGCGCTTCCACGACTGTCGATCCCACAAGCACCTCGGTGACCACTGACATTCCCGGCATGTCGATCGACTTTGACAGCGCGGGGGCTAAAACCGGGGATCGGTTGTTCATCGATGCTGGTCTTGGTGTCGCCGGTCGAATTACGACGACTGACCTTGGTCCAGCTGAAGTCGCCGCGGCTGGCTCTGTTGTGGATTCAAACGGTGATTCGGTCAGCGCCGGATCGCGAGATAACACGAATATCCAGAAGATTACCGAGATGGGTAATCAAGGAGTGGTCGGGCAGTCGACTTCCGATTTCGGTGCTTCGGCTGACCCCGATGCCCTCGATGGCGAGACCATCGCCGGCTCATTGTCTTCTGCCGTCAGTCAGGCAGGCTCGGTTGCCCGCACAGCCGAGTTGCAGGGCGAATCAGCCCGCGCGGCTCTGGACAACCTTGAAGCCCGCAAGCAGTCGGTTTCCGGTGTGAATCTGGATGAAGAGGCGGCCAAGCTTCTGCAGTACCAGCAGCAGTACCAGGCGCTGGCCCGCAGTATCTCGATCGCTGGTGAGTTGTTCCAGTCGGTTCTCAATGCCGTTCGCTGAGGAGTGACCTGATGCGTGTTTCCACTTCCATGATCTTCCAGTCCGGCCTGCAGAACCTGCAGCGCCAGCAGTCGGAAATGCTTCGGGCGCAGACTGACATTGCGACCGGTGTGAAGCTGCGATCAGCGGACGACGATCCGGTCGCTTTCTCGCGTGTAAGCCAGCTGAGCAGCCAGCAGGAGCGGGTGGAGCAGTTCCTGCGCAACAACGATCTAGCCGATGGCAAGATCCGCTCGCAGGAAACCCGGCTGGCGGCCAGCACCGATATTCTCCAACGCGTACGGGAGATTTCGCTCGAGACTGGCAGCATTCTTCAGGATGCCACCTCGCGCAAGGCGCTGAGCAACGAACTTTCGCAACTGCGCGAGGCACTCACCGAGCAGATCAATGCGCGCGACGAGCGTGGTGAGTATGTCTTTGCGGGGACCCGCGCGAACAGTCAGCCTTTTGACGAGAAGACTGGTCAGGACCAGTTTGTCGCTGGTGCTGCCCCGACTGCCGAAGTGAAGGTGGATGTCGGTGAAAACCAGCAGGTCACGACCCAGCGGGTCGCCACCGACATTTTCACGGTAACTCCGGGTGACGAGAATATTTATCCGTCTGATCTGCAAACCAACAGCAGTCTTCCGGCGGAATTTCCTTTCGACCCCACGTATGACATTACGAATGTTGATCTTGCTGATGACGAGGCCGACCCTCGATCAGCGCTCCAAATTATCGACGGTCTGAAGTGGGCGATCGATAACCATGACGCCATTGAGAGTAGCGGTGCGGATGTAACCGAGTTCTACTCGGCCAGCCAGCAGGACGTGGATGTCTTGCTCGAGCAGGTGGTCGTCGCTCGGGGTGAGATGGGTAATGACCTCAATATTCTCGATCGGATGAAGAGCGATCAGGGGGCATGGAAGCTTGCCAATGAGCAGGTGGTGTCCGGTCTGCGCGATACCGACATGGCCGAGGCCATCACCCGTTTGAACGAGAACCACTACAACCTGCAGGCCACCCAGAAGAGCATGGTGAAGATTCAGGGGCTTTCGCTCTTCAATAACATCTGATCCGAGCTGCACCTCTCGCGTGGACCCGCGGGATAACTGGTCGCGGCCCGGGCTGGCGTTTCCTCCCTCCTTTGTTCCTCCGTCCCGGGTCGCGGTGATGACGCCCGCCTCCAGGGTTGGTGTTATCCGGACCCATCGATCGGACACCCCGCATGGATTCCTGACCCCCTGCGATGCGTTGACGTCAAGGTGCGGGGTCAGCGCGCCAAGGCGGCTGTGATACGATCGCGGCCGTTTTTAATCGGCGAGGCGTGAACATGATTGCAGGGGTGTTTCCGGGGCAGGGTTCCCAATCCATCGGCATGGCTAGCGGCTGGGGTGAACACGAGGACATCGCGCAGGCGGTCTTCGATCGTGCCAGCGACGTGCTCGGTTACGACCTCTGGTCGCTGGTCGCCGAGGGTGAAGCCACCGACCTCAATCAGACCGAACGCACGCAGCCGGCCATGCTGGCGGCCGATGTCGCGGCCTGGCAGATCTGGCGTCACAACGACGGCGCCACGCCCGCTGCGCTGGCCGGTCACAGTCTCGGCGAGTACGCGGCGCTCGTCGCCGCCGAGTCGATCGATTTCGAGGCCGCCGTCGCCCTGGTGGCGCGCCGCGGCCAGCTGATGCAGTCGGCGGTTGCCGAAGGGCAGGGCGCGATGGCTGCCGTGCTGGGCCTTGAGGACGACGCGGTGCGTGGTGTCTGCGAGAAGGCCGCCGACGGCGACGTCTGCGAGGCCGTCAATTTCAATGCCCCAGGCCAGGTGGTGATCGCCGGCGACCGCGCCGCGGTCGAGCGGGCCGAGGCCATCGCCAGCGACGAGGGCGCCAAGCGCTTCGTGCTCCTGCCGGTAAGCGTGCCGTCGCACTCGTCGCTGATGCGCGAGGCGGGCGAGCAGTTGCGCGGAGAGATCGCCCAGGTATCGATCCGCCCGCCGCGTGTGCCGGTGATCCACAACGTCGATGCACTGACCCACGAGAATCCCGAGGCGATTGCCACCGCGCTGGTCGAGCAGCTGTTCCGTCCGGTGCAGTGGGTCGCCTGCGTTCAGGCGATGCAGGCCATGGGCGCCGGTGACCAGGTCGAATTCGGCCCGGGCAAGGTGCTGACCGGTCTGGCCCGTCGCATCGACCGTGGCATGGGTGCGAAGCCCGTGTTCGACCAGGCCACGCTGGAAAAGGCGCTCGGCACCGAATAAGCCGCCGGGCCGTGCTGCAAGTCACAAGGACCACGACGAACCCAATTCGAGGAAACATCCCATGTCCGAACAAGCGAGCCAATTTGCCAATCTGGAAGGGCGCGTCGCGCTGGTTACCGGCGCCTCCCGCGGTATCGGTGCCGCCATTGCCGATGCGCTGGTCGCCGCCGGGGCGACGGTGATCGGCACGGCTACCTCCGAGAAGGGCGCCGCTGCCATCAGCGAGCGTCTGGGTGACCAGGGTGCCGGCATGGCGCTGGACGTGACCCAGGGCGATCAGGTTGACGCGGTGATCAAGGAGATCGAGTCGCGCTTCGGTCCGATCGCCGTGCTGGTCAACAACGCCGGCATTACCCGCGACACGCTGCTGATGCGGATGAAGGAAGACGACTGGGACGCGATCATCCAGACCAACCTGACCTCCGTGTTCCGCCTGTCGCAGAAGGTGATGCGCTCGATGGCCAAGGCGCGGTGGGGTCGCATCATCTCGATCGCCTCGGTAGTCGGCGCGATGGGCAATGCCGGGCAGACCAACTACGCGGCAGCGAAGGCCGGCATCATGGGCTTCTCCAAGTCGCTGGCCCGCGAGATCGGTCCACGTGGTGTGACCGTCAACGTGGTCGCCCCGGGCTTTATCGAAACTGATATGACCCGCGACCTGCCGGAGAAACAGAAGGAAGCGCTGCTGGGCAACATCCCCAACGGCCGCCTCGGTCAGCCTGAGGAAATCGCCTCGGCGGTGCGTTTCCTCGCTGCCCCGGAGGCCGGTTACATCAACGGCCAGACGATTCACGTCAACGGCGGCATGTACATGGGCTAACGAACCCCGGCCGGAGCGCCTTTGGGCGGGCGATAAGTGGCAGGGCATTTTTATTTGGCCTGCCGGGCGGTTTTCAATAGAATGCCGGTCAGTGTTGGCCCGGACTAGCCGGGCCAAAACGTTTAATTGAACAGTGTTTGTACCAGAAGAGGTTCGATACGAATGAGCACCGTTGAAGAACGCGTCAAGAAGATTGTTGTTGAGCAGTTGGGCGTCAAGGAAGAAGAAGTCACCAATGAAGCTTCATTCGTTGACGACCTCGGCGCGGATTCCCTCGATACCGTGGAGCTGGTCATGGCGCTGGAAGAAGAGTTCGAGTGCGAGATCCCGGACGAGGAAGCCGAGAAGATCACCACCGTTCAGCAGGCCATCGACTACGTCAACAACCACAAGGACGCCTGATTCGGCCCTTGTGCGCTTCGCAGGCCCCGAACTGATGTCCGGGCTTGCGAACTGAAAACCGTGTTTCGGCCTTCTGGATGGAAGGTCGATCGCGGTTTTTTACTTGGTGGTCGTCACCAACCGAACTGGAAAGAGCATCATGAGCAAACGACGCGTCGTGATCACCGGCCTCGGGCTGGTGACCCCGCTGGGGAACAACGTCAAGGATTCCTGGGACGGCATCCTGGCTGGCCGGTCGGGCGCTGCGCCCATCGACCGTTTCGACACTGACAAGATGGCGGTCAAGTTCGCCGCCACCGTCAAGGACTTCGATCCGACGACGTTCCTGCCCGCCAAGGACGTCAAGAAGATGGAGCCGTTCATCCACTACGCGCTGAGTGCCTCCATCGAGGCGATCGAGGATGCGCAGTTGATGAGCGACTCGCTCGACCTCGACCGGGTGGGTACCTTCATCGGTTCCGGCATCGGCGGGCTGGGCGGCATCGAGCGCAATGCACTCGCCTTGGAGAACCAAGGGCCGCGACGCGTCTCGCCGTTCTTCGTCCCCGGCGCGATCATCAACATGGCCTCCGGCCAGCTGTCGATCCGTTATGGCTTCCGTGGTCCGAACCTCGCCACGGTGACTGCCTGTACGTCGGGCACGCACAGCATCGGCCAGGCCGCCCGTTTGATCGCCTACGGCGATGCCGACGTGATGGTTGCCGGTGGTACCGAGGGCGCGATCTCGCCGCTGGGTGTGGCCGGGTTCGCCTCGGCTCGAGCCCTGTCCACTCGCAACGACGATCCCGAGCGGGCGTCGCGTCCCTGGGATCGTGATCGGGACGGTTTCGTCCTGGGGGAGGGTGCCGGCGTGATGGTGCTCGAATCACTCGAGCATGCACAGGCCCGCGGTGCCCATATCTACGGCGAGATCAAGGGCTTCGGCATGAGCTCGGACGCCTATCACATGACCCTGCCGGCTACCGACGGTAACGGCGCGCGCCGTTGCATGGAAGCGGCTCTCAAGGACGCCGACCTCAAGCCGACCGAGATCGACTACATCAACGCTCATGGCACCTCGACCCCGGCCGGCGACGGCACCGAGGTGCATGCGATCAAGGCGTTGTTCGGTAACGAGCCGGTCAAATGCCCGGTCAGTTCGACCAAGTCGATGACCGGTCACCTGCTGGGCGCTGCCGGTGGCATCGAGGCCGTATTCTCGGTGCTTGCGCTGCGTGACCAGGTGCTGCCGCCAACCATCAACCTCGACAATCCCTCCGAGGATTGCGACCTCGATTTCGTGCCCCACGAGGCGCGCCGCGTCGAGGGCTTCGAGGTGGCCATGTCCAATTCCTTCGGCTTCGGCGGCACGAACGGCACGCTACTCTTCGGTCGCTCGGTCGACTGATGGTCACCGGGCCGCGCTCGACATGCCGGCCTCTTGCTCCGGCCTGAGCTTCGGTGAGTGACCTTCCTGCCATCACCCGACTGTCGGGTGCCGGGCCGGAGCTGGCCGAGCTGCTTCTGGCTGCCGGCTCGGCCGGCAGCCACCTGTTCGAGAGTGTCACGGCGGGCGGCCCGCTAAGCCGCTGGTCGATCCTGTTCGCCGCGCCCACCGAACGGCTGGTCAAGTCGGCCGACGATGACACCCCCTTCCTGCCGCGCTGGCAGGAGGCCGTCTCCCGACGTCCCGACGATCGAAATGACTGGATGCGACGGCTGGCCGAGCATGATCTGCCGACCGACTTCCCGTTTGTCGGCGGCTGGAGCTTCTTCCTTGCTTACGAGATGGCCGGCGAGATCGAGCCGACGCTCGACCTCCCGGCCTTCGCGCTCGGCCAGGAGAGCGGCTTCCCGCAGGCGGTGGCCGAATACCACCCGGCGGCGCTGATCCGAGATCACGAGCGGGGCGAGGACGTGGTGGTGCACGATCGGTCTGAGGCGGGCGTGCGGTTGGCCCGGCATCTGCTGACCGCCCGAGAATCGGCAGCCGCGTCGCCCCCTCGGGCCGTCGAACTGGCCGAACTGCGTGCCCCCGAAGGAATGCCGCACCGCGAACGGGTCCAGCGCGTCCGCGACTACCTGTTCGCCGGTGACATCTTCCAGGCCAACCTCTCGCATGCCTGGGACTTCCGGCTGGCCGACGACGTACCTTCGAGTGCCGTCTATCAGTCGCTCTGTCGGCGCAACCCGGCCCCCTTCGCCGCCTGGTACCGGCAACCGGAGGGCGAGATCCTGAGTTCCTCGCCCGAACGCCTGTTGCGGGTGGCCGGCGGACGGGCGGAGACGCGCCCGATCGCGGGCACCCGACGGCGTGATGCCGACCCGACGCGCGACCGCGAGCTGGTCGAGCAATTGCAGGGGCATCCCAAGGAGCGCGCCGAGCACGTCATGCTGATCGATCTGGAGCGCAACGATCTCGGTCGGGTCTGCGAGCCGGGCTCGGTGTCGGTCGACGAGCTGATGGTGGTCGAGTCCTACGCCCACGTGCATCATCTGGTTTCGAATATCGGGGGTCGGCTGCCGGCGAGCACCTCGCCGCTTGCCGCCCTGGCCGCATGCTTTCCCGGCGGGACCATCACGGGCTGCCCCAAGGTCCGTTGCATGGAGATACTCGCCGAGCTCGAAGAGACCGGACGCGGCCCCTACACCGGCAGCCTCGGGTATCTGAGCAATCATGGCCCGATGGACAGCAACATCCTCATTCGTAGCGTGTTCCTCGCGCCGGACGGTCGCGGTCAGTTCCGCACCGGCGGCGGCATTGTCGCCGACTCCGACCCCGCGCGCGAACTGGACGAGACCTACCAGAAGGCCCGCGGTGTGCTCGACGCGCTTGGCGGGGAATCGGCACTCGCGGCCGGGGTGCCCATCGAATGAGCGCAGGCGTCGTCTCCGGACTCGATCGCGGGCTCGCCTTTGGTGACGGCCTGTTCGAGACGCTGTTCGTTCGTCATGGCCGACCGGTGGCGCTGGCGGAGCACATGACTCGCTTGCGTGTTGGCCTGGCACGGCTGGGGTTGCCCGAGCCGGAGTTCGACTCGATCATGGCGGCAATCGACGAGGCCGTCGGGGAGGGGGAGGCCACGGGTGTCTGCAAGCTCGTGGTCACTGCAGGGGCGGGGCCACGTGGCTACCGTCGCCCCAGGCACCCGGAACCGAGAATTCTCGCGAGCTTCGGCTCGCTGCCACCCGAGCCGCCCGGCACGTTGGCGGTAGATCTCTCACCGGTGGTAATGGCCGGGTCGGGCCGGCTGCGTGGTCTGAAACACCTCAATCGCCTCGTTCAGGTACTGGCGCAGGAGGCACTGCCCGACGAGCGCCGCGAGGCGCTGATGACTGACGACGAGGGGCGGGTGGTTTCCGGTACCATGAGCAACCTGTTCTGGCGTGAGGGCGGTCGCTGGCACACCCCGCCGCTGGTGGATGGGGCGATAGCGGGCACGCGGCGTGCTTGGCTGATCGAGGCGCTGGATGCGCGCATTACCCCCTGCGCTGTCGGACGACTGGCGCTGGCCGATGCGGCGTTTCTCAGCAACGCCCTGTCGGCCTGGCGGCCTATCGAAAGGCTGCTGGGTCGCACGCTCGGGAGCGCGGATGTGCCGGACGCGTCGCTGACAGCAGTCGACGGTTTCTGGCAACCGGCGAGCACGGAGGCGGAACGCCCTTGGCCCGACTCCCTGACCGATGCCTTGAACACTACCTGCTGGGGGCGAACGGCTCGGCGCGAAGGGGTTTCGGGCAGCCTATGACGGGCTCAGACGAACGATCGGGTTTAATCATAGATTCCACAATCTCTTGGAGTGGCGGATGCGGCGAGCGGTCGGAGTTTTCCTGATCTGGATGTTGAGTATGGGATGGGCGGCCGTGGTCCTCGCGGTGGCGGCCCTGGCTTATCACTACTGGCAGATACCCCTGGCAGAGCAAGACACGACCGTGCAGATCGAGCCGGGCGAGTCGATGCGCGATGTCGCGGCCACTCTCCACGAAACGCGGCCGGCCCTGCCCGCTCGGGTGATCTACTGGACCGCCCGCTTTCGCGGTCAGGCCCGCCAGATCCAGGCCGGTGAATACGAAATCCGTGCTGGTGAACGCCTGCCCTCACTGCTTGACCGGATGGTTGCCGGCGACGTCATCGAGTACCGCTTTACCGTGCCGGAAGGGGTGAGGGCGAGCGAGTTTCTCGCCCAGCTGGCCAAGGCGCCGAAGGTGCGCCGGACCCTCGATTCGATGACCCCCAAAGCAGTGATCGAGGCGCTGGACCTGCCGGTCGACCATCTCGAGGGGTGGCTGTTCCCCACCACCTATCACTATCCGTCAGGGACCACCGATGTGGCGCTGCTGCGGCGCGCGTATCGCCACATGCGCGAGGAGCTGGATGCCGCTTGGGCCGGTCGGGCCGACGATCTGCCGATCGACTCGCCCTACGAGGCCCTGATTCTGGCTTCCCTGATCGAGAAGGAAACCGCCGTTCCCGACGAGCGTGGTCAGATCGCGGGGGTATTCGTCAATCGGCTCGAACGCGGCATGCGTCTGCAGACCGACCCGACCGTGATCTACGGCATGGGTGATGCCTACGAGGGGCGTCTCTATACCCGCCACCTCCGCGAGGACACGCCCTACAACACCTACACTCGTGATGGTCTGCCGCCTACGCCGATCGCACTGCCATCGGCCGCCTCACTGCGGGCGGCGACCCGGCCGGAGGAGACCAAGGCGCTGTACTTCGTTGCCGACGGCACCGGCGGGCATACGTTCTCGCGGACATTGAAGGAACACAACCGCGCGGTCTCGCGCTGGCGTGACCACAAGCGCGAGGCGGAGGCGAACTGATGCCCGCAGCCACGAATGCGCGATTCATTACCCTGGAAGGGCTCGAGGGGGCCGGCAAGTCGACCGCGATGGCCTTCGCCCGTGACTGGTTCGAGGCCCGAGGGCAGGACGTGGTCTGCACCCGCGAGCCGGGCGGCACCCCGTTGGCCGAGGAACTGCGCAGCGTGCTCAAGGCGGTACGCGACGAGCCCGTCGCCCCGTCCACCGAGCTATTGTTGATGTTCGCTGCCCGTGCCCAGCACGTCGAGCGCGTCATCCGCCCGGCGCTGGCCGAGGGCAAGGTGGTGATCTGCGATCGCTTCACCGATTCGACCCGTGCCTACCAGGGCGCGGGTCGGGGGGTGTCCATGGATATGATCGAGCAACTCGCGGATATCGCCCATCCCGACTGCAATCCCGGCCTGACCCTGTGGCTCGACGTGCCGGTGGCGCTGGGGCTGGAGCGGGCCGCGGCGCGCGAGGCCGCCGACCGCTTCGAGCAGGAGGCGCTCGACTTCTTCGAGCGGGTGCGTGGCGGTTTCGAGGCGCTTGCTCAGCACGAATCGGAGCGTGTGCAGCGCATCGACGCCACCCGGCCGCTGGCCGAGGTGCAGGCGGCGGTCGAATCGGCACTGGAGGCCTGTCATGGCGGGTGACACGCAGGATCAGGCGATCGCGGGGCTGGCCGAGCAGCGGCTGGGCAGTGACCCGGCCACCATCCGGCAAGCGGGCTGGCTGAACGAGGCCTGGGGACGTCTGGACCGGATGATCGAGGGAGGGCGGCTGCCCCACGGTCTCTTGCTGCACGGTCGACTCGGGGCACCGATGACCGCGCTGCTGGAGACACTCGCCCGGCGCCTGATCTGCCATGCCCCCGACCAGGGCTGGCCCTGCGGTCAGTGCCCGGCCTGTCGACAGGCCGAGCAGGGCAGTTTCCCGGACGTCCAGCGGCTGGCCGATGATGCCGAGCACCGCGATATTCCCGTGGATGCGATCCGTGGGTTGATCGATGGCGCGTTCCTCACGCGTTACGGTCGCATGCGCCTGGTGCTGATCGAGCGGATCGAACGGCTCAACCGCGCCTCGGGCAACGCTTTGCTGAAGCTCCTGGAGGAACCGCCCGACTCAATGCAGTTCCTCTGCACGGTCGAGCAGGTGGACCGTCTGCTGCCCACGATTCGTTCACGTCTGCAGCGCCTGCGCCTGCGCGAGCCGCGGCCGGAGGAACAGGCGCGGTGGTGGCAGCAGACAGCCGGGTGCGATTCCGAGCGGGCCGAGATGCTGGCCTTTATCGACGATCCGACTTTGGTCGACGGCAACCAGCCGACCTTCGACTGGCAGGCGGTGACCGAGGCCTGGGTGAGTCTTGCCGAGGAGCGTGGGACGCCGCTTGCTCCGCTGGCCCCGTGGCTGGCCACGCCCCGGCCGGTGCTGGCCCGCTGGCTCCTACGGCTGTGGCCGGCAGTCGCCCGACGACAGGCGGGGCTGGGCGAGGAGGCCCTGCCGGGTGCGCTCGAGGCTCCCATCGCCCGTTTGGCCGCCGCACATACCGCTGAGCACTGGCTGGCAGTCCAGACCCGCCTGATCCGGTTTGCCCGGGAGGCCGGTCACCCTCTCCATCCGGAGTTGTCGATCGAACAGCTGGCGCTGGATCTCGTCGATCCGCGCCTGCCGCGACGTCTCGATCCGGCCGGCTGAACGTTCCGCGCTTCGACGCGGCCGACAATGCCGTTAGACTAGGCGCTTATCCGGCGGCCTCGCATCCAGGGGGCGGTCGGAATCTTCTTCGGCAAACCGTTACGAGGTAGCGTGCCATGGCAGCAGGAGGCGGCCTGGGTGGAGGCATGATCCACCACAACATCCCGGACAAGGACACGCTCTACAAGTCCTATATGCCGTTCGTGAAAAACGGTGGCCTGTTCATCCCGGGACACACGCACATCCCCATGGGCAAGGAAATCTTCCTGACCCTGACGCTGATGGGTAGCGCCGAGCGACTGGCGGTTGCCTCCAAGGTTGTCTGGATCACGCCGCAGGGGGCGCAGAGCGGCAAGATCGCCGGCATCGGCGTGCAGTTCGGTCGCATGGATCAGGGACGCACGCGTCAGCAGATCGAGACCTACCTTGCCGGGGCGCTGGAGAAGGAAACTCCCACCTACACCATGTAAATACCAGGCGGGCTGCACGTGGCGGCGGCGCGCCTTTCCCCAAACTCCGGAGCGACATGCAACTGTTCGATTCGCACTGCCACCTCGATCGGGTGGAACTCGACGCCTTCGACAACGATTTCGACCGCTTCATGCACACCGCCTGGCTGGAGTCGGTCACCAGGATGCTCTGCGTCTCCATCAAGCCCTCGACCTGGCCGTCGATGACCGACCTGGTCTCGCCGTATCTCGCCAGCAACCCCGACCGAGGCGCGGAGCGCCCGGAGGTGTTTCTTTCCTACGGGCTGCACCCGACCGACGATGCCGGCGCGGTGATTCCGGCCGAGGAGCTGGTGCGAGCCATCCGCGAGGATCGATATGCCGATTCGATCGTCGCGGTGGGTGAGACGGGGCTCGACTATTTTCACTGCGAGGAGGGCGAGCGCTGGCAGCATGACCGTTTTGTCGAGCACATCGAGGCGGCGAAGGCGGTCGGCAAACCGGTGATCATCCATACCCGCGGGGCGCCCAACGACACCATGGACGTGCTCGAGCGCGAGCATGCCGAGGAGTGCGGCGGGGTGATGCACTGCTTCGCCGAGGACTGGGATACGGCCCGTCGGGCGCTCGATCTGGGCTTCTATATCTCCTTCTCCGGGATCGTGACCTTCAAGAACGCCGCCTCCCTGCGCGAGGTGGCGCAGAAAGTGCCCGGCGATCGCCTGCTGATCGAGACCGACTCGCCCTATCTTTCGCCCGTGCCGTACCGAGGCAAGCCGAACAATCCGATCCGCGTGCGCCATGTTGCCGAGGTGCTGGCCGACGTGCGCGGTGAGAGCCTGCCGGAGATGGCAGCGCGTACACAGGAAAATGCCGCTCGCTGGCTGGGTATCTGATCGCCCGGCGGTCAAGCGGAGGGCAGCATCGAAAACGGGGCCAATCGGCCCCGTTTTTTGTGGTCAGTTGCTGGCGACGACCAGCTCCTGGCCGGGCTTGAGGGTGGCGTTCCGCCCGATCTGGTTCAGGTTGGTCAACTCGTCGACCGTCATCGAGAAGCGGCGCGCCAGCTGCCAGAGGGTGTCGCCGGGCTGGACCACGTACTTCGAGCCACCGTCCGGCGCGGTCTTGCTCTTCACGCCGACGACCACCTTGTCGCCCGGTCTCAACACCGGATTGTCGCCGTAGTGGTTCATGCGGCGCAGCTCGGCGAGCTTGATGTCGTGCTTGCGGGAGATGGCCCAGAGGGAATCACCCGGCCGGACCGTGTAGGTTTGGGCGTTGCCGGATGCAATGGCCTGGTCGACGCGGCCGGCGGGCACCAGGATCACCTCGCCGGGACGAGCGAGGGCCGACTGGCGACGGTTGATGGCGAGCAGCTCGTCGACAGAGCTACCATAGCGCCGGGCGACGCGGTAGAAGCTGTCGCCCCGTTCGAAGGTATAGCGCTGCCAGTCCTCCGCGGCACTGGCTGCGGAAGTCAGCGTTTCCACGTCGAATCGGCCGCGGGCCTCGTGCGGGACCAACAGCTGCCGCGGCTTGTCGCCGGTGATCGAGCGCCCGAAGCCGGGGTTGAGCCGGTAGAGCGCCTTGTGGTCCATCCCGGTGAGGTTGGCCAGCTCGACCAGGTTGACCGACTTGTCCAGTTCGATCTGCGCCAGGGCAGGGCGATTCTCGATCGGATGGGGGTTGAAACCGTATTTTTTGGGGTTGGAGAAGATCTTCACCAGGGCAAAGAATCGCGCCGGGTAGTCCCGCGTTTCCTTGCGCAGCTGCTTGAGGCTCCAGAAGTCGGTCGACCGCCCACGGCGCTGGTTCTCGCGGATGGCGTTGAGCAGGGTGCCCTGACCGCCGTTGTAGGCGGCGATGACGGTCGGCCAGTCGTCATCGAACATGCCGCGCAGCTGGCTGAAGTAGGTCACTGCCGCGTCGGTCGATGCCTCGATGTCGCGCCGACCGTCGTAGAACGTGTCGCGCTCCAGACCGAAGTAGGTGCCGGTCGAGGGAATGAACTGCCAGATGCCAGCCGCGGAACTCGATGACAGGGCCTGCGGCAAATAGGCGCTTTCGACGATCGGCAGGAGCGTCAGCTCGAGCGGCAGGTTCGCCGCTTCGAGCTTCTCGACGATCATGTAGAGATAGGGTTCCGCCCGCTCGCTGACCTTGCGCAGGTAGTCCGGGTGCCGGGCATAGCGCCGCAGCTCGGCGTCAACCCGGGCGTTGTCCGGCACCGGCAGCGTGAAGCGCGTCGCCACGGCGCGCCAGAGATCATGCTCGTGATCGGCGGCCAGATGGCTATCGCTCTCCGGCCGACTGATGGCGGGCAGAGGGGAGTAGTCCGGCTGTGTGGTGCGGTCCTGGCCGGCGGTGCGGGAGTCCGGCGGCACCAGGGACGAACAGCCGTGTAGCAACAGGACCGCCAGCGACAGGGCAAGGCCCCGCGTCCAGCCCGGCCGGCTGGGCCGCGGCAGGGTGGTGTGGAGCGAACGGAACAGGTGGTGCATCAGTGGCTGGCTTCCTTGGCGTTGACAGTCGGGTTTACAACCGGGCGAGTCCGTCGAAATCGTCTTTCCAATGACGAAGTTGGGCAAAGGCCTCGATGTCGTCCTCGATGCGTTCGCCGACATAATCCTCGATCGCGTGCCGCAGGACCGGCTCGCGCACCCGCAGGAACGGGTTGGTTTTCTTTTCCAGCACCATCGAGGCACTCGCGGTCGGCTCGCCGGCCGCACGCTTGGCCTCCACGTCCTTCACCCGGGCCGCGATGTCCGCGTTCTGCGGTTCGGCATGGGCGGCGAACCGCAGGCTGTCGGTGGTGTATTCGTGCCCGCAGTGGATGGTCATCTCATCGCCCAGGGCCGCGAGGCGGTCGAGCGAATGGAGCATCTGCGCGGCCGTACCCTCGAACAGTCGGCCGCAACCCGCCGTGAACAGGGTATCCCCGCAGAAGACATGCTCGCCGAGGACATAGGAGAGATGATCCTGCGTGTGCCCCGGCGTTGCCATGGCGGCGAATTCGCCCACGCCGGTGATCTCGAAGGCATCGCCTTCGCCGACGACGTGATCGACTCCTGCCCGGCGGCAACTGTCCGGCCCGTATGCCGGTATCGAGTACTGCTCGACAAGGCGGGAGAGCCCCTGGACGTGGTCGCCGTGATGGTGGGTGATCAGGGTGGCCACGGGGCGGAGTCCGCGGGACTCGATCGCTTCGATCACCGGCGTGGCCTCGCCGGCATCGACGATCACCGTGGCGCCGTCGAGACCCTCGATCAGCCAGACGTAGTTGTCCGAGAGGATCGGAATGCAATGGATGGTCGGGGCGGTTACAGTGCTCATGGCGGCATGGTAACGCAGTCGGTCCGAGGCAAGGAATGCCCGTGATTGCGTGAGGGTCACCAAGCCCGCTCCGCCGTGAGGATCACCCCTGCTGCAAGGACGCGGCTGCATGCAAATTCATTCTTCTCCCCGCCCCGCTCGGCCGACGGGCGGTCGTCGGCCGCTGGCGCTGCGCTGGCTGCTGCTCGCCTGGGCGGTGGCGACCCTGATGGCGTGGTTCGTGCCGTGGCGATCATCGCCGGAATCGATCGGCATCGGGCCGTTAGGGGCCGCATGGCTCGCGGCGGGCACGCCGATCCTACCTCTGGTGCTCGCGTTGCTCTCCCTGGCCGCCTGGCGGGTTGGCCATTCGCGGATTGCCATCGTGATGGCCGTCGTTGCCGGCCTGGCGCACAGCCTGGGCGCCGCGGCAACGCTGGTCGTGCAGACACCGGTCTTCGATCAGCGTGTCGACTGCCGGATCGAGGGGCGCGTGGTCGGGCTGGTCGACGTGGCGCCCGATCGGCGACGCTTTCGACTGACGGTAACTCGAGCGGTCGCGCTGGATGGCCACGATCCGCAGGCCCGGCAGGTATGCGGGAAGAGGCTTGTCGGGGGTCGGTTACGGCTGAGCGACTACCAACGTGGGACATCCCGCCGGCTGCTGGCTGCCGGTCACGAATATCGGCTGGTCGCCCGACTCAAGCCGTTGCACGGTCACGTCAATCCCGGCGGGTTCGATTATCGCCGGTGGCTGTTCCGTCATCAGATCATCGCGACCGGCTACCTGCGCGAACCGCCGGTAGGGCTCGGGCCCGCCCCGGGGTGGCAGGCCGGCATGGATCGATTGCGCAGCCTCGCCCGCGAGCGTCTCGCCGCCAGCGTCCGTCAGGCCGACGAGTTCGGTCTCGCAAGCCAGGCACGGGCGGCCGGTGCGGCGCTGGCCCACGGACTCGCGCTCGGCGACCGGGGCGAACTCACGGAGCGGCAATGGGAGATGTTGCTCGCGTCGGGAACCAACCACCTCCTGGCGATCTCCGGCCTGCATGTCGGCATGATCGCCGCGCTGGTGGCACTGCTGGTGCGCTCTCTCTGGGGGCGCCTGGCCGTAAGTGGCGGCGTCCCGGCGCAGCGGGTCGCGGCCCTGGCCGCCGTTATGGCCGGCTGGGCCTATGCGTTGATCGCCGGGCTTTCCATTCCCACCCTGCGCGCGGCACTGATGCTGACTGTGCTCCTGCTGGGGGTGCTCCTGCAGCGGCGTTGGCGTCTGGGCGACCTCTGGCTTTTGGCGTTCGCGCTGGTGCTCGCGATCGATCCGCTCGCGCCGCTGGACATGGGGTTCTGGCTATCGTTTGCCGCGGTGTTGCTGATCATCGTGTTCGTGCGCGGTCGCGAGGCGCTGTGGCGTCCTCTGGAGCTGCTTCGCCTGCAGTGGCTTCTGACGCTGGGGCTCCTGCCGCTGACCTGGGCGCTGTTCGACCGGATCGCCTTCGCCTCGTTGCCGGCGAACCTGGTGGCGGTGCCACTCGTGTCCATGCTGATCACCCCGCTGGCGCTCGCCGATCTGATGGTCTCGCTGCTGGCAACGCTGCCGGGGTTGCCGGCCGCGTTGTCCCTGGGCGGAGGCATCGCCTGGTTGATCGGTTGGCTGGGGGCGGGGCTGTTCGCGATGCTCGACTGGCTGGTGGCGGTGTTTCCCGAGTCGAGCCGGGCGCCGCCGAACGGATTGGCTCTGTTCTTTCTGGCAATCGGCCTTGTCTGGTTGATGCTGCCGCGCCGTTTCCCGGGCCGGGCGTGGGCCCTGGTGCTGTTGGTCCCGGCCGTGGCAGTTGGACCGTCTAGACCTGAGGCTGGCCGGTTCGAGGCAACGGTCCTTGACGTGGGCCAGGGGCTTGCCGTGCTGGTGTGGACGGCCAACCATGCCCTTGTCTATGACGCCGGCCCCCGCTTCGGGCGCTTCGATACCGGGGAAGCGATTGTCTTGCCCGCGATGCGGTCGCTGGGGATCGGCGAGCTGGATCGCGTGGTGATTAGTCACGACGCCCGCGATCATGCCGGTGGGCTGGCCGCGGTGCGATCGACGTTTTCGGAGGCGGCGGTGGTCGGCCTGGTCGGTCCGGCACAGGGGCTTGAGGCCGGGGTTGGTTCACCCTGTCGTCACGGTGATGGCTGGACCTGGGATGGAGTGCGGTTCGAACTGGCCCGCCCTCCATTCGGTTCGGCCAACGACCGTTCCTGTGTGCTGCGGGTGGTGGGTCGAACGACGTCGTTGCTGTTGACCGGTGACACCGAGTCTGCCGGGGAGAGCTGGCTTCGCCGTCAATTCGATCTGCGCGCGGATGTGGTGCTGGCAGGGCACCATGGCTCGTCCACCTCGTCGACCGCCGCATTCATCGAGGCGACGGGCGCCCGCCACGCACTGGTGAGCGCCGGATTTCTCAACCGCTGGGGGCATCCGTCGCCGGAGGTGGTCGCTCGCTGGCGGGCCGCCGGGGCAACCGTGTGGCGTACCGATCGCCATGGCGCCTTGCGCATCGTGAGTGGCGAGGTCGGGGCGAGTCGGGGTTCGTCGTGGCCATTCGCCTGGCGGTTGGCCGCCTCGGAGCCGTGATAGGGCTTTTACGGGATTGTCTGCTAACGTGCCGTGAGCCCCGAGGGCAGGAAAGAGGCCTCGGGAAGACGATGCACGTCGTGGCCCGGGTTCGACTATGGGCCGCGAAGAGTCACGGATGGACGGTAAATGGGCAGGGAGGCGCCAGCCGACAGACAGGACGGCCAGCCTGAATGAAGTCCAGTAGCCTATATTCCGACGAGCAGATGCGTGCCGCGGAGCAGTACCTGAAGGAAGTCGGGGCGGATGACCTGACTCTCGACAGCCGTCACGGGAGTTCCACCCGTCCGGAAAAGGTGCGTGTACTAAACCCGGAGGAACGCGGCATTCGCGTGCTCCATGACGCGCGGCTGGATTTCTTCGCCAAGGACCGTCTGGCCCTGATCGTGCCGCGTTACACCGACCAGCTGCCGCTGGGCTGGACCCATCCCGGTTATCGCCTGGTACTCATGCGGCGTTTTTCCGACGAGAGCCTCGGTATCCGCCAGATCCTCGAGGGGCTGGTGACCAAGACGGGCGAGGCGAAACGAGGCGACGATCCGCAGCAGGCGCTGGTCCTGATCATGCAGATCAATCGCCAGCGGAAGTTCGATCCGGGCGAATACCCCGACCCTGGCTGAGCAAACGGCTTGGTCCCGGTTGATGGTCCGAGCAACGAAAAACGGCATGGGCGCAGGTAACGTCACCTGACCAGCGGAAGGGAGGGCAGCATGAGCCATCGAGACGAGTTGATCGACAAGTACGCGAGCGAGTTGAGCGAGAAGTGCGGCGTGACGCCCGACCGGGATCTGCTGACCCGCGTGGTCATCGGTCTGGGGCCGGCGGTCTACAACCGCGACGCCTCGATGGTCGCCGGCGATGACCCGCGCGAGGTCGACTACATCAAGACGCATTTTCTGATCGACAAGCTCGGTCTGAGCGATGGCCCTGACCTGGATGCCGCCATCGACAAGGCGATCGAGCAGTACGGCCGGGACAACCGACACAAGTACCGGGCGGTGATCTACTACCTGCTGACCCGGCATTTCGGCCGGGATGCCGCCTATCCCTGACCCGGATCGGGACAGTGGTGCAAAAAGAAAACCCGGCGCTCCTTGCGGAGGCCGGGTTTTTTTCTGTCTGCCGAGATGGCAACTGATTAGTCGTCGATGCTCAGGGCCGGGTAGACACCGTTCTCGTCGTGCACTTCGCGGCCGGTCAGCGGCGGGTTGAACACGCAGATCAGGCGCATGTCCTCGCTGCCACCACGCAGGTAGTGCTTGTCGGCATCCGGGTCGTTGAGGAGATACATCATCCCGTCGCGGATCGGGTAGGTGACATCGTTGTTGATGTCGTGGATCTCCCCGTTGCCCGCCACGCAGTAAACCGCTTCGATGTGGTTCTGGTAGTGGATGAAGGTCTCCGTGCCGGCACGGATGATGGTGTCGTTGAACGAGAAGCCGACCCGGTCGTCGGCCAGGATCAGACGACGGCTGACCCAGTTGCCGTTCTCGGCTTCGACTTCGCGTTCGGTGCCCTGGATGTCCCGGTCGAGATAACGTACGAGCATGATTGTCTCCGTAGCTGTGAAGGACGGCCCCGCGCGGCGGGACCGTTTCGTTCGTTGATCAGCCCTTGCGAGCGGCTGCCGCGGCGTCGACGGACTCGTCGAGCAGGTCCAGGCCCTTGTTCAGCTCGTCTTCGCTGATGGTCAGCGGGGCGAGGAACTTGATCACCTGGTCGTCGGCACCGGCGGTCTCTGCCAGCAGGCCGCGCTTGAACGCTTCGGCGGAGACGTCGTTGCAGAAGTCTTCCTCGTCGGACTGCAGGCCCCAGATCATGCCCAGACCGCGCACGTCGGAAATCAGGCCCGGGTGACGCTCGGCGATTGCCTTGAAGCGTGCCTCGACCTTCTTGCCCTTCTCGACGACTTCCTTGGAGAAGTCGTCGTTGTCCCAGCGCTCCAGTGCGGTCGCGCCGGCGATGAAGGCCAGCGAGTTGCCGCGGAAGGTGCCGGTGTGCTCGCCCGGGGACCACTGGTCGATGTCCGGACGCATCAGCACGATCGCCATCGGCAAGCCGGTACCGATCGACTTGGAGATAGTGACGATGTCCGGCTTGATGCCGGCACGCTCGAAGCTGAAGAAGTTGCCGGTACGGCCGTTGCCGACCTGAATGTCGTCGACGATCAGCAGGATGTCGAGGTCCTTGCACATCTTGTCGAGCTTCTGGAGCCACTCAATCGAGGCGACGTTGATGCCGCCTTCGCCCTGGATGGTCTCGACCACGATGCCGGCCGGGAGCTCGTAGCCCGAACTGGCGTCCTCGTAGTACTGGCGCATCATGTCGATGCTGTCCATCTGGCCTTCGCCGGTCGGGTCGAAGTAGTTGTCGTACGGCATCTTGGTGACGTTCAGCGGCACGCCGTAGAAGTCGTCGTGGTAGAACTCGTTGCCGGTGACCGCCAGTGCGCCCAGGGTGTGGCCGTGGTAGGCGTTGGTGAAGGAGACGATCTTGGAGCGCTCCTTGACCTTGCGCGCGAGCTTCAGGGCCGTCTCGACGGCGTTGGTGCCGGTCGGGCCGACGAACTGGATCTTGTAGTCCAGGCCGCGCGGCTGAAGGATGGTCTCCTGCAGCTTCTTGATGAACAGGTACTTGGCATCGGTCGCCTTGTCGAGCGCGTTGGTGACGCCGTCACGCTCGATGAAGTCGATGATGGCGCGCTTGATCGCCGGGTCGTTGTGGCCGTAGTTGAGGGAGCCGGCGCCACCGAAGAAGTCGATGTAGGCCTTGCCCTCGTTGTCCCACATCGTGGCGTTCTTGGATTTGACGAAGATGGTCGGGAACGAGCGGATGTAACCGCGGACGTTGGACTCGTATTTCTCGAACAGATCGATGTTCATCACAGGTCCTCGTTTGAAACGTGAAAGGGGAATCGGGTGCGAAACAAAAGCTGCGCGGCCGGCTCTTTCGGAGCCGGCCGGCGATGTCGGTGATCAGAGATCGATGACGTAGAGATCTTCCGGCTGGTGGCCATCGCCGAGAAGCTCGCTGGAGAGGTAGGGCTCGTTCCGGATCGAGCGACCCAGCTTTTCCGCCCAGCGGGTGAACAGGGTCTGGGAGGCCGGGTTGTCCGGGGCGATGGTCAGTTCGATGCGCTTGATGTCACCGAACCAGTCGCGCTCTTGCAGCGTGTTGAGCAGGCGGGAGGCCACGCCCTGACCGCGGGCCGAGGAGTCGACGCCAATCTGCCACACGAACAAGGTGTCCGGGTTGTCCGGCAGGCGGTAGGCGGTGACGAAACCGACGAGGTCGTCACCTTTTTCCGCGATGGCGCAGGTCGAGCGGAAGTGATCCGCCAGAAGGAAGTAGAGGTAAGCCGAGTTCAGGTCGAGCGTGCCCGCTCGCTGGATCAGCTGGTGAATCCGACCCCCATCCTCGAGGCGCGGTTCACGAAAACGAATCGTCATGCTTGTCTGCCTGCTCGCGTTAGCTTTCCAGCCGCGATCAGGTCCGTATAAGTGAGCCGTCATTATAAGGCATGAGGCTGAAAGCTCAACCTCGATCCGGTTGGAAACGGTGGGGGGAACGGCCCTGTAACGGCGCTGTCATGCGGGTTTGGGTGATCTGTTTTCCCGGCCGCTGGCGGGAGATTCCGGGCGAGGATGAAAGTCGATGGGTGACTCCGCGGTGGGGCGAAAAGCGATGTCCGCCAGGGTGTATTTGTCGAGGACGGCCCAGAACGCGTTCAACGCCTCGGCTAGGATCGGCGCGAGTCGGCAACCGTGGGCGAGGGGGCAGTCGGTGGTGGCGCCGAAGCACTCAACCACTTCCCAGTGCGCCTCGATATCCCGGGCCACGTCGCCGAGCGAAATTGCTTCCGGGGCGCGGGCGAGGGCAAGCCCGCCGCTCTTGCCCCGTCGGGAACGCACGTAACCATGCGTGGCCAGGGCGTTGGCAACCTTCATCAGGTGGTTGTAGGAGACGCCATAGAAGGCCGCGATCTCGCGGATCTTGGGGCGGCCGAGATGGTCCCCGCTCACCCTGTTCGCCGCAGCGTGGTCAGCCAGATAGATCAGGATGCGGAAGGCGAAGTCCGTTTGTTGGTTGAGCTGCACGGTGTCCCTGCTCCGTTTGTAATATGTATGCAGTATGCATATATTGGCATCGCGTTGCCAGCCGATCCGGCGACACCTTCCCGCCACCGGAGAATTGCCATGAAGCGTGACGAACGCCTCCAGCCGCTGTCCCGAGAGCACCACCACACCCTCAAGCTCGCGCGACGGCTCCAGTGGGGCGAGCCGGACGAGGCGCTGCGATCGGAGTTGGTCGCTCATCGGACGGAATTGGCCGACCACTTCGCCACCGAGGAGGCGATCGCCGATCGCGCCCTGGCTGCCTGTCCTCGTGATACGACGCTTGCCGAGCAGATCGAGCGCATGCGTCAAGAGCACCGCGAGATCGAGCAACTGCTGGCGCGGGCGCTGGAGGCGTTCGCGCGGTCCACGCTGCACCGGTTGGGTGAGTGCCTGGTGGCGCACGTGCGCTTCGAGGAGCGTGAGTTGTTCAATCGACTGCAGGCTGGCTGCCTGGGCGGTGAGGCCGGCGAGGCATGAGCTCGTGGCAGGGCTGGCCGGTGCTGTCCGTCGGGTTCAGGCCCTGGTTCCTGTTGATGCTGGCCTTCGCGAGTTTCGCCATGGCTGCCTGGGCTGGCGTGTGGCTCACGGCCGGTTGGGGCGGGGCGCTGCAAGGCGTTCTCGATTGGCGTTGGCACGCGCACGAGATGGTGTTCGGCGTCGGCACGGCGCTGGTGGCGGGGTTTCTGACCACGGCCGCGCAGAACTGGACCGGCCGGCGTGCCTGGTCGCCAGCCGTCCTGTTGCTGGCGCTCGGTCTGTGGCTGGCGGCGCGGGTGACTTTCGTGATCGTCGGGGCGGAATCGATCGCTCCGTACCTGCTGTCCGTCGCCACCGAACTGCTCCTGCTGGTGGTGGTCGCTCGCCTGATACTGCTCGCCCGCCAGTGGCACAACCTGCTGTTCGTGCTGGCCCTGCTACTGATGGTCCTGCTGGACGTGGCATTCGCGGCACAGCGTGATTCCGCCTCGCTGGCCGGCTGGGTCGGCTGGGCGGGTCTGTTGCCGATCGTCTCGATGCTGTTGTTCATCGCCCAGCGGGTCGTGCCGCCGTTTTCCGCGAACCGTCTCGGCATCGCGCCTCGACGGACCGGCCGAACCGTGGCGGTGATTCTCGGTGGCGGCCCGCTGGTGCTTCTCGTTCTGTTCGCCTTGCCCGTGCCCGACGGGCTTCGCGCCCTGATATCAGCTGGCATCGCCCTCGCGGCCGGCTACGCCCTGTTGCGCTGGTGGCATCCGGCCGTCTTGCGTGAGCCGATGCTGTGGCTTCTCTTCGTTGGCGTGCTGACCGTGTCGCTGGGGCTTGCCTGGCTGGCTCTGGAGTTGGTCGGTTTGCCGGTGAACGGCCGCGATGGGCCGGTGCATGCCCTGGGCCTCGGGGCATTGGCGGTCATGGCGCTGGGGATGATGACGCGTGTCAGTGCCGGGCACACCGGTCGCCCGATCGCCTTGCCCAGGGCGTTTCGCCCGGTGCTGGTGATCCTGCTGGGCGCGGTGGTGCTTCGGCTCATACTGCCTGTCTGGCCGGGGCTTCAGCCTTCGTGGCTGGCGCTCACGGCCGGAGGTCTCTCGCTGGTCTATCTCGCGATGCTGATGGTCATCGGCCCGTGGCTGATCGCCGAGCGCGCCGATGCCCATCCGGCCGTTCGACGCTAGGCGCGATTCAGATCACCTTCGAGAAGCGCTGGCCGTTATGGGTGCCGTGGTACTCGTCGAAGGCCATGCAGACGTTGCGGATCAGCAGGCGGCCGCGCGGCTGGACCACGATCTCGTTAGGGGTGATGGTGACCAGTTCGTCGCGAGCCATGTCGGAAAGCTCGGCCAGCGCGTCGGCGAAGTGCTCGGCGAAGTCGATGCCGAAGCGCGCCTCCACGTCGGGGATCGGCAGGCGGAAATGACAGATCAGTTCGGTGATCACGTGCCGGCGCAGCACGTCTTCCTCGGTGATCGCCACCCCCTTCTCGATCGGCAGATGACCGGCCACAAGTGCTTCGTGGTAGGCGGTCAGGTCCTTGACGTTCTGGCTGAACGCGCCGCCAACCTGGCTGATCGACGAGGCGCCCATCGCCACCATGTCGCACTCGGCATGGGTGGAATAGCCCTGGAAGTTGCGCTGCAGGGTGCCTTCGCGCTGGGCGATGGCTAGCGGGTCGTCCGGCTTGGCGAAGTGGTCCATGCCGATCAGCACGTAGCCGGCCTGCTGCAGGTAGCGGATGGTCGAGCCGAGGATGTCGAGCTTTTCCGCCGGGCTGGGCAGATCGTCGCCTGCGATGCGCCGCTGCGGCTTGAAGCGCTGCGGCAGGTGGGCGTAGTTGAAGATCGACAGCCGGTCGGGGTCGAGCTCGATCACTTGGTCGAGCGTCTTCATGAACCGGTCGCGCGACTGGTGCGGCAGCCCGTAGATCAGGTCGATGCTCACGCCGTGGAAGTTCTGCTCGCGGGCGGTCTCGACCACCTCGCGGGTCTCCTCGAAGCTCTGGATCCGGTTGACGGCCTTCTGCACATCGGGATCGAAGTCCTGCACCCCGAGGCTGATGCGGTTGAAGCCAATCTCGCGCAGCACGCGGATGGTGGCGGCATCCGCCTCGCGCGGGTCGATCTCGATCGAGTATTCGCCGGAGTCGTCGGTCTTGAGCGCGAAATGCTCGCCGGTCTTCGCCATCAGCTCGCGCATCTCGTCGTGCGAGAGGAAGGTGGGCGTGCCGCCGCCCCAGTGAAGCTGGTCGACCGGACGTCCGTCGTCGAACAACGCCGACTGCAGCGCCATCTCGCGGTAGACGTCCTCGAGATAGGGGCGGGCCTTGGCGCGATCCTTGGTGACCACCTTGTTGCAGGCGCAGTAGTAGCAGACCGTGTCGCAAAAGGGGATGTGCACGTACAGCGACAGCGGGCCGCCGGTGGCGTTCGAGCGTGCCGCGGCCGACCGGTAGTCGTCCTCGGTGAAGCCGTCGTGGAACTGCACGGCGGTCGGGTAGGACGTGTATCGCGGCCCGCTGGTGTCGTAACGGCGGATCAGATCGGCGTCGAACGGAATCTCGGTCTGGCTCATGGGCGGCAGTCGGTCGTCGGAATGGTTGGACGGTCGCAGGAGTCTAGCGCCTCCCGCCGATCTCGTCGTCCGAGTAGAATGCTGGGGAATTCCATGGGGCGGGCGGTCTTTTCCCGGCGTGGCTGAATGGCTATCCTCCACGCTCCCTCGAGCCGGGGCCGATTCGGGGGCAGATTAGTCAGGGGAGGCGGGCATGATCGGCGAGTTGCTGCAGTGGCTGGACTATTTCGGGACGGCGGTCTTCGCCGTCACGGGCGCCCTGGTGGCCGATCGCAAGCGCATGGACCTGATGGGTTTCCTCATTCTTGCCACCGTCACCGGCATCGGCGGGGGCACGTTGCGGGATCTTTTGCTCGACCGACCGGTCTTCTGGCTGACCCAGTGGGAGTACCTGGTGATCACCGCGGTGATGGCGATCGTCTTCTTCTACGCCAGTAGGCCGTTTCACCAGCGGGCCAACTGGCTGCCATGGGCCGATGCGATCGGGCTGGCCGCCTTCTGCGTGATCGGCGCGCAGATCGCGCTGTCGCTCGACGCCAACCCGATGATCGCGGTGATGATGGGCATCATGACGGCGACCTTCGGCGGGCTGATCCGCGACGTGCTGGCCGGTGAGCCACCATTGCTGCTGCACCGCGAGATCTACGCCTCGGCCGCGCTGGTGGGCGGGATCGTCTATGTTGTATTCGCCCATTGGCTGGCCTGGCCGATTGCCGCGGTGATCTTCGGCTTCGCCGTCACGCTGGCCGTGCGCGGTTTGGGCATCCGTTATCACTGGCACCTGCCGTCGGCCAACGGCTGACGGCCCATTCGTTTTACTGCGCATTCGTTTTCACGGAGTCGCGAGCCCATTCAATGAGCAACGCCATGAGCAACGCCGTCGAGATCTATGAGCTCGAGAAGACCTACGAGGGGGGCACCCGTGCCCTCAAGGGCATCGAGCTGTCCATCGCCGAGGGCGACTTCTTCGCCCTGCTGGGGCCCAACGGGGCGGGAAAATCGACCACCATCGGCATCCTCTGTTCGCTGGTGAACAAGAGCCACGGCACCGTGCGGGTGTTCGACCATGATCTCGATCGCGACCGCGCGTGGGTGAAGTCGCAGATCGGTGTGGTGCCGCAGGAATTCAACTTCAACCAGTTCGAGCCGGTCGAGGAAGTCGTCATCAACCAGGGCGGCTTCTACGGCATGACCCGCCGGGCGGCGAAGAAGCGTGCCCACGAGCTGTTGAAGCAGCTGGGTCTGTTCGACAAGCGCGAGGGCATGGCCCGCGCGCTGTCGGGCGGAATGAAACGCCGCCTGATGATTGCCCGTGCCCTGGTGCACAGCCCGCGCATGCTGATCCTCGACGAGCCGACCGCCGGCGTGGACATCGAGCTGCGCCGTGGGATGTGGGATTTCCTCACCGAGATCAACCGCCAGGGCACCACGATCATCCTGACCACGCACTACCTCGAGGAAGCCGAGGCCCTGTGCCGCAACATCGCGATCATCAACGAGGGACGGATCGTCGAGCACAGTTCGATGCGCAACCTGCTCGCCAAGCTGTCGCAGGAGACCTTCGTGCTCTACGCCCGCGAGCCGGTCGAGTCGCTGCCGGAGATGCCGGTGGTCGGTTCCCGGCTGATCGACGAGGAGACCATCGAGGTCGACCTGAGCCGTGGCCAGGAACTGACCGGCGTGTTCGACGTGCTGCGTGGGCACGGCATCGTGATCGAACGCATGAAGAACAAGACCAACCGCCTCGAGGAACTGTTCCTGCGCTTGGTGCAGGATGACGACGCGGCGGCCAATCGACAGACCGGGGAGCGCGCATGAGCATCCGTTCGGAAACCGACGCATTCGACCACCAGGGTCCGGGAGAGAAGGCCACCGGCCTGACCGCGCGCGGGGCCTGGAACGCCTTTGTCATGCTGCTGACCCGCGAGATCCTGCGCTTCGGCCGGATCTGGGTGCAGACCGTGCTGCCGCCGATGATCATGACCGCGCTGTACTTCGTGGTCTTCGGTCACCTGATCGGTCCGCGCATCGGCGTGATCGACGGCGTGCCCTACATCCAGTACCTGGTGCCGGGGCTGATCCTGATGTCGGTGATCACGCAGAGCTACGCCAACTCGGTCTCGTCGTTCTTCGGTGCCAAATTCGCCCGTCACGTCGAGGAGTTGCTGGTCTCGCCGATGCCCAACTGGCTGATCATCATCGGCTACGTGGCCGGCGGGGTGGCGCGCGGACTGACCGTCGGCGGGGCGGTCACCATCGTCGCCCTGCTGTTCGCCGAGTTGTCGGTCTACAGCGTGCTGAACCTGTTCGGGGTGGCGCTGATGACGTCGACCCTGTTCGCCCTGCTCGGGCTGATCAACGGTGTCTACGCGACCCATTTCGACCACATCTCGATCGTACCGACCTTCGTGCTGATGCCGCTGACGTACCTGGGCGGGGTGTTCTACTCGATCAACATGCTGTCGGAGTTCTGGCAGCAGGCCTCGCTCTACAACCCGGTGCTCTACATCATCAACGGCTTTCGCTACGCGATGCTGGGGATCACGGACGTGCCCGTGTGGAGCACCTACGCGATCCTCGCCGTCGGCATCCTGGCAGCCTACCTGTACGCGCTGCGCCTGTTCCGCAAGGGGATAGGCCTGCGCGGCTGACGTGTAGGGGCGTCAGGCTTCCCAACAAAGCCGTCATTCCCGCGAAAGCGGGAATCCAGGGATCGGAGCCATGTCGTGCTTGGTTAGCCGACACTCGAGAGAAGCCCGAGGTGCTTGCGGGTAGGTGCGGCCTTATTGGCTTCGTTGGGGGCTTTTGTGGATTCCCGCCTGCGCGGGAATGACGGTGGGGGGGCAGGGTGAGACTGTCATCCCGTCAAAGTGGGTTTCAGTCGGCCCGCAGACGCTTCTCGAGCGACTCGGCCAGCACGACCGCGTGGTTGTGCTCGCGGTCCTTCGCAGCATAGAGCAGGGTGACGGGACGTTCGGTGGCGATCTCGGCCAGATGGTCGAATTCCTCGTTGCCTTCGAGTTCGCGCCGGTAGCGTTCCGCGAACGCCTCGAAGCGCTCCGGGGCGTGCCCGAACCAGCGGCGCAGGGCACCCGACGGTGCGATCTTCTTCATCCACTCGTCGTGGACCAGATCCTGTTTCCTGACGCCCCGTGGCCAGAGCCGGTCGACGAGCACGCGGTAGCCGTCCTCGTGCTCGACCGGGTCATGGACCCGCTTGGTGCGCACCATGCGCATGGGTCATCCCTTGGGTCCGAACAGCGCCCAGATGATCAGGCCGAGTACCGGCAACAGTACGACCAGTACGATCCAGAGCACCTTCATCCCGGTGGTGGCTGTGCTTTGGGCGATCTTGACGATCGCGTAGATGTCGAGGATGAGGATGATCAGGCCCAGCAGGCCGCCAAACGGAAGTTCGAGCATCGTGGTCTCCTTGCGTCAGCTTGGTTTCGGTATCGGTGGTGTCAGCGCACGCCGGCGCGGCGTTTCTCGAGATAGCGCTGATGGTAGTCCTCGGCCGGCCAGAAAGGACCGGCGTCGGTGATCTCGGTGACGATCGGCGCGGGCAGTTGCGGCTGAATCTCGGCCTTGATCCGTTCGGCCGTTTCGCGCTGGGTTTCGTCGTGGACGAAGATGGCCGAGCGGTACTGGGTGCCGACGTCGGGCCCCTGACGGTTCGGGGTGGTCGGGTCGTGCATGGCGAAGAACGCGCGCACCAGCTCGTCGTACCCGATCCGGGTCGGGTCGAACTGTACCTCGACGGCCTCGGCATGACCGGTGGTGCCGGTGCAGACCTGGCGATAGTCGGGATGGTCGACGTGACCGCCGGTGTAGCCGGACGTCACGTCGATGACGCCGGGAAATTGCCGGAAGCGATCCTCCACTCCCCAGAAACAGCCGGCGGCGAAGGTGGCAATGGTGGCTTGGCTCATGCTTTCCTTGTCCCCGGTCGGTTGGATGGTCGAAGCGGGCCGAGCACGTCGGGCCCGTGCATGACCATAGTTCAGATGTGCCGATGTTGGGACTCCGCAAACGATGACAGATTCCGCTACTGCCCCGAGACGGCCGGATGGGTCGTTCACCTCCCTGCACGATTGCCTCGAGTGGGCCGAGTCGCGCCTCCTGGCGTCGCATGCCCATCGTCTCGACGAGACCCACCCGGAGGACATGCCGTGGTGGCCGGCGGGATACGCGCGGCAGCGGGCCGAGCGGGTGTTCGAGATCGCCGTCGGCGCTGTGCTCACCCAGAACACCAACTGGAAGAACGTCGAGCGGGCACTGGCCAACCTGGACGGCGCCGATGCCCTCGGTCCCGCAGCGGTCGACGCGCTGGCGGACGAGGCGCTCGCCGAGCTGATCCGCCCGTCGGGCTTCTATCGGGTCAAGACCCGGCGGTTGCGGGCATTTACCGAGGCGTGGCTGACGGCCGGTGGATACGAGTGTCTTGAGCGTATGGAGACGCCCGCGCTACGGGGCTGGTTGCTCGGCATCCACGGCATCGGTCGGGAGACCGCCGACGACATCTTGCTGTACGGGTTCCAGCGCCCGGTCTGGGTGATCGACAGCTATACCCGTCGGCTGTTCGCCCGGCTTGGCTTTCCGGCGTTGGCCGAGTCGCCCTACGACGAACTGGCCGCCGACCTGCTGGAGGCCACCCCGGCCCCGGATGCCGAACGACTGGCACAGTGGCACGGCCTGGTCGTAGAGCATGCCAAGGCCCATTGCCGGGTGAGACCGGCCTGTGGCGATTGTCCGCTCAGGGAGCGCTGCGCGTTCGCGCTTGGCTGACGAAAGGGCGTTACCCGAAACAAACGGGCCACCGGCGTTCGGGGGCTAGAGCCACCTCATCCGCCCCAACTCGTAGGGGTGCAGCAGCGTCTCGTGAGTGGGCACCAGCCGCAGCCGGTAATCGTGCTCGCCGGACAGGTCCGCGGGGAGGGTGACCCGGTGGCGCCCCAGCGACTGCTCGGTCACCTGCCCGATCCGTTCCCCGGCGATGACTCGCTGTGCCCTGCCGGTATCCAGCACCGCCTCGCAGCGCAGCGCCTCGGGCGACAGGCCCGGGCTGATTGTCTCGATCTCGATGATCGCCGGTTCGCCACTGTCGATCACCGCACCCGGCGCTGCCGTGACATGGGCGTCGACTTTGTCCCAGTGAGTCGCCAGTTCCTGCTCGAATCGGCTGCGTTCCCGCGCCGCTCGGAAATCGTCTTTTGCCATCTGCCTCCCGGCTGCCACCGCCGGGCGATAGTGCGTCTCGTGATAGTCGCTCACCATCCGTGAGGCATTGAAGCGTGGCAGCACGGTCGCGATCACGTGCCGCTGCCACTCGATCCATTCGCCCGGCAGGCCTTGGGCATCGCGTCGCGTGAACAGCGGGACGACCTCGGTCTCGAGAACGGTGAGCAGGTCGTCCGCCTCGGCGCGGCGTCGCGCGGCCGACTCGAGGTGCGGCGGGATCGACCAGCCATTCGCCACGTGACCGTCGCGGTCGTGGCCTTCGGCCCACCAGCCATCGGCGATCGACAGATTGAGCACGCCGTTGAGCCCCGCCTTCTGCCCGGAGGTGCCCGAGGCCTCCAAGGGGTATTCCGGCGTGTTGAGCCAGACATCGCAGCCGGCCACCAATCGCCGCGCAAGCCCCATGTCGTAGCCCTCGACCAGCAGGACGTGGCCGATGAAGCGCGGGTCACGGCTCAACTCGTGGATCTCGCGTAGCAGAGCCTGCCCCGGCTCATCGGACGGGTGTGCCTTGCCGGCGAAGACGAACACCAGCGGGTACGGGCTGGATTCGATCAGGCGCGCGAGCCGGTCGCGATCCTCGAACAGCAGGGTGGCGCGCTTGTAGGTGGCGAAGCGCCTTGCGAAACCCACCAGCAGGAACTGCTCCGGCGGCAGATCGAGCAGCCGGCTTCGTTGTGCGAGCCGCACGTGACCCTCGCCCCAGCGCTCGGCCTGGCGGGCGAGGCGCTCCTTCAGTTCGGCCACCAAGTGCTGCTTGGTGGAGAGGTGCATCGACCACAGGCGTTCCGGTTCGGTGGTCTCGATCAGTGCGCCGATCCCGGTTTCGTGCAGGTGATCGCGCCAGTCAAGTCGGGTGGCGTCGAAGAGCCGCGCGAGATCCCGGTTGAGGAACGTTTCCACATGCACGCCGTTGGTCACGTGCGTCACGGGGTTTTCCTCGGCGGGCACCTCTGGCCAGAAAGCCGCCGCCATGCCAGCAGCCACGCCACCGTGAATGCGCGAGACGCCATTGCACTGACGGGAGCCGCGGATCGCGAGCGCGGTCATGTTGAAGTGCTGCCCGTCATGGGTCGGGTCATGGCCGAGTTGCAGCAGAGTAGGGCGGTCGATGCCCAGCGTTGCCAGGCGATCCTCCCAGTACCCGGCTACCAGCTCCGGGGCGAACGTGTCGTGGCCGGCTGGCACCGGCGTGTGAGTCGTGAACACGGTCGCGGCGGCCACCGCCTGCCGGGCGGCGTCGAATGGCAGACCACTGGCGGTGAGTTCGGCGATCCGTTCGAGGGTGGAGAAGGCGGCGTGGCCTTCGTTGATGTGCCACGCGGCGGGGGCGATCCCGAGGGCGCGCAGGGCACGGACCCCGCCGACGCCCAGCAGCATCTCCTGTTCCAGCCGCCGGCGGCGATCACTGTCGTAGAGGCGGTGGGTGATCTCTCGATCCGCCGCGCTGTTGGCGGCCACATCGGCATCCAGCAGGTAGACGGTTACGCGTCCCACATGCACCGCCCAGACCTGCAGCCATACCTGCCGCCCCGGTAGGTCGACCGCGACGGTCAACGGCTGACCATCCCCGTCGACCCGATGAATCGGGAGGCGCGAGAAGTCGAGATCCTCGAAGCGGGGCACCTGATGACCGGTGGCGTCGATGCACTGTTGGAAGTAGCCCTGACGGTAGAGCAGCCCGATGCCTACCAGCGGCAGATTGAGGTCGGATGCCGCCTTGCAGTGATCGCCGGCGAGGATGCCCAGGCCGCCCGAGTAGATTGGCAGCGACTCGTGGAAGCCGAACTCCGCGCACAGGTAGGCGATTGCCCCGTCTTCGGTCTTGGTGTCGGGCACCTGTCCGAGGTAAGCCTCGAAGTCGCGCATGACCGCGTCGAGCTTGGCGAGAAACGCCGCATCCTCCGTCTTTGCGTCCAACTGCGCCTGCGGCACGGTCTGCAGGAATCGGACCGGATTTTCCTCGCAGGCGAGCCAAACCTCGCTGTCGATTGAGTCGAACAGGTCCCGCACCGGTCGCGACCAGCTGTAGTAGAGATTGCCCGCCAGGGCGGACAGCACCTCGAGACGGGCGGGCAGTCTGGGGCGGATTTCAAGATGACGGGATGTCGGCATGGTCGGCTTCCGAGAAAGAGATGTCACCGAGTGTATCGCCGGCAATCATATGCCGGGTGACAACGATATGACGGTATGCCCCCTCCCGCCAGCTGGCCGTCATTCACCTGGACCTGTCCGCGCAGAATCCAGCTACCAAAGCCCCAGCCCCCCTATCATCCCCGGCGCACGGAAAGCCCCGTCATCCCCGTGCACGCATCTGCCATTCCTGCTCACGACTGGTTCTGTCATGGCAGGGGCAAGTCCAGCCACTGCCGTCATTCCAGCGGCAAGGTCACCTACTGTCGTCATTCCAGCCGCAAGATCACCCACTGTCGTCATTCCCGCGCAGGCGGGAATCTAGACAACGAAGCCATCCACCCCCGTCATTCCCGCGTAAGCGGGAATCCAGAAAACGAAGTCGCACCACACTCGGTTGGCACCAAGGCAGAACACGTCCGAAAGTGCCCACTCGGATAATCAGCCGCAGAGGCTGCCCAGACCTTCCATGGATCCCCGCATCCGCGGGAATGACGGCCCTTTTGGACGGTGAGGACAAGTAGCGTTGGTGGTGCTCCGTCGCTCGTCATGAAAGCCCCGATCAAACACGGGCGGGAAAGAGGAAGCCAACGGATCGGAAAGATGAACCAGGAGTAACCATCTCCCGTCGTTCCCGCGCACGCGGGAACCCAACGATCGAAGCCATCCCAGCACCGTCACCCCCGCCCGCGATAGGAGGGCGAACCCGCAACCGAAGCCACCCCAGCCTGTCGCCCCGCAAAAGCATGTCCCCATGAAAACGGGGGACGGGAATCCAGGGATCGAAGCCATCCCCGTCCCCCGTCATTCCCGCGTAGGCGGGGATCCAGTGAACGAACCCGCCTCACGCCCGGCCGGCAATAACGCAGGAGATGTCCCGAAGTGCCCGCCTAAAGAACCAACAGGAGCGGCCTTGTGAGCCCCTCCATGGATCCCCCCGTTACCCGTCATTCCCGCGCAAGCGGGAAACCAGTGAACGAACCCGCCCCGTCCCGACGTGCCTGCCTACAGAGTCAACAGAACCGGCCTCGTCAGCCCTTCCATGGATCCCCGCGTTCGCGGGAATGACGATATCGGGGAACACGAATGTTGCCTATGCAACCCCTGACCAAGGCGTTCTGCCCACCTCAAACCCGCATCACTGTGCCACCCGGGCATAAAACAAAAAATTTTTCACCCAAAAACTAAAGCTCCGGCAAATACCGCCGATAACGGAACCGTAGCCAAGAGCAAATCGCCCCATTTCCGGGGCACCGTCCGAAGAGGAGACGACATCATGGTAATGGGTGTAAACACGAACATCATGGCCCTGAACGCGCAGCGTCAACTGGGCTCTACGCAAAATGAGATGCAGACCGCCATGGAGCGTCTGTCCTCCGGTCTGCGTATCAACAGCGCTGCTGATGACGCTGCAGGTCTGGCAATCGCTGACCGCATGACGTCTCAAATCCGTGGTTTGAACCAAGCGGTGCGCAATGCCAACGATGGCATCTCGCTTTCTCAGACTGCCGAAGGGGCGATGCAGGAATCGTCCAACATTCTTCAGCGCATGCGGGAACTGGCCATTCAGTCGGCGAACGATTCCAACTCTGATACCGACCGAGCCAACTTGCAGAAAGAGGTGTCTCAGCTTCAGCAGGAGCTGAATCGAATTTCTGAGACCACCACGTTCAACGGGAAAAACATCCTGGACGGCTCCTTTACGTCATCCAAGTTCCAGGTAGGTTCGAATGCGAACGAAACTATCAATGTGTCGATTGGTAGCACCTCAGCACTTGACATGGGTGCTTACCAGCAAGGCACGCAAACCAACATTGGTGGCCTTGCGGTAGCCCAGGATATCTCGGGTGGTAATGGTGTGGCCGGCGGTGACCTGACGATCAATGGCGCCAGTGGCACAGGCACCTATACCGTGGGTGACGGCGTATCTGCGAAAACCATCGCAGAGGGTGTTAATGGTTTGACCGGTTCTACAGGTGTCAGTGCGACTGCATCCACTGAGGTGACTGTTGGTTCGCTCTCAGCGGCCGGCACTGTGACCTTCGACCTGTCTTCCTCCAACGGTGAGTCCGCAGTAACGATCTCAACGGGCATTGCAGACACAAGCGATCTGTCCAACCTGGCTTCGGCTATCAATGACCGTACCGCGCAAACTGGGATTACCGCGACGCTGAGCGCCGATAAAGCAAGTATCGAACTCGCCAATGACAAGGGCGAGGACATCAACATTGAAAACTTCGTCCATAGTGGTGACAACGGTGAGACCCTAGACGTTGGTTCGGTATCTTTGACCGGGCCTTCAGGTGGCACCGTGGCGGCTTCCCCTGCAGGCGATAGCGTTGTAGTGGGTGGTCAAGTTGAATTTGAGTCAAGTGGTAGCTTCAGTGTGGCATCGGCCGTTGCTGCGGGGACAGAGAATGTACTGACCGCCACGGGTGGAGCAACCACTATCGCTGGCTCGCTGTCCTCGGTTGCTCAGGTGGATATTTCGAGCCGAAGCGGCTCTAATGATGCGATCTCTGTGATCGACAAGGCCCTGAGTTTTATTTCCGAGGAGCGCGCATCGTTGGGTGCCGTCCAGAACCGCCTCGAATCGACCATCAGCAACCTGCAGAATGTGTCGGAGAACGTCAGCGCCGCCCGTTCCCAGATCCAGGACGCGGACTTTGCGAAGGAGACCTCCAACCTGAGCCGCTCCCAGATCCTTCAGCAGGCTGGCACCGCAATGCTGTCGCAGGCCAACGCTGCTCAGCAGAACGTACTGAGCCTGCTCGGCTAATCCGGGCCCACCCGATGACGCCCAGGGAACGGGCGTCATCGCCTGAGTAAAGGAGGTGGCATGATGAGCTCTGAATCCACCATCTCAGATGCCCTTGGCAAGATGCCAAGCCTTTATCCCAGCGCTCGCGCGGCTTCGGCCGGCGAGCGCTCTTCTGTGTCCGGGCCATCCGTTTCGGCAAGCAATTTGCAGGGCATTCGGCCCCGCAACGAGTCTAATGAGGCGAATGGTCTGGACCGGGAAGCGCTGGAGGCCAAGCTGGCCGAGCTCGAAGAGCTGGTCCAGTCGCGCCAGCGCGACCTGTCCTTTTCGGTCGATGACGACACGGGTCGCACGGTCGTCAAGGTAATCAACGCGCGGACCGACGAGGTCGTGCGCCAGATTCCGTCCGAGGAGATCCTGTCGATCGCCCGGCGGATCGAGAACGGGGAGGGGGGCATGCTCGAGCTCGAGGCTTGAGCAGTATCCCCACAAGCTGGCATTACACGGTAATTGAGGTAACACGACATGGCGATCACCAGTACCGGCATTGGTTCCGGCATTGATGTAGGCGGCATCGTCAGCCAATTGGTTGCCGCGGAAGGCCAGCCTGCCCGCAATCGCCTGGATCGGCGCGAAGCGCAGACCCAGGCAACCATTTCCGCGTTGGGGGGGCTCAAAAGTGCCCTCAATGAGTTCCAGAGCGCGCTGGGCGCCCTCAAGGACTTGGACTCGTTCCAGGCCCGCAAGGCGACTAGCGGCGATTCGTCGATCTTCACCGCCACGGCGGACGAGACCGCCAGTGCCGGCAGCTACCAGATCGAGGTGGCGCAACTCGCACAGGGTCAGAAACAGGCGAGCGGTTACTTTGCCTCGGCGGATGCGACGGTCGGCACCGGCACGCTCACGTTCGATGTCGGTGGCAATAGCTTCGATATCACCGTCGATGCGTCCAACAACACGCTGGCCGGCATCCGCGATGCGATCAACGCTTCGCCGGACAACACCGGTGTGACGGCGACGACTGTCAATGTCGATGACCCGAACAATCCGGGGAGTACGGTCAGCCGGTTGATTCTGACCGCCGATAAGCCCGGCGAAGCCAATGCCGTCACAGTTTCCGCGACCGACGACGACGGCACGAACGCCGATGCGGCGGGCCTGTCGCAACTCTCCACCGCCTCCGGCGAGCTGGATCTGCTGGAGCAAGCCCAGGACGCGATCATCCGCATCGACGGGCAGAACGTGACCCGTTCGAGCAACAGCATCAACGATGCCATCGACGGCGTGACATTGGAGCTAAAGAAATCCGATCTCGGGTCGACAAATACCTTGGATGTGGCGCTGAACACCGGCGCGGTGAAGAGCAAGGTGGAAAGCTTCATCAAGGCCTATAACGGCCTGGCGCAGACGACCAACCAGCTCTCCTCCTACGACCCGGAAACGGGGCGGGCCGGTGCGCTCCAAGGGGATTCAACCCTGCGGACGGTCAGCAGCCAGATCCGACGGGAGATGAGTGACACGGTCGACGGCATCAATGGTGTCTTCGACAACCTGGCCACCATCGGTGTCGAGACGCAGCGTGACGGCACGCTCAAGCTCGACGGCGCACAACTCGACGAGGCGATGGAAGCGGACTTCGATGCCATCGGCCAGATGTTCGCCTCCGATGACGGCTACGCCACGCGACTGGACGCATTGGTCGACAACTATGTGGGGTTCAACGGGATTCTGGACAGCCGGACGCAGAGCCTGAACAACCGCATTGATGACATCAATGACCAGCGCGAGGATTTGAGTCGCCGGCTGTCGAGTCTTGAATCCCGCCTGTTGGCGGAATTCAACGCGATGGACCAGATCGTCGGGCAGCTGAACTCGACCGGAAGCTACCTCTCCCAGCAGTTGAGCAACCTGCCGTTCAATAACCTGGCAGGCGGCAACAAGAAATAACTCGGCCTGACCTGAAAAGAGGGGAAACGCCATGTACGCCAATGCCGCATTCGGTGCCCAGCAATACGCCAACGTCGGGGTGCGCTCCGGCATCGAGGATGCCTCGCCGCACCGCCTGATCCAGATGCTGTTCGAAGGCGGCCTGCAGCGCCTTGCCACCGCCAAGGGTGCCATGCAGCGCGAGGACCGCGCCGCCAAGGGCGAACAGCTCGGCAAGGCTATCGGTATTATCGGTGGGCTGCGCGAGTCCCTTGACCCGGAGGCCGGCGAGCTCTCCGCGAACCTTGAAAACTTGTACGCCTACATGCAGCGTCGCCTGCTGGAAGCGAACATCGAATCCAGCATCGAGAAGGTCGAGGAAGTCTCCGGCCTGCTGCGCGACATCAAGGAAGCCTGGGACGGCATCGCCCCGGAACAGGTCAGCAACAAGGCCGAGTCCGATGACGTTCGCCAATCTGCCTGAGAAGGCGCAGAACCTGTTGGCCGTCAGCCAAGGCATGCTGGCCTCGGCCAAGGCGGATGACTGGGAAGCGGTGATCGAGGCGGAGGAAATCCGCCGCCCGATGATCGACGAGGTCGTCGCCCAGGGTGCGCCCAACGATGCGCCACCGGCTGACTGGATGCGTGAACTGCTCGAGGAGCTGCAGACCCTCAACGACCGCGTGGTCGAGCTGGGCGAGGAGCGCAAGGCACAGATTCGTAGCGAGATCAGTGAGGTGCAGACCGGCAGCAAGGCCGTGAAGGCCTACGACCCGGAGCGGTGATGCTTGCCGATTGTTCGTAATTGAGAAAGGGGCCATTGGGCCCCTTTGTTGTTCCTGCGTTCCCGGGGAGGCGGTGGCTCCGTTCACTGGATTCCCGCTTGTGCGGGAATGACGACCTTTTACGTTTCAACCAAACCGTCAAACCAGCGGCTCCGATCAATCTGATCAGGAACGAGGTGGCGCGCCATATTGACGTCGGCGCTACCACCTGACCGTCATTCCCGCGCAAGCGGGAATCCAGCCCGGCCTTCGGTTGGCAACAAAGGCTGAAGGTCGCATCAAACGACGGAGTCATGCAAATCCCGCCAGTCGGGATTGAAGGCCTCGATCAATTCGATCTTCCATACCCGCCGCCACTTCTTGATTGCCTTCTCCCGGGCAATGGCGCCTTCCATGGTCGGGTGGGTTTCGTACCAAACGAGGGTGTGCACGCCATAGCGGCTGGTGAAGCCTTCTACCAGATCGTTCTGGTGCTGCCAGACGCGTTGTGGGAGGTTGCTGGTCACGCCCACATAAAGCGTGCCGTTGCGTCGGCTGGCGAGGAGGTAGACGCAGGGTTGTTTCATTCCTTTGAAACTCCTGGTCGGGTTGAATAGGGAGCGGGAGCTTTCCGTGCTCCCCTGAGATTACTGGGTTGCTCCGGTAGCTTCGTTTTCTGGATTCCCGCTTTCGCGGGAATGACGATCAGGGGGCATGATCGAGCACGGCGTAAACGGCAGACCGATACGCTCTCTTTAATCGGAGCCCGCCCCTTCGAAGTGCTGTGTCCAACCTCAAGAAACCGTCATTCCCGCGGACGCGGGAATCCAGGAAGCCGTCGCTGACCGATCATCGTTCGACCCTAAATAACAGTACGGCCGCATGGCAGTCTCAACCTTGGGCGCTCAGCGGTGTTTGTCAGCAATCGCCTTGATCGCCGGCATATCTACGCCCAGTTCTCCTGCCTGAGCCAACGCCCGCGCCATCCGCTGTGGTGCTGAACGTCCCATGCACTGGTGTTGCGGGTCGCCGTCGAAGCCGCGCACCATGCCGTCGATCAGTCGCTGGTGGTCCAATGACCGCCCGACTTTCGCTTCCTGCAGCCTGATGACGTCAGCGGCGGTATCACGCGCCAGCTGCTGGTGGTTGGACCAGAGGTGCTCCACGTCGCCGCCGGTCTCGAGCCCGGCGATGTTGGTGGTCAGGATGTAGACGTTCTTGATAGCCAGCTCTTCGAGCATCTCGTCGGCATCGTCGACGCGGTGGGCCGGGATATCGAGCGACTGCATCGCCTGAACGAGCGCCTCGGCCTTCGGGCCGTGCACCGGCGAGGAAACGAGCGGCTTGACCGGCTTGCCCGGTTTCTTTTCGAACCAGATCGAAGCGACGGTCGGGGTCTCGATGCCGTGCTTGCGCCAGTCGCCGGGCAGCAGCTCGTTCTGTATCAGGACCAGGCGGTTGAACCAGACGCTCGGGATCTGTTCGAGCACCGGGTCGAGGTCCTTCTCACCGACGGCGACCAACAGGCCGTCGAGATCGGGTTTTGCCGCCAGGGCGGTCGCGATGTCGGTCTCGCGGCCGATCGGGAAGACCGGGTGGCCAGTCTTCAACAGGCCATGGGCGAGCACGCCGCCGATCTCGCCGGCGCCGATCACGCCCCATTCGGTGGCAAACGGCTGGGTCATGAATCTCTCCTCAGTCTTGTTCGTCTTCGTCGGGGATCAGCAGCTGCCCCGCGGTCAGGATCTTCTCCAGCAGGATGCGCGCGCTGGCATTGCTGGCCCGCTCGGCCAGCGCCTCGCCCTCCACAACGATGTGCTGGCTGAGGAAGCGCGCCAGCGGCAGGCTTTCGGCATCCAGTTCGTGGCTCTGGCCGTCGATGCACAGCCGCCCCGGGTCGTCGCCGGCCGGTTCCAGCAGCAGCCAGCGCGAGGCCGGGGTACGCTGCAGTTCGGCGACCTCGTTCAGGTGGTCGAGGATGCCCGCGATCTCTTCCTCGTGATAGCGCGGGTAGAGCGCAGCATGGTCGACCGGGCGCTCGGTCAGGGTCTCGGCGATCAGACGGTCGACGAGACTGTCGTCCGTAGCCATCGCCTCGAGCACCCACTGGCGCAACCGTTCGCGGGTCGCTACGGGCAGCTCACCCGGATTCTCGGCCGGTGTCAGGTCGGGGTCACGGTAGCGGTCTTCCGTGGCCACCGTGGCGAGCCGGTCGCAGACGCCGCCGACGAGATCCGCCTGGGTGGGGGCGCGGAAGCCGACCGAATAGGTCATGCAGTCGTCCAGCGCCACACCGTGGTGCGGGATGCCCGGCGGCAGGTAGAGCATGTCGCCCGGCTCGAGCACCCACTCGTCCGTCGGGGTGAAGTCGGTGAGGATGCGCACGTCCAGCCCTTCGCGATAGGCCGTGTGCACCGGCGGGTTCTCGATCTGCCAGCGGCGCCGACCGTGGGCCTGGAGCAGGAAGACGTCGTAGTCGTCGATGTGCGCGCCGACCGAGCCGCCCGGCGGGGCGTAGGAGATCATCAGGTCGTCGATGCGCCAGTCGGGCACGAAACGGAAGCGCTCGACGATCTCCATCAGCTCGGGGATCAGCTTTTCGCAGTCGGTGACCAGCAGCGAGTAGCCGTCCTCGGGCAGGGCGCGGAAGTCGTCTTCGCTGAACGGCCCCATTTTCAGTTGCCAGTCGCGCTCCTCGCCGTGCTCGAGGATCAGGCGCGACGGGGCATCAGCCTCGCAGGCAAGCCCGGCCAGTTCCTCGGGGGCGAGCGGGCTCTCGAAGCCCGGGATGGCCCCTCGGATCAGGACCGGTTTTTTCTGCCAGTAGTCGCGGAGAAAGGTCTCGACGGAGAGTTCTCCGAGCACATGGTCGATGGTGGTGTGCGTCGAACCGGGCATGGCCGTTTCCCTGCGTTTGGATAGGTGAGGGGAAGTCTAACGGATAAGGCGGAGCGGGGTAGAGTGGTCGGGCGGGAGCAAACATGGTCAGGTGGCCACCCCACTCGTCATTCCCGCGAATGCGGGAATCCACGGGCACGTGGTCCGGGCTACCCGTCGAGCCAGGCCCTGGCGGTGACTTTGGAGGAAGGGGTCCTTCGTCCATTCTGCGGCTTCGATTTCTGGATTCCCGCGTTCGCGGGAATGACGCCTGTTGGGTGCGGGTGTGTCTCGCCGTAAATTGGCGCATGCTAGGTTGTGAACTGCCGCAAACGAAAAACGGCGCGCTGGTGGGCGCGCCGTCGTGGGGTTTCGCCTCGGGCGATAGGTCTATTTCTCCAGGCGGTTCAGACCGATCGCACGCATGATGTACTTCTCGTACAGCGGCTCGGAGGTGCCCTTCTTCATCTTGCGGATGAAGTATTTCTCGAAGGCGATCTTGGCCAGGTGCACCCAGCGCCCGGCGGCGAACCAGTTGACGTTGCGCGGCGGGATCTGCGGCATGGCAATGAAGGCCGCGCCGCGGTCGCCGAAGTCGGCCAGGCAGATGGCTTGCCAGGTGCCCTTGGAATTCGGCTCGCCCTCGCCGGTCAGCTCGGCCTGGATGTTGTGCACGATGGCGGTGACCATCGACTCGATCATGTAGCCGGTCTTGGGCGCGCCGGTGGGTACCGGCGTCTTCTCGACCGGCGGGATGGCGATGGCCACCCCGGCAGCGAAGATGTTCTTGTAGGTCGGGTTGCGCTGGTAGTCGTCGACCTTGACGAAACCGCGCGGGTTGCACAGCTCCTCGACGTTGGCGACGCAATCGACGCCCTTGAAGGCCGGCAGCATCATCGAATGGTTGAAGGGGAGTTCGTGGGTCTGCTTCACCTTGCCGTCACTGTCGAGCTCCTCGACGTGCATCATGCCTTCTTCGACCTTGGTGGTCTTCGCGTTGGTGATCCACTTGATGTCATGCGAGCGCATCTCGGACTCGAGCATGCCCTTGGAGTCGCCCACGCCGCCCAGGCCCAGGTGGCCGATGTACGGTTCGGCGGTGACGAAGGTGATCGGCACCTTGTTGCGGATCTTCTTCTTGCGCAGGGCCGAGTCCAGGATGAAGGCGTACTCGTAGGCCGGGCCGTAGCAGCTCGCCCCCGGCATGGCGCCGACGATCACCGGCCCCGGGTTTTCCACCAGCTTCTTGAAGTCGTCGTAGGCCTGCTCGGCATGATCGATGGTGCAGACCGACTCGGTGTGGCCGCCGTGCGGGCCGGCGCCTTCCACCTCGTCGAACATCAGCTTCGCGCCGGTGGTGATGATCAGGTAGTCGTAGTCGACCACTTGGCCATCGGCCAGGTCGAGGCGGTTGCCCTCGGCGTCGATGCGGTCGACCCGTTGTGCAATGAAGTCGATCTTCTTGCGATTGAGGTAGGGCTCGATCGGGAAGGTGATGTCGTCGCGGTTGCGCCAGCCGACGGCGACCCATGGGTTGGAGGGGACGAACTGGAAGTAGGGCTCGGCGTTGATCACCGTGATCTGGTGTTCGTCGCCTAGGGCTTCTCGGGCCTCGTAGGCGGCGGGCAACCCACCGATACCGGCACCCAGAATGACGATATGTGCCATGACATGCTCTCCCTGTTGATGGTGACCCTCGGGCGCCTTTCGCCCGCGAAGAATCCTCGGGGTCGATTGTTCACCCAGGGGTCGGGGAAAATCAAGCTATGTCATTGAGAAAATCAATTTCTCGTCGAGGTAGCTTGGCAAGCTGTTGAATTTACGCAACAGAATTCAAGGCCAAGTATATTAGTAAACAATTAACGCGCGGCAGTCAGGTCGTCTTGCCACGCCAGTCGGCCAGGTGTTCGCGGGGGAAGCCGATGATCGAGGACGGTGCCGGGGAGAGGTCCACCCACAGGCCGCGATGATTGGGCCAGCGTTCGTCGAACCAGTGGCGGCCATTGCCCATCTCGATAAAGATCCAGCCGCCCGGTTCGAGGTGGGCGGGGGCCTGATCGAGCAGGCGTTCGACCAGTGCCAGCCCTTGGTCGGGCGCGAACAGGGCGCCGGCAGGCTCGTGGCCGTACTCCGCCGGTAGGTCCTCGGCTTCGTCGGGGTGCACGTAGGGCGGGTTGCTGACGATCAGGTCGAAAACCAGTGGGGTGTCGTTGTCGTCGCGTAGCTGGTCGAACCCGTCGGACTGCACCAGCTCGACGCGGTCCTCGAGGTGGTAGTCGGCGACGTTGTGGGACGCGACCGCCAGTGCGCCAAAGTCGATGTCGCTGCCGATGACCAATGCTTGCGGGAAATGTTCGGCCAGGGCGATCGCGATGCACCCGGACCCGGTGCCGATGTCCAGAGCGCGCTTGATGCGTCGGCCGTGATGCAGCACGCCCTTGAAATCGTCGCGGATCAGGTCGCCGAAGGGTGAACGCGGGATGAGCACGCGCTCGTCGACGTAGTAGGGCTGGCCGAGGAACCATGCCCGGTTGAGCAGGTAGGCCGTCGGAATGTGGTCGAGGCATCGCCGGCGGAGCAGTTCGGCTAGCTGCGAACGTTCCTCGCCGGTCAGCCGGGCGTCCCACCAGCTGCGGTCGAGATCCGGGGGCAGGCGCAATCCCTCCAGCACGAGCCAGGCGGCTTCGTCCAGATAGGTCATCGTGCCATGGCCGAGGAATACGCCGTGCTCGTCCATGCGGCTGGCGGCCCAACGGACGAAGTCGAGGATGGTCTCGAGGTGGTCGTGATTGCCGAGCGTGTCGGGTCTCGGGTCGTGTGCTTCGGTTGGGATCATGGCGTGGAGACCGTCGCGTGTGCGCGTGTGAATACCGGGGCGGCTGGATATGACTCTGGCACAATACTACCTTCCCATCCGCACTCTTTCGCCAAGCGAGGCACCATGGCATCCGCAACGAACACCGTGAAATGGCAATCGCGTCTCTGGGCGCGTCTGCAGTACGTCCTGCCTCATCACCTGATTTCGGGCGTGGTGTTCCGCGTCACCCGCTGGCGGGCGCCCTGGACCACCTGGCTGATCCGTCGTTTCGTGCGCGCTTTTGGCGTCAATCTCGACGAGGCGGCACAGCCCGACCCGACCGCCTACGAGACCTTCAACGCCTTTTTCACGCGCCCACTGGCCGATGGGGCACGGCCGATCGAGGGCGAGGCTGGCGATTGGGTCAGCCCGGTCGATGGCGGGATCAGCCAGATCGGCCATATCCAGTCGGGCAATATCTTCCAGGCCAAGGGGCATGCCTATACCGCCACCGACCTGCTGGGAGGGGATGCCGAGCTGGCCGAGCAGTTCAAGGACGGCTCGTTCGCCACGCTCTATCTCTCGCCGTCGGATTACCACCGCATCCACATGCCGGTCGACGGGACGCTGCGCGAGATGATTCACGTGCCGGGGCGGCTGTTCTCCGTCTCGACCGGCACGGTAGCCGAGGTGCCGCGCCTGTTTGCCCGCAACGAGCGCCTGGTCTGCCTGTTCGACACGGCTGATGGGCCGATGGCAATGGTGCTGGTCGGCGCGATCAACGTCTCGGCGATCGAAACAGTCTGGGCGGGGTTGGTCACCCCGAGCCCGCAGCGCCAGGTGGGGCGCTGGGCGTATCGGGATGAGGATGGCCTGTCGATTCGGTTGAAGCGGGGAGCCGAGATGGGGCGCTTCAATATGGGCTCGACCGTGATTCTGCTCACCGCGCCCGGGGTCGATTTCGATCCGCGCTGGCAGACCGAGATGCCCATCAAGTTGGGCGAGCGGCTTCAGGCCACCAGCGCGCAGGACTGACGTCGAGCGGTGATGGGCCGGGTCACGCCCGGGCGTTGCTGAACGGGATCACCTGATCGATGTCATCGCTGCCGGTCAGCCACATCAGCAGCCGGTCGACGCCCAGCGCCACGCCGGTGCAGGCGGGCAGGCCGTCGTGTTCCAGGGCGTCGAGAAAGCGCCGCTGGGTGCCGGCTGCCTCTGCTATCTGTCCATCAACGCCAAGTCGGCGCGCCTGCTCGGCAGGGTCGGTCAGCTCGTCGTAGCCGTTGGCGAGTTCCAGTGTGCCACCGTAGATCTCGAACCGGCTGGCGATCGTCGTTTGTCGCCCCTCGAATTCCCGTGTTTCCAGTCGGGCCATGGCTGCCTGACTGGACGGGTAGCCGGTCACCACCGTCAGCCGTCCGGCCGGGAAGGTAGGTTCGATTACCGTGCTCATCAGCAGATCCAGCCAATCGTCACGTCGCATGCCTGATGAGTCGTTCAGGGTGATGCCGGCCTCACTGGCTGCCATTCGCAGGCTTTCCGTATCGGCAATGTACGGATCGAGCCCGCAGTGTTCTCGGAATAGTGGTCCGTATTCGCGTCGTTCCACTGCGCTGGCGGGTTGGCCGAGCACCTCGCCGGCGGCGTGGATCAGCGACAGGCTGGTCTCGATACCGGTCGCCAGGTCGGCACCGGTCTCGTACCACTCGAGCATGGTGAATTCGGGGTTGTGGCGCGTGCCGCGCTCGCCGGCCCGGAACACCGGCCCCAGGTAGTAGAGACCGGGCAGGTCCGGATAGGCGGAAAGGATGCGCTTCATCGACAGCTCGGGCGAGCTGTGCAGGCTGCCGGCCGGAGTGCCGTCGGCGAGCGTGACGCGGAACAGCGCGATGTTGGGCTCGAAGTCCGGGCTGTCGATCAGGCTGGGGGCGTCGATCTCCAGCCAGCCACGCTCGTCGAGGGTCTCGCGCAGGCAGCGCTTGAGGCGTGCCCGCCGGACGAGCATGTCGCGGCTCGCGCCGGGGCGCCAGTCCACGTCAGGGGAGGAGGGTGAACCGATGCTTCGGGCGCGTCAGTTCTTGACGCGCGAGAGATATTCGCCGGTGCGGGTGTCGCAGCGCAGCACCTCGCCTTCCTCGATGAACAGCGGCACCTTGACCACGGCGCCGGTTTCCAGCGTGGCCGGCTTGGTGCCGCCGGTGGCGGTGTCGCCGCGGATGCCCGGGTCGGTCTCGACGACCTTGAGCTCGACGTGGTTCGGCGGCAGCACCTGGATCGGGTTGCCGTTGAACAGCGTGATCTGGCACATGTCCTGTTCCTTGAGCCACTGCGCCGAATCGCCGACGGCTTCCTTGGTGGCCACGACTTGCTCGAAGGACTCGGGGTCCATAAAGTGCCACTCCTCGCCGTCGGAGAAGAGATACTGCATCTCCAGCTCGAGCACGTCGGCCGCCTCGATCGATTCGCCCGACTTGAACGTGCGCTCGATGGTCTTGCCCGTCTTGAGGTTCTTCAGCTTGACCCGGCTGAATGCCTGGCCCTTGCCGGGCTTGACGAACTCGTTCTCGACGATGTTGGCCGGGTCGCCGTCGAGCATGACCTTGAGGCCGGAGCGGAATTCGTTGGTGCTGTAAGTAGCCATGGAAACCTGTCAGTCAATCGAAAGTCGTTGGAAATGGCCGCGATCATACCCGATAACCCCTCTACATCCCAGCACCGCGCCGATCGTGCCGACGAAGCATTCGTCGAGCTGACCACTCCGCTGGTCGAGTCGCAGATCGACGCCGGCGACCCCGACGACCCCGTTGCCCGCCAGTTTCGTATCGACCCGCGCGAGTCACTCGAGGTGCCCGGGTTCGATGCGGACCCGGTCGGTGATCTTGCCGCCAATGCCGTGCCCGGCGTGCTGCACAAGTACCATGGCCGGGCGCTGCTGGTGCTGACCGGCGCCTGCGCGGTGCACTGCCGCTACTGCTTCCGCCGCCATTTCCCCTACGGCGACCAGCGTCTCGACGAGGCGGCGCTCGACCGCGCGCTGGACTACCTCGCCGACGATCCGGACATGACCGAGGTGATCCTCTCCGGCGGCGATCCGCTGGTGCTCAGTTCGCGCCGCCTGGCCGGGATTCTCGAACGACTGGCCGCGCTGCCGCATCTGCGTCGGTTGCGCATCCACAGCCGCATTCCCACGGTGTCCCCCGAGCGCGTCGACGAGCGCCTTTGCGAGGCGCTGGCGGCCTTTCCGGTGCCGGTAGTGCTGGTCGCCCACGTCAATCACCCTCGCGAGCTCGCTCAGGCCAGCGGGGAGGCATTCGATCGGCTGCAGCGCGCCGGCGTCACGCTTCTCAACCAGTCGGTGCTGCTCCATGGGGTGAACGACGACGCCGAGGTGCTGGCCTCGCTGTCCGAATCACTCTTCGACCAGGGGGTGCTGCCCTACTATCTGCATCATCTCGACCCGGTGGCCGGGGCGGCGCACTTTGCCGTGGGTGCCGATGCCGGTCGCGCACTGGTGGATACCCTGCGATCAAGGCTGCCGGGATACCTTGTGCCGACGTTCGTGGTCGAGCAGGCCGGCGAGCCGAGCAAGACGCCGCTTTGATCGGAGCACAACCGCGCGATCATGCCCTTGGCGACGCGGGTGCGTAGATTCCAGCGTGCGCATTGAATACAGTATGATCAACGGCCCGTCCGGATGGCGGCGAGAATAACGGAATTACGGTAGGCGCGTCCCGGCAGGGACGGGAAAGGGAGCTTCGTCAATGCCGGAAACACTACAGACGAATGCCGCAGATGATCTGCAGGCACTCTTGGATCGAATCGCGGTCGCCGAGCCGACCCGGGCCGCCAGTCTGCTGGCCGGGTTTCTCGGACGCGCCGATCTCGAGGAAATCAGCGACGAGGACCTGGCCGATCTGATCGCGGTACTCGAACCCCAGATCGCTCGGACAGCGACCGCATTGCGACGAGGCCTGCGGCAGAGTTCACTGCCGATCACGGATACGGCCCATGAACAGCTCTCGGCGCTGTTCACGCTCTATCGCGCCGCCCAGTCGCTGGCCAACCTGCAACTCGGTCTTGCCAAGGCCGGCGATAGCCCGGAGGCGATGCTGGCCGAGGCCAGCGCACATCGGAATCGGGTGGAGTGGGCCGCGCGGCTGATCCTCGATTGCTATCAGCTGTATGTCGGCGTCCCGCAGCCGCTGTTTGCCGACTTGCACCAGTTCGCGCGCGCCGCCTGCCGGGATCTCGACGCCAGCCGACCGGCGGCCTGGGATGGCGTCCGGGACGTCTATGTCGCGATCCTGCTGCTAGGCATGGTCAATCCCTATGCCCTGACCGTCGAGGAGATGGCGATTCTCTATCCCTGCCTGCGCGAAGTCGCCGCCGAGGTCGAGATCACCACCGGACGGCCGACGGGGTCCTCGCGATTCGTCGACATGACCGGCCGGCTGGCACCTCACATCGCGGTACGGGGCGGCAAGGCGACCGTTGACGGGGCGGTCTACGTCGGCGTGGAGCGGCTCTATCGCCCGGAGACCGCCCAGCGACTGGGCCAGGAGTGCCGGGTGGCGCTGCGTGGCTTCCTGCGCCGGCTGCAGTTCTTCCTCACCTCGCGGGAAACGCGCCGGCAGGAACATCACGATTCGGCGCTCGGCGAGCGTTCGCTGATCACCATCGGCTTTCACAGCGTGCATCATCGGCTGCTGGATGAGATGCTTTACAGCGTGCGCGCTTCGCAGCATCTCACTATCTCGGGGCTTGACTGGGAAGGGCTGGAGCGGCCGGTGCACGGGCAGGTCAAGAAGGCGCCGAGCATCCACGACTTCAAGCTCGAGCTCGATGGCGGCGCCAAGGGCGACATCGACTGGGAGGCCATGCCGGATGCCGAGCGCAGGCGGGTCGGCCCGCGGTTGAACCGCCCGTCCACCTGGGACGTGGTCAATCTGTCCGAACGAGGCCTGCGCCTTCACTGGCGGCTGGCCGATAACAGCCGGGCGGCGGTGGACGAGTTGATTCTCATCGAGCGGGACCCGGACGATGAGGCGGGCGGACTGGAGGCGGTAGTCGGGCTCGGCGTGATTCGCTGGGTGCGTCACCTCGATGAGGGGAACCGCACCATCGACATGGGCGCCGAACGGCTCGATGGCGACTGGATGGCCTATTTCGCCCGTCCGAGCGGCGCCTCGTCGCAGACATCTGCCACGTGGCCGGTACTCGCCCGTGTGGATGGCAACCGGATCGATCAGCTGATCCTGCCGCCGGATCTCGCCGATCACGGCAGTCAGGTGACCGTGATCCGGGAGCAGGGCACAGACATACATCTCAACCTGGAGCGAATCGTGATGGTCGGTTCGCATCTGGTGGTCATGGAGGCTAGCAACGCGTGACCCTTGTCGAATCCATCGAAAACACACCGTTTTCCATCCTGCACATCACGGGGTCGGTCAATGACTCGATCGCCCTGAGAGGCGAGTTGCGCAACGCGGGGCTGCAGGCCGGCGTGCACAACGCTCCCGATTTCGATGCCGCGCGCCAGGAAATTGCGAAGAACCCCGTCGACGTGATCTACGTCGAATTCGAGAACAGCGCCGAGCAGATGCTGACGGCACTCAATGAGCTGGCAGACCGAGAGCCGGCACTCAAAGGGGTGCCGATTGTGGTCTACGACGACACGGCTGATGCCGAGCAGGTCGAGGGCTTTCTCGAGGCCGGGGCGTTCGTCGTGATCGAGCACGAAGCCCTGGTCGAGCCGCTGCTGATGCGCGCCGTGGCCACGGGCCTGCTGCACAAGGATCGTGAAAACAAGGTCATTCAGCTGGCCAAGTCCGAGCTGCGCTGCCAGAAGCTGATCGACGGCTCCGCCGAGGCGGTGGCGTATATCCAGGACGGCCTGCACATCTACGCCAACCGGGCCTACCTTGATCTGCTGGGGTTCGACAGCATCGACGACCTGCTCGAGGAGCCGATCCTCGATCTGGCCGCGGGCGATTCGGCACAGCGGCTCAAGGCGTTTCTCAAGACGGAGGACGCCGAGGACACCTTTACCTTCCGCACCAACGGCGGCCACGAGATCGACGTGAGGGTGAACAGCACCGCCGCGTCGTTCGATGGCGAGCCCTGCCTGCAGATCTTCGCCAATCAGGTGAAGGAAGACGTCGGCGACATCTCCGAGCAGCTGGAATATTTTGCCCGGCGCGACCTGCTCACGGGCCTGTACAACCGCAACTACCTCTTCGAGCAGATCGAGGCCCGGCGTGCGGAGATCGAGGCCGAGGAAGAGGGCAGCGGCGCCCTGTTGCTGCTGGAGATCCTCAACCACGAGGAAATCAAGCGGCACATCGGCACCACCGGCATGGACAATGTCCTGACGGAGTTCGGCAAGAAGATCGAGGAGCGCGTCGGTGGTCAGGGGCTGGTCGCTCGTCACGGCGCCTTTTCCTTCCTGACGCTGCTGGGCCGGCTGGATCGCGACCACACGGCCGAGCTCGCCCACGCCCTCAACGAGCTGGCGCGCGAGTACGTCTTCACCCAGGGGACCACGTCCGTCACGGTGATCACCTCGGCGGGCTATCTCGTGCTCGACGAGAATTCGCCGCCGAACGCGGCCGAGCTGGTCGATCGCGTCGAGAGGGCCTCCAACCGGGCCGCGCAGGAGGGCGAATACCAGGCACGGCTGTACGAGCCGGACATCAAGACCGCCTCCGAACGCGAACAGGACGAGGCCTGGGCGCGGAAGATCAAGGCCGCGCTGCGCGAGAGCCGCTTCTCGATGGTGTTCCAGCCGATCGTTTCCCTGACCGGCGACAGGGAGATCAGCCGCTACGAGGTCTTCGTGCGCATGGTCGACGAGGACGGCACCCTGATCTCGCCGGCGGAATTCCTCTCCCAGGCCGAGCGCGGCGACCTGATCCAGTCGATCGACCGCTGGGTGGTCCTCTCCGCGATCAAGCAGATCCACAACGGCGTGAAGGCGGGCGAAAAGCCCAAGCTCTACATCCGGATCAGCGACGCGTCGCTGCACGACCCCGAATTCTCCAAGTGGCTCGTCCAGCGCTTGCAGATGACCCGCCTGCCGGACACGCTCCTCGCGATCCAGGTCTCCGTCAACAAGGCGGGTCACGCCCTGCGTCACCTAGCCGACATGCAGGAGGCGATGCGTCCGCTGGGTGGCGAACTGATCCTCGATGGCTTCGGTTCAGGAGAAGATGGTTTCCGCATCCTCGACCACCTGCCGGTCTCGACCATCAAGATCGCCCGCCGTCTCCTGGAGAACTTCGCGCAGGAAAGCGCCAACCAGGATCGGGTCGGCGAGGTGGTGCAGCACGCCAAGCAGGCGGACATGGCCGTGATCGTGCCCAACGTCGAGAATGCGGCCAGCCTGCAGGTGCTGTGGCCGCTGGGCGTCGATTTCGTCCAGGGCGACTTCATCCAGGCCCCCCAGGAATCGCTCGAGTTCGATTTCGCCCAGTTCTGATGGTCGCCGTTCGGGAAAGCCAACGACCCCGCGAATCCGCGGGGTTTCCAATTCCCGTGGACGTCTCCTAAGATGAGCGCCGCCCGGCGCCCGCCGGGCCACTTCGCCCACTCTCGAGAACCGACGCCGTGACCGACGCCGACCGACCCCTAGCCCCGCCCCTGAAGACCAGCCGGTCCACCGACCGCATCCTGGTCCAGGGGCTCGAATTCGAGACCATCATCGGCATCCTGCCGCATGAACGGGAGACCCCGCAGCCGCTGCGTGTCGACCTGGTGCTCGAGGTGGACTCGTTTCGCGATGCGGCGGCCAGCGAACGGATCGACCGGACGGTCGACTACGCCGCGGTATCGCGGCGCGTCACCGAGATCGCCCGCGAGGGGCGTTTTCAGCTGGTCGAGACTCTGGCCGAGACGACCTGCGAGGCCCTGTTGGCGGAGTTCCCGATTCGGCGCGTGACGTTGCGGGCGATGAAGCCGCATGCCCTTGCCGAGGCCGCCGGTGTGGGCGTGGAAATCACGCGGGAGGCGCCTGCCGGGGAGGGCGCATGAGCCCCAGTTCCCGTCAGGAAGGGTTCGAGCTGCCGGCGCCGAGCTCGGCTGATCAGGCCAAGAGCCTCGAGCTGATCGAGCAACTGGTCGATCGAATGCGCGACGGGCCTATTCCGTTCGCCGACTACATGGCCACAGCCCTCTATCACCCCACGCTGGGCTATTACGGCAGCGGCCAGGTTGCCTTCGGTCCGGGCGGTGACTTCATCACCGCCCCCGAGCGTTCCCGCTTCTTCACGGCGGGGCTGGCCTACGAATGGCATCAGGCTCGAGCAGCGGGCCTCGAGGCCGAGATCCTCGAGGTCGGCGCCGGCTCGGGCAGGCTGGCAATCGACCTGCTCGAGCACCTTGCCGCCGACGACGCGCTCCCCGAGCGCTACACCATCCTCGAGATCTCTCCGGCGCTGGCGGCCCGCCAGGCGGACAATCTGCGCGCATCGCTGCCGCCTGAGCTGGTCGAGCGCGTGCATTGGATCGACGCCTGGTCGGCACTTGATTGGTCGGGCGGGATCGTGATCGCCAACGAGGTTCTCGACGCCATGCCGGTCGAGCGCTTTCGCTGGTGGCCGGGCAAGCCGGAGACCGCCGAGCGCATGCAGGTGGGCTTCGACGGCCAGCGCTTCGTTTGGGAAGCCCGGCCGGCGGATGACGCCTTGCGGGCGGCGGTCGAGGCGATCGCTGCCCGCATCGAGCGGCCGATCGTGCCGCCGCGCGAGACCGTGCTGGCGGAATACAATCCGGAACTAGAACCCTGGCTGGCCGAGATGGTCGCCGCGCTCGGTGCGGGCGGCGAGAGTTGGATCTACCTGTTCGATTACGGCAGCCACACCGCCGATATCTACCGGGCGGATCGCGACGAGGGCACCCTCAAGTGCCATTACCGCCACCTCGCGCACGAAGACCCGTTCGTCTATCCCGGGTTGCAGGACATCACCGCCTGGGTGGATTTCCAGGCAGTCGAGCAGGCAGCCGAAGCCGCTGGGTTCGCCATCGACGGCGAGCGCAGCCAGGCCCAATGGCTGCTGGGCACCGACGTTCCGCAGGCGGTCGAGCGGGCATTGCAGGCGCGCGACTCTTTGGCCGACCAGGCGCAGCTGGCTCAGGAATTCCGCGAGCTGGTCATGCCCACCGAGATGGGCGAGCGCTTTCGTGTCATGCGGCTGCGACTAGGCGGTTAGTCAGACGCGCTCGAGTCTGCGAGGCGCTGGATGGCGCCACTCTCTCCATGCTCCAGCCAGTCGAGCAGGGCGGGCATGACCGCACAGGGCGGCTGGCGATCTTCGGCAAGTTCGCCCGGGAAACGGGCATGGCGCAGGCGGCTGTTGACCGCGCCCGGGTCGAATCCCGTGATCCACACCTGCGGCGCCTCCGCCGCCCACTGGTGGATCATCCGTTCCAGCCCCGCGTGGGCGATATCGTGCGCACTGCCGAAGGCCTCGGTGCCCCGGTCGGTGAAGAACAGCACGCGCGGTTGCTTGGACCGCTCCAGCAGTGGCCAGCAGGCGCGCGTCAGTGCGAACGGTGCGGTCAGATTGACGTGCAGGCTTTCCTGGAACTTCATCAGCTCGGCGTGGGCCAGTGGGGCCAGCTCCCCCGCGGTGCCCATGGCGTGCACCAGCAGGTCGAGCCGGCCGAAGGCCTGTTCGATCCCCGTGATCAGTTGTTCGTAGTCCTCGGGCGCGGCGCCGGAGAAATCGACCGGCTGGATCAGCGGCGGCTCGCCGCGTGCCTCGTCGGGCACGTCGGGGAGTACGCGATCGACGATATCGTCGGCCAGCCGTTCGAGCTGGTCGAGCTTTCGCCCCAGCAGGATCAGGGTCGCACCGCGTGCCGCGAGTGTCTGCGCGGTGGCCGTGCCGAGCGCTCCGCTGGCGCCGTTGATCAGGACCACCTGGCCGGCGAACGAGGTATCGGGGGCGGACGAGTCGGTCATCGGGAATCCTTGGTGTGTGACGGAGTTACCAGGCGGCGCGCCAGGCGAGCCACCAACAGCGCAGCGGGCTGATTTCCACCCGGCCGGCCGTCAGTTCCTCGGGGGCAGATCGCATCAGCCGCAGGTGTTCGCGGTCGATGGCCCGCAGGATGCGGAACAGGCGCGGCGGCCGGCCGCTTGCCTGCCAGTCGCCGAGACCGGTGCCGATGCGCTCGAGCTCCTCGCGGAACAGCGCTTCGCGGCTGTCCGGCCCGGCATCTCGATAAAGGTCGGCCTCGTCGAGCCCGTGGCGGTTCAGGGTTTCCTGCGGCAGGTAGACGCGACCGCTGCGCGCATGGCGGCCCAGCAGACGCGCCCGGTCCAGCCGCCCGTGCCAGCGACCCAGTCGTGCCGCCGCGTCGACCTCATCGTCCGTCGCCTCCAGCAGGCGAGCATAGAGGGCGAACAGGCTCGCATAGCGGGCATCGAGATAGGCCTCCAGATCCGCCTCGGCGGCAAACCCCTCGTATTCGAGCTCGATACGCGCGCCGCCGAGCCGTTCCTCGAGGCGGGCTACCAAGGGCGAGTCCTCGCTGCGCGCTTCCTCGCCGAGACCGAGCGCATCCAGGCTTGTCAGCAGTGACTGGATCACCGGGTGCTCGGCGCGATCCTGCGTCATGCCCAGCAGCGCTTCGCGCCACCAGTCCAGCTTTGCCATCGCGACCTGCGGTTCGCTGACCGTCTCGGGGATTTCGGCCAGCGAGACGTCCAGCGCCCGCAGGGCAGTGATCGCCTGCTGCCGGTCGGCCGGCAGCTTGAGGCTGGCCAGACGGAACGGGCTGCCGACCGGGCGCGCCAGTCGCTCGCATTCGGCGTGGGCCAGTTGCGGATCGACGCTCGGGCTGGGGACTTCGCGGTTCATGGTCGCGGATCATACCAGTTCGCCCGCACGTGCCCGGTGACGCCTGCCGCTCAAGAAACCGCCGCCGGGGTCGATAAAGCGAATACCGAGTGTCCATTCCACGCCGTTTGATCGAGCAAGGTGCCCCGAACGATGAATCAACCCAGCATTCTGCGCCGCCTGAAATGGTCGTTTGTCGGCATGGGCGTCGTCATGGGAGCCATCTTCCCCGTGTTTGCCTCGTTCTTCGTCGAGTTTCGTGACGGCATGCTGGGGTGGTTCGTTGCCGGGTGCCTGGGCGCGGGCCTGACCGTCGGTTTCGTCAACTACGGGTTGGCCCATCTGATCCTGCTGCGCCGCATGGGGGCCCTGGCGCGGATTGCCGGCGCGGTGCGCGAGGGCAATCTCACCCAGAAGTGCAGCATCAAGAGCAATGACTCGCTCGGCGACATCGTCGCGAGCATCAACGCGATGATCGACCAGTTGCACGGCCAGATCGGCGACCTGAACCGGAGTAGTGACTCGCTTTCCGATGCCGCCGGTAGCCTCGACGACAGTGTCTCGAGCGTCATGGACGCCCAGGGGCGGGTTCAGTCGCAGCGGGAGCGCACCCTCGGGGAGGCTCGCGAGGTGGCCGACGGCGGCGACCGATTGGTCGACGCGATCGTCGAGGCCGGCCAACAGGCGAGCGAAATGCAGTCGCGCGCGGAGCAGACGCGGGACGAGGTGGGGGAAAGCGTCACGTCAATCACCCGCTCACAGGAGCGTGTCCGGGAAACGGCCACCATCATCACCTCGCTGGTCGCCGCCCGTGACCGCATCAGCGGCATGACGGCCACTATCGATGCGGTGGCCGAACAGACCAACCTGCTGGCGCTGAACGCCGCGATCGAGTCGGCCCGTGCCGGCGAGCACGGCCGCGGTTTCGCGGTGGTGGCCGACGAGGTGCGCAAGCTGGCGGGGCGCAGCGCCGATGCGGCACGCGAGATCGGTCTGGTGATGGAGACGCTGGGCCGCGACGTGACCGCCGCCGACGAGAAAATGCAGGAGGCGAGTCGGTACTCGTCGGATGCCGAGCGCTCGTTGCAGACGGCCTCGGGCGGCCTGTCCCATATGCTCGAGTCGGTGGCGCAGACCGTGGCCCTCACCGAGGGGGCGGCCGGGCACGGTCATCAGCATCACGCATCCATCGAGCGGCTCACCGCGGATCTCAACGCGTTGCTGGAAGTCGTGGAGCGCAATGCCGAGGCGATGCAGTCGGCGAGCGCTGCGGTCGAGTCGGTCAATAGCGAGGCGGGTCGGCTGGCCGACCAGGTGTCGCGCTTCCAGCTCTGACCCGTTTTCGAGAGGCCGCTCAGCCGCGGCCCGTCACCACCCGCCAGCCGATGCGCGCGCCGGCCATCAGTTTCGCCAGCCCGTGGCGACCCGCACGGTCGTCGAACCAGAGTGACGGGTCGACCTGACGTTCTCGCAGGATCTGCTCGACCCGCGCGATGGTCAGGCGATAGCGCCAGCCACCCAGCCAGGGTTGGCCCAGCGCCGCCGCCCCCTGAAGCACGCGCCGGATCTGGCCGGCGAAATGCTCGTTGAAGCGGCGGAAGGCGAAGTCGACCCGCTTGTCCTGCCAGTGCGCTTCGGTGACCTTCATCTCGGCAAGCGTGTCGGCCGGCAGGCGTATGGCGTGCTCGGCGGCCTGATCGGCGTGGGCATCCATCCAGCCGTCCAGCAGGAGCACCGCCGTGATCAGCCCGTCGACACGGGCCTGATCGGTCGTATCCAGTTGGTCGAACCACGGGGGGCGAAAGGCCGGCAACCGGGCGCGGTAGTGCGCGATCAGGTCGCCGAGATTGGCCGGCTCGGTCACCGGCACCAGCGGAGCCTGTCGCAGCTTCACCTCCAGGGGCCAGGCGAGCAGGGCGGTGACGCGCGGGATCATCTCAGGCGCTCGCCTCGTGCGGGTTGTTCGTCTCGAGCAGGCCGGCAATTTCCTCGGGGGTGTCGATCACGACGCTGGCCCCCCAGTCCTCGATCGGACGCTCGCCGTCCAGGTATCCCCAGCGCCCGGCAATGGTCGGCATGTGGGCCGCGTTGCCGGCGATGATGTCGCGTTCGTGATCGCCGATGTACCAGATGTCCACCGGGGCCAGCCGCAGCTTGCCGGCGGCAAACAGCAGCGGATCGGGGTGGGGCTTGGCCCGTTCGAGCTCGTCGCCGCAGACCACTACCGCCGGTTCGAGCGACAGGGCTTCGAGCAGCTGGTGCGTCAGCCCGCCCGGCTTGTTGGTCACCACCCCCCAGGGCAGATCACGCCCCTCAAGCGATTCGACTAGCGCCTCCAGTCCCGGGAACAGGCAGGTGTGCACGGCCAGGTCCTCGGCGTAGAGGGTCAGGAAGCGTTCCCGCAGGCGGGGGTAGTCCGCTGCCTCTGGCGTGATTTTGAGTCCGATGCCGAGCAGTCCGCGCGCGCCGTTCGAGACGTGCGGTCGGATCTGGTCGAACGGCATCGGCTCGAGTCCCTGTTCGGCGCGTAGCCGGTTGAGGGCGGCGGCCATGTCGGGGGCGGTATCGAGCAGGGTGCCGTCGAGGTCGAACAGGATCGCTTTCGGGATGGGCAGCATCAGGACTCCTTTAGGAAACTTTGCACGATTCGATGGCATCTCTGGCTCGCGGGTTTGTTCGCAATCGAGGCGCCGGACCGAAGACGGGCTCGTTGCCCGTCGAGGGACGGTAACGACGAGTGCGGGCAAACCCGCGAGCCCCGTTCGGGCGGGCCTCCAAGGGCCCATCTGTGGCGTTCCCGTCCTTGCAAAGGGCGACGGCCCTTCACAGCGGACTGCGCCTTGCATCTGGACCCTTGGAGTCCCGCAGAGACGTCATCGAATCGTGCAGAGTTTCCTTTACGAACGCCATCAGGTAGTTGACGTCCAGGTCGCGGTCGTTGAGCGAGAACTCGCGGGTGAGCGGGTTGTAGACAATCCCGGTCGAGGCGATAGGCCGGAGGCCCACCGCCCGGCCCATCCGTGCCAGCTCGCCCGGACGGATGAACTGGCGATGGTCATGCGTGCCGCGCGGCACCATGTTGAGCAGGTATTCCGCCGCGACGATGCCGAGCAGCCACGACTTGGCGTTGCGGTTGAGCGTCGACAGGAAGACGTGGCCACCGGGGCGAACCGCCTCGGCCAGCGCCTCGATGATGCGCGCCGGCTCCTCGACGTGCTCGAGCATCTCCATGCAGGTGACCACGTCATACTCGCCGGCATGCTCGGGGGCGAAACGGGTGACGTCGGCGATGCGGTAGTCGATCTCGAGGTAATCCGGGGCGTGGTCGCGGGCCACGGCGATCACGTCCTCGGCCAGGTCGAGCGCGGTGACCGTTGCGCCGCTGCGCGCGAGCGCCTCCGCCAGGATGCCGCCGCCGCAGCCGACGTCGAGCACGCGGCTGTCGCCGGCGTCGCTATGGGTTTCGACGAACGCCATGCGCAGCGGGTTGATCGCGTGCAGCGAGGCGAACGGGCCGTCGCTGTCCCACCACTGCTTTGCCAGGCGGTTGAAATGCGCCAGTTCGTCGGGGGTGGCGCTGGACGAGGTGTCAATGGTGTCGGTGGTCGAGGTCATGATGGAGTCCGCCGAGGGGAAACGTGGAGTCAGCCGGCGGGCTTGGCCTGCCGGATCGGCTCGCGCCAGGCATTGGCCCGATCGATGATCGCCCGGGAGTCGAGCTGGCGCAACCGGCCGCCCCGCAGCAGGGCGTGGCCGTCCACCCAGACGTCGCTCACCTGCCGCCGCGAGGCGCTATAGACCAGCGTCGAGACCGGGTCGAACACCGGCTGGGTCTCCGGTTCGTCGAGATTGACCGCCACCAGATCCGCCCGCTTGCCCGGCTCGATGGAGCCGATTCGGTCATCCAGGCCGTAGGCCCGTGCCCCGCCGAGGGTCGCCATGTGCAGGGCCTGATGGGCGCTCACCGCCGCGGCGTCATTCGCGATCGGCTTGGCGATCAGAGCAGCGGTGCGCATCTCGTCGAGCATGTCGAGGTCGTTGTTGCTGGCCGCGCCGTCGGTGCCCAGCCCGACGTTGACGCCGGCCTCGAGCAGTCTGGCAACCGGGCAAAAGCCCGAGGCGAGCTTGAGATTGGACTGTGGCGAGTGCAGCACGTGGGTACCGGTGACCGCAAGCCGGGCGATTTCCTCGTCGGTCAGCTGGGTCATGTGGACCGCGACGACGCGTTCGTTCAGGAGTCCCAGCCGGTCGAGTCGTGCCAGCGGTCGTTCGCCATAGGCGGCAATGGCGGTCTCGATCTCGTGTGCTGTCTCGTGGACGTGCATGTGCACCGGCAGATCGAGCTGGTCGCTCATGGTGCGCACCCGTTCGAGTGCCGCGTCGCCAACGGTGTAGGGGGCATGCGGTGCGAGCGTGAACTCGACCCGCGGATGGCGGCGCCAGTCGTTGACCAGGTCGACCCCCTTGGCCAGTGCCTCCTCGGGATCGGCGGACCACGGATTGGCCGCGTCGATCACCACGATGCCGAACACGCCGCGCAGGCCGGCGGCCTGCACCGCCTCGATCGCCGCCTCGGGGAAGAAGTACATGTCCGAGAGCGTCGTGGTGCCGCCGCGGATCATCTCCAGTGCGGCGAGCATGGTGCCATCGTGGACGAAGTCGTGGCCGAGCATCTGCCCCTCGACTGGCCAGATGTGCTCCTCGAGCCAGGTCATCAGCGGCAGGTCGTCGGCCAGTCCGCGCATCAGGCTCATCGCCGCGTGGGTGTGGCCGTTGACCAGGCCTGGTATCAGGGCATGCTCGGGCAAATCGATCCAGTCGACGGGATGGGCGCTTGCCTGTTGACGGCGTTCGGCCTCCTCGCGGGGAAGGATTGCCTCGATGCGCCCGTCACTTACCCATACGGCGTGGGATTCGAGCACTTCGTCGTGCGGGGCGACGGGGATCAGCCAGCGGGGAGCGAGGATCTGGGTAGCGGGGTGGTCGTTTGCCATGTCGGAACGGTGCATGCCGGTAGCGGGGAATGGGTGGCACGATGTGCCGCCAAAGCCTAGCATGCCGGGGCGGGGCGGTCGTTGTCGAAATAAATGCGAATCGTGGTATGCTCGGGAGCTTGCCCCTCCGAACCGCGCTCACGCGCCTGCGTTCGTCCGAGTCGGGTCTTACTAAACGCAACAGATTCAATGCGCTCGTCGTCTCGGGGAGCGCTTTTTTGGTTTTGTGCCGCCGGGAAAGGCCGGGGGTGCTGATTGAGGAATATCGTGAGCGACTTTCTGCTGCCCACCTACAACCGCCAGCCCGTCCGTTTCGCCCGTGGCGAGGGGCCGTACCTCTGGGACGAGCGGGGCGTGCAGTACCTGGATGCGGTCAGCGGCATTGCCGTGACCGGTCTGGGCCACGCGCATCCGGATCTGGCCGAGGCAATGTGCGATCAGGCCAAGACGCTGATCCACACCTCCAACCTCTACGGCATTCCCTGGCAGGAGACCCTCGGCGAACGGCTGGCGGCTCTGTCGGGCATGCAGAAGGTCTTCTTCGGCAATTCCGGCTCCGAGGCGAACGAGGCGGCCATCAAGCTCGCCCGTCTGCACGGGCGTCGGCGCGAGATCGAGGCACCGAAGATCGCGGTCATGGAGCACAGCTTTCACGGCCGCACGCTGGCCGCGCTGTCGGCCACCGGCAACACGGCGATCCAGCAGGGCTTCGAGCCGCTGGTCGAGGGTTTCGTTCGCGTGCCCTATGGCGACATCGACGCGCTCGAGCGACTGGCGGATGACCCGACGATCGCCGCGGTGTTGCTCGAGCCGGTGCAGGGCGAGGGCGGCGTTCGTCCCGCACCCGAGGGCTATCTCGCCGCGGTGCGCGAGCTGTGCGACGCACAGGACTGGCTGATGATGGTCGACGAGGTCCAGACCGGCATCGCGCGCACCGGCCGCTGGTTCGGCTTCCAGCACGAGGCGGGCGTGTTGCCGGACGTGATGAGTCTCGCCAAGGGGCTGGGCAATGGCGTGCCGATCGGCGCCTGCCTGACCGCGGGGCGGGCCACCGACCTGTTCGCCCCGGGCAGCCACGGCTCGACCTTCGGCGGGAACCCGCTGGTCTGCCGTGCCGCCGCCACGGTGCTCGACGTGGTCGAGCGGGACGGCCTGGTCACTCGTGCCGAGCAGCTCGGGGAAAAGATTATGAACCGCATCCGCGAGGGCTTGTCGGAACTGTCTTCCTGCCGCGAGGTACGAGGCCGCGGTCTGATGATCGGCATCGAGCTGGATCGTCCGGCCGGAGAGCTCGTGGGGCGTGCGCTCGAGCAGGGTCTGCTGATCAACGTCACCGCTGGCTCGGTGGTCCGCCTGTTGCCGCCGATGATCCTGAGTGCCGCGCAGGCCGACCTGATCGCCGATCGCGTCGTCGGCGTGATCCGCGACTGGTACGCGGCCAACTGATATTCCGGGGCGGCCCGCTGGGGCGGCTCCCCAACCGAATGAATCGAAACGCTATGTCCACACGTCACTTCCTGAGTCTGTTCGATCTCACCGCCGAGGAGTACCGCGCCCTGTTCGAGCGCGCGGGGCAGCTGCAGGCCGCCCGCGAACGCGGCGAGCGTCCCGACACCCTGGCCCGTCGCGTGCTGGGCATGATCTTCGAGAAGGCCTCGACCCGTACGCGGCTGTCATTCGAGTCGGGCATGGCCCAGCTGGGCGGTTCGGCGATCTTTCTCTCGCCGCGCGACACCCAGCTGGGTCGTGGCGAGCCGGTCGAGGATTCCGCGCGCGTGATGTCGCGCATGGTCGATGCGATCATGATCCGCGCCAACGACCACGCCATGGTCGAGACCTTCGCCGCGAACAGCCGCGTGCCGGTGATCAATGCGCTCACCGATCGCAGCCACCCCTGCCAGCTGCTGGCGGATATCTACACCTACCAGCGCCACCGTGGCTCGATTGCCGGCAAGCGCGTCGCCTGGGTGGGTGACGGCTTCAACATGTGCCACTCCTACATCAACGCCGCGCGCACCTTCGACTTCGACCTGGTGGTTGCCGCACCGAAAGGCTACGAGCCGGATCCGGATGTGGTCGGGCCGGCGGGTGACCGCGTCACGCTGGTCGACAGTGCCGCGCAGGCAGTCGAGAACGCCGATCTGGTGGTCACCGACGTCTGGGCCTCGATGGGCCAGGAAGAGGAGCGTCTGCGCCGCCTGCGCGACTTCCACGACTACCAGATCAATGCCGAGCTGATGGCGCGCGCCAACGACGATGCGCTGTTCATGCACTGCCTGCCGGCCCACCGCGGTGAGGAAGTCACCGCCGACGTCATCGACGGCTCGCAGAGCGTGGTCTGGGACGAGGCCGAGGCGCGCATGTTCACCCAGCAGGCGTTGGTCGAGTTCCTGATCCTGGGCGAATTCCCGGACGCTTCCTGATCCACAGGGCGTCAGCCCGCATCGAGACAGAGACCGGTTTCCCGCAGGGGACCGGTCTTTTTTTCGGACTATTCTCTGCCTGTACCCCTTGTTCGCGCGACCGGGCAGTGGGGGTGGGGCCCGGTTTGCGGGCAGTGGCCAGCCGCACGGCTGGCGATCACAAGGGGAGGGTAGGGTCATGCATATTGCGAAAGCGGACGTCCCTGTTCGGATCGATGTCCCTGGGGCCACGGTGCGCCAGCAGACGAACTTCGGCGACGTCAGCGGCTACGGAACGATGGGGGCGGAGTATTTTTCCTTCGGTGCCGGCACCGACATCACCGAGCTGCTGCACGGTCTGGAAGGGGATCTCTGCCAGAGCCCGCACTGGGGCTACGTGGTCAATGGAGCCATCACTGCGCTCTACGGGGATGGCGAGGAAGAGACATCGCGCACCGGCGATCTGTTTTACTGGCCGCCCGGGCACAGTGTCCGCGCGGAGGAAGCGACCGACATCGTGATGTTCAGTCCGCAGAAGGAACACGGGCAGGTGATCGACCACGTCGCCAGACAGGTTGGCGCCTGAGGCCATCATCGACGGGCCCGGCCGGTGGAGAGCGGTCGCCGGGCGGGCCACTTCATGTTCGCCGCCGCGACCGGTATCCTGCTTTCATCGTCAATCCCGCGTGGAAGCGGCTTCGGAGACATTCGTGAGCGACAGCAAGGATACTGCCCTCAACGCGACCTGCCAGCCCAGCGGCGAAGCGCGGGTGCTCGTGCGCGGCCTCAGGGATGCCGTGCCCTACATCCGCGAGCACGAGAACCATGTCTTCGTGGTTGCGTTCGGCGGCGAGGCGCTCGACGAACCGGCGAGCTTCGAACGCCTCATCCGCGATATCGTCCTGATCGCTGATCTCGGTGTGCGTCTGGTGCTGGTCCCCGGGGCTCGCCCGCAGATCAATCGCCGCTTCCAGGAGGCCGGTTTCGAGGAGCGCTTCCACGGTGGTTTGCGGGTCACCGAGCCGGCCATGATCGACCCGCTGACCGAGGCGGTCGGTGCGGTGCAGTTCGACGTGATCTCCTGGCTCTCAGCGCGTCTGAGTCTCGCCTCGGGGTCGGGACTGGCCCAGCGGGTGCTGACCGGCAATTTCGTTACCGCTCGCCCCATGGGCGTGATCGACGGTGTGGATCTCGGCCATACCGGGGCGGTGCGGCGCGTGGACGTCGAGGGCGTGCGCGACGCGCTGGGTGACGGCTCGATCGTGGTCCAGTCGAACATCGGCTACTCGCCCACCGGCGAGCTGTTCAACCTGCGTGCCGAGGACGTCGCCGAGAGCATGGCGGTGGCACTCGGTGCCGACAAGCTGATCTTCCTCACTGACCCGCTCGACGATCTGTCGACGGCGATGAGCCTGGCCGAGGTCGAGGGCCTGTTGGAGCGCGAGGGCGAACGGCTGTCGACCGAATTCCAGCTGCACCTGCACAGTGCCGTGCGCGCCTGTTCCAAGGGGGTCGACCGCATCCACCTGGTCGACCGTGAGGTCGACGGCGCGCTGCTGGTCGAGCTCTACACCCGCGATGGCTGCGGCACGCTGATCACCGCGGAGGCCTACGAGCGCATCCGTCCGGCAACCCTCGACGATATCGGCGGCATTCTCGCCCTGATCGAGCCGATGGAGCAGGCGGGCGTGCTGGTGCGCCGCTCGCGCGAGCAGCTGGAATTGGAAACCGACCGTTTCGTGGTGATCGACAGAGATGGCGACATCATTGCCTGCGCGGCGCTCTATCCCTTCCCCGAGGACGGTACCGCCGAGCTCGCCGCGCTGGTGGTCCACCCGGCCTACCAGGGTGGCGGACGTGCCGCGCGGCTGCTGGCCTTCATGGAAAGCCGTGCCCGCTCGCTCGGGTTGAAATCCGTCTTCCTGCTCTCGACCCAGACCATGGCCTTTTTCCGCGAGAAAGGCTTCGCCGACGAGAGCCTCGAGAACCTGCCTTCCCAGCGCCGCGCGCTCTACAACCTCAAGCGCAACTCGCGCATCTTCCGCAAGTGGCTGTAACCCCGGCCACGCCGTGACACGCTTGCACGAAATGGCCGGGCGAGCCACCTCAGCGGTGATGGTGGTCGCCGCGCCGGACGACCCTGCCGGATTGGCGGCCTTTGCCGCCGATCACGGGCTGGTGTGCGTGGAATCCCGTGAGGCGGTGCCGCCCGACCAGTTCGTGCTGGCCGCCGAGACCGGCCGCGTCGGGCTGTTTCCACCGGCCGCCCGCCCCGATCTTGGCCATGTGCCGCTGGCGATCGATTTCGCCGACCGGGCCTATGCCCGCCCGCTGACCCGTAAGGATGCCCTGGCACGGGCGACCGGTTGGAAAGGTGGCTTCCGCCCGCCGGTGATCGATCTGACCGCCGGTCTGGGACGGGACGCCTGGGCGCTGGCTGCCGGTGGCTGCCGGGTAGTCGCGGTCGAGCGGCACCCCGTGGTTCATTGCCTGTTGGCGGACGCACTGGCCCGCGCGGCCGACGATCCGGCGCTGGCAGACGTCGCTGCACGTATCACCCTGGTTGCTGGCGATGTGCTTTCCGAGGAGCCACCGGACGTCTCCGCCTCATCGGAGACGGTCTGGTACCTCGACCCGATGTTCCCCGAGCGCAAGAAGTCCGCTTTGGTGAAAAAGCCCATGCGGATCTTTCATCATCTGGTGGGCGAGGATGCAGACTCGGTGGCTCTGTTCGCTTGGGCGCGCCGTCAGCCCGGCACCCGCTGGGTGGTCAAGCGTCCGCCCGGCGCACCCACGATCGACGCGACCGCTCCGGACATCGATTACCGTTCCGGGCGACTACGCTTCGACGTGTACCTGGGCTGATCCAGGGCGGTTGGCGATACCGGTGTTCAAGGGGCGCTTAACTCACCCCTGAACATCGAAAGCCACCCCGCTTTCCGCTGGGTTCGTGGCTTTCCTGCCACTCCTTCTTACCCTGCCTCTCGCCATGAACCCGCATTTCGTCCCTACCGCTTTAGCAGCTGTCGCTAGCCGAATCGTTCCGGTGACTGGTCTTCCATCTGCCCGGAACCGATGACATCTGGCGATCTCTCCGAGAACGGCCCGGGGACCCACGGGGGCCGGGCCTCGCTGCTACGAGGCGGGATGGTCTCTGTTCGGGGCGGGAGAGAGGATGCTGTCCGATTCCGGTTATCGAAGGCGTAGTGATGTTAATAAAGTAATGCCTCATCGCTGCGGTCTGATTATCTTGTATCGCGATATCCCAGTGTATTGAACCAACCCAGTACGGATATGGTCTACCGCACTGACTTAGGTAGCCGCACCTATTTGATGTCGTATATATATGCCTTTGGCTACGCCGGTGTTGTTCGTCTTACGGAGTGAGATGAATTTCGTGCGTGGGAGGGCGCGGCAATCCACGGTCATGTAATGGGCGACGTGGAAGGAAAGAGGTACGCCTGACTCTAAAAGGAGTTTGCGGATGAGCAATTCTAATTGAAGAAAAACTTCCTATCTGGGTTGAGGGGGACGGTTCTCCCGTGTGTGATGTTTCCTCGTATGAATGAGAAGGCTGAGGACAGCCATGGCGGAAGAGCAGGAAGGGTTGATAACAGACGATTGCCTTCCCATACGAAAGATCTAGTCGACCCGTCCCTGTGTTTTGCCACGTTTGATAAATTTTGGTGGGTTTTATATGTCAAGCAAAGAGCGGGCAATAGATATTGTCAGGGATCTTGCGATATACAACGAGGAGTTTTCCCTTGACGTTTCTCATGGGTTGATGAGGCTGGCCGCTGATCACAGGCCGCACGGACCTTTGATTAAGCAAAAGATTTTCGAGTATGAAGAGAAAAAACCTGAACCGTTTTATATGGACAATAGAACCCGTGTCGGCCTCTATATCGGCAAGAGCGAGATGGGCAAGCTTCATCACGAAGGGAAGAAGCTGAAGGCACGCCAGGGTTACGTGCGGAGCGAGGTGAACGCATTTTCTGTGAAGACGTCGGATCAGGCGGTCACGGTCGGCAGCTATGTCGAGGACATGACCGATTTCCTGAAAGCCTGTGCCAAGGATGAAGACAGCGTGCTGGTCAAGTTCGGAGACAAGGCGCTGGATAAAGCCGAAAAGATGCTCGGCCCGGTTTTTGTGAAGAGTCGGCCGATTGGTGGCCATGGCGTCGTTTTGAAGTTGAACAAGTTCCGCCACTGGCGCGGCCTGTCGCCGTCCGATTATTTCCTGTGGGGGGAAAAGGACTCAGGTGTTGTCTGGAGAGGTCAGCCAACCGGCACGCATGTGAATCGAAGCCTGTCCTGGGACGATAATGTCAGGTTGAATTTCGTTAAGCGATATTCGAAAAACCATGATGTCGGTTTTTCCAAGCTCGGTCCGCAGGGCGTTCGCGTTTGCGAGCCTTACGTCAAGGGTTTTACCGCCAAGAAGGAGCAGTTGAAGAGCAAGTACATCGTGAGCCTGGAAGGGAATGACGTTGCAACCAATCTGAAATGGGTGCTGGCGTCAAACTCGGTTCCAATCATGCCGCGACCGACGTTCGAGAGCTGGCTGCTGGAGTCGCAGCTGATTCCCTATGTGCACTATGTCCCGCTTAGCGATGACCTCGACGACCTGGACGAGGTTTACGAATGGTGTCTGAACAATGATGACCATTGCCGGCAGATCGCTGAAAATGGCAAACGCTACATGCGGATGTTCTTAGACGAGGAAAATGAAAAAGAGATATTCCGGATGATTTATTCTGAGTATAAGAAAATCGTTGGACTCGAACATGACAAGTCAGTTGCGTAGCTTTTCCGGTAAATAGTTTATATATGATCAAGGTTGCAATTGCCGGAACGGGTTACGTCGGTCTGTCGAATGCCGTTTTGCTGGCTCAGCATAACGAGGTGACGGCCGTCGATCTGCTCGAGGAAAAGGTAGCGCTCATTAACGACCGGCAATCGCCGATCGAAGACGCGGAAATCAGCGACTTTCTCGCCAACAAGTCACTGAACCTCAAGGCCACGCTCGATCAGCAGTCAGCCTACCGGGATGCGGACTTCGTGATCATCGCCACCCCGACGGACTACGACCCGGAAACCAATACCTTCGATACGCGCAGCGTGGAAGCAGTCACTCAGTCGGTGATGTCGATCAATCCGGCCGCCGTGATGGTGATCAAGTCGACCGTACCGGTGGGCTATACGGAGGACGCTTGCAAGCGTTTTGGGACTAAGAACCTGATTTTCTCGCCGGAGTTTCTACGCGAAGGGCAGGCGCTAAAGGATAATCTCTATCCGTCGCGGATTGTCATCGGAGAGCGATCGGAGCGGGCAGAGACCTTTGCCCGTCTGCTGCAGGAAGGCGCACTCAAGGCGGATATTCCCACGCTGTTTACGGACAGCACCGAGGCGGAAGCCATCAAGCTGTTTGCCAATACGTATCTCGCCATGCGTGTGGCGTACTTCAACGAGCTCGACTCCTACGCCGAAACACACGGTCTGGACACTCGTCAGGTTATCGAGGGTGTTGGGTTGGACCCACGCATCGGCAAGCACTACAACAACCCCAGTTTCGGTTATGGCGGCTATTGCCTGCCCAAGGACACCAAGCAGCTGTTGGCCAATTATCAGGACGTTCCCAGCAACCTGATCCGGGCAATCGTCGATGCCAACCGCACGCGCAAGGACTTTATTGCCGACTCCGTATTGAAGCGCGAGCCTAAGGTCGTTGGCATCTATCGCCTGATCATGAAGGCGGGTTCGGATAACTTCCGCGCCAGCGCCATGCAAGGCGTGATGAAGCGTATCAAGGCGAAGGGCATCGAGATCGTCGTCTACGAGCCGGTGCTGGAGGAGACCGAGTTCTTCGGTTCCGACGTGGTCAACGACCTCGAGGCGTTCAAGCAGCGCAGCGATCTGATCCTTGCGAATCGCCTGACCTCTGAAATCCAGGATGTGGCTGACAGGGTCTACACGCGGGATTTGTTCAACAGTGACGCATAGCGCCCGGTGCTCTCTGCTTGTGGCTCCACGGAGAACGACTCGCTAGGAGGATTGCCCGAACCCGCTCAGGTCCGGTGACGGGACGGGCCGAGCGCCAGTCAGTCTGCGCCGGCCTGTTCGCTCATCTCCCGCCGATACCGGGTGGCGAGTTCCTGTTTCTCCGTGTCGTCGAGCACCTTCCCGGCTTGCTGGAACACCTGGTGCTCTTCTTCCTCGAGGTGGTGAAGCACCTTTTCGCGGAGCGTCTTGGCGTGCGTCAGCCATGCCGGCGAACTGGGTGCCGTGTGCTCCAGGGTCTCGAGGATCTCGTCGATCTCGTGATGCTCGGCAATGCTGTGCCGGGCCTGTTCCTGGGTGAGATCCGCCTGCATCAGCGGGACGTAGAAGTACTGCTCTTCGGCATTTTCGTGGTGGACCAGCGCATCTCGTGTCGCTTGCAGGAGCTTCGCGCGCCGCTCGCTGTCGCCGTGGGTTTGCGTCAGCTGGTCGAGGAGGTCGCGTTGGACGTCGTGATCTTCACGCAGCGCTTCGAATATGTTCACGGGGTGTCTCCTCTCTGTTCGCGTCGGTTGCCGAGCCGGGCCCAACATCGGACCGCGCCTCGACCATAGTCGTCGCATGCCTGGATAACCAACCCGAACCCGAGTGCCGTTCAGTCCGGCGAGAGTCCATCAGGTGATCTACGGTTAGCCTTGCCATTCACTTTGGAAGCTACGCGGTATGCGTCCGTACGAATGTCACACCGTCCCCTGGCTCTCGATTCGGTTTCTCCGCTTTGGTGATCGGGTAGTCAGGGCGTTCGCGTTTGCCCTGTTGGTTCTCCTGTTGCCCGGGTGCGACCTGCCGCGGGACATCGAGGGGACGCAAGATCAGGTGCGGGAGGGCACCTTGCGTGTCGGGGTGATCGACGATGCTGCCCCTTGGGCGAGGTGGTCCTCCGGTGAGCCACAGGGCGTCGAGGCCGTGCTGGTCCGTGACCTCGCCCGGCAACTGAAGGCCGACGTACAGTGGGTCGAGGGCTCGGATACCGAGGTGTTTCGCGCGTTGGCCGCGTTCGAGCTTGATTTGGTGATCGGCGGCCTTGAACGCACATCCCCGTGGCGAAAGGAGGTTGCGTTGAGCCGTCCGTACTTAGTCTCTCGGGTGATGGTGGGATGGCCACCGAACCGGAACGCAAAGCAGGATCTGGACGGAATCCGGATTGCCGTGAAGCCCCACACTTCGGTGGTGAAAAAGCTGAAGGATCGTGGCGCCGTGCCGGCGACCTTGAACGCCGACGGGAGTTTGCCGCTTGCCGCGCCCGAATGGCAGATCCGTGCCCGAGGTTTGACCCCACACGAACCGATTCTCGAAACCCGCAAGCGCGTGTTCGCGTTGCCACCGGGCGAAAACCGCTGGCTCCACACCGTCCAGCGCTTCCTGTTCGAAAGGCAAGACGATGTCCCGGCGATGATTCAGGCGCAGCTTTCAGGCACAGCGTCGGGAGCGCAGGCTGCGTCGTCCCGGGTTGAAGGAGGCGCGCAATGAACACGCTCACCAGTCGTTTCGAAGTCCCCGAACGCCTCGAAAAGGATCTGCGCCGCGCCTATATCCTTGAGGGCATTACCGTCCTTTACGGATTGAGCGTGGTGACGGTGATGTATCTGGTGATGGGGTCCAGTCAGGCGATGAAGGCAGCCTGGTTGGAAGATCTGATCAGTCTCGTCCCCGCCATCGTGGTGCTCGTCGGCCTGCGCATGCGCACCCGTCCGCCTAACGAGACATACCCCTACGGTTTTCACCGGGCCTTGGGTATTTCGTTCCAGGTTGCTTCTCTTGCGCTGTGCGCTGTCGGTTTCTACGTGGTGTACGACTCCGCGACGAGCCTCATTGCCGCCGAACACCCCACCATCGGCACGCTGCAACTCTTCGGTCATCCCGTCTGGTTGGGATGGTTGATGTTGCCGGCGTTGGCATACAGCGCGCTACCTGCCAGCGTCCTCGGCTACCTGAAGCTGGGGCCGGCCAAGGCGTTGCACAACAAGGCGATGGTTGCCGATGCGACGATGCAGAAGGCGGACTGGATGACCTCGGCCGCTGCCGCCGTGGGGATTATGGGCATCGCGTTCGGCTACTGGTGGGCGGACAGCGTGGCGGCCCTGGTGATCGGCCTGGATGTGCTGAAGGATGGCATGACCCACCTGAAAACCAGCGTGTTCGACTTGATGGATCGCCGACCGGAAACCGTCGAAGGCGAACCGCACGAGCTGCCGGAAAAGGTCGAGAAACGCATCGCCGAACTGCCCTGGGTGAGCCGGGTGGACGTCCGGATGCGCGAGGCCGGGCAGGTCTTTTTCGGTGAGGCGTATGTCGAGCCGGTCGATGACCGGTTGCCGACCGAGCGGACGGCAGAAGCAATCGAATGTGCCAGAGCGGTCGACTGGCGCATGCACGATCTGACGGTGGAACTCGTGCGCCCGTGATCTTTTCCCAGTGATCGAGGGCAACGTCCTGTCCTGTCCGGTCAGCCGGGACGAAACGGCATGACCATGTCACGACGGAGGTAGACCATGACCAAGAACCACGGCAACAGCATCAAGGACGACGAACAGTACGAAGCCCTTCGTGACGAAGGCATGAGCAAGGAAAAGGCCGCTCGGATCGCTAACAGCGATCGATCGGAGGCCGGCGAGCGCGGCGGCGAAAGCCCTCCCTACGAGGACTGGACCAAGGACGAGCTGTATGACAAGGCCGACCAGGTCGGTATCGAAGGCCGGTCAAAGATGGACAAGGACGAGCTGATTCGCGCCCTGAGGAGATGACGGGCCGAAGGCCGGCCTGCGGGCGCCGGGATCAGGCCTCGGTGCCCGTCGCCGGGTTGTCCACGTTCAGGGCGAGCTGCTCGGCGGGAATGCGGTCGCTACCCCAGGTGCGATGGACCATGTCGATCACGCGATCGAGCGATTCCTGCGGCACGTCGGCCAGCTCGCCGTATTCCAGCGGGTCGTAGTGGAAGATGTACAGGCGTGAGGCGAACTCCTCGAAGGGCAGGGAGGATTCGCCGAAGCGTTCCCCGCTACCCGCCGTGCTCACCTCGACGCCATCCCCCCAGTTCTGCCCGCTGTCGTTGTTGGGGTTGTAGAAGTACGCCCGCATCACTTCCTGCGGGTCGAGCGCGACGCGCAGCAGCGTGATCGCGTGCCAGCCGATGAACCGTGCCGCGCTGTCGGTCGCCGCGATGCCGATCGGTTGCGGGTGGATCAGCGGCTGGTTGCCGTTGTAGTAGGGGTGATAGCTCGCATAGAAGTGGCGCAGGAAATCCTCCAGCGCATCGAGCTTGCCGGTGGCGACATCGACGTTGATGCGGAAGCCGCGCCCGGCCCACCAGCCGTGGAATTCCGGATTGATCCAGCGGTGCGGGTCGCCCTCGCGGCCGATGCAGCGTCGGCCCATCTCGGCGTAGATGCGGTCCAGATGCGGCACCACCAGCAGCGAGACGGCATCCAGGTCGATCGGCAGGCTCTGCGCGACACCACTCAACGAGGCCATCGACGAGATCGGCTGGCCCTCGAAGTGCATGATGATCTCGTCGTCGCGTGCCGCCCAGGCCACCATCTGCAGCAGGTAGTCCGGATCGTTGTAGGCCCACATCGACAGGGCGCGCGCCGACTGGCAGGTCGGGTTGTTGCCCTGGCCGACACCCAGCGGTTGGCCGAGCATGCAGAGCACGCCTTCCAGCAGGCGCGTGCGCGGCGGAATTGTTTCGCCGAAGGCCAGTGCCAGCCGCTCGCGCGACCACGCCGACAGCGGCAGACTCAGCTGACGCCAAAGCGCCGGGGCGACGGGTGACTGATACAGGATGCCGCGCTCGAGCATCAACGCGAGACCGTAGATCGCCTGCGCGGTCTCAGGCAGCACCGCCTGGTCGATCAGCGCATGGACCAGGTCGCGGTAGCAGAGCAGGCAGTCCCGTCCCGTCGCCGATAACCCCATTGCTTCGGCAACGAGATGGTCGCCTTGAGCGACGAGGTGCCGTATCAGGGTCGCGTGGTAGGGGGAGACCAGCCCGGTGTCGTGCATGGCGCGGGCAAAGCCGGTTGCCTCGTTCTGCAGCGCGCCGGCATCCATGCTCTCCAGACGCTCCTGGTAGATTGCCACGCCCGGGTCTTCGCGACAGGCCTGGGTCGGGCCGAACAGGCTGCTGACCAGCCGGTCGGCCCCCTGGCCGCTGGCGCCGAGATCGATGGCCGGATCGGTCTGGCAGATGGCGATCTGGGTGATCATCTGCTTGACCGGCTCCGTCTGGATCGGGCGTTGCTGCAGGATGCGCCAGATCTCGTCGATCAGCTCGTCGACGATGTGCTCGTAGCCGATCCGCTCGGCCAGGTGAGACAGCAGACCGCGCGCGAGATCGGCCAGCCGCCCCTGGGTTTCACGCTCGGCCTCGGTGGGAGGCATGAACAGGCGCTGCAGGTTGATGGCCAGCACCTGCGTGAGGTGATGGTGCGCGTTTTCCGCCGAGAGGCTGGGGTGTGGGTAGGCGCCCCGGGCCACGGCGAGGATGCGCAGGTCGCTTAGCGCCTCGATGACCACCGTGTCTGCATCACTGCTGCCCAGCGAATGGGCGGACAGCGACGGGATCAGGATCTCCGGGTAATTCCAGTCCGAGCCGTTGAAGGTGCCGGCCGCCTCGATCGCCTCGGCTCGTTCCTCGATCGCCGCCGGGCCGCCCGGCTGCTGCAGGACGCGCTTGGCACCGTCCAGTACCCGGCGCAACCGCGTCGGCTTGGAGAATTCCGGGGCGGCATCAAGGGCCGAGAGCGCATCGTCGAATCGTTGCAGGAGGCCGGGCAGGAGATCCCCGCCCGATTGGTCGCCGGCTTCGTTGGTCACTTGGGAACCTCTACACGAATCGATAGTGTCTCTGCGGGACTGCCAAGGGTCCAGATGCAAGGCGCGGTGTACCGTGAATGGCCGTCGCCACTCGCAAGCGCCGCAACGCCGCAGATGGTCCCTTGGCGGCCCGCCCGGGAGGGGCTCGCGGGTTTGCCCGCACTCCGCGTTACCGTCTCTCGACGGGCAATGAGCCCGTCTTCGAGCCGGCGCCTTGATTGCGAACAAACCCGCGAGCCAGAGGCACCATCGTTTCGCGCAGAGGTTCCCTCGGGCTCCTCTCGCCCGGGGGATTGCGCCAAATTATACATAGAAGTCCAGGTCCTCCTGGTGCTTGAGCAGATCGCGCATCGTGTGCGGATCGTCGCCGAAGAAGTACACCAGCCCCCAGTGCGTGCCGAAGGCGGTGCGCTTGGTGACCGTCTCCTCCAGCGGCGCGGTCAGTTCATGCGACTCGAAGTAGGGGTGGTTTTCGGTCTCTTCCGGCATTTCCAGGTGGCTGACCACGCGGCGGCGCGGGTAGACGCCGAAGCAACCGGCCACGCCCTTCGCATCGACCACCTCCTTGGGGAAGAACTCGGTGATCTCCTCCTCGGTGGTCTTGGGGTCGAAGGAGAGGATCAGGCCCTGGTAGGCATTGAAGCCGTAGGCGCGCTCGAGCAGCTCGAACACCTTGAAGCCCGGCGGGCGATAGGCGACCTCGCCGAAGTACATCTCGCCATCGTTGGTGACGAAGTACTCGGGGTGGACGAAGCCGAACTCGATGTCGAAGGTCTTGATCAGCTTCTCGATCTGCGCGGTGATCTGCGCCCGGTATTTCTCCAGCTCCGGTGTGGCCGGCACGAAGACCGAGTAGCCCAGCGTTACGTACTCGGAGATGTTGAGAAAGCGGATCTTGCCGTTGTGGACCCAGGCCTCGACCGCGAACTCCCAGCCATCGAGGTGCGATTCCATCAGGACCGGAAATTCCTCTTCGGGGATGGTGTCGACCTCGTCCGGCGTGCGGATCACCCGGTGGCCCAGGCAGCCGGCCTTGTCGAACGCCTTGAGGTGGATCGGGTCGTTCGGGTCGCCGTCGAGCTTGAGTAGCGTCTGGTTGACGCGCTTGAGAAAGCGGACCACGTCCTCCTTGTCGTGGGCCTCCTCGAAGATGCCCACGCGGATGCCACCCAGCTGCGCGCGGCGCTTCATCAGTGCCTTGTCGCGCAGCAGCATCGCCTGGCCGAACAGCTTGGGCTTGTTCAGCAGCACCGAGTTGATCGCCCCGGCCCATTCCACCGTCTCCTCGAACAGCGGGATGGCCACATCCACGCCTTTTTCCTTGAGGGTCTCCGCGATCTCCAGCGAACGGTCGTTGAGCCGCTCGAAATTCCACGGGATGTAGGGAATGTCGTGCTGCTGGCAGTATTCCTCGGCCCAGTCGGGCGCGACCACGACATAGCGGCGATCAAACGTCTCGGCGGCCTCGACGGCGTTAAGCGACCAGCCGAGCAGGGCAACGTATCCTTTGTCCGGATTTATTTTCATGGGAAGCCTTTGGGGGATTTCGAGTGAATGGGCTCGGGCCGTCACGCGATATATGGCGGCACGTACTTACCCAACCCTAGTAAATGAATCGGCTTTTCACGTTTGCATCGGCAGCGGAACCGGTCGATATCGATCATCCGGTCTAGTCTTGAAGGGAGTCGTACCGTTCTCGAGGCGCCCATGTCAGCTCACGGTCCGTTGCTTGTTGTTCTTGCCCTGTTGTCGGGAAGCGGCCCCGCTGCTGCGGGCCCTGCGGAAGGTCAGGGCTATTGGGAGGCGCTCGCGTGGCAGCACCGTCCACTGCTGATGGTGGTCGGCACCGGCAGACGGGCATCGGAACAGGGGAGCCGCTGGGAGACGCGTTTGCTGGCGAATCGCTGCGCGCTCGTCGAGCGACGCATCCACTGGCTGGAGGTGCGCGAGGGCGGCGTCTGGCGCCGTTTTGCCGGCGACGAGACGGCACAGTTCGAGAGAACTCGGTTGGACGGAGCGGCCGAAACGAGCGTCCGCCAGCGGATTCTGCGCAAGCCGGACGGATCGGCCCGCCTGCTGCTGTTCGGGCTGGACGGAGAGCGCAAGTTTGTCGGTCATCCCCGATCGCTCGACACGATCTGGTCGTTGATCGACCGCATGCCGATGCGGCAGGCCGAGCTCGAGCGCGATCCGGATCGCTGCCAGCCGGGCTGACGAACGCGGCGAAAAGCGATCGTGAGACGCTGGCGCCGGTGTAGGATTGATTCCGGCGGCAATCGCAGGCCAACCCGCCAGGCAGGCGGGTTTTTCGATGATCCGTGACAGGGAGAGACGATGAGCGGCAACAGCGGTAATCAACCCACCATCGGTCTGGCGCTGGGCAGCGGCGCGGCCCGCGGCTGGGCGCACATCGGCGTGATCCACGCACTGAAGGAAGCGGGTATCGAGCCGGGCATGGTCGCCGGTTGCTCGATGGGTGCCCTGGTCGGGTCGGGCTATGCCGGTGGCTCGTTGGACAGGCTTGAGGAATGGGTGCGAGGCATCCGTTCGCTCGATGTGATGCGGCTGCTCGACATCCGCTTCGGCGGCGGGCTGATCGAGGGCGATACCCTGATGAAATCGCTGCAAAAGCAGGTCGAGCCGGTGGATATCGAGTCGCTCGACATCCCGTTCGCCGCCGTGGCGACCGATCTTGAGGCCGGTCGGGAAGTCTGGTTGCGCGAGGGTAGCCTGATGCAGGCGGTACGCGCCTCGATTGCGGTGCCGGGCCTGATGTCACCGGTGCGCAGCGAGGGCCGCTGGCTGGTCGATGGCGGGTTGACCGACCCGGTGCCGGTCTCGTTGTGCCGGGCACTGGGCGCGGATATCGTCATCGCGGTCAATCTCAACAGTGATCTGGTCGGTCGTCACGTTCGTGACGTCCGCGGCGCGGCGCGGCACGACACCCACAACGAGAGCGGCATGCGCAAGTGGCTCGACAGCGTCGACGAGCGCTTCCTCGACGGGCGGGTCGGCAAGTGGCTCGAGGAGCGCGATCATGGCGAGGACCCGCCGGGCATGCTCGATGTCATGGCCGGCTCGATCAACATCATGCAGGATCGGATCACCCGCAGCCGCATGGCCGGCGACCCGCCGGAACTGTTGATCTCGCCGAAACTGGCGCGAGTTGGCCTGCTGGAATTCGAGCGTGCCGACGAGGCCATCAAGGCCGGTTATGAAGCAGCCTGTCGGGCGCTGGAAGGCACGGACCTGGTACCGGAGGACTGGCACCCCCAGAGCCCGTGATCGGGGCCGGCCCGTCGAGGGCGGCGCGTCACTCTTTCTCGAGTAGTTCCTCGAAGCGGATGTTGCCGTCCGTATCCCGCGTGAATGCCTGCCCGAAGGCGTTCTCGAAGATGCTCAGGAAGGCTGCCCATCCGTCTTGATCCGGATCGTTCAGGTTGCCCTCGATCGGGATGCGGAAGGCGAACTGGTCCTCGGGCTGGTTTTCGAACACCTCCATGAACACCGAGACCAGCGACTCCCACAGGGCGTTGAACGGGTTCTTGTCGTTGCCGCGCAGATCGACCACCGACACCCCCGTGGCGACCGTCTTCACGTAACCGGTCACCCGGCCGTCGGCCGCGGCAAGCTCCGAGAAGATGCCGACGTTGCCGCTCTCGAAATCCACGGCTGCCAGCGAGTTGACGTAATCGTTGAAGGCGGTCAGGGAGGCGTCCGTCAGCTTGATCGCGACATCGAAGTCCGGCATGTCCTGGATCACGTTCATCTTCCCTTCGACGCTCAACTGGCCGCCGCCGATCGACCGGCCGCTCACCCGCAGGTCGGAGGGCAGGGCGGGGTCGCGCTCGTCGACGTTGCGCAGGTTGGTGACATGGGCGTCGATGTCGTCGATGAACAGGTGGATGTTCGGGTCGGTGCTGTAATCGATGTATGAAACCCGACCGCCGTGGAGATCCGCGCGGTTGATGTCGAACGGCGACCAGGCGTCCACCAGACGTTCCCAGTTCGCGCCCTTGCCGCTCTGGGTCCGGGAGAACGTCAGGTCGGCGTTGTAGATGTCGAACTCGGCGACCACCGCACCGTCGAGCAGGGCACTCCATTCCACCGACAGGTCGACCGTCTCGGCGGCGACGAAGGGCTTCTTCAACCCGCCCTTGATCTTGTGGATCTCCAGACCGTGAACCGCATAGGCGCCGCGCCACAGATGGATGTCGACGTCCTGGATCGAGCCGCCATAGCCTTCCAGCGAGTTGATCTCGTTATTCAGGTAATCCTTCACCCAGTAGGGCAGATAAAGGCGGGCGACGACCAGCGCGGCCACGATGACCGCGATCACGGCCAGTGTTGTGGTGCCTATCCTGATGCCCTTCATGACTGTCCTCCCGAGAGCGCTGATCCAGACGGCGGTCGTCGGCTGCGCACCGTCCGCCCCCGTCGACCGACTGGTTTGGACAGGCGGGACGGGGCGAAGGTTCGGATCGCTACCGGGAGAGTAGTCTGCCCGGCGCGTGCTGGCAGGAAGCGGTGTCCCGAACGGGGCAGTGGATTACCAGACCAGGTCGTCCGGCACCGCGAACTCGGCGTAGGCCTCGTCGCGGATCTCGCCGCCGGAGGGCAGGGCGACCAGGAAGGCGGGATCGCGCTGGCCGATCTTCTCGGCCGTCTGCGCGGAGACGATGTGATAGCGCTTTTCCCACACCGCCAGGCGCAGCTTGCGGGTGGCGAGTCCCCGGCGCAGGCGCGGGTTGACCGGCAGGCTCCGCACGCGGCCGTCGTCGGCGAAGTGGAACGGCTCGCCGTGGCTCGGCAGCTTCTCGGCGTGGTCGAGGATCAACTGGCGGATCTCGGCGCGCTGGGCGCGGCGCTGCTCGTCCTCGCGCTTGCGAGCGCCGGCCTCGCGGGCCTGCTGGCGCTCGCGCTCGAGCTTCTCGGCAGCCGCCTTCTTGGCCGCCTCGATCTCTTTCGGCGGCTTGGTGTTCGCGTCCTGATCGTGCCGGCTCACCCGGCCCCAGGCGGACTTCTGCTTGCCTTTCTTTCCGCCTTTCTTTCCGCCTTTCTTGCCGCCCTTGTTGCCCTTCTGGCCCAGGCCGGCCTGGAGAAGCTGATCCTGAAGAGATCCCTTGCTCATCGTGCGCCATGTTCGTGTGGATGGGGAATCGGCGAGTCTACCAGCTTGGCCGGCCGGCCCGACCGGGAGATTTTCCGATGGCAATTGCGCAAAGGTGCTATCCTGCGCGCCTCGGATAGACCAGTCCTGCCGAGCCAAGTCCTGACGGCGTGTCGACGACATGCCCTCAAACCCCGCGTTTTCCTTGCCGACTGGCGTGCGTTCCCTCCCCGGGACCGTGTGACGGGAAACGCCATGCCATTCGAGACGCCATGATTGCCATGGCCTCCATGCGCCGAGCGTCTCCCAAGGAAAATCATCTCTATGTTGTTCTCTGAACTGGGCCTTCGCCCGGACATCCAGCGCGCCATCGAAGAGCGCGGCTACACCAAGCCCACCCCGATCCAGGCCAAGGCCATCCCGGCAGTCCTCTCCGGCGGCGACCTGCTCGCTGCCGCGCAGACCGGTACCGGCAAGACCGCCGGCTTTACCCTGCCGCTGCTCGAGCGCCTGATGGCGACGCACCCGGAAGGCGGCCATAAGGGTGGCAAGCGCCCGGTACGCGCGCTGATCCTCACCCCGACCCGCGAGCTGGCCGCCCAGGTCGAGCAGAGCGTGCTCGACTACGGCCACCACCTGCCGCTGAAATCGATGGTCATGTTCGGCGGAGTGGGCATCAACCCGCAGATCGACAAGCTCAAGCGTGGCGTCGACATCCTCGTCGCCACGCCGGGCCGCCTGCTCGACCACCACGGCCAGGGCACCGTCGACCTGTCGCAGGTCGAGATCCTGGTACTGGACGAAGCCGACCGCATGCTCGACATGGGCTTCATCCACGACATCAAGAAGGTGCTAAAGATCGTCCCGGAGAAGCGCCAGAACCTGCTGTTCTCGGCCACCTTCTCCGACGACATCCGCAAGCTTGCGCAAGGCCTGCTGGACAACCCGGAGGAGATCTCGGTCACGCCGCGCAACACCACCGTCGAGGCGGTCAGCCAGTCGGTCTACGAGGTCGACCGCGACAAGAAGCGCGAGCTGCTGGCGGAGCTCCTGATCACCGAGGACTGGCACCAGGTACTGGTGTTCACCCGCACCAAGCACGGCGCCAACCGTCTGGCCGAGTACCTATCCAAGCGCGACATCCCGGCGATGGCGATCCACGGCAACAAGAGCCAGTCGGCCCGCACCAAGGCGCTGGAATCGTTCAAGAACGGTTCCATCCGCGTGCTGGCGGCCACCGACATCGCCGCGCGCGGCATCGACATCGCCCAGCTGCCCTACGTGGTCAACTTCGAGCTGCCCAATGTCGCCGAGGACTACGTCCACCGCATCGGCCGTACCGGCCGCGCGGGCGAGTCCGGCGAGGCGGTATCCCTGGTCTGCGTCGACGAGCACAAGCTGCTGGCCGACATCGAGCGCCTGACCAAGCAGAAGCTCACCCGCCACGTCATGCCCGGCTTCGAGCCGGACCCGAACGCCAAGCCCGAGCCGATCCCGAACGGCCGCAATGGCGGTGGCCGTCGCGGCGGCGGTGGCCGTCCTGGCGGTGGCGGACGAGGTGGTCCCCGCGGTGGACGCGGTGGCGGTCAGGGTCGCGGCCCCGGCGGCGGTGGTCGCCCGGGTGGCGGTCGTGGCAACGGTGGTCGTCGTGGTGGCGGTGGGCGTAGCGGTAACCGCTAAAGCCTAGTTCGTCGGCTTCGGCTGATCGCACCCAGAAACACGAACGCCCGGCCATGTGCCGGGCGTTTTTCGTTTCAGCCGATGGTCGTTCATAGACAGCGTCTCTGTGCAGCCCCAGGGATTCGGACGATGTATGGGGGTCTATTCTCGGTTGGTGGCAAACCCGAGGCGCCTGGTAATGCCGATGACCATCAGAGTTGGTGCGATACAGATGAAGTGTTTGCCCGGCAGGGTTAATCACAACCTGGATCATGCCGAGGAACTGGTTCGTCAGGCGGCGGATCAGGGGGCGTCGCTTGTCCTGTTGCCGGAGCTGATGCCGAACGGTTACATGTTGGTCGAAGCCATTTGGGACACGGCTGAAACCATCAGCGGAGAGGTGGTCGGCTGGCTATTACGTACTGCACGGCGGTTCGGGATTTATCTGGGTTTCAGTTTCCTGGAGGCGGAAGGAGAGGACTTCTACAACGCTTTCGTGCTTGCAAACCCCGCGGGGGAGTTGTTGGGGCGCGTACGCAAGGAGCCACCGGCTTCCGTGGAGTCGTATTTTTACACGGCGGGTAATGACCGGCACGTCATTGAAACGGCAATTGGTCGGATCGGCGTGGCGATCTGCTACGAGAATCTGTTGTTCGATCGGATTTCATTCCTTCAGGAAGCGCACATCGATCTGGTGTTGGCGCCTTTCGCCGCGTTGCGGCCCAGAGCCTTTATCCCCGGTGATATCAAGCGATTCGATGCGATGCTCCTGAACATGCGTTCCATCCATTCTCGAACGCTTGGCGTGCCGATGGTAATGGCGGACCAGGTCGGGCTGTTGAGAACAGAGCTTCCAGGACACCTGCCTGACCTGAGAAGCAGCTTCCCCGGCCTGTCGTGCATCGTGGACGCGGATGGGACGGTCAAAAAAGAGCTGGGTGATGAAGAGGGCGTTATCGTCTCCGATGTCTCTGTCGGAGGAAAAAACGGACAGGCCAAGGGTTTCCGCCCCAGGAAATACGGAAAAATCTGGAGTGTACCCGTTCCCTGGTATGCCTTTACTTGGCCAATGAGCCAGAGATGGGGCGAGAAATCATATGCCACGAATCCTCGAAGAAGAGCGCGTGCCGTGGCGATTAGTGGGCGTGTCGAAGAACGCGTTGTGCTACCCGGCGGCCATGCCGATTCCACGCAGGCGCGTGGCTGACCTTTGGCGAGGAATTCGTGAGCAATGAAATTCACCAAAGACAAGACCATCCGCCTGTCCGAGTCCTACGCGGAGCAGGGCGTCCCGAACGGCTGGTTCGAGGAGTTCTATCGAGGGGCCGAGGGCGACGTTAACGGCATCTACTGGGACGACCTCGCGCCCAATCCGATGCTAGTCGCCTGGCTGGAGGAGCAGGCCGCTGCGGCGGGCAAGCGGGCCGTCACGGTGGGCTGCGGGCTCGGGGACGACGCGGAACGGCTGGCACAGGCCGGCTATGCCGTCACGGCATTCGATATCTCGCCCACGGCCGTCGAGATGTGTTGGCAGCGCTTCCCGGACAGCCCGGTGGATTACCGGGTGGGGGGATCTCTTCGACCCGGAGCCTGCCTGGGTGAGGGGCTTCGATCTGGTGTACGAGTGCAATACCACCCAGATCCTCGCCGAGCCTCAGCGCAGCCAGTCGATCGAGGCGATCGCCGAGCTGGCCGCGCCGGGCGGCGTGGTGCTGGTGTCATGCCGCAGCCGGGAGCCGGACGACCATTCGCTGGCGTTCCCGGTTCCGCTGGACCGCGACGAGATCGACGGCTATCGCCGTGCGGGGCTGGTCGAGCGCGAGTTCGATGCCTACGACGACCACCAGGACCCGCCGGTGCCGCATTTCTTCGCGGTGTACGAGCGCCCGGCCTGAGCTGACGCTATTGCCCGGCACAAAGCAAAACGCCCAGCCGATTGGCTGGGCGTTTGTCGGTCCGGCGGGCCTTTCTCGTTACGAGAAGAACGCGCTGACTGCCGAGTCGAGGGTGTCGCGCATGTCCGGGTCGTCGGTGATCGGACGGAGCAGGGTCATGGAGTAGGCGGCGCGCGGGTCGACGCCCTTGGCGATCGGGCTGCGAACGTAGACCAGAAGACCGGCGGAGACGTTGTCGTCGAGTCAACGAAACGTGCCTGATCGAACCCCGTCGGGGTGACGTTGACGATGGCGCCAACGACGGGAAACGCGTCCAGAGTTGCCTATAGTCGCAGCAGGGCCGGATGGTGCCCGAGGGGGCGACATCCATGAAGATACGCAGCGCGACTAGGGCTGATTGCCGGGCGGTGGCCGAGCTCGCCCTGATGGCGGGCGAGGGCATACCGGCGTATTTCTGGCAGCAGTCGGTGAGCCCCGGGGAGGAGATCCTGGAGGTGGGTACGCGCAATGCCTGCTCGGAGACCGAGAACTTCTCCTACCGCAATGCCCGCGCCTTGCCATCATCGATGATCGTGTCGCCGGCATGATCCTCGCCTACCGGCTGCCGGATGCCGAACACGCGGAGAGCCTTGATGACATGCCCGAGTTCATCCGCCCGCTGATCGAGCTCGAGCAGTGCGTGCCGTCGAGCTTCTATATCAACATGCTGGCGACCTATCCGGACTTCCGTGGCATGGGCGTGGGGACGCATCTGATGGGCATCGTCGATGGTTGGGCGGTCGAGGCCGGCTGTTATCTCGCGAGCATCGAGGTGTTCGAGCAGAACGAGGGCGCGCTGCGTCTTTATCGCCGGCTTGGTTATGCGGAGCAGGCGAGGCGTCGCGTGGTTCCGCATCCGAGCCACCCGTACACCGGTGACATTGTGCTGCTGACGAAGCGGGTCCGCTGATACTGCTACGGCTGCGGCCGACGTCGTGCTGGAACGGCCATGAGCCGCGGTACGTTACTGCCGCTGGCGCAGCGTCCTGACTTCGGCCTTGCCGGCACCCTGGGTGCGCTTCTTGCGCTGCTGGAGTTGGTACAGGGCCGCGGCGAAGTCGCTCTGCAGGTACTGGACGGTCCGTAGACCGCGAGGTAGGTAGATCTCGAGGATGTACGGGACCGGATCGAAGAGTGAATGGCGCGCCTGAGGGCGCAGTTGGCGCCAGGCCAGTTCGATACGTCGTTCGCCGAGGTCGTCGACAAAGATGATCTCGTTTTCGTCCATGACTGCCAGATACTGGGCCCGGCAGATGGGTATGAACAGACAGTTCCTGTTCGCGTGAGCGAACAGTAGCCGTGCGTTGTTGTAGATGTCAGCAGCCAGCAACCTGCGTTCTCGACGAACGGCCACCCCCCTTTCGAAAGACTCGATAGTCTCCATGGCAGCCTCCAGGCCGACAGGCGGGTTTTATGCCACGAGATCCACATCTCGCATATGGGAATGTAGATGTGCGCTCGGGGATTTTCACGACTCTAGAGCGGGTAGCGGACGGCACAGGCCGACCCGGTGCCGGTAAACATCGGCCCCAAAAGCAAAACGCCCAGCCAATTGGCTGGGCGTTTGTCGTTCGGGTTGGCGTTTCTCGTTACGAGAAGAACGCGCTGACTGCCGAGTCGAGGGTGTCGCGCATGTCTGGGTCGTCGGTGATCGGACGGACCAGGGTCATGGAGCAGGCGGCGCGCGGGTCGATGCCCTTCGAGATCAGGTTGCCCGCGTAGACCAGCAGACGGGTGGAGACGCCCTCGTCGAGGCCGTGGCCCTTGAGGTTGCGCGCGCGCTGGGCGATCTCGACCAGCTTGCCGGCCGTGTCGCGGTCGACGCCCGTCTCGTGGACGAGGATCTCGGTCTCGGTATCCGGGTCCGGATAGTCGAAGTCGAGTGCGCCGAAACGCTGCTTGGTCGACTGCTTCAGATCTTTCATCAGGTTCTGGTAGCCCGGGTTGTAGGAGATGACGATCTGGAAGTCGGGGTGTGCCTCGACCAGTTCGCCCTTCTTCTCCAGCGGCAGAACGCGACGGTGGTCGGTCAGCGGGTGGATGACGACCGTGGTGTCCTGGCGCGCCTCGACCACTTCATCGAGGTAGCAGATCGCGCCCATGCGGGCGGCGGTGGTCAGCGGGCCGTCCTGCCAGCGCGTACCGTCCTTGTCGAGCAGGTAGCGGCCGACGAGATCCGAGGCGGTCATGTCCTCGTTACAGGCCACGCTGATCAGCGGACGCTGCAGCTTCCAGGCCATGTACTCGATGAAGCGGGTCTTGCCCGAGCCGGTGGGGCCCTTGAGCATCATCGGCATGCGGGCCTTGTAGGCGGCCTCGTAGAGGTCGACCTCGTCGTGGACCGGGCGGTAGTAGGGCTCGGTCTGGATGCGGTACTGGTCCGCATCCGCACTGTTGGTCCCTTGCTGGGGGCTCTGATCAAACAACATGTTGCACTCTCGATTCTGTAGGGGGTATCGGGTGGCGCCCCGATTGCAATGTTCCGTTGGGACGCAATCCTACCGCGATCAGCCCTTGAACTTAACCAGACGGCTGACCTGGATGTCGGAGACGAAGACCACGCCGCTGTGTTTGTCGAAGAACGGGGCGAAACCTTCGAGCAGCGGCTCGACCAGTTCTTCGGGGACGGCGGCGATGATCATGATCAGCACCTCGTCCTCGTTGAACATCAGGTGGCCTTCGTGGAAGCCCTGGCTGCCCTTGCCGGACAGGTTACCCACGATGGTGTAACCCTTGACGTCGGCACGGTCGAGGAGGTCGGTGGCGAATTCCTGGTGCTCGCCCTCGATGATGATCTCGAGCTTCTTCAGCGGGTTGAGTTTGAGATTGCTCATGCAGGGCTCTCCTCTGCGTCGTTGGATTCCAGTTGCTTGGCGCGCTGGGGCGCCGGCCCCAGATCGATCCAGTCACCGCGGTCGAAGTAATGCAGATGGCCGGATTCGGGGTCGGCGACCACCACGTTGACCCAGCCGTTGACGATCAGGCTCAGCGCCTTGGGCACGCGCCCGGCGGCGGCGAGCACGTGCGGTACCGGCGCCTCGACGATCACCAGCAAGCGCAGCGGCTCGTGGTAGGGGCGACCGTCCTTGAGCACCGTCTGCGAGGGCAGCCCGGTGCGGATGTCGGACAGGTTGCCGCTCATCACGCCGAAGCGCCCGGCGACGTTGTGATAGGCCTTGGAACCGCTGCCGAAGCCTTCGTTGTCGACGGCGGAGAAGTAGTGCTCGAGGTTGATCCACTCGCCGATGATCAACGGACCGGAGAGGATGGTATCGAGCAGGCGGCCCTTGGGGTCGAGCTTGTAGTCGTACGACAGCAGGAAGCTGCGGCCGTCGAGGTCCATGTCCTCGGTCAGATGGCGGCCACCGACGACCACCGCCGCGTTGCGCGCCAGACCCCACTCGGGGCGTACCTGGGTCCAGTCGCTGGTGTTGCGCTGGATGTGACGGAACGCGGTGGTGGTGTCGAGGTCCGGGTCGACGTTCTCCTCCAGCGTCGGCAGGCGCTCGGCGGCACAGAGTCGGCTCGCGGCACGCAGGCCGTTGCGCAGTCGTTCCATGTAGACCAGGTGGCTGGTCGGCAGGAGATCCAGATCGTGCAGGGCGATCTCGTCCGAGGTGGTGTTGTGCTGCGCCGGGACGAACCAGGTGTCATCCGGGATGTGGATGTCCTGTTCGGCGAGGCGGCGGCGCACCTCGGACTTGTTCGCCATCTGCGCGAGCACGCGCGCCGAGACCAGCCCGTGGCCGCCGCCGCAGGCACCGCAGTCGAGTGCGGACTCGTAGGGGTTGTTGTCCGACTGGCTGGCGTGACCGGCGAGGATGACGAAGCGCGAGAAGTTCTCGTTCATCCCCATCATCCGCAGCGCCTGGCCGACGAAATAGACCTGCTCGTCGGTGGAGAAGCCGATCTTGCCCAGCCGCTCCATCTGCATGGAGACGAACGACGGGTTGATGCGGTACTCGTCGCGCAGCGTCTCGATGAACTCGGCCTCGGCCGCCGGGCTCAGGGCGAACTGGCGGGCGAACTCGGAGGTGCCCTCCTTGTTGCCCATCGCGATCTCGCGCAGCTCGCGGATCATCGAGTCGGTGATCGCGTCTCGGTCGATGCCGAGCTGCTGGCCGATGGCCTGCACGATCGTCACCCGCTGCAGCGAGCGGACGATCGAGTCGGCCTGCTCGCGCGAGAGCTTGTCGATCAGCAGACGGGTCGAGGCGCCCTTGGGCTCGATGCGGTTGCGCCAGCGGTCGTAGACGCGCGGCGCGACGGTCTTGCCGATCATGTCGAAGCCGAACAGCAGGCCGATCGCCTCGACGGTGAAGTACGGCGAGAGCACCGAGCTCTTCACGTCGTGCAGCACGTGGCTGGCCGAGGAGTAGAAGTCGGTCTCGATCTGCGTCGCGCCGGTGGGGACTTCCAGCACCACGTTCTTGGGTGTGATCTGCACCGGACAGAGATCCAGCTCGGTGCCCTTGCCCAGGCCGATGAAGCTGACCGGCACGCCGAAGAAGCCGGCAATGCCGAAGGTCTGGTAGTCGCCGACGTGCTCGAGCTGGCGACGGATGCGCTCGGAGCGCACGTCGATGCAGAACAGCGCCTGGGCGAACGGACGCTTTTCGCGCTTGGCCGGCGGCAGCAGCTTGATCTCGTTGAGGACCGATTTGCGGTAGACCGCCTCCATGGCGCGCAGCCACATCATGCCCTCGCCATCCTCGAACTCGTCGAGCAGGGCGAGCAGGGTGTCGATCTGGTCGGCATCCAGCGCCTTGAGCGCCTCGGTCTGCCCGGCGGCCTCGGCCAGCGACAGCAGGCGGTCGGCCTGCCGGCGTGCCTCGGCGATCCGCTCGTCGTGCAGGTACTCGGGCAGCAGGCGGTTGATGTGGCCAGGGTGCTTGTGCGCCAGGGCGTCGTCGACACGATGGGCCCACTCCGGCCGGACGGTGCCGCCGTGGTAGGCCTGGCGCAGGTAGCACTCGGCGGTGTGCTGCTCGAGATAGGCCGCCAGATCCGGGTAGGTGGCGGGCAGGCGCTTGCGACGGGCGTGCTCGCGGATCAGCGCCAGCCCCAGCACCAGCCGGATGGCCAGGAAGTCGATCAGGTCGGCCGGGTAGGTCTGCGACCAGTGGTAGCGACTGGCCGACGAGCGCCAGCGGATGAAGCCGGCCCAGCCGTGCAGGCGGGTCAGCTCGCGGGTGATCAGGCCGTCCCAGTGGGACTCCTCGATGCCCAGTTCCCCGAGGACGTAGGCGATAACGCCCTCGGCGGAGGTGTCCTGCGCGAGGATCTTCTTGATGTGCAGGCCGCGCAGGAACAGGCGGAGGTTGCGCTTGGCCAGCGCGCTCCATGCAGTGAAGAAACCATGCTCCCGGCCCGGCATCTGCAGGGTCGACTGGCCTTCGTCGAAGAAGTCCAGGCAGCTCTTGATCACCAGCTCGTCGAGCGTGGTGCCGATCTCGGTGCCGAACAGCAGGTCGATGGACTCGTAAAGCGGCCGCTCGGGCGGGAACTGTGCCGCGAGGCGTTCCTGGAGCGCGTCGATGTCGGCGGTCGTCTCGCCGCAGGGCGTCGCCTCGCCGTCGATCGCGCACTTGATGTCTTCGGCATCCGCTAGGTCGAGCCGCTCGCCGACGGTCTCCGGCGTATTGCACAGCAGCGTCTGCAGCATGCCGTGGAGATCGAGGTCGCCGATGGCCTCGCGCTCGGCCAGGAAGCGCTGGATGTCGTCACCGAGGGTGGCGTCGTCGACCTTGCCCTCGGCGTGATAACGCTGGTAGTCCTTGCGCGGCAGGAACGCCCGGCCGTGGAATAGCCGCTCGCCCTGGCGCACGCCTTCCTCGAACGGCATGTGCTCGAGACCATGCAGCGGATTGTGGTGGATGAAGGTCCGCATCGGCCAGAAGAACGGGATCGGTTCGGCGGCCATGTGAACCATGGAACGGATTTTTAGGCGGTGGCCCAGCGTCAGTCGGCTCATGGCGTCAGACTCCTGTCCAGATCAGGTTCAACACGACCGCGGCGACGATCACGCCGGCGAAGGCCCATGCCTGGGCGACGGGCAGGTCGGCGATGTTCTTGTCGTTACGCGGACCGAACACCGTGTCCCGCAGCAGCCGGGTACCGGCCCAGCTCCACAAGAGCCAGGTCAGCAGCGCCACGATCACGGGCGCCGGGTCGCTGCCGAACAGCATGGTGAGCATGACGAAGAAGCCGGGGGAGATCGGCAGCGCCATCGCGGCCAGCAACACCACCGTGATCAGGCCAGCCAGCCGCGGGATGTCGCGCGCCATGCCGGTGACCAAGCCGGAGTAGGCGGCACCCAGGCGACGTTCAAGCAGCATGGCGACCACGACCAGCAGGGCCGGGGCCACGGCGAAGCCGATCACGGAGGCGTGCAGGTCAACCACCCACGCGCCGTTGGCGGCCATCACCCAGGTCAGCGCGAAGGCCGAGGTGGCCAGCATGGCCGCCCACTGGCCCAGCTCGCGCACCGTCAGCAGTCGCCAGGCGTAGAAGACTGCGGTAATCAGGCCCCACCAGAGGAAGACGCTCCCGCTCAGCGGCACGCCGGCGGCCAGCACCAGCAGCACGCCGATCTGCGGCCAGACGAGGATGAGCGCCACGCGGATGACGGGGTGGCTGAACCGTCCGAGCAGCCAGTTGAAGGCCATGCTCAGGGGGAACAGGGGCAGGAAGAAGCCTGCCAGCAACAGCAACAGCGTGTTCATATCAGCGCCACCTCATCCAGACATTGATGCGCTTGGAGCCCTCGAGCAGGGCCTGGCTCAGACGCTCGTACAGGTCGGCGATGTACAGCTCGCGCGAGATCAGGGAGTAGAGCGTCAGTCGCAGTTCGGTGAAGCGGTTGCCGAACAGCGATTCCTCGCGGCTGGCGAGATAGCTGCCGATCCAGCCGACCAGCACGATCAGCCCCAGCAGGATCACTAGGCCGTCGAAGGTGACCGCATCGAGGCCCGCGGCGTGATAGAGCGCCTCGCGGAAGGCCGCATCCGGGTACAGGAAGGTCTCGAAGGTGTGACCGATGATGCTGTAGCCGATCACGATCAGGGCGAACGACAGCAGGATCATCAGCATCATGCGCACCGGGTTGGTCGCATCCAGGCGGTGGGTGGCGAACAGCACCTGCACGCCGGTGATCCAGCCGAAGAACAGCAGCACGATCGCGCCCTGTTTCTGGAAGAAGTCCGGCGAGACCGCCCAGTGCGCCAGCAGCAGGATCACCAGCGGCACGATCAAGGTGACCAGCCCGATGGCCAGCCACGGTAGGCGCGTCGGCTTGCCGGTCTTGCGGTCGACCAGGAAGGTGTACAGCGGGTTCTGCGGTACGTCGTCGTGACGACGCGCATCGCCGATCAGGTCACCCGAGCTGAGGAACATGGTCGCCTTGAACATGCCGTGGGCGATCAGGTGGAACACGGCCAGCGAGAAAGCCCCTACGCCGCACTCCATGATCATGAAGCCCATCTGGCCCATGGTGGAGTAGCCGAGTGACTTCTTGATGTCGTTCTGGGTGAGCATCAGCACCGAGCCGATCACCGCGGTGAGCAGGCCGACCACGAACAGCAGGTGCAGCACGCCGTCGGCGTTGACGAACGCCGGAGCGAAGCGGTTGATGATGATGCCGCCGGCGTTGACGATGCCCGCGTGCATCAGTGCCGAGACCGGCGTCGGGCCGTCCATGGTGTAGGGCAGCCAGGTGTGCAGCGGGAACTGGGCGGACTTGGCGAAGGCCGAGACGGCGATCAGCCCGGCCGCCGTGATCGCCGCCGGCATGCCGAGTACCTCAGTGTGGGGGTCGGCCATCAGGCGATCAAAGAGCGTCGGGAAGTCCAGTGCCCCATAGGCCTGGAACAGCAGCACGGCCGCCAGGACCAGCGGCAGGTCGCCGATGCGGTAGGTGAGGAAGGTCCAGAAGGCGTAGCGCTCGCCCGGCCGCGATTCGGTGTTCTGGCCGAGCAGGAAGTACATCATCACGCTGACGAGGTGCCAGGCGATCAGCAGCGTGATCAGGTCGCCTGCCGTGACGAACAGCAGGATCGACGCCGTCATCAGGTCGAGCAGCATGAAGAAGCGCGCGTAGCCCGGCTCTTCAGCCATGTAGCGCACGGAGTAGATGTGCACGATCAGGCTGAAGCCCGCGACCACCAGCGCCATGATCGCGCTGAGCGGGTCGAGGTAGACACTGCCCCAGCTCGCGCCGATGCCCAACCAGCTCGGGCCCTGGTCGCTCGCGATATAGACCACGATCTGCCAGAGGGCAACGAGGAAGGTGACGACCCCCATGCCCACGCTCAACTGGGCGACCCGCTTGCCGATCCGGCCGGCCAGCAAATGCACCAGCAGGGCGGATATCACCGGCAATAACGGGATCAGCCATTGCAGTTTGACCATGTCCTTACTCCATCTTTCGCCGGCCGGGGCCAGCTCGCTGCAAAAAAATCTCGTTTTCGCCTGTCGATCATCGGGCCTGCGCGAGCCTTATCGGGCCTCCTGCAGTTGCCACGCTGCGCCCGTCGGCGGGGCGGTGTGACCCGCCCGCCGAATCAGCGCGTCATCGACAGATACAGCGCCGGGAGCTTCTCCGGCAACCGTGAGACGTGGTCGAGGACCATGTAGTTCTTCGGACCGAACACGCGCGAGACGTACTGGTCCGCATTCGGGTCGAGCGTGACGCAGAACGTCTCGATGCCCTGGCGGTGGAGCTCCTCGACCGCCTTCTTGGTGTCGTGGCGCAGGTACTGCGGATCGCGCACGTCGTTGTCCGAGGGCTCGCCGTCGGTCAGCAGCAGTACCAGCTTGCGCTGACTGGGCCGGCGGTATAGCTGCGAGCCGGCGTGGCGCAGTGCCGCACCCATGCGGGTCGACAGCTGGCCGGTCATGCCGGCGAGGCGCGCCTTGGCCTTGTCCGTGTACGGTTCGCCGAAGTCCTTGAAGCGGTAGTACTCGACATCGTGCCGGCCGTTGGAATCGAAGCCGTGGATGGCGAACGGGTCGCCGACGCGATGGATGGCGTCGGCGAGCAGGGCAGCGGCCTCCCTCGAGAGGTCGAGCACCGTGGTCTCCTCGTCGCCGCGGCCGATGATGTCGTTGGTCGACTCGGACAGGTCGATCAGCAGCATTACTGACAGGTCGCGGACCTGCAGCCGGGTGCGGATGTTGATGCGCGGGTCCGGCGTCTCGCCCATGCGGATGTCGATCATCGCGTTGACCGCCGCGTTGAGGTCGATCTGGTCGCCGTCCTCGACCTTCTTCTCGCGGACCACGCCCTGCGGCTGGATGCCCTCGATCAAGTACTTGAGGCGGCGCACCAGCGGCTTGTGCCGATCGAGAATCGCGTCGATTTCCTCCGGATCGCCGTCCTGGGGCCGCTTCTCGTTGATCGTGGTCCACAGCGGACGCTCGAGCTGGGTCATGTAGTCCCATTCGGGGTAGTGCACCGGCGAGAGCGTGCGGTCCTCGGCGAAGATGTCCGAGTACTTGCGGCCGTGGTTGTCGTAGAGCTCGGTGCCCAGCACCCAGACCTCGTCGGCGTCTTCGGCCGAGATGTATTCGACGTCGAGCTCGTTGAGCATTTCCATCAGCGAGACGTAGCGACGCTTGTCGTCGGTGCTGCCCTCGCGCTGGATTTCCATCGCCGATTCCGGCTTCTCGAACAGAAAGCGGTTGTCGTCGCGGTAGGGGATGCTCGGCACGTCCTGGCTGGGGCTGAAGCTCAGGCCCAGTGCCTCGGCGCGCTCCGCGAGTGCCAGGCCGGCGGTGCGGACGCGCTCGTAGTTCTCGAGGTCTTCCTGAATCGTCATCAGGGCCTCGCGGGCCTCGACGACCAGCGGATGGTTATCGACGTAGTCGGGATCGAGCAGGGCCAGCGCGATACGGTCGAGCAGCGGGCCGACCCGGTCGGGGTCGGTCTCCTCGTGGCGGTTCACCGCGATCCGGCTGATGCGCGCCCACAGCGGCTCGAGACCGGGGAAGTCCTGGCCGGCGAGGATTTCGACGCGCGCGTCTTCCATCAGGCCGATGAAGCTCTGCTGGAGCTTGGAGGCATCTTCCGACTCGGCGTCGAAACCCGAGTAGATCATGTGCGCCGCGGCGTGGGCGGCCGAGGCACGGTAGAGATTGACGCCGTCCACGGAGGAATCGTCGCGGTCGACGTAGTCGTCGAAGGCATCGGGCAGGTTGATGAACGGGCCCTCGATGAACGGCCGGTAGCCCTCGCGGCTTTCGAAGTCACCGGAGGTGGGACGCAGCAGGAAGTTGCGCGCCCATAATGCCCGCAGGTACATCACCAGGCGGCGCTGCACGTCGACGAACAGGGTGCCGCGGCGCTCTTTCTGCAACACGGCCTCGGCTTCGGGGCTGGAGAGGCTGAAGTAGGCCTCCAGTGCGTCGAAGTCGTTGCGGTGTGCATTGATGCCCCAGGTGGCCCAGCGGCGCAGGCCGCCGAGGGTCAGCACCTCGAGCAGGTGGTCGAGTTGACCGAGCATGGGGCGCAGGGCACGGGGCGCCTGCGCCAGGATGTAGTTGACCAACGAGATGTACTGGTGGAACAGCGAGGCCTCACCCAGTCGGTTCGCGGCCACCGGGGCGGTCGAGAACAACAGGACGAGGACCGCGCCACTGGTCTTGGAGAACATCTTGATCGCCATCGAGAGCAGCTCGAAGGCGGTATCGGTCCCCAATTCCCTTGCCACCTGCGGTGTGGCCTCGATGTAGGCGAGCACCAGCTCCTCGCCACGGCCGAGCGATTGCAGGCTGATCGCGCCCTCGAGATAGGCGTCCAGCGCGCGCGGCGAGAACACCCGGGTGGCGTCCACCCAGTTGATCTCGAGGATCTCACGCGCCTTTTCACCCAGCTCGTCCAGGCGTTCCTGGTCTTCTAGCCGTGCACTGCTCATCGGGTTGGTCGCTGTTCTGCGGGTGACATGGGAAGCGGAAAGGGCCGGTGGGGGACCGGCCCGGGGAGACACTCAGTCCGGCCAGACGCGGCGCGGGTGCAGCGGCTGCTTGCCGAGACCTGCGTTTTCCGTCTTCTGAGCCGGCTTCTTGGCCGTGGTGGTCGGCTTGGCTGCCGGCTTCTTGGCGGCGGGCTTCTTGGCCGGTGCGCGGCGAGTGGTGGTGCTGCGCTTGGCCGTGGACTTGGCTGCCGGCTTGGTCGCGGGCTTGGCCGCCGAGGTCGAGGCCTTGCTCTCGGCCGGCTTGGCGGCGGTCTTGTTTTCCGTGCTTGCTTCGGCCGGCTTCTGCTGGGACTCGGACTTCACGCTGGCGCTCAGCTTGTCTTCCAACTTGCTCATGATGGCGTAACCTCGTCAATGATGTTCTCGATTTCGTCTACCGCCGCACGGCCGCGGCCGCCGAGCTGGTAGACGCTCACTCCCTCCACCACCGCTGTGCGGAACGCGGCACGGCGACGGACGGCCGAGGGAAGTACGGGCAAGCCAAGCCCCGAGATGGCGTTCTGCATGGCTCGGGTCATGGCGCTGCGTGGTTCGGTCTGATTGAGCAACAGATAAGCCGAAAGTTCGGTGTTGCCTTTCTCCCGCGCTTTGGTCACCGCCTCGACGGTGTCGGCGCTCGCCCACAGGTCGAGCGGGGAGGGGAGAACCGGGATCAGCACCTGGTGACTGTGCTCGAGGAGCTCGATCGTCACGTTCATGTCGAGCGACGGCGGGCAGTCCACGATCACGTAGTCGCAGTGCTCCCGGGCGTGCTCGAGATTCCGATGCGCATTGTCGTGGTCATCGAACAGGCGCGGCAGGCCGGATTTGGCCTCGCCCCAGCCGGACCAGTGCCGCAGGGCGCCCTGCGGATCGGCGTCGATCAGTCCGACTTCCGCCCGCCTGGCCAGGCCCGAGGCAAGGTTGATGGAAAGCGTGGTCTTGCCACAGCCGCCCTTGAGATTGGCCAGTGCGATGACGTGTGCGGACATTGGATCGTTACCCCTCCTGGGTTTGACCGGCCAACTCGTCGGCCTTGCGCGCGAAGTTGACCTCGAGGTCTCCCAGCGTTTCCTCCAGCGGCGAGACGTTCACGCTCACCGTGGTGCGGTCGAACTGCAGGCTGGGATGGTAGCCCATTTCCTCGGATGCCTCGGCGAGGCGGTCGAGGAAGTCGCGCGTCTGGTCGTAGTCCTCGAACTCGAAGCGTCGAATGAGCATCGGCGGGCGTTTCTGTGTCTGCCAGCCGTCCAACTTGATGTCGGTCGTGTCGGACATGTGCGTTCTCCCTGAGAACTCGTGTTGCCTAGCCGCCGAGCTGACGGACGTGGCCCAGCTCCTGCTCGAGAAGGTGGGCGAAGAGGGCGCCGGTCTCGTCCGGCTGGAAGCGCCGGAACCAGTTGGCGGACTCCTCGTAGAATCGCACCGTCTCCCATTCGTTGGCCCGGCTCAGTGCCAGGATCTCGTCCGGGTTGCGCCCGGGTCGAACCGGGGCGAGCGACAGGCCCGGCGGTGCGTAGCCCAAGAGCAGCATCTGCCGGGTCAGCAGGTCGGCGTGTCCCATTTCCTCGTCCGACAGGCGGGTGAGGTGGTCGGCCAGTGCCTGGTCACCCCAGAGCGAGGCGAGACTCGCCCGGGTCAGGTGCTGCTGGGCGGATTCCATTTCCAGTTGCAGGGCGCGTCCGAGCAGCCCGATCACACGCGAATTCATCCGCATGCTCATTGCCAATCCCTCTCAGCGGGTATCAGCCTCGCGTCAGCCGATAGACGGGACGCACCAGGAGGATTCGCTTTGGGACGGATCCTCCGGCAGGATCGACTCGACCTCACCGTGCACGCGGGCAATGATGTGCGCCGCGACCAGGCCGTCACCGACTCGCTCGCAGGCATCGGCGCCAGCGCGGACTGCCGCGTTGACGGCGCCGGTCTCGCCACGGACCAGCACGGTCACGTAGCCGCCGCCGACGAAGGAGCGGCCGATCAGGCTCACTTCGGAGGCCTTGGTCATGGCGTCGGCGGCCTCGATGGCCGGCACGAGGCCGCGGGTCTCGATCATACCCAGTGCGATACCAGTGGTGGAAGCCATGTCGTGCACCCTCAGGTCAGTCAATCCAACAAGAGCCGTCAGCACTTACGTCTAAACGGCTCCTGAAAAAGAATAGGGCAGCAGGCAGACCGTGCCCGTGGACACGGTCAGACAGTCCTGCTTGCAAGTGCCCGGAATTAAGCTTCCGGGGCTTTCGGCAGAATGTTCTCTACCTCGGAGTGGACACGCGCGATGATGTGCGCAGCCACCAGGCCGTCGCCTACGCGCTCACAGGCGTCAGCGCCAGCGCGAACAGCAGCGTTAACAGCGCCGGTCTCACCACGGACCAGAACGGTCACGTAGCCACCGCCGACGAACTGACGACCAACCAGGCGAACCTCGGCGGCCTTGGTCATGGCGTCAGCCGCTTCGATTGCCGGCACGAGGCCGCGCGTTTCAATCATTCCCAGTGCGATACCGGATACATCAGCCATTTGAGTTACTCCCAAGCTGTAGTTGAATCGGCCGGCGACGTCAGGTCGCCGACGCTACGTGAATCCGCCTTAGGCTTCCGGGGCTTTCGGCAGGATGTTTTCTACTTCGGAATGGACACGCGCGATGATGTGCGCAGCGACCAGGCCGTCACCAACACGCTCACAGGCGTCGGCGCCAGCGCGAACGGCAGCGTTAACAGCGCCGGTCTCGCCACGGACCAGAACGGTCACGTAGCCGCCACCGACGAACTGACGACCAACCAGGCGAACCTCGGCAGCCTTGGTCATGGCGTCAGCCGCCTCGATTGCCGGCACCAGGCCGCGCGTCTCAATCATTCCCAGTGCGATACCGGATACATCAGCCATCTCGTTTCTCCTCTCGAACGACTTGTTAAAACAGAAACCCTAATTTCAGTTTGGATCCCAGTTATCAATGATCCCGATGATCGTTAGATCGGTCTGGATCGTGGGATCCGGGAGCGCCAACCGGGCGGCAGAACCGCTGACGGTGACGACCCATTTCCCTTCTGGCGCCCCGACAGGGTCGGCGGCGACATTGAGCTTGCCCGACTGATCGACGAGCACCCTCAAGGATGTGTGTTTCAGTCCCGGCACGCGGCGCGTGGCCACGAGATCGGAACGTACCTGCATGATCTCCATGTCACTCAGCGGACCATTGGTCGATGATGCCCACGATGGTCAGGTCGGACGGGTAGGACTTGCTGCCCGCCGCTTCCCGTGCCGCCGATGAGCCGACGCAGATGACCCAGTCCCCCGGGATGCAGCCGATGGCGTCGACCGCGACCTGCGGCGTGCCGCCCGGCTTGTCCGTCACCACGAGCAGCGGGCGGTGGCCCAGCTCACCGATCCGGTTGGTGGAGACCAAGGTCTTTTCGACCCGCATGATCTTCATGCTTGTGAAACCTCTTCAATTTCGCTGCCGGACGGACGGTCCTGCACGGTCAGCTGGAAGAACAGCATGTTCTGCTCGTCCAGCGCGTGATGGCGCTCGCGGATCGCGTTGCAGACACGCTGCGCCCGCGCAACCGCCCGGTCTCGTCCACCCGGAACCCGTCCGTCGTAACGGAAGTGGATGGCAATCGGGATCGGCAGTCCGTGGCTCACGTTGAGCTTGCGGAAAATCTTGATCCCGACGTCCAGGTCGTTCGTGTTCTCTTCGACGGTGTGCAGGTGCGCGTAATACGCGATGTTGCGCATCTGCACTTCCTCGAAGCCGTCGCCGACGCTGATATAGCGCTCGGCATGGCCGATGCTCTCGGCCGGGTAGCGGCCCTGATGCCGCTCTGTCACGTAATCGATCTGTGACAGGTTGTTGACCAGCAGGGTGGCGATGAAACGTCGCATGCCGTCATGCGGTTCGCCACCGGTGCTGCGTCCCCAGTCGTCCGTCTCGTTCACCGAGCGGATCGCATCGTACACGGCCCGACGTGCGGCTTCCCGGTCGAGATTCAACGTCTCCTGGTACAGGTAGGCGTTGTCGACGTAGCGATGCACGCTCAGGTCGCCGTTGGCATCCGGGACGTGGACGCGAATGGCGTCCGTGTCCGTGTCGACACCCACCAGGAGGATGTCGGTACTCGCGCCACAGCAGTAGGTGTTCTCCACTGCCTGGCGGAAGGCCTGCAGCCGATCCAGTGCGGCTTCGGCTGCCTTGCGCTCGTCGCTGCCATGCGCGGCGCAGCCTTCATGATTGGGGTCCGAGGAGCTGCCGTGGTAGACCGCGATCTTGAGATAGCGGGTACCCTCGTCAGCGCGACTCGGTACGCCCTCGCGAAACCGGCGGAGTTCGACTTCGCTCCACAGCTGGAGGTCTTCCTCCACGTCGAACAGTGCGCCGGCATACGCCTTGCGATAGGTGAACGACCAGGCCGGCAGCCGCATGATAAACGGCATGAGGCCCTTGAGCCGCCCGTCCGAGCAAGGACTGATGTCGACCGCGTGGAAACCGCAGTCGAGAAAGAAATTGCTCGTGGACAGCGCGTCGTTCTTTTGGTCTTCCAGTTTGCGCCCAAACTGCCTTGCGGCCGCGTTGAGCGCTTCAAAGGTGGCACTTGCGAACAGACCCCGCAGGTCCGGCCCGTTGATCCAGCTGTCGGTGACCAGGGCTTGATCGAAGCCGTGGCCGAGCCGGTCTTGGGCCATCTCCTGGATGCGGTCGCCCAGCTGCCCGTCACGGGGCAGGGCGGCGACATCCTTCAGGAACGGGACGATGCGATCGAACCGCTCCGTGACGGAGTCCTCGCAGTACGCCAGTTGCCGGTTGCCTTCATGGTCGGTAAGCGGGTGATGACAGCCGCGTTCCGGAAGCGACGGGCAGGCTGGGTGCGCCACCTGGGGCGAACCCAGCGGGCTGCGACGACCCTTGGGTGCACCGAGCCCGAAAGGGGCCCGACGCTGACCCAGACGGGGCGCACCCAGACTGCTGCGTCGAAACGGTTGCTGTGTCATCACGCCACTCATTCGTCCACTTAGCCCCTGGCACCACCGGAGTAGGTGATGGTCGAGCCGTTCATGTCGTTACCGCTGCTGCCGGTAATCTTGGACGACGGAACGTCCGGACGCGGCACTTCACGGTTGACCCAGGCGTTGCGCACGGCGCCGCGAGCCTGCCCCCGGAGGGACGGGTTGCGGGACTGTGCCCACTGGCCTTCGGTACCCGAGACCTTGCCGTTGCGCGACCAGTCGTCACCGGTAATCCGGCAACGCTCGCCACCTTCGCCGGTGATGCGCTCGCTTACCTGCGGCTCGGGAGCGCACTGCAGCTCGGCCTCGGCCGGAGACGCAGCCGGGGTCGCCGGTTGCGGCTCGGCGGCCTCGACCGGCTCTGCCGGGGCGTTCTGAGTCGGCGCCGGTTGAACCGGGGCAGGTGCGGGTGCCGGAGCCGGTGCCTGTGCAGGCGTCGGCGTCGGCATGACCGAACCCATCCGCGGATGCGCGGCGCTCGGCTCAGGGTGACGGAACTCCGGCGTACCGGTGATCAGTCCCATGGCCATGTTGCTCGGGCCGGTGATACGACCACCTTGGTCGAACGAGCTGCCCGTGATGCGGCCGCGAGCGGCGCGTGCCGGCGGTTCGACACTGAAGCCCTGCGGAGCCGTGATCGGTTCCTGGGCCGGTGCCGGTGCCGCCTGGGGCACGTAGCGTGCACTCGGTTGCGTCGGCGCAGCCATCGGATGGCTGGTCGGTGCCGCACAGCCGGTGTGCATCGCGTTCGCATACGGGGTGCCGCTGACGTAGTGCTCGTAACCGTATTCGTTACCGGTCACGTGCTGGGTGCGGTCCATCGGCGTACCGCCGACGGTCTGCCCCTCGCAAGTCAGCGACTCCTCGACCTTCTCAGCACGGGGTGCGGGCGAAGCCGAGCAGTACGAGCCGTAGTGTTCAGCGCCGTAATACTCGGTACCGGTGACGGGCATGCACCCCCCTTGCTCGTCACCGGACATCTTTGGGTGATGGTCGACGCGCTGACCGGTCAGACCGTGCCCACCGAGGGTGTGCATGGACTGGACCTTGTCGACGCCGCCACCGCAAAGACGCGGTTCGCCGTACTGAGAACCCGTGACACGGGAGCAGGAACCCGGCTCGTTACCAGTCACGCGCTCGCTGCGATCCACGAGATTGCCCGTGATCCGCTCACCGTGCCGCGACTGGTCAACGCCGACCTTCTCGTAACCCGGCTCGGGCCGCGTGTTGCAGAACGATTCGTACTGCTCGAAGCTCAGGTACTGGGTACCGGAGACATTGCGGCAGGTGCCAGGCTCGTCACCCGTGACGTGGCTGGAGCGACCAACGGCAGTGCCGGAAACGGTGCGACCGGTGTAGGTGTGCGTCTCCGCAACCTTTTTCGGTGCGCCGTTGATGGTCATCCGTGCCACGCCGGCATCGGCATACTCGGAGCCGGTGATCGGACGGGCTGCACCCGCCTCGCCACCAGTGGCCCGAACCGGACGATACTCGTCGCTACCGGTCACACGCATCTGCTTCTCGGTCCGACCTTCCACGACCTTGTTGGCGTGGGTCGGGCGGGCCTTCGTGCCGCAGAAGGACTGCAGGTCTTCGCTGCTCAGGTACTCGGTGCCGGTCACGGACTCGCAAGTCCCGCGCTCGTCACCGGTTACCTGGGCGGCTCGACCTACGGCGGTGCCGCTGACGCCATGACCGCGGGCGGTCGTCGTCGTGCGAACCTTCGGCTCGTTCGGCTGCGGGCGGGTGGAGCAGAACTGCTCGTATTGCTCGTTGCCGATGTACTCGGTGCCCGAGATCACCCGGCAGCTGCCGGATTCGTTACCCGAAACGCGCTTGGAGCGCTCCACCTGGGTGCCCTTCACCTCATGGCCGGAAATCGTGTGACCGGTCTCCACCTTTTTTGGCGCGGACGCCTCTTCGGTCGAGCTCGGCTTGCGACGTCCGACGGGACGGCAGGAAGGGGCGCTGCCCCGACCGTAGTGGCACAGCATTTCGCGATGGCGCATGGCCGCTTCGCGTCCGCTGGCACTCGTGTCCAGATAACCAGGGACCTGGTAACCCACACGCCCCGGGCCGCCCTGGGACGCCGGCTTGGCCGGCAGGGCCCGCTTGCCTTTGTTTGCCATGGCCTCACGACGGGCCTGACAAATTTGGCGAACGGAATTGGCCTGCTTGCCGAGACGGGCCGGCCGCTTCTTGGCGACCGTGCAGAGCGACTCGAACGAAGCCTCGTCCTCAGTGCTGGCCTGGGCGTCGTTGCGAACCTCCGCCGGTTGCTGCTGGGCTCGAGCCTCGTCAGCAAACGGCATCTGGTTACGACCCGGGCCGCCCTGAGAGGCGGGCTTCGGCGGGAGCGCCGACTTGCCGTACTTCGCCATGGCCTGGCGACGCGAACGGCAGACGGAACGCACCAGATCCGCCTCGGAACCGAACTGACCCGGATCGGACTCGGCGAGCGAGCACATCTGGTCAACGGATTCGTCGGAAGACGCCGATGCTTGGGATTGCGAGCCGGCGGCACCGTTGCTGCCAGAGGACCGCGATGCAGCGGGGTTCTGACGAGCGGCGGATGCCGACGATTTCCAGGCCGAGGTGCTGGCGTTTTTGCCGTGTGCGGACAACTGCGCACGACGTGCGCGGGCAAGTTCCTTGCCGGTCAGACCGGCAAGGCTGCCCCCTGCGGAAGAGACAGACGTGTCGCCACGTCGAGCCGCTTCCTGTCGGGCGCGAGCTGCTGCACGATTTCTGGCTGCATTGTTTCCAGATTGTACAGGCATGCCTGTTGTACCTCGTGTATGGGATTGCCTGGCGCGTCCGGAGACGCGCCGGGGCCTCGACTATTAGCCTGCGCGGTAAACCACGAAGGCCGTACCCTGGCTCTGGGTAAAGTTGTCGTAGGCAACCAGACGGACGTGATGGCCCGGGTACTTGCGGTGGCACTCTTCGATCTCGGTGAGAACGTTCTCGACGTTGTCTTCACCGAAGAACGGCAGCTTCCACATGTACCAGTAGTGGTTCATCATGTTTTCCGGCTCGACGTGCTCGACGCTCGGGGCCCAGCCCTGCGACAGCGCGTACTCGATCTGAGCGCGGATTTGGTCCGGGGTCATGGACGGCAGGTAGGAGAAAGTCTCGTACTTGACCGTCGTCTTGTAGTCCTGCATTTGATTCATGGTTTCTTACCTATGTCTGGTTCTGGTTAAGAAGGCCTGGATTAGCGGTTCTGGTTGTCGAGCTTGTCGACGGTGTCGAACTCGAACTTGATCTCTTTCCAGGTTTCCATGGCGATCTTCAGCTCAGGGCTGTGCTGTGCGGCCTGAGTCAGGATCTCCTTGCCTTCGCGCTCTACGTCACGACCCTGGTTGCGGGCCTCGACACAGGCTTCCAGAGCGACACGGTTGGCAGCGGCGCCAGCGGCGTTGCCCCACGGGTGACCCAGCGTGCCACCGCCGAACTGCAGGACGGAGTCGTCGCCAAAGATGTTGACGAGTGCCGGCATGTGCCAGACGTGGATACCACCGGATGCGACGGCGAAGACGCCCGGCATGGAGCCCCAGTCCTGATCGAAGAAGATGCCGCGGGAGCGGTCTTCCGGGATGAAGGATTCACGCAGCAGGTCGATCCAGCCGAGGGTGGAGGCGCGGTCGCCTTCCAGCTTGCCCACGACGGTACCGGTGTGCAGGTGGTCACCGCCGGACAGACGCAGGATCTTGGTCAGTACGCGGAAGTGGATGCCGTGAGTCGGGCTACGGTCGATTACTGCGTGCATCGCGCGGTGGATGTGCAGCAGAACGCCGTTTTCCTGACACCACTTGGCCAGACCGGTGTTAGCGGTGAAGCCGCCGGTGATGTAGTCGTGCATGATGATCGGTGCGCCAATCTCCTTGGCGAACTCGGCACGCTTGTACATCTCTTCCGGGGTCGGAGCGGTAACGTTTAGGTAGTGACCCTTGCGCTCGCCGGTCTGAGCCTGTGCGGTCTCGGTTGCCTCCTGGACGAACAGGAAGCGGTCACGCCAACGCATGAACGGCTGAGAGTTGATGTTCTCGTCGTCCTTGGTGAAGTCGAGACCGCCACGGAGGCACTCGTAAACGGCACGGCCGTAGTTCTTGGCGGACAGACCCAGCTTCGGCTTGATGGTGCAGCCCAGCATCGGACGGCCGTACTTGGACAGCTTGTCACGCTCGACCTGGATACCGTGCGGGGGACCGCCACAGGTCTTGATGTATGCCAGCGGGAAGCGAACGTCTTCCAGGCGCAGACCACGGATGGCCTTGAAGCCGAACACGTTGCCGACCAGCGAGGTGAAGACGTTTACAACGGAGCCTTCCTCGAACAGGTCGATCGGGTAAGCGATGAACGCGTAGAACGCGCTGTCGTCGCCCGGCACGTCCTCGATGCGGTACGCGCGCCCCTTGTAGAAGTCCATGTCGGTGAGGAGGTCAGTCCAGACCGTGGTCCAAGTGCCGGTGGAGGACTCGGCTGCAACGGCAGCGGCTGCCTCTTCGCGATCGATGCCCGGCTGCGGGGTGATCTTGAAGCACGCCAGCAGGTCAGTGTCCAGCGGCGTGTACTCCGGCATCCAATAGGTTTCGCGGTAATCTTTTACGCCCGCGCTGTATTTATTCGCCATAGCGATCCTCCGGAAGGGTAAGGTTGGCATTGGGTTTGGAATCGACCTGGGGTTAGGCCCCGTCTCGTCTCGGCCGATACTATACGTCCACCGACCATCAAAGCAATTCAAAATAAGTGATGTTCACCATAAAGAAAGCCTTATGGATTAGTCGATGATTCGATTCACATTGCATCAGCTCCGCGTGTTCAGCGCCGCAGCCGAGCTTCTCAACTACACCAAGGCAGCGGAGAAACTGCATCTTACTCAACCTGCCGTGTCAATGCAGATTCGTCAGCTCGAGGACAATGTCGATCTGCCGCTGTTCGAACAGACGGGGCGCAAGCTGTACCTCACGGATGCTGGCCGCGAGCTGTATGGCTACGCCCAACGCATCCTCGAAGTGATCACCGAAGCCGAGGAGGTGCTGGAGGGAATGAAGGGGGTACACCGCGGTCATCTGCGGGTGAGCGTGGCGAGTACCGCCAACTACTTCGTTGCCCGCCTGCTTGCCGACTTCTCCAAGCGTTATCCGGGTGTGTCGATCAGTCTCGATGTCACCAACCGCGAACGGCTGTTACGCCAGCTGGCAGACAACGAGACCGACATCGTGATCATGGGCGAGCCGCCGACTGACGCGGACCTGGTGTCCGAGGCGTTCCTCGAGAACCCGCTGGTGGCCATCGCCGCGCCGGATCACCCGCTGGCCGAACGCGAGGAGATTGCCCTCGAGGAGCTCGCGCAGCACCGCTTCGTGCAGCGGGAGTCGGCATCCGGCACGCGTGCGGCGATCGAGCGTTTTTTCGAGGAGCATGGTCTCGCGGTCAAACCCGGCCTGGAGATGCGCTCGAACGAGGCGATCAAGCAGGCGATCGAGGCCGGACTAGGTGTCGGTATCGTCTCCCAGCACACGCTCGAGCTGGAGCTGGAGACCGGCCGTCTTGTGGTCCTCGACGTCGAGGGGCTACCGATCATCCGTCACTGGTACATGGTCCAGCGTCAGGGCAAACGGGATACGCCGGTCATGCGCAGTTTCCACGACTACGTGCTCGAACAGGCTAAACAGCAGGTGCGTCAGCCGGCCGAGGAGTGATTAATCATTGTCCGAGGATGGGCCCGCATATTTTTCGGTCCCAACGGCAAAAAGCCCGCTGAAACAGCGGGCCTTTCATTGTTGGCGAGTGCGGAGGGCGCCTGTGCTAGCGTTGCTGGCGTTCCTCCTCTCGCACCAGCGGCGCCCAGAAGTGGCGCAAGGCGCCGACCGGCACCGGCTCGCGCGCCTTGAGGAAGGGCTCGGCGGTGGTGGCGAGCACCGGATGGCGTTCGGTCATCAGCCGCACCCAGTGCAGGTCGCGGAAGGAGAGGTAGTCGTTACTGAAGTGCGCCGGCAGGGAGACCCACTTGGCAATCGTTGCCGCCGGGGCGAGTGCCAGCCAGACCGCCATGGCGATTAGCGGCACGCCGACCCAGGGGTGGCCATAGGTCGCGGTATTGGCCAGCAAGGACCACTGCAGCATGAAGAAGGCGCCCGCCAGGGCGATGCCGCTGGCGTACAGCCAGCGAAAGCGAAGGGCAATGTCGTAGACGTCCACGAGTCGGGCGATGAGCTCGGGCTGGTAGTCGAATTCGTCACGCAGGTCGAGAGACGGCTGGGTCATCACGGACTCCTGGGTTCTATGCCGGCCTGATGCGACAGGCGGAACCGTTGTCGATTCACGCCACCCTTCGTCCCTGATGGTAGTGCAGTCCGGCCGGCCCGTCAGTTCGGGATACGGTCGAAAACGAGAAACTGGTAGCCGTAGGGATTCTTGTTGTCCGGCTCGTGGCGGGTGACTTCCGTCAGCTCCCACTCGTCGGGCACGTAGACCGGGAAGTGCGCATCGCCGGCCACTTCCACTTCCACCAGCGTCAGGTACATGCGGTCGGCACGGGGCAGATACTGGTAATAGATGTTCGCTCCACCCATCACCATCGCCTCGTTGCTCTCGTCGAGGTGTGATTCGGCCTCGGCCAGGGCGGCGTTGAGCGAATGCACCACGATCACGCCCTCGGCCGAAAAGCCTTCGTCACGGGTCACGACGATGTTGGTCCGCCCCGGCAGCGGCTTGCCGATCGACTCGTAGGTTTTGCGCCCCATGATCAGGGGCTTGCCCATCGTCAGCTGCTTGAAGTGCTTGAGATCGGCCGGCAGTCGCCAGGGAAGCTGGTTGTTGCGACCGATGACCTGGTTGCGGGCCATCGCGGCGATGAGACTCACGCGCATGGGGATTCCTGCCTGACGGCACGGTTGAAAGTGGCTTCGGATCAACCCCGCAGTCTAGCCGAAACCCCGTGCCGGTTCACCTGATTTCGCCCTTCGGCGGGTCGGTTGTCGTTAGACCGCGACCTTCGCTTTGATGTGCGGGTGCGGGTCGTAGTCGACCAGCTCGAAGTCGTCGAAAACGAACTCGTCGATCGTGCGCCGCTCGGGGTTGATGCGCATCGTCGGCAGGGCGCGCGGTTCGCGGGTCAGCTGCAGCTGAGCCTGCTCGAGGTGGTTGTGGTAGAGGTGCGCGTCACCGAGCGTGTGGACGAACTCGCCGGGCTCGAGATCGCAGACCTGCGCGACCATCATGGTCAGCAGGGCGTAGCTCGCGATGTTGAACGGCACGCCGAGGAAGATGTCCGCGCTGCGCTGGTAGAGCTGGCAGGAGAGCTTGCCGTTGGCCACGTAGAACTGGAACAAGAGATGGCAGGGCGGCAGGGCCATCTCGGGCACGTCGGCCGGGTTCCAGGCCGTGACGATCAGCCGGCGCGACTGGGGGTTCGTCTTGATCTGCTCGATTACCTGGCCCAGCTGATCGATGGTGCCGCCGTCGCGGGTCGGCCAGGAACGCCACTGCGCGCCATAGACCGGGCCGAGGTCGCCGTTCTCGTCCGCCCACTCGTTCCAGATGCGTACGCCGTTGTCCTGCAGGTAGCGCACGTTGGTGTCGCCGCTGATGAACCACAGCAACTCGTGGATGATCGAGCGCAGGTGCAGCTTCTTGGTGGTCAGTGCCGGGAAGCCCTCCGAGAGGTCGAAACGCATCTGGTGGCCGAAGACGCTGCGCGTGCCGGTGCCGGTGCGATCGTCGCGGTCCACGCCGTGGTCGAGGACGCGCTGCATCAGGTCGAGATAGGCCTTCATTCGGAACTCGCGGTCGGTTGGTTGTGAGCGGGGCGGTCCATGATACCGCGGCGATAAGCCCATGCCAGCAGGGCGATCCCGGCGATGATCATGGGCGCGGACAGGACGTGGCCCATGGTGACCCAGCCGCCGGCCAGGTAGCCGATATGGGCATCCGGCTCGCGGACGAATTCGACGCCGAAGCGGAATACGCCGTAGCCGAGCAGGAACAGCCCGGAGACGGCCATGCGCGGGCGCGGCTTCATGGAGAACAGCCACAAGAGGATGAACAGCACCAGTCCCTCGAGCGCCGCCTCGTAGAGCATCGAGGGATGGCGCGGTTCGGGACCGGCGCCCGGGAAGACCATGCCCCAGGGCAGGGTGGTGGGACTGCCCCACAGCTCGGCGTTGATGAAGTTGCCGATCCGGCCGAAGAACAGACCGATCGGTACCAGCGGGGCAATGAAGTCGGTGACGGTGAAGAACGCCAGCCCCTGGGCGCGGGCGTACAGCGCCATCGATACCAGCACCCCGAGCAGCCCGCCATGGAAGCTCATGCCGCCGTCCCAGATCGCGAACAGGCTCAATGGCGAGTCGATCAGCATGCCCGGTTGGTAGAACAGCATGTAGCCGATGCGCCCGCCCAGGATCACGCCCAGGGCACTGTAGAAGAGCAGGTCGTCGACCTGTATCGGGCTGATCGGCCAGTCGGGGCGGCGGGCTCGCAGGCGGGCCAGCGCCCAGGCGCCGGCGAATCCGAACAGGTACATCAGGCCGTACCAGTGGATGGCCAGTGGGCCGATCTGCAGGGCGATGGGATCGATGGCGGGGTAGTCCATTGGGTTGTCCGCGCAGTTGTTAAACGGACCCGAGTCTACCAGTATCGGGCGACTGATCGCCGATCATCCATTCCCCCACGGGAGTGAGTCTCGATGACCAACCCTCGCATGCAGAACGCCACCAGTCCCTATCTCCAGGCGCACGCCGACAACCCGGTCGAGTGGCGCGAGTGGAGCCCGGAGACGCTGGAGCTCGCCCGCGAGCAGGATCGCCCGATCCTGCTGTCGATCGGCTACGCCGCCTGTCATTGGTGCCACGTGATGGCGCGCGAGAGCTTCTCCGATCCCGACATCGCCGCGGTGATGAACCGCTACTTCGTCAATATCAAGGTCGACCGCGAGGAGCGGCCGGATCTGGACAAGACCTTCCAGACGGCCCACGCGCTCTTGAACCAGCGTGGCGGTGGCTGGCCGCTGACCGCCTTCCTCAACCCCGATGACCTGAGCCCGTTCTTCATCGGCACCTATTTCCCGGCTGAGCCGCGCTTCGGCATGCCGGGGTTTGCCGACCTGCTCGGGCGGGTCCACAGCGCCTACCGGGAGAAGGGCGACCAGACCCGGCAGCAGGGCGCGGCCGTGCATCAAGCACTCACGTCCGCGCCGCCGGGAAGCGAGTCGGTGCCACCGGTCTCGATCGCCGACGCGGCACGGGCACGGCTCGAGGGAGCGCTGGATGACGAGCATGGCGGGTTGGGCGGCGCGCCGAAGTTTCCGCAGCTGCCGCTGCTCGATTTTATGCTCGACGAGGCGGCCTCGCATGGCGGGGACGGCAGCGGTCGGTTGGACCATGCCGTTGCTGCGTTGCTTGACGGAGGACTGTTCGATCACCTCGGCGGCGGCATCTTCCGTTATTGCGTTGATGCCGATTGGACCATCCCGCACTTCGAGAAGATGCTGGTCGACAACGCCCAACTGCCGGCGACGCTGGCGCGCTTCGCCACCCTGGGCCGCGACGATGGCCGGCGTGCCGTGATCGAGCGGCTGCTTGATCGGTCGATCACTCATTTCCTGCACCGAATGCAGCTGCCGGATGGCACTTTTGCGGCGAGCCTCGATGCCGACACCCAGGGCGAGGAGGGCGCAACCTACCTCTGGACGCCCGACGAGGCGAGGGGCGTTCTGGAACAAGCGGGTGTCGATACGGAGATGATCGATGCCTTCACCAGCGATTACGGCCTCGACCGCCCGGCCAACTTCGAGGGGCGCTGGCACCTGGCCGCTGTCCGGCGCGCCGACCGGGTAGCCGATATCCAGCCCATCGACGAGGCGGTTCGTGCCGCGCTGCTCGAGCGTCGCGCCCGCCGGGCGCAGCCCAAGCGCGATGACAAGTCACTGCTGGGACTCAACGCGCTGCTCGCCACGGGGCTGATGCGCGCCGGGGCCCGACTGGGCCGGGAAGACTGGGCCGCGATGGGGATGAACCTGCTCGACCGTCTGATCCCGGTTGATGTGGCAGTGGCGGACTTGCCCACCGGGCGGCTCGGCGAACGCGAGTCGGTGCCGGCGTTCCTGGACGACTACGCCGCAGTGTTGGAGGCACAGAGCGAGGCCTTCTTCCGCTCGCCGGATACCGAACGGCTGGATATGATCGAGGCGATTGTCGAGGTCGTTCGGGAGCGCTTCGGTGACGAGACCGGTGCCTTCCGCTTGAGCCACGACGGTCACGGGGCGCCGGTGGGCAGTCTTGTGGTGTTCACCGACGATGCCCAACCGTCAGGCAACGCCATCCTCGCCGATACGCTTGCCCGACTGGGTTATGCCCTGGGGCGCACCGACTGGCTCGACATGGCCGAGGGCATATTCAAGGCGGCGGGCGGGTCGCTCGACCGCGCCCCTCAGGTCCATCCGCGCCTGCTCGCCGCGCTGCGGCGTTTCCACCAGCCGGCGACGCTGGTCGTGATCAAGGCGCACGACATGAGCTCATGGCAGGCGGCTATCGATGACCTGCGCGGTCGCGGCATTGCCGTGCTGGCTCTGGGAAACGACGATCTGCCGGCCGACAAGCCGTTGCCGAAGGGCGAGGGCGGCCTGGCCTATATCTGTCGCGGCACGGCCTGCCTGCCCCCCGAATCGGACCCCGCCCGTCTGATCGCCCAGTTCGACTGACTGTCATCCCGTCACGGAAATGCCACACATCGGTCACAAGACTGCCAACTCGTCTCCCTAGTCTCCTCGGCAAAGCAGGCACTTCAGAGTGGACGCCAGGAGAGACGAGACATGCAGCAACACGAGGCACGCCGGCACGGCCGGCCGAAGGAGACGGGTGGGCTCGACGTGGTTGTCGCGACCACGCCGGCCGAGCGCGAGGCCTGCTATCGCCTGCGCTACCGGGTGTTCGTCGAGGAAATGGGCGCGAGCATTCCGCCCGGTCACGGTGGCCTGGAGCGCGACCGATTCGATTCCCACTGCCACCACATGCTGGTCCGCGACAGGGCCACCGGTGCGGTGGTCGCCTGCACGCGGGTGCTCACCGATACCCAGGCACGCCTGACTGGCGGTTTCTATTCCGAGCAGGAATTCGATCTGGCGGCCATTCGACGTCTGTCGGGGCGAGTCATGGAGATCGGTCGGACCTGCGTCGATCCGGCCTGGCGCCGCGGCGGCACCATTGCCGCGCTGTGGGCGGGACTGGCGCGTTTCATGGCCGACAATCGCTTCGGCTTTCTGATCGGCTGTGCGTCGATCCCGATGGATGATGGCGGAGTCGCCGCGCGGGCGATCACCGAGGCACTGCGTCAGCGGCATCTGGCACCGGTCGAGCGGCGGGTTCGTCCGCGCTGTCCCCTGCCGGCCGTCCCGGACGATGGCAACGCCGGATCGGGCGCTTTGCCACCGTTGTTGAAGGCGTATATGCGGCTGGGGGCGAGGATCGGTGGAGAACCGTGCTGGGATCCGGATTTTGGTTGCGCGGATCTGTTCATCCTGCTGGAAAGCGGGGATCTGCAGTCGCGCTATCTACGCCATTTCGTCGAGCGTCGTCGCGAGGCGGAGCCGCGTCGGGCCCATATCGCGGCCTGAGGGCTAGGCCTCGGGCGAGGTCTCGCGGCAGTAGGGGGCGAGTTCGCTTGCCAGCGTCTCGAGCCCGAGCCGAATCTCGCGCAGGTCGAGTTCGTGCACGGCCGGAACGGTCGTGTCGGAGGGCGTGGCCGGTTCGGCATCGGGATGAGCCTCGACCTTGGCCTCGGCATGGGGGTCGAGCTGCAGCAGGTTGCCGCCGCTCTGGCTGATGCGCTCGCGCATGTCGCGCACCGCTTCGAGCGCACTGGAGGACTCGCGCGAGGAGGCCTTGGGCAGGGCGGCGAGCTGCTGGCGGGCGCCGGCGATCGTGAAGCCCTGCTCGTAGAGCAGCGTGCGGATCAGACGGATCAGCTCGATGTCGTGGCGCTGGTAGTAGCGACGGTTGCCACGACGCTTGATCGGCTTGAGCGACTCGAATTCCTGCTCCCAGTAGCGCAGCACGTGCGACTTCACGTCACACAGCTGGCCCACTTCCCCGATGGTGAAATACCGCTTGCTGGGGATGGGCGGGAACGTGAATTCAGTCTTGCTCTGGGCCTTCATAGGCTTCCACCAGCGACTTGAGTTTTTGGCCGGCGCGGAAGGTCACCACCCGGCGGGCAGTGACCGGGATCATCTCCCCGGTACGCGGGTTGCGTCCGGGGCGCTCGTTCTTGTCCCGCAACTGGAAGTTGCCGAAGCCTGAGAGCTTGATGTCCTCGCCCGATTCCAGCACCTGTCGCATTTCCTCGAAGAACAGGTCGACGAAGTCCTTGGCCTCGCGCTTGTTGAGGCCAAGTTCGTTGTGCAGCGTTTCTACCAGATCCGCTTTCGTAAGAGCCATGTAAATCGGTTCCCGGGTTCAAGTCAACCGCGCAGCTCGACGTCGTGCTGGCGGAGGTGTTCGAGTATGTGGTTGATTGTATCGGTAATTTCGTCGTCAGTGAGCGTCCGCTCGTCATTTTGGAACACGAGCTTCACCGCAAGCGACTGATGGCCCTCGGCCACGCCCTCGCCGACATAGCGGTCGAACGGCTCAATGTCGCGCAGGAAATTACCGCCTGCTGAGCGGATGGCCGCCTCCAGCTCGCTGAACGCCAGCGCGGTCGGGGTGACCAGTGCCAGGTCCCGGCGAATGCGCGGGAACTTCGACAGCGGCGCGCTTTGCGGCAACGGCCGCTCGTCGATTCCGGCGAGCGACAGGCGTGCGGCGAATACCGGGCCCTTGAGGTCGAAGGCCTTGAGCGTGTCCGGGTGCAGTGCACCGATCTCGCCGACCGCGGCATCGTTGATCAGGATCTCGGCGGACTGACCGGGGTGCAGTGCCGGATGCTCGCATGACCGGAAGGCCAGTGCCTCACTCAGGCCGAGCCCTTCGATCAAGTCCTCGAGATCGCCCTTGATGTCGTAGAAGTCGACCGTGCGGGTCGCCTGACCCCATTGCTCGGGGGCGGCATGGCCGGCGACGACGAAGGCCAGTTCGCCGGTCTCGCGTGCAGCGTCGGCAGTCGACCCGGCGAAGCGGTGGCCGGTCTCGAACAGGCGGATGGCCGGCTGCTGGCGTTTCTGGTTGTGGGCGACGGCCTCGAGCAGGCCCGGCCACAGGCTCTGGCGCATGACCGCCATCTGCGAGGCGATCGGGTTGGCCAGCTTGATCGGCGGGCTGTCGGGGGTGATCACGGCATCGAGATCGCGGTCGACGAAGCTGTAGGTGATCGCCTCGAAGTAGCCACGGTCCGCCATCAGGTCGCCAATGCGCGTGGTGGTGTTTTCGGTGGCCGCCGGCAGGCCGATCTCCGGGGTCATTCGGGTGATCGGCGCGCGGAAGTTGTCGTAACCGATCAGGCGCGCCAGCTCCTCGAGCAGGTCCTCGGGAATGGCGAGATCGAAGCGGCGCGTCGGCGGCACGACGGTGAGCACGTCACCGTCGGCGGTCACCTGGCAGCCCAGTCGGGTCAGCAGGTCGGCGGCACGGTCGGTGGCCACCGGCAGACCCAGGCGGCGCTCGGCCCAGTCCATGTCCAGGGTGATCGCGGCCGGGGCGGGCAGCTCGCGGCCGCCGGTCGCCTCGACCACCGGCCCGGCCTGGCCGCCGAGCAGTTCGGTGATCAGTTGGGCGGCGCGGTCGATCGCCTGCCGGGGCAGGCTCGGGTCGACGCCCCGCTCGAAGCGGAAGGCCGCATCGGTGGTCAGGCCGAAGCGGCGGGCACGGCCGGCGACGGCCTCGGGGGTGAAGTGGGCCGACTCGAGCACGATGCGGCGGGTCTCGCCGGAAACGCCCGAGGGCTGGCTGCCGATGATGCCGGCCAGCGCGATCGGGTTGGTGGCGTCGGCGACCACCAGGCAGTCGTCCTTGAGCGTCAGTTCCTGCTCGTTCAGACCCACCATTTTCTCGCCGGCCCTGGCCCAGCGCACGCGGATGTCGCCGTCGAGCTGGTCGGCGTCGAAGGCGTGCATCGGCTGGCCGGTCTCGAGCATGACGTAGTTCAACAGGTCGACGATCGGCTCGACGGTGGAAACGCCGGCGCGGCGTAGGCGCTCGGCGATCAGCATGTCGGTGTCGCCGCGGGCCGGGACGTCCTCGATCACCTGGGTGAGGTAGGTCGGGCAGGCGTCGGTGGCTTCGATCGCCGCCGTGCGAGTGGTGTCGATCGAAGCTGCCGGGGCACGGGTCTCGGGGGCGGCCAGCGAGGCGTCGAACAGTGCGCTGCATTCCTGCGCCAGGCCCGCGATCGAAAGCACGTCGCCGCGGTTGGGGGTGATGCCGAGCTCGATCACGGCGTCGTCGAGGTCCAGCCACTCGCGCAGGTCACGGCCCACCGGCGCATCGTCCGGCAGTTCCAGCAGCCCGTCACGAACGCTGGCGAGACCGATCTCGTCCCCGCCGCAGAGCATGCCGTGGGAAGGCTCGCCGCGCAGCTTGGCCTTCTTGATCTTCATGCCGTTCGGCAGGGTGGCGCCGACGCGGGCGAGCGGCGCCTTGAGGCCCTCGCGGACGTTGGGCGCGCCGCAGACGACCTGCCAGGTGGTCTCGCCGTCGAAGACCTCGGTGACGCGCAGCTTGTCGGCGTCCGGGTGCGGGCGCACGGTCTTCACCTCACCGACGACCACGTTGTCGAAGGCCGGGGCGGCCGGCTCGATGGCGTCGACCTCGAGGCCGGCCATGGTCAGGCGGTGGGCCAGTTCCTCGGTGTCGGCCTGCGGGTCAATCCAGGTTCTCAGCCAGTTCTCGGAAAAAAGCATCGCGTGTCAGGTCCTCGGGCCTTGGTCCGGTCGGCCGTCCTTGCTGGCGGCCGGGCACACAAATCATTTCGTGTTCGGTCGCCCCGCGGGCGGCCGAACGGGAATCGGGTTACTGGAACTGCTGCAGGAAGCGCAGGTCGTTCTCGAAGAACGCACGCAGGTCGTCGACCCCGTAGCGCAGCATCGCCAGGCGCTCGACGCCCATGCCGATGGCAAAACCGCTCACCTCGGCCGGGTCGTGGCCCACCGAGCGCAGCACGTTGGGGTGGACCATCCCGGCGCCCAGTACCTCGATCCAGCCGGTCTTCTTGCACACGCGGCAGCCGTCGCCACCGCAATGAACGCACTGGATGTCGACCTCGGCGGACGGCTCGGTGAAGGGGAAGAACGACGGGCGCAGGCGGATCGGCAGGTCCTCACGCTCGAACAGGGCGGCGAGGAAGGTTTCCAGCGTGGCGCGCAGGTCGGTGAAGCGGACGTTCTCGTCGAGGTAGAGCACCTCGATCTGGTGGAACATCGGCGAGTGCGTCATATCCGAGTCGCAGCGGTAGACGCGGCCGGGAGCGATTACCTTCAGCGGCGGCTTGGTCTCCTGCATGGCGCGGATCTGCACCGGCGAGGTGTGGGTGCGCAGCAGGTGGTTGGCATCGAAATAGAAGGTGTCGTGCATCGCCCGGGCCGGGTGGCTCTCGGGGATGTTCAGGGCGGTGAAGTTGTGCCAGTCGTCCTCGATCTCCGGGCCTTCGGCGACGCGGAAGCCCATCGCCTGGAAGATGGCGGAGACGCGCTCTGTGATCTGGGTCACCGGGTGCTTGGCACCGGGCGGGCGACGACGGCCGGGCAGGGTGACGTCGATGGTCTCGGCCTTGAGCTTGGCCTTGAGTGCCTCGGCCTGCAGCGTTTCGCGACGGCCCTTGAGCGCGCCGATCACCCGGTCCTTGACCGCGTTGATGGCCGCACCCTGCGTCTTGCGCTCCTCGGGGTCGAGCTGGCCGAGGGTCTTCATCTGGGCCGTGATCGAGCCCTTCTTGCCGGTGTATTCCACCCGCAGGGCTTCCAGCGCGTCGAGGCTGTCGGCCGCCTCGATGCGAGCGAGTGCGTCGTGCTCCAGGGCGTCCAGGGAGTTGCTCACCGCCTACGTGCTCCTTATCCGTTCGGTACCGTTGACCCTTTGCCGGGAATCCGTGTGTGAACGGGCGCCCGGCAAAGAGCGTTATTGTGGCGTAAAACCCAATAAAATCAATGCCTTCAACGAAAAAAGGCGCCATGGGGCGCCTTCGAGAAGAGCTGGGAAGAGGGCGGCGCTCGACCGCCCCGTTCCGGGACTGATCGAAATCAGCCGGCCAGGGCGGCCTTCGCCTTCTCGGCCAGGGCGGCAAAGCCCGGCTTGTCGTGCACCGCGATGTCGGCGAGGACCTTGCGGTCGACCTCGACGTTGGCCTTGTTCAGGCCGTCGATCATCCGGCTGTAGGACAGGCCGTTGTTGCGCGCTTCGGCGTTGATACGGGCGATCCACAGGCCGCGGAAGACGCGCTTCTTCGCGCGACGGTCACGGTAGGCGTACTGACCCGCCTTGATGACCGCCTGCTTGGCGGAGCGGTAGGTACGCGAACGGGCACCGTAGTAACCCTTGGCCTTGTTAAGGACCTTCTTGTGCTTGGCATGGGCGGTTACGCCACGCTTGACTCGTGCCATGTTCTATCTCCTCACTTCTTGCCGTAGGGCATCATGCGATCGACGAGCTGAACGTCCGCTTCGTGGACGTAGGCCGGCGAACCCAGCTGACGCTTCCGCTTGGACGACTTCTTGGTGAGGATGTGACGCAGGTGCGACTGACGACGCTTGACGCCACCGGCGGTGATCTTGAACCGCTTGGCAGCCCCGCGATTGGTCTTGATCTTGGGCATGATCGACTCCAGTTCTGGCTAGTTTTTTGAATACCCGGCCACGTCGGAGTGTTTAACGTGCGCGGGCGACTTCTCCGTTGCCTGCCTTGGTCTTCCCGCGAGCGGGAATGCCGGGGCGGCAAAACGGCGCATAAGGATACCGGATCTGCTCTCGCCTGGCAACGAAAAGACCCGCCGGCTAGGGCGGGTCATGTCTGGCTGCCGGCACAAGGCCGGGAATCAGGTCTTGGCGGGGCGTGGCGCCATCACCATGGTGGCCTGACGGCCTTCCATGCGCGGGCGCTGCTCCACGGTGGCCAGTTCGTCCAGATCCTCCGAAATGCGTTCGAGCAGTTCGGCACCCAGATCCCGGTGGGCCATCTCTCGACCGCGGAAGCGCAGGGTGACCTTCACCTTGTCGCCGGCTTTCAGGAAGCGCTGGGCATTGCGCAGCTTGACCTGGTAGTCGTGATCTTCCGTCCCCGGACGGAATTTCACTTCCTTGACCTCGATCTGCTTCTGCTTCTTGCGTGCCTCGGCCGCCTTCTTGCTCTGCTGATACTTGAACTTGCCGAAGTCCATGATCTTGCAGACCGGCGGCTTGGCCGTCGGCGAGACCTCGACGAGGTCCATGCCGGCATTGGCAGCGCGATCCTTCGCCTCGTCGGTGTCGACGATTCCTACCTGCTCGCCGTTTTCGTCGACGAGCCGGACTTCCCGAATAGTGATCTGGTCGTTGATCCTAGGGTCGTCACTTTTGGCTGGACCCTTTCCGCGTTGTTGAGCGATGTTCGTACCCTCCAATCAGGTTTGAACGGGAATAGTACCCCAGAGCGGTCTGCTCGGGGAGGTTTGGCGGAAAATTAGCATATAAGCCGCGGTGGTTGCCAACCGCGACCCGCTTGGCCGGGCTTACTTGTGCTCGGCAATCTCGCCCTTGAGCCGTTCGATCAACTCGTCGACCTTGATCGAGCCGAGGTCCTCGCCCGAACGAGTACGGACGGACACCGAGTCGGCGTCGATCTCGCGATCACCGGCGACCAGCAGGTACGGCACGCGCTCGAGGGTGTGCTCGCGGATCTTGAAGCCGACCTTCTCGTTACGCAGGTCGGCTTCCGCGCGCAGGCCGGCGGCCTTGAGGCGCTCGGCGACCTGGCCGACGTACTCGGCGTGCTTGTCGGTGATGCCCATGGTCACGGCCTGGACCGGGGCGAGCCACAGCGGCATCTGGCCGGCGTGGTGCTCGATCAGGATGCCGATGAAGCGCTCCATCGAGCCGACAATCGCCCGGTGCAGCATGACCGGGTGCTTGCGCTCGCTGTGCTCGTCGACGTAGGTCGCGCCCAGGCGCTCGGGCATCATGAAGTCGACCTGGATGGTGCCCAGCTGCCAGGTCCGGCCGATGGCGTCACTCAGGTGGTACTCGATCTTCGGTCCGTAGAAGGCACCTTCGCCCGGCAGCTCCTCCCACTCGACGTTCGCCGCCCGCAGGGCACCGCGCAGCGCTTCCTCGGCCTCGTCCCAGACCTCGTCCGCGCCCATGCGCTTGTCCGGACGGGTGGCGATCTTCACCTGCACGTCCGAGAAACCGAAGGTGTCGTAGACCTCGAGTGCCTGACCGTGGAAGGCGCGCACCTCGGACTCGATCTGCTTCTCGGTGCAGAAGATGTGACCGTCGTCCTGGGTGAAGCCGCGCACGCGCAGGATGCCGTGCAGTGCGCCCGACGGCTCGTTGCGGTGGCAGGAGCCGAACTCGCCGTAGCGGATCGGCAGGTCACGGTACGAGTGCAGGCCGTGGTTGAACACCTGGACGTGGCCCGGGCAGTTCATCGGCTTGACCGCGTAGGTCCGCTTCTCCGACTCGGTGAAGAACATGTTCTCCTGGTAGTTGTCCCAGTGGCCGGACTTCTTCCACAGGGACACGTCCAGGATCTGCGGGCACTTGATCTCCGCGTAGCCCGAGCGGCGGTACATGTCGCGCATGTACGACTCGACCACCTGCCAGATCGCCCAGCCGCGCGGGTGCCAGAACACCAGACCCGGCGCCTCGTCCTGGAAGTGGAACAGATCGAGCTGCTTGCCGAGACGACGGTGATCGCGCTTCTCGGCCTCCTCGCGCTGCTTCAGGTAGCGCTTGAGCTCCTTCTCGCTGGCGAACGCGGTGCCGTAGACGCGGGTGAGCATCTCGTTATCCGAGTCGCCGCGCCAGTAGGCACCGGCCACCTTGAGGAGCTTGAAGGCCTTGAGCTTGTTGGTGTGCGGCACGTGCGGGCCGCGGCAGAGATCGGTGAAGTCACCCTGGGTGTAGAGCGTCAGCTGCTCCTCGCCCGGGATGTCCTTGATGATCTCGACCTTGTAGTCCTCGCCCAGGTCCTTGAAGAAGCGCACCGCGTCGTCGCGCTCGATCACGCGGCGCTCGAGCTCGTCGCCCTCGCTGGCCAGCTCGCGCATGCGGGTCTCGATCTTCTCCAGGTCCTCGTCGTTGAAGGGACGATTGAAGGCGAAGTCGTAGTAGAAGCCCTGGTCGATGACCGGGCCGATGGTGACCTGTGCCTCGGGGAACAGCTGCTTGACCGCCTGCGCCATCAGGTGCGCAGTGGAGTGGCGGATGATCTCGACGCCCTCCTGGTCCTTCGCCGTGACGATCGCGATCTCGGCGTCGTCCTCGACGGTGCGCGACAGATCGACCAGCTTGCCGTCGATCTTGCCGGCCACGGCCGCCTTGGCCAGGCCCGGGCCGATGTCGGAGGCGATCTCCGCGAGCGAGACCGGGTGGTCGAACGTGCGCTGACTGTCGTCGGGTAGCGTGATAGTCGGCATGTGCCCTCCTGAGAAGCACTTGGGATGCCAGTGGCGGGCCCTACCAAAGCCCGCGTTTGCATCCGCGTGGATAGAAGGGTGCGGACAGCATCGACCGTCGAGACGCACCCGGCTAACGGTATTTGAGGGCCGGAATCATACCAGAGCGATACACGGCCGGGGAGGGCCGCCAGCCGGTTTCAGATGGTGCCTTCGGATGGGCTCAACCGACCAGGCCAAGCAGCAGGGAGACGATCGCCACGGCACTCAGGGTCAGGCGCAGCTGGTAGAACCACCGACGGATCCAGCCGCGTTGGCGGGCTTCCCAGTCCAGCAGGAGCATCAGCGCGAAGCCCATCATCAGCATCCACGTCGCGGAAAACGGCCCCATGAGCAGTGCCGGCCAGGCCCACAGCGACGGCAGCGCGCTCAGCCAGATCCAGGCACCGGTCTGCTTCGCCAGTGCAATACCCCAGTAGATCCCGCCGAGAAAGCTCAGGATCAGTGCCGCGTAGGTGTGCTGAACCGTGATGGCCGGCTCGGCCGCGCTCGGCTGCCACCACATCACCAGTAGCGGGACAACGAGGGGAGCCAGTCCGGCGTAACCGGCCAGACGGGCGTGGAAAGCAGCGGTCTGTTCACGGGATCGGACCATGGCGCCTCCTCGAAGCATCCGTAATACGCCACTGAAGCCTAGACCGTGCCAGTGGCAGCTGCGTCGAGCAAGGCGTAGAAATGCATGCCCGAACCCGGGCACGAAAAAGCCCGGCGAGCCTAATGCTGCCGGGCTTTCAGTGTTGGTAGGCGCGATTGGATTCGAACCAACGACCCCCACCATGTCAAGGTGGTGCTCTAACCAACTGAGCTACGCGCCTGTCGTCGAACGGATGCGCATTCTACCGGGTCGCGGCGGGCTGTCAAGCGCGATTTGGTGTTCTCCGCGTGCACCTAGTTGCCGGTTCAGAAGTGTGCTGTCTGAAGGGCCTGGGTGTCTGCGCTACGCTCGCGCGTCATGTCCCTCGCCAAAGGAAAGTTCAGATCGACACAAGGTATGAACAATGAACCAAGAACCTGGCCACGCTCTTCGATTTGCATGCGTTCGGTGTCGTTGGACGTCAGGTCGATCGCTGCTGAGATCTATCGCCGCACGTGTCGCGTCAATTTCGACGAGCCGGGCTTCTGTGTAGTCAATGTTGGCCACGAGGTCGATTCCGTTGCGTTTCGACAATTGATGGTGGACCTCAAGCGCGAAATGGCCGCGATTCACGAATCCGCCACCGGCAACACGCTGGCATATCGTTCGGCCGCACGCTTCGATCAACAGGAAACAACACGGCCGCATCTCGATGGCGGGCCGGATGAGTCCTTGCTGATGCTCGGCTACGAGCCTTCGGAAATCGATTCCGAGCTGGAGATCGCTGACTACGCCAAATGCGCGTTTGATCTGGGCATCTCACCCAAGGAGTTCGTGGCCGAATACAACCCCATGTTCAAGCCCGGTTATGAGTTGTTGCGCCCGTATACCACCCGCGTTCCCTGCTTTTCCAACACCGACTATCAGATCGTCTGCATCAACAACTCGTGTGCGAGCTACTCCGAGTCGCAACCGGCGTGGCAGGGCACCCTGCATACAGCGACGATTCTGACACCCGACGAAACGGTTAGCCGTGTGATCAACTCCACGATGATCGCTTCCGTGCCTGCGGGCACGGCGGACAAGATCGATGCCGGTGAGCTAAAAGACTTCGTTTCGACTTCAGCCTTGAGCCGCTGAGGTTGGGGCGACCGATACGTCGACGAGGGCAGATAATCGCGGGATGAACGCGGAGGTTTGTCACCTCAGCGCCTCGCTGTCGTCACGATGAGCAGCTGTAATGGGATACCCCACCGACGTGGAACAGGGATGAGGGCTTCAGGCGGTAGTATTTTTCCTCCACCGCTTTTGACTGCTCGGCGTATGGCCGTGTCATCACGTCCTGCAGTTCCCTGATCTGCGAGTAATCGCCGGCCGCTGCTTGTCGATACGCGGGCACGAGGAACCACTCTCTCAACGTGTATTTCGGGTTGACCCGTTTCATGGCTTTCGAGATCTCGGCGCGCGTTCGAGCCAACTCGGTGTCCGACTTGGTGGCGTCGTCGACACCGATGAGCGATCTCCACTGGGCCAGCCAGGCCGACCAGCGCTCTTCGATTGGCTGGGTGTTTTCCGCAGGCCGTTTGCTTGAAACGCTCGAGGCCTCGAGATCGGTATAGAAGCTTTGCTTGAGCGGCTCGATGCTGTCGGGAACAGCGCAAAGCTCACGGAAGAAGATCGTGTAGTCGACCGGGGTCGTTGTCATCAACGTCTGTAGCTCGGCGAACAGCTCGGCGTTGGCCGATGCTAGGCCCAGTTTGCTCGCCCACATTCGTTCCAGTTTCTCGCCCATCACCTTGGCAAATGCGTCCTGAATCATGTCAAGCTGCTGGTTGGCTTCCTGAACGTCATCCAGCAGGGGGCGCAGTGCCGTGCAGAAGGTGTGGAAATTTCGCTCCGCTGCGGCAGGCTGGTTGGAAAAACAAAAATGACGCCCGCCGCCCGTCCACGGTTGGAAGTAGAGGTCGAACACCTCGATAAACCCGAACGGACCGTAGTCGAGCGTAAAGCCCCCGGCCGCGCAGTTGTCGCTATTGAAGTTGCCCTGGCAGTAGCCAACGCGGATCCAATCGGCAACTAGTGAGGTGAGCCGGTCTCGGAACGCGAGCGCGAGCGAAACGATTTGCTCGCCGAGCTCCGCCTCTTGATCAACGATATCGGCATATTCCCGCTCGATCAGGTGCGCGACGATCGCTTCGAGTTCTTCCCTGGCTTTCGGGTGGGCCTGCTTGCGAACGCGGCGACTGAAGAGCTCGAGTTGGCCGACCCGCATGAAAGAGGGCGCCACGCGGGTCGAGATGGCAACGGGTTCCCTCACCAGCGTATCGGGGTTCATGGAGTTGCTGCCATCCGAATACCAGGGCCGATCGACGGTTTCGGTTTTGGATACGTACAGGCTCAATGAGCGCGATGTGGGTATCCCAAGGGCGTGCATGTGCTCTTGGGCGAGGAACTCGCGCACGCTGGAGCGCAATACCGCTCGCCCATCCGCGCCCCGGCAATAGGGTGTGCGGCCCGCCCCTTTCAGTTGCATCTCCCATCGTTGGCCGCGGGTCACGGCCTCGAGTACGGATATCGCTCGACCGTCGCCGTAGCCATTTCCGGTTTGAAACGGGCATTGGCGGTCGAACTCCGTCCCATAGATGGAAAGGGCATAGCCAGAGGCCCAGCCGACATGGCTCATCGTCTCGGGGACGACGTCCAGGTCGCCGGAGAACAGGCGAACGAATCTGTCCGACCGAGCCAGTTGCTCGTCGAAGCCCAGGTCACGGAAAAGCTCTCGGCCATGGGCGACGTATTCCGGGTTTTCGATCGGGGTCGGCTTGACGGGTACGTAATGCCCGGAGAACACCTGTCGCGGTGAGTGATCGATGCCATTGCTCGTCGCGTCCGGATCCCGTTTCAGCGTTCTCATCAGTGAGTAGTCGGCGACGCCGGCGAGCTCCTCGAGACTTGAGATGGCGGAGGGTGTTTTAGACAAGTGGTCCTGGTTCTGTTGTTGGGTCATGGGGTTTTCCGGCTATACCAGGTGACGGACGTTAGATTGCGTCGGGTGGCTGCACTGATCGCGGTCGTCGATCGTGCGGGTCGGGGCGGCATGGTACGCGCGTTGCTTTGTCGAGTGACGACGTCGAGCCAAGAGATGCCCGCCCGAGATAGCAAGGCCGCTCGCGAGGTTTATTGCGTTGTCGGACCGCGTTTCAGCGGTGCGAGTGCCGCGATGTGCTCAGGAGACAGGCCGCAACAGCCTCCAATGATCTGCGCGCCCTGTTCGACCCACCCCTCGGCATAGCGGCGCAGCTCGCGAGGCGCGATCACGTCCTCGAACTGCCAATGCGGGGAGGTGAAATACCCCGAGTCCGGGTAGGCCATGAGGGGACCGTCAAAGCGCCTGCGCAGGATCTCCAGGCCATCGGATATCAGGTTCGACGGCGTGTGCATGATGCCGGCCGCGTCGACCTCCCAGTCGTCCAGGATCGAGATGATGTCCGCGAAGGGGATATCTTCCCCCGGTCCGAACCCGAGCAGGTCGCCCGCTTCATTGCGCCGCGCCGAGAACCCGGCCCAGACCGGAAGGCCGCTGTCCGCGGCCGCCTCGAAGACGAGCGGCATCCGAGCCGGGTCGTACATCATCTCGAGGAGAACCAGGTCGCAGCCTTCGTCCCGGAGCAGCAGCGCCTGCTCGCGAACGGCCGTGGCCATCTGGTCGAGACTGATGGCGCCGCTGTCCGGTCGGGCCGAACCGGTTGCGATCGGCCCGCGATGGGACAGCGACCCGGCCACCATAACCTCGGGCCGATCGCACCGTTCCCGGGCCCGAAGTGCGGCGTGGACCGCCGCGCGGTTGACCTCCTCGAACTGGTCGCTGAGACCGTCGAGTGCGAGGAGCGCGCGCGAGGACGAGTACGTATTCGCCGTGATGATGTCCGCGCCGGCCTCGATGTAGTCCCGGTGGATCGCCTCCAGCGTTTCGACATGGTCCAGCGAGGCCCGACCGCACCACGCGTTGGTGCTCATCGGCACGCCACGCTTTTCCAGCTCTGTGCCGGTCGCTCCGTCGAGCAGTCTGACCTCGCCCTGTTGCAACGCGGTGTACGTCATCTTGATGCCATCCCGAATCGTTCGGCTGTCTACTGTCATTGTGGCAGGTGTTGCCGACCGAATTCGGGATAGATGGCTGAGTGTGGTGGACGCCCTTGCAGTCCTGGTCGTTGGGACCGACCGGCACGAACAGGATCGTTTCGATGGAGGCGAGCACGCCGTTGAGTTCACCATGCCGATGTGATGACTATGGTTCTAGGTAGGTAGCGGCAATCGGCCGTTCCGGCAGGTGATGATTCCCGAGTGCGGAGGGAGATATGACAGGCAAGCGGCATGGCCTTTCCATCGGTGTGGAGCGTCACGGGGCATACAGCCTTCTGGTGCTCAGAGCCGTCGGGCACCTCACCCATGCGGACTACGAACAGATCGCACCTGTTATCGAGGGGGCGCTGAGCGGCGTGAAAGAGCCGCGGTTGCGTGCCCTTGTCGAGGCGACCGAGTTCGAGGGCTGGGAGCCGCGGGCCTTGTGGGACGACTTCCGGCTCGGCCTGCGGCATGGCGCGGTGTTCGACCGTATCGCCATCTGGGGCGACAAGCGCTGGCAGGAGGTCGCGGCGAAAATCGGCTCCTGGTTCATTTCCGGCGAGGCGCGCTTCTTCGAATCGCGGGACGAGGCGCTGCGCTGGCTGGCCGAGTAACCGTTTGCCACGTGGTCACGGGGAGGCAGTGATGCGATTGTTTATGGCCCTGTTTGTCGAGCTGATCGTGCTGGCCGGCATTTACGCGGCACTGGTGCTCGGTGGTGTGGATCCGTTTCTCTCCGCCTTTGGCCTGCTGATCGTGGGCGCGCCGCTGCTGCACCTGCTGGTCGGCCGGTTGCTGAAAATCGGGCGAGGTGGGCGACGCGGCGGGACCGACGAACTTTGATCCCCTCCGCCTGCAAGGCGGTAGATTCCCTCTCCGATCAAAACTCAATCGAGACTGCGATTAGAATAATTTCATCTCGAAAAAACGGGTTGCACGGCCGCAGAATGGGAACGACCATGGAGCGATTGAATTACTCCGACGCGACATGGTCGTGAAACCTGCTCGCGTGGCCCTTCGGGTCGGTTGGGGGAGAAGGAGAGAAGGATCTGGGAATGGCAGAACTCGCAATTGGATTGCAACGCCCGGTGTGCTCGATTGTGGAGATTGGCAAACCCAGGATGGTGATGCTCCCGGCCTGCCCGTCGGCCATCGACCGGCCTCTGGTCCAGGCTGGCCGTCTCGGGATCGGCCTGTTGGGGTATCTGGTCGTTCTCCGCTCTTTACTGCTCGACCGTTACCTGCTGTGAACGCGGTACGACGGTCCGGGAGTCCTTTTCGGCGGGGATCGCGGTTGCGCCTCCATGCCTGGATAGGCGTGCTGCTGCTCATCCCGCTGGCCGTGGTGGCGATTTCGGGCGCCGGCTTGTCCTTCGCTCGCGAGATCGATCGCGTACTGGCCCCGGAGCTTTGGACGCTCTCGCCACCGGACCGTGTCGAGGCGGTCGGGGTCGAGCGCCTGATTGCGCTCGTCGAAGCACATCACCCCGAGGCACGACTTCAACGCCTCGAGATGCCGGCTCGGCTACAGGACACCGCGATGGCGCGGCTTGTCGATGCGCGCGGCGAGCCGCGGCAGATATTCATCGACCCCTACCGGCAGACCGTGGTGGGTGAGCGGCCGGCTCATGAGGACCCGCGGCAGTGGCTGGGAGAGATCCACGCGAGCCTGATTGCCGGGACGCCGGGGCGGTGGCTGGTGATCCTGTCGTCGGCCGGGCTCCTCGTCCTGTTCCTGTCCGGCTGGATAGGGCGCCCGCCCCGTCACGGTGGCGGGGTGGGGCGATCGCATCGCGGTATCGTCACCGTGGGCGCCTGGTTATGGTCGATCAGTGCGCTGACCGGCTTGTGGGCCGTCGCGGCGGGCTACTCGCTGAGTGGCCGTGAGGCCCCGCACGCCAACAGTGGCGTTGAGACGTTGGTCAGCAGTGAAGCCTGTGTTGATGCAGCTATCGAGACGGTCTGGTGGCGAGAGGACGGCCGGGCGGTGTTGCGCTGTCGGTCGCCCGGCAGCGTGGGGCCGTTCGGCTTGGCCTACCAGGCCGGTGGCGAGCGCTCGGCCCCGGGGGCGGCCGATTGGCTGGCGGCTGTCCATACCGGCGGTTTGTTGGGGGTGGGCGGCAACGTGGTCTGGTTCTGGGGCACTCTGATGCTGCCGGTCGCCATGGCCTTGGGGCTGATCGCATTCCGCCGGCGTTCGTTGGCCCGGCCGGCCGGTCGTATCGGTCGCCCCGTGAAAGAGGAGAGATCACGTTGAATCCACGTCTCAAGCAGTTGCGCCTGATGGCCATCGTGACGGTCGTGGCCGTCCTGTTCCTGATCTGGGTCGGTAGCACCGTGCGTGCGACGGACGCAGGCATGGGCTGCCCGGACTGGCCGACCTGCTTCGGTCAAGTGATCCCGCCGATGAGCGAGGCGGATCTGCCCGCCGACTATCGGCAACAATATGCGCGTTATGGCTACGACGAGATGCGCTTCGATCCCGTGCGGACCTGGACCGAGTACCTCAACCGCCTGACCGGCACGATGATCGGTTTTCTCTCCCTGATGACGCTGCTGCTGGCGGTGATGGTCCGTCGCACCGACCGCTGGTTGCCGGCCTTGGCCGGCGGCGCCTTCGTGCTGGTGGGTTTCAATGGCTGGCTTGGGGCGGTGGTGGTCGAGACGAACCTGCACGCGGCGGTGGTCACGACGCACATGATGCTGTCGTTCGGCGTGATTCTCCTGCTGCTGGGCGTGGTGATTCGCACGTTGCCGTCATCATGGCGCATCGATCCGAGCGAGAGGCGCCAGTGGTTTCCGGTGCTGCCGGTGGCGCTTTTGCTGACACTCATCCAGACCGGCCTCGGCGCGCAGGTGCGCGAGCAGGTCGACCAGGTGGCGGCAACCGCGGCGGACTTTCACGTTCGGACCGGCTGGGTAGAGCAAATCGGCGCGATCCTGAGCGTGCATATGGTGGTGGCTACGCTGGTCGTGTTGGCCAATCTCTGGCTGGCGTGGCGCCTGTCGCGCGGCGGGCAGTTGGCGCGACGCATGGCGATGTTGCTTGTCGCGTTGCTGGCCGTGCAGGTCACCCTTGGTGGCGCGTTGGTCGGCTTTGACCTGCCGATCGCCGTGCAGCCGCTCCATCTGTTGGGGGCCGCGACCTTGTTTGGCCTGCAGGCGTTCTTGCTAATGCTGCGACCGGCATTAGTCGCCCGGTCGACCTCGACGGGGCGGTATCGGGAAGAGGGCGCCATGTCGGGTAAGTCGGTTCCGCGGTGAAATAGCCCGAAGTCGCTACCGACACGCGGGACCTACGCCGCTAGGGTCTGTTAACCCCGCGCGTTGGCGTCAGAACTGATACCCGACGATCGCCATTGCCCCGTGGTCGACATTGCCGTCGCTCTGGCTGGGGGCGTTTTCCATCCGCATGGCGTTGATGCCCAGCAGGGTCTTCTTGCCTAGACGCTGGCGATAACCGATCTCGTAGTTGGTCGGGGTGTGGGCGGCCGAGAGGGGGATGGATTCGTGGCGATAGACGACGTCGCCGTCGCGCGTGCGATCGGTGGCGAGCTTCATCTCGGCGGTGCCGCCGGTCAGGTGCATCGGCTGACTGGCGACCAAGGCGATCTGCTTGCGGCCATGGTCGAACGCGTAGGCCGCGCCGATGGCGAGTTGTTCGACGTCGGCTTCGATGCGGCGGATCAGGCTGCGCTCGAAGCCGGCCTCGGCGTGGCCGGTCTGGAAGCTGGCGAACGCCGAGAGCCCGCCGAAGCGTGCATCGATACCCAACTGCATCAGGCCCATGTCGGAACCGGCACGGGTGGAGAACCCGCCCATGCCGCTCATGCCGAGGAACCCCGCCGATTCGTCCAGGCTGGCATAGCCTGCGGTCAGGTTGATCCCCTTGAGCAATTCGGCCTTGAGGCCCAAGGCCAGGTTGCTTAGGCGGTCGGCCTGGCCGGTCGGGTCGAGCGACAGGCGCTTCTCGCCCTGCCAGTAGCGGGAAGTGAGTGAGAGTCGCGGCGCGATGGGCAGTTCGATGCTCATGCCGTTGGCCGAGTCGATCTGGTTGGCCATGGGGGTGTTGCCGGCGTAGAAGACCATTGCCATCCCCGTGGACCCCTCAGCGTCAGGGGCGGAGCTGCCGTGACCGAAGTGGTAGGCCTCGACATTGATGCCGTGGGTGTCTCTATCCGTGCCGATCGACGCCAGGTTCAACCGGCCGGCTCCGTCGATGCGCACCCGCTGGGTGGTGCCGGTGGATGGGTCATGGCCGAAGGCCTCGCCGCCCAGGCCGGCAGAGAGGAAGCGGCTCATTCGGTAGCCGAGCCCGCTGGTCGGGTCGGTGGCGGTCTGCACCATGCTCGACAGGTCGGCGGTGTAGTTTCGGCCCAGCTCGTCGAAGACCTCGACCCGCGAGGCGGCGGTGGCGATTTGCTCCGCCGTGTCGCCCAGCCCGGCGGGCAGCACCAGCCCCGAGGTGCTGATCGACGAGCCGGCATCCGGATTGCTGCCGTCGGGGACGGAGGCGGTGGTGGCAACGGAAACCACGCCCTCGGGGGCCAGTGCCGCCTCGATGTCGAGCCGACCCTGACCGTAGGTATACAGCCCGCAGTCGGTGTCGTTGGAGGCGCCGCACGAGCTATCGCCGTAGTTGTCGCTGGACGAATCGTTGCGGTTGGCGAATTCCCGGTCGGTGGTGTCGAGCAGTCGTTGCGCGGCCTCCGCGGGCGTGAAGTGGTCCCATTTGGAGAGGATGGTCGCCATGGCCGCGGAGACAATCGGTGCGGCGAACGACGTTCCCGTTCCCGTCCCATAGGCATCGGGCGTGCTGTTGGCGATGGCGACGGTGTGTGAGCCCTGCGTGACCAGAAAGCGGCTCTGGACCAGCGAATTGCTGCCGGCGACGTTGGAGTAGCTGGCCAGTTCGTCATCGGCAAGCGCGCCGACGACCAGATACTGGTCGATCATCGAGTTGAGTTCGGCGCTGTCCGCATCCCAGCTCGAACCGACGATATCGGAGTAGCTCTCGGCGGTGTTGCCGGCCGAGGAGATCAGCACCGCGCCCGAATTGACGAAGCGGTCGATCTGTAGCCGCTCGTCGGTAAGGACGCCATAGGCCTGCCGCGTCCGGATCATGTCCACGGCATAACTCAGGTTGGCGACGCGGTTGCCGTTGTCGACGACGTCACTGAGTGCCTGTGTGATGGAGCCGACTTCCGCATCCCCGCTGCTTTCATCGGAAATGTCGTACACCGCCAACTGCGAATTGCCGGAATAGGCCAGATTCCGGCTGGCGATCAGCGAGGCCACGGCGGTGCCATGACCGGTTTCGTCGGAGGTGTCGTTGGGATCCGTACAGCCGCCGGCGTTCACACAGGAGTCCCTGGTCGAGGCGACGATCGGCTCGCCGACGGGGTTGTCGCCCTGGAACTCGGTGTGGTTCTGGTCCAGTCCGGTGTCGATGACCGCGATCACCTCGGAGGGGTTCGGCTCGCCCGAGTTGCTTTCGGTGATGGTTTCGGCCGGCTGAACGGGGGTGAAGGTATATGTGCCGGTCCCCGAATCACTGGGAGGCGGGGCCGTGCCACCGCCACCACCCCCGCAGGCGGTGAGAAGCAGGGCCATGGCGGCCGAGCCGCAGACAATCGCGACACGTCTGGACGGGCGCATGGGTCAGTCCTCCCGCTTCGGTGCGAGATGGTCCGGCACGCAACGGTCTGCGTCGAGCACGAACTGGTCATGGGCGGTGCGATACCAGATGCCCGTGTCCACCAGGATGCCGTCGCGCAACGGCTTTTTGGTGTACATCGTGCAGCCGCGATCGTTGGTGCCCACCGGCACGAACACCACCGGTGCGCCCGAGGCGAGCACGCCGTTGAGTTCGCCGAAGGTGTTGTCCGCTACCGCGGAGGAGGTCATGCAGGCGGCCAGTGAAACGCTCGATGCAAGCGTGGCCAGGGCCTTGGGAGATGGAATGGGCATCGTGCCTCTCCGTTCCGAGAACCGTTTCACCGATTGGGTCGGCGAGTCGACCGGGCTGGTGTCCGTTTTGGTCGCCCGGTGCTGTCCTCACTACATGTAGTCGAACGGATGGAGGCCTGTCATATGCGGATGGTGTTATGCATATGACACTAACGTACTGGTTTTAAGGAAGGTCACGAGGATCGTGCCGCGATCTGCACCTGGTTTCGTCCGCCATCCTTGGCGGCGTAAAGCGCGTGGTCGGCCCGTGCTTCCAGCGACTTGATAGTCAAACCGTCACGCATCTCGGCGACACCGATACTGACGGTGACCGTGCCGATATCGGGGAACGGTGTGTCGCCGATGGTTTCGCGGATGCGTTCGGCGAGCTTTATCGCGCCGTTGATCGGGGTATGGGTGGCGATCACAAGGAATTCCTCCCCGCCCCAGCGGCCGAACTGGTCGGTGATTCGCAGGAGACTGTCGACTCGGCGCGACAGTTCGACCAGTGCCTGATCACCGGCCTGGTGGCCAAAGGTGTCGTTGATGCGTTTGAAGTGGTCGATGTCGAACATCAGCACTGAGAACGGCGTGCCGTAACGCTGGCGGGCAGTTTCGGCGGCGTCGAGCAGCTCGTAGATCTGGCCCCGGTTGAACGCGCCGGTGAGGCGATCATGGGAGGCCAGGTGTTCGAGCTCACGTTCGACGCGTTTCTGTTCGCTGATGTCGTGGAATACCGAGACATAGTGCTCGATCTGGCCGGCCCCGTCGGTGACCGAGCAGATCGATTCCCACAAGGGCACGTCGTGGCCGTCCTTGTGGCAGCGATGCACTTCGCCTTCCCAGCAGCCTTGTTGTGACAGGGCCTGCGAAAACGCCGACCGGAAGTCGTCGGAGTTTCGGGTGGAGTCGAGGAAGAGAGGATCACGGCCGACCACTTCGTCTGCCGCGTATCCGGTAAGGCGCGTGAAGGCATCGTTGACCCGCTCGATGCACCAGTCGGGGCTGAGCAGCATCAGGGCCTGGCCGGTCTGGAAGGCCACGGCGAGCAGGCGCTGGTCTGCTTCCAGCGCCCGGCGCTGGGTGGCATCGAGCAGGTAGCCGTTGAGGGATTCGACGGCGCCGTGTGAGTCGCGGTCGGCCACGACGAAGTCGTGAACCCAGCGGTAATCACCGTGGCCGTTCTGCATTCGATATTCGCGCTCGACCTGGTCGAAGTCGCCGGATTCGATCTTCTTGAGTTGACGGCGGCACTCGGCGCGATCCGAGGGGTGGATCCGGTCGAGGTAGTGCTGGCCGATGAGATCGGTCTGCTTGAGACCGAACACGGCCTCGACGTTGGGCGAGACGTAGGTGATCGGGCTGCCGGTCTCCCATCGCCAGCCGACGACCACCGTCGGGCCACCGATGAACCGGTTGCGCTCGGATTCGAGTGCCCGGCGGTCGGCTTCCTGTGTGAGTTCGTAGCTCACCCACTGCGCCATCAGCGAGACCAGCTGCCAGTCGTAGGTGCTGTATGGCTCGTGTGGTTCGGGGCGGGAGAAGCTCAACGTGCCGAAGACGGCGTTGCCGACATGGATCGGGGCGCCCAGGTAGGCTTCCAGCCCTTGTTCGGTGTAGCAGGGATGGTTGCGGATCGAGGACTTGCCGGCTTCGTGGAACCCGGTCGGGGCGTTTGCCGCGAGGGTGTGGACGCAGTAGGTCTTCTCGAGATCGAAGTGCATGCCCGGCTTGAGCACGTCGCCCGGCGAGATGGCAGTGCGTACGTAGTACTCGTTGCCGCGGACGTGGCTGATGACGCCGTAGGGGAGCCCGAAGGTTTCGGCCCCGAGCTCAAGCATCTTGTGCAGGCGGGTCTCGAGGTCGTCATTCGAGGCGGTGATGCGCTGGAGTGTCTCGAGCGTGCTTTGGCGGCGTTCCAGGGCGTGTTCGAGGTGCTTGTGCCGGCTGATGTCACGGATGATGGTCGACAGCCGCTGCAGCCGGCCGTCGTCGTCACGGTGCGACAGGATTACCTGCGAGACCGGCAGTTCCTCGCCGGAGGCGGTAATCAGCGCGGTTTCTCCTTCCCATTGTCCGTCGCGAATCGCCTGCGGTATCCCCTGTTGCTTGATCAGCTTGGCGGCCCAGTCGGGCTGGGCCCAGGCGCCTGTTTTCGCAAGCATGGTGAGACGCTCTTCGTCTTCAACCGGGCGGTCGCTGTCTTCCCTCAGACCGAGCAGCCGGCGGCCGCCGCGGTTGATGTACAGCACCTTGCCGTCCGGATCGGCGAGCGAGATGAAATCGGGGGTGGCCTCGAGAATCGCGGTGAGCTGGCGCAGGCGATACTCGCGGGCCTTCTGCTCGGACAGGTCGCGCATCATGGTCGAATAGCGCGTCAGTTCGCCGTCCGCATCGTAGTGGGCGATGATCGTCTGCAGCACCGGGATCTCGTTGCCGTGCCAGTCGATAAAGACGGTTTCCCCTTGCCACCAGCCCTTCTCGCGTGCGATCGGTTGCGCCGTGTTTACGATCAGCGAGACTGCCCATGGCGGATGACGGTCGCGTGCATTCGTCCCCCGCTGCTGTTCGATCGAGTCGATGCCCAGCATCTTGAGACCGGCGCGGTTGTAGTAGAACGGCTCGCCATCCGGCGTCGCGATTGCGACCAGGTCGGGGAGGGCGTCGATGATCTCGGTGAGCTGTTTCTGCTTCTCCTCGAGTTCGCGCCGCTCGGTCAAGTCGACACCGACCGCCTGCAGCTCGACCAGCTTGCCGTTTTCGTCGAAAAACGCCCGGTTGGTCCAGTGAATCCACCGTTTGCTGCCGTCGGCGATCGTCAGCGCATTTTCGTAATGGTTGACGGGGTTGTCCGGCGTGAGCCGGTTGAGTTCGGCCAGTATTTCGTCGCGGGCCTCGGGCTCGATCGCGCCGATCCAACGGTAACCGACCAGATTCTCCGCGTCGGTGCCCATCAGGCGAGCCAATACGCCGTTGGCGAAGGTAATGGTGGTGTCGGGCAGGTAGCGGTGAACGATTTGCGGCTGGTTTTCCACCAGGTCGCGATAGCGCGATTCGTTATGAGCGAGCCGCTGACGTGATTCGAATCGGTCGGTCACGTCGATGAACGTGGCGACTGCCGCCGAGGGTGTCTCGTCGTCGCCGAGGAACAGCGGCTCGCTGTTGATGCGCAGCCAGCGGGTGCGCCCGTCCGGCTGCGGCAGGCCCATCTCCTGCTCGCGCACAGAGACCCCGTCGCGCAGGCTGATCGAAATGGGGTGTTCGTCGCCGGGGAAGGGCGAGCCGTCAGGATAAATGGCCTGCCAGCGTGGGTTGTCGGAGCGGCAGCCGAGCAGTTCGGAGTCGTCCACGCCGAGAATGCGCCGCGCCGAGGCGTTGGCCTCGACGACTTCACCTTCGCGATTCTGCAGGATCACACCCTCGGCCATGGCATCGAGAATGCTGCAGTGGCGCGTCTCGCTTTCTATCAGCTGTTGGCGGGTCTGCTCCTGTTCGGTGATGTCCGACATCACGCCGCCGAAAACGACATCGCCATCGTCCGTATGCCGGACCATGGCGCTCAGCGATACCTCGATCGGCCGGCCTTTCAGCGTCTGCAGGTGTAGCACTTCGCCCTGTAGCTCCCCGGCCTCAAGCAGCTTGTCGGAGAAGGCCTTGCGGTCCGCCGGGTCGGGGTAGAGCCGGGCGGTGGGCGTGGCCATGAGTTCCTCGGCGTCCTCGGCCTCGAATATATCGACCATGGCGGGGTTGACGGCCGAGAAGTGGCCGTCGTCGCCCGGGGCGTTCTCGTAGACGCCCACTGGCAGGGACTCGAAGATTTCACGGTAGTGCTCGAGTCGTTCCTGGTAGCGCCGGGTCTCGGTGACGTCGTGAATGATCGAGTGCAGGCAGGGTGTGCCCTCGATGATCACGGGGCCGCTGTAGACCTCGACATCCCGCACCTCACCGCTCGCCAGCCGGTGGCAGAAACGGAAGTACCGTCGCTCCTCGCGCGCGGCACGTTGCCGCTCGCTGGCGATTTCATCGGGATTCGCGGTGTTGATGTCACTGATGTTGAGTGAGAGCAGGGTTTCACGGTCATAGCCGTAAAACGAGATGGCCGCCGGGTTGGCATCCACGATTTGGCCGGAGTCCGCGGCGATCAGCAGCTTCGGCGCCGCATTGCGTGTGAACATCTCCGCGTACAGATCGTCGGCGCGCTCCTTCTCCGTTTCGAGAGCCGCCTCCAGTTCCCGGATGCGTTGTTCCTGGTTCGGCACGTCCATGCGTTGTCTTCTTTTCTTGGTGGGATGCGCGTGACTGAAAAGGGTACCGTGAATGACACTGTTTCGCCCGTCGGGGCGAACAAGGTCGGACGTCGAGGTGGGGTGTCTCCGATTTTCCGGTAGCGGCGCCGACTTCGTCACGACACGGTCGGGTATAAAAAAAGCCGTGTCCCTAGACGGGGCACGGCTTTCGTTCGTGTGATGGCCGGGGTTATATCCACATCGACAGAGTGAGCGAACCGAAGCGGTCGCGGGTGTTCTGCGTCTCGAATTCCTTGGTGCGCCAGACCATGGTGTAGGCGAGTTGCCAGCGGTCCCAGTTCACGGCGAAGCCGACCTGGCCGTCTGCTACCCACGGCTTGCGTTCGACCGAGGGGCCGTCCTTGTGCGTATTGCCGTCGAGCAGCATGTTGTGCGCCATGTACCGGCCCTCGGCGGAGGCAAACACGTACCAGCCGAACCCTTTGTCGCGGCGGAAGAATGCGCGCTGTCCTTGTGCCGGGGCGATCGACGGAATGCCGTAGCTCTTGTCCAGATGGCTGCCGAAACGGAACAGAAGGCCGCCCGAGCCGTAGGTGTACAGGTTGCCTGCGGCAAACCCGGCGGTCGGCCCGTACTCGAAATCGAGCGGACCGATGGCGAACTCGTCGATCCAGGCGTGCTCGTAGCCGATGTTGAGGAACGGCTCGTCGGACAGCTGGTAGTCCCAGCCCTCGGGTTTTTCGCCCGCGATGTACTCGTGGAAGTGCTCCTGAATCGGCTCGGCAGCGGCGCTGGGGCCAACGATGCCGGCATCCACATGCACGCTATGCGTTTCATGCCAGCCGTCGTGTTGGTCCTGGCCGTGAACGGAGGCGCCGGTGTAGAGCACCCCGGCGTAGGGCCGGTCATCCGGCTGGGGCGCGGCTACGGTGATGCGCTTGGGCGTATAGATGCGATGCCCGAGCCGATAGGACATGCCGACCACCTCTTCCGGCCGCCAGCCCGGGACAAAGTTGGCGACCGAGTGGCTCCAGTGATCCGCGTCGGTCTCGTAGGCCCACGACATCTCGAAGCCATTGGTGTAGTGACCGTCGCCCGCGCCGACATAGGCATCGTTTTCGGTCTTGATCGAGAACAGGCTTTCGGCCTGCGCCAGCGGACTGGCGATGCTCAGTGCCGCCAGCCATCCGACGGTGTGCCAGTGAAGCATGTTCGCGCGCATGAAATCGTCCTTTGACAGGGGAGTGTTACCCAGAACAGTAGCATTCCCATTGAGTTCGCGGTGGCGGCTGGCGCCACCGTCCACGTCAATCTCCGGCTACGACCCACTGTCGGTGGGCGAAGTTCTCCAGCGTGTGGCGCATGCGGCGGACGTGGCTCCCCGGCCAGTAGACCTTGTCGCAAGTCGGGCAGTACCAGGCCTCCGACGAGAAGGCGCGGGCCGTGCGCGGCACGCGTTCCCCTTGTTCGGGCGTGGCCGGGCGCAGCGGCGTGTTGCAGTCGAGGCAGCGCGAGAACGGCCGGCGCAGCCAGTCGATGTGAAAACGTTCGCTCAGCTCGGCCGCCAGGCCGGGGGTGTCGTTGCTCTCCAGTAGCACGATGCGGCCGTCGCCGTTGCGAAAGCGGGCGAGGTGGCGGTCACGGGTGACCATCCAACGTTCCTCTTCACGTGCCTGATCGACCAACTCGCGGTCGTCGCTGCCCGGCGTGGCGATCGCCGTGTCGTAGCCGGCGGCTCGCAGCCAGCGGCCGAGACGCTCGAGCATTTCGTCGCAGAGAAAGCGGGGGATGGCCATGGCTGGTGGACTGCGCGTGTCTGGGGTGAATCCTGCCTTTCATCCTAGTGGGTTTCCCGCCCGGAGGCGGTGCTTACAACCGGGGGCCGCCGACCCGGTTCTTGACCCGCTTGAGCAGCGTCTGGCACTCGACGCTGACGATACCCTCCCGTCCGTAGATCTCGCGCGAGGCGAATGCCAGCAACGATTCCTGCGAGTCGGTGAGGGCGTGCGTGTGCAGGCTGCGCATGTCGCTCATGATGTAGAGGCTGATCACTTCGGGCTGGTCCGCCAGCGACTGGGCGATCTCCTCGATCGTCTCGGGCGTGGCCTTGATGTCGAGGAAGGCCGACACGGACTTGCCCAGCTTCTCGGGGTCGATCACGGCCGTGAACTGCTCGATCGAGCCGCTATCGACCAGTACCTGCACCCGATCTCGGACGTGCGCCCGCGTGACGCCAAGCTGGCGGGCAATTTCTGCATAGGACAAACGTCCGTCCTTGATCAGCATGCCGATGATTTCGGTATCCAGTCGGTTCATCTCGTTTTTCTCCAGCGCAAACTGCCCGATGCCGTGCATGTTTCCTGCCATCGGGCTTCGAGGCGGCGGGTGGGAAAAGGTCGGGGTGCGGTGGGTATTTCGGCACCCGTTTGGTGCAAATCGGCCCTTTCGGGGCGCAGTAGGTGACATTCGGGTGCGTTGCGGTGGGAATGCGTGCTGGTTTGACTACGTTTGTGCCGCTTCTGGCTGACAAACGATCACAAGGGTGTCGATTTTCTTACAAAGTGCGGTGCGCCGAGGAGGGTGGCCGCGCCAGCGTGGTGCATCGATTGCCTTGCCATGTTTTGGCGAATGTTTGTCTAACAGTATGTAAATAAGAGGAAAAAGACGGCTTTTCGGTAGCTGGCACGAAGCTCGCAATCGTTGGGATGTTGCAGACGAATGTAAACGCCTGCCTTTCATTCCAACGGAGAAAACCGCATGTCGATCAACCGCAGAAGCTTCATCAAGACCGGTATCGCTGCCCTGGGCGCCACGGCGGCGGCCTCGGCGCCGATGATCTCCCGCGCCGCCTCGGACAAGACGTTCGTCTGGAAGATGACCAACGCCTACCCGGCGGGCGCGCCGTTCTATTCCACCGGGCCGGGCAGCGCGGAGGACTTCTGCCGCATGGTCGACGAGATGTCCGGCGGGCGGCTCAAGATCAAGCATTACGCCGCCGGCGAGCTCCTTCCGGCCCTCGAGGGCTTCGATGCCTGTTCCAACGGCATCGTTGAGATGAACTGGGCAAATGCCTACTACTGGGCCGGCAAGACGCCTGCGGCGCAGTACTTCACCACGGTTCCGTTCGGCATGAACTTCCAGGGCATGAACGCCTGGATCTACCACGGCGAGGGCCAGAAGCTCTGGGACGAGGTCTACGAGCCGTTCAACGTCATGGGCATGCCGGCAGGCAATACCGGCGTGCAGATGACCGGCTGGTTCCGCGAGCCGATCGAGTCGGTCGAGGACTTCGACGGCCTGCGCATGCGCATCCCGGGCCTGGCGGGCAAGGTCTACGAGCAGCTCGGCGTGAGCGTGAAGCTGCTGCCGGGTGGCGAGATCTTCCCGGCGCTCGAGCGCGGCGTGATCGATGCCGCCGAATTCGTCGGCCCGTATCAGGACCGTCGCCTGGGCCTGCACATGGCCGCCAAGCACTACTACACCACCGGCTGGGCCGAGCCGTGCAACGTCACGGAACTGCTGGTCAACAAGGACGCCTGGGCGGAGTTGCCCGAGGACCTGCAGGCGATCGTTCGCCAGGCGGCCGCGACCTGCAACGTGATCAGCCATACCTGGTCGGAGGCCAACAACGCTGATGCGCTCACCGACCTCGTGGAGAACGAGGGCGTGAAGCTCGGCACGTTGTCGCCGGAGATCATCGCCCGACTCAAGGAGGCCACCGCCGACGCGCTGAGCGACCTGGCCGCCTCCGATCCGATGGCGAAGAAGGTCAACGACAGCTACTTCGCCTTCAAGAAGAAGCACGACCTGTGGCAGCGCCGCAGCGAGACCGTGCTCCAGACCGACCTGGCCTAAGCCATGAAGACCGCGATCCTCGAACTGGCCCGGTCGCTCGACCGGGGGGTGGGACTGATCGGCCGCCTGAGCGCATGGCTCACCCTGGGGCTGGTGCTGCTGGTGGCCGGGAACGTCCTGTTTCGTTACGTGTTTCACGTCAGCTCGGTGGGTCTGCAGGAGCTCGAATGGCACCTGCTGGCCCTGATCGCGATGCTCGGTTCGGTCTACACGCTCCAGCAGGACGAGCACGTCCGTGTCGACGTCCTCTGGCAGCGCTATCCACCCAGGCTGCGGCGGGCGTTCGGTTCGGTGATTGCCGCGGCGATCATAGTTCCCATGGCCTTGTGGCTCGGTTGGCTATCGGTCGACTACGTCACGAAATCCTTTCACATGGGCGAGGGCTCCCCGGATCCGGGTGGCTTGTCGCACCGGTTTCTCGTCAAGGCCGTGATCCCGGTCGGGTTCGTCCTGATCGCAATCCAGGGACTGGCAATGGCATTGCGCGACGCGGTGGCCGTGTTCGTCCCCGACCCGGATGCGGTGTTCGCGCCCCCACGGCGGACGGCTGGGCCGGTGATGCCGCCGGAACAACCGGCGCCCACCCAATAACCCGGAGTCGACCCGATGGATTCCTATTCTCTGGCGCTGATGATGGTCGGGGCCCTGCTGGTGCTGATCTTCGCCGGGGTGCCGGTGGCCTTCTCGATCGCCGCGGCCGGGATCGTCTTCGGACTGATCGGTCTGGGCGACATGATCTTCAACCTGCTGCCGGCGCGGATCTTCGGCGTGATCACCAACTACACGCTGCTGGCGATCCCGCTGTTCGTCTTCATGGGCGTGCTGCTGGAAAAGTCGCGCATCGCCGAGAGCGCGATCGACGTGGTGGGCCACCTGGCCGGCGACCGGCCCGGCGGGATGGCGATCGCCATCATCGTCATCGGGGTGCTGATGGGGGCCTCGACCGGCATCGTCGGGGCGACGGTGGTGGCGGTCGGGCTGATCACGCTGCCCAAATTGCTCTCGCGCGGCTATCACCCCTCGCTCGCGAGCGGCACGATCTGCGCCTCAGGCACGCTCGGGCAGATCATTCCACCCAGCCTGCTGATCATCCTGCTGGCCGACATCATGGGCGAGTCGGTGGGCGAGCTGTTCGCCGCCGCGATCGTCCCCTCGATGCTGCTCGCGGCGCTGTACCTGGTCTACCTGATCATCCTGGGGCGGTTCGTGCCGCAGCACGCCCCGCCGATCCCGCGGGCCGAGCGCGACGCGATGCCACGCCGTGAGCTTTGGCTCAAGGTGATCAAGACCGTGGTGCCGCCGGTGCTGCTGGTCGTCTCCGTACTCGGATCGATCATCGGCGGGGTGGCCGCGCCCACCGAGGCGGCCTCCCTGGGTGCGCTCGGCGCGATGGCGATCGTCGCGGCCATGGGTCGTCTCGACAAGGCGACGCTCATGCAGACCATGCGCGATACCCTCAAGCTGACCGGCATGATCATGCTCGTCCTGATCGCCGCGCAGGCCTTCGCCCTGTCGTTCCGCCTGCTCGGCGGCGAGGAGATGATCAACGACCTGTTCAGCTGGGTGCCCGGCGGCACCACCGGGGCGATCCTGTTCATGCTGGTGGTGCTGTTCGTGCTCGGGTTCTTCCTCGAATGGATCGAAATCTCCTACATCGTCCTGCCGCTGATGCTGCCGGTCTTCGCGGCGGCCAACGTCGACGTGATCTGGCTGGCGATGCTGGTCACTCTGGTGCTGCAGACCTCGTTCCTGACGCCGCCCTTCGGCTGGGCGCTGTTCTTCCTCAAGGGAGTGGCGCCACCGGAAGTGAAGACCAAGCACCTGTATCTCGGCGTGCTGCCGTTCATCGGGCTGCAGTTGCTGACCCTGGCGATCGTGTTCATTTTCCCGAGCGTGGCTACCGGGCTGCCGCAGAGCATGGGCTGGTAGGCCACCATCTCGTGAGATACGCGCCACTCGAGAAGGAGAGTCGTTGATGCTGCATACGCCACGCGCCCGACGCGGCATGGTGGTCGCCCCGCATTCGCTGGCCTCGGAGGCCGGGTTGGCGGTGCTCCGCGAGGGCGGGAACGCCATCGAGGCGGGAGTCGCGACGGCCTCCACGCTGGCGGTCGTCTACCCGCACATGACGGGCATCGGCGGGGATGCGTTCTGGATCGCAAAGCCCGCCAACGGCCCGGTCCGTTATATCGGCGGTTGTGGGGCGGCCGGCGCCGACCCGGATCACTACGCCGCGCGCGGGCTGGATCAAATCCCGACCCGCGGGCCCGATGCGGCGCTGACCGTCGCCGGTGCGGTTTCCTCGTGGTCGGCGGCGCTGGCGTTGTCAGCGCGGGAATGGAGTGGCAGCATGCCGCTCGACCGGCTCCTCGACGAGGCGATCTGGCATGCCGAGTCCGGCTATCCGGTCACGGCCAGCCAGGCCGCCGTGACCGCTGCCCGTCGCGACGAGCTGGCGGACCTGCCCGGATTCGCGGACACCTTCCTCCAGGACGGCGCAGCCCGTGCGGTCGGGGCGGTCGAGACCCAGCCACGGCTCGCGCGCAGCTTGCGTTGCCTTGCTGCCGACGGGCTCGACGGCTTCTACGACGGTGAGCTGGCCGCTGCGATCGCCGCCGACCTGGCACAAGTCGGCAGCCCCGTCTCGGCGGATGACCTGAGCGCACATCAAGTGGAGCAGGGTGCGCCGCTCTCCTGCCGCGTGGGCTCGGCGACGGTCTACAACAGTCGCCCGCCGACCCAGGGACTGGTCTCGCTGATCATCCTGGCGCTGGCTGAACGCTTGGGCGTGCCCGACTGGCCGGTCGACAGCCCCGAGGCGATCCACCGACTCGTCGAGGCCACCAAGCAGGCCTTCCGCCTGCGAGACGAGTCGCTGCACGACCCGGACATGATGCCAACGCCGGTCGAAGACCTTCTCGATCCGGCGTTCCTCGACGAACTGGCCGCCCGGGTCGACCCGGACAAGGCGGAACCCTGGGGCGAGCCCGGCGAACCGGGCGATACCACCTGGTTCGGTGTGATCGACGAACAGGGCAATGCCGTCTCGGTGATCCAGAGCATTTACCACGAGTACGGCAGCGGGGTGGTCCTGCCCGAGACCGGCATCTGTTGGCAGAATCGTGGACTGGCCTTCTCGCTCGACCCCGATGCACCGCGCGGCCTGCAACGCGGCCGCCGCCCGTTTCACACCCTCAATCCGCCGCTGGCCTGCTTCGACGACGGCCGGACGATGGTGTACGGCACCATGGGGGGCGATGGTCAGCCGCAGACCCAGACGGCCCTGTTCGCGCGCCAGGTCTGGAACGGTGATGAACCACAGGCCGCCGTCACCGCGCCGCGCTGGCTGCTGGGTCGGACCTGGGGCAACGCCTCGACCTCGCTCAAGCTCGAATCCCGCTTCGATCCGGCCATCCCGCAACGGCTCGCCGGGATGGGGCATCGAGTGGAGGTCGTCGGCGACTACGACGAGATGATGGGTCATGCCGGCATGATCGTGCGTTCGCCGGACGGCATACTTGCCGGCGGGGCCGATCCTCGGGGCAACGGCGGCGTGGCCGGCTTCTGAGTCCGCCGGCCTGCTTGCCGCCCACTTTCCTTATCCTTCCCTCTTTTACTCGGACGCCCCATGGAAACCCTTCTGATCCTGATTCCCCTGCTGCTCGCCTGCGGCGTGGTCGCCGGCCTGCTGGCGGGCATGCTGGGCGTCGGCGGTGGCATCGTCATCGTCCCGATGCTCTATCACGTCTTCATCCATGTCGGCGTGGACCCGGCAGTGGTAATGCCGCTGGCGGTGGGGACATCGCTTGCCACCATCGTGGTCACCGCGAGCATGTCCTCGCGCAGTCACCATGCCCGCGGAAACGTCGACGTTCCCCTGCTGCGGCGCTGGATACCCGCGGTGCTGGTCGGCGTGGTGGTCGGTACGGCACTCGGCTCGATCCTTCCCGGGGAGACGTTGCGGGTGCTGTTCGGCGCGTTCATGGCGCTGATCGCCACCCACATGCTGCTGACCGCCGGTCGGTCGGTGGCGCTGACCGACACGTTGCCCGGCAAGTGGGGCCAGCGGGGCGCGGCGACCGGTATCGGCGGGCTGGCGGCGCTGCTGGGCGTCGGCGGTGGCACGCTGGTGGTGCCGTATCTCAACTTCTTCAACTTCCCCATCCACCGGGCCGTCGGTTCCTCGGCCGTCCTGGGGCTGGTGGTCGCCATCCCGGCGAGCATCGGCTACATCCTTTCCGGCTGGGGCGCGGCGGGCTTGCCGGCGGGTTCGACCGGCTACGTCAACTGGCTGGCCTTCGGCCTGATCGTGCCGATGACCATGCTGTTCGCCCCGCTGGGCGTCCGGCTCTGTCAGCGCCTGGACGTGACCCGCCTGAGGCGCGCGTTCGCCGTGCTGCTGGTCGCGGTGGGCATCAAGATGCTCTTCTTCTGATCGGCGGGCCGATTGAAAAACCGTTGGGGCACCGATACATCCTCGTCACCGACAAGTGAGCCGGAGGTAACCATGGCCGGAGGCTGGGCAAAGGACGGCGCCGAACAGGCGCAGATCGACGACACCGTCAACGATGCGCTCGCCCGGGTGCGGGCGGACATTCCCGAGGGCGAGAGCCTCGAGCATTGCGAGGAGTGTGACGAGGTTATTCCCGAGGCGCGCCGGCGGGCGGTGCCCGGCGTGCGCCTGTGCGTGAGCTGCCAGACGGAACAGGACGAGCAGTCGGCCGCCGCCTCGCCCTACAACCGGCGTGGCTCGAAGGACAGCCAGCTGCGCTAGGCCGCCGCGCCCGCATCCGGAATGACCGCGGTGGCCGCGAATCGCACCCCCTGGCGGGTGAGGAGGGCCTTGCCGCGAACGGTCAGGTCGGTGACGAAGCGGAACTGCTGACCGCTGTCGACCGGGTAGGCCTTGAGCCGGTAGTGAGTGCCCCAGGGGCGCTCATTGATGATCACCGTCACCGGCGAATCCAGATGCAGGTAGGGACTGGTAAGCGCCACGTCCTTGAGCATCGAACGGACCCGATCGGCGTCGTGCTCGGGGTGGAGGTAGAAGTCCGCCACGCACAGCAGGCGCGGCTTGCCGTCGTTGGAATTGACGATCGCATCGTTCCACAACCGGTTGTGCGGGATGGCGATACGATCGTCATCGGCCGTGACCAGCTCGACGGTACGCATGCCGACGTGGATGACCTCGCCGTAGTGATCCCCGATCTGCACCCAGTCACCGTTGCGATAGGGCTTCTCGCCGATGGCGACCACGCCGGCGATCAGGCTGCTGGCGTAGTCCTTCAAGGCAAAGCCCAAGGCGATGCCGACGGTGCCGAGCACGGCGACCATGTTCTGCAGTGACGGTTCGATCACCAGCGGCACGATCAGGATGACCGCGCTGACGCCGATCAACAGGCGCAGCAGCGGCACCAGCGCTAGCAGGGTCAGGCGACGCTGACCGTAGAGGCGCTGCCCGAGCCAGTTCAACGCCCGCTGCATGGCAATGATCAGCACCACGGCCGTGATGATTATCGCGGCGATCTCGACGATGACGACCAGGTCGATCTCGCGGAAAATCTTGGTGCTGGCGCTGGCGAGATTTTCGTTCATGGCCTTCCTCAGAATCCATCGGTGAGATAGTCGCGCCCGGCGAGCATCGAGCGCACGCTCGAATACCCCGTCGCGGTGACGACCCAGCGCTCGTCACGCTCGGTGACCAGTCGCGCCCGCTTGAGCCGTAGCAAGATCGCGAGGCAGCCGTCGTGCGTCAGGGGCAGTAGGGTGGGCAGCAACGCCGCCGGCAGGCCGTCGTGCAAGAGCAAGGCATGCAGCACCAGCGCGACGTCCTCGTCGGCCTCGTTGGGCAGCATCGGCTCGTCCAGCCGTGCCGAGACCCAGATGTCCTCCTCGTCGAAGACCTCGCCGGATATCGGTTCGCTGGCCGCCTCGACGACCTCCTCGTGCGGTTCGGTACGCAGGGAGCGTCGCCAGTAGGTCAGCGCGGTCCCCGGATTGCCGCGGGTGTGAGAGGCAAGTCGCACGATCTCCGGATGCACCTCGGTGTCGTCCGACGGCACGCTCAAGATGTCATGGCCCGTGCTCGCGTTGCGAAAGCGCACGCGTCGATGCGGGCGGCGCTGTATCTGATGCGTCAGCAGCCGGGTCAGGCGTTGGCCGTCGAAGGCCTGGGCGGTGAGCGCCCCCGGGTGCGGCACCGGCCAGAGGTGCATCAAATAGGCCCAGGCCCAGCTGTCGCAGCCGATCACGCCGCGGCCCAGTTCGCCGGCTTCGGCCCGGGCGAGCAGGGTGCGCACCAGCTTGAGGCCATCGGTGTGTCGCAGGTAGCAGTGCGCCAGTCGTGGCAGCACCCAGAAGCGATGCGATCCGCCGTCGACGGGCCACTGCTCGAGCCAGTCGAGATCGCCGTCGAGGATCTGCTCGATGGAGGGTGGCTCGATCACAGCCGCCCCGTGACGGACGGCCCAGAGATGCAACAGCTCCGGGTGCGCATGGGGCTGGTTGACCACGAAGCGGACCGGCCAGTCGGGATGATCGCTCTCCAGCCAGTCATACAGGGCGGCATCGAGCGCATCGGCCGGTTCGGTCGGGTCGATCGGCGGCGCGAGATGCTCGAGCTGTACCTCGGGGAGCGCGCGCAGCTTGGCCTCGTCGCGGGCCGGTTGCAGGGACGACTGGTCCACCTTGCGCAGCAGGCGCTTGAACGAGGCCCAGGCATCGGCAATCGCGCTGGTGGCGGGCAATCCCGGTACCTGGTATTCGCCGATCGGGACGAAGCTCCAGAACGACGGGCTCTCGGGCGAGACTTCCTCGTCGGGGTGGTCGTGACGTGGTGGATCGCTACGGGTCATGGATTCATCCGTGATGTCGATCGGATCGATGCGCGAGCGCAGCCGGCATCAGCCTGGACGAAGTATGGCAAATCCCGGGGTGGCACGCTCGCCCGGCGGGCGGCAGGGCGCGTTGGCGAGGGAGTTGACCGGGTTCGCTACACTCTCCCGCATGATTCCGTTCTCGATACTCGATCTCGCCCCGATCACCGCCGGCTCGGATGCCCGCACGGCCCTGGATAACAGCGTCGATCTGGCCGGGCATGCCGAGGCGCTCGGTTATCGGCGCTACTGGCTGGCTGAACACCACAACATGCCCGGCATCGCGAGCGCGGCCACGGGGCTGGTGATCGGCCAGGTGGCCGCTGCCACCCAGCGCATCCGTGTCGGCGCCGGCGGCATCATGCTGCCCAATCATTCGCCGCTGGTGGTGTCCGAGCAGTTCGGCACGCTGGAGACGCTGTTTCCGGGGCGAATCGACCTGGGGCTCGGTCGTGCGCCGGGCACCGATCAGACCACCGCCCGTGCCCTGCGGCGCGAGGGCAGCGACCCGAAGCGTTTCCCCGACGATGTGGCCGAGGTGCTGGCGCTGCTGGACGATCCCGAACCCGGACAGGCCGTGCGGGCGATCCCCGGCGCGGGAAGCCACGTGCCGGTGTGGATTCTCGGTTCGAGCCGGTTCGGTGCACAACTGGCGGCCTCGCTGGGGCTGCCGTATGCCTTCGCCTCGCATTTCGCACCGGGGGATCTGATGGCGGCACTGGCGGACTACCGCGAGCAGTTCCGTCCGTCGCGCTTTCTGGAAAAGCCGTATGCGATGGTGGGCTACAACGCCTATGTGGCGGATACGGACGAGGAGGCGCGTTTCCATGCCAGTTCCATGGAGCAGTCGTTCGTCGCCCTGCGCGAAGGCCGGCCCGGCCCGATTCCGCCGCCGGTCGCCAACTACCGCGAGCGGGTCGGGCGTTTCGAGCGTATGGTGGTCGAGCGGACCATGGCCTGTTCGGCGATCGGCTCGCCCGAAACGGTCGAAGGCGAGATCGAGCGATTCCTCAAGGAGACCGAGGCCGACGAGCTGATCGTCACCAACTCGAGCTTCGACCATGCCGCCCGTTGCCGTTCCTACGAGTTGCTGGCGGGTGTGCGGAATCGCATTGCCGCGAAGGCCGACGCCTCGTGACCCGGAACGGCAGGCCGGAAACGAGCGCGAAGAAGCGGGTGTTCCTCGCCCTCTGGCCGGACGAAACCACGCGCGGCGCGCTGCACCACCTGGCGCGCGGGCTGGCGGTGGGTGGACGGCCGGTGCCGCGGGCTCACCTGCACCTGACGCTCGCGTTCCCGGGAACCGTCGATTCGGTACGCGCCACCTGCCTTGCCGAGCGCCTATCCAGCCTGCACTTCGACCCGATCCCGATCGTGCTCGACCGGGTGGATCATTTCGAGCGGGCCCGAATGGCATGGGTTGGGCCAAGCCGCTGCCCCGATGCGCTCGAACAGCTCGCTGAGCGAGCCCGCGGCCTGTGTCTGGCCTGCGGTGTCGAGACGGACGATCGGCCGTTCCGACCGCATGTCAGCCTGCGTCGCTTTGCCCGAGCGCCGGAACGGCCGGATCTCGACGAGCCGATCCACTGGTTCGCCGACACGCTCGTGCTGATCGAGTCCGGCAACAACGGCAATCCGGGCCCCTATCGCCTGCTGGCACGCTGGCCGGCGGAGTAGCGCGACGCCTCGATTTCGATCGCCGGGCACAAAAGAAAGGCCGCCCCAACGGACGGCCCTCGCCTCAAGCCTGGCCGCGGACGACCGCTCAGAATTCGTATTCGAGCTGCCAGCGCAGGATGGTGTCTTCGGTCTCATCGTTGAGACCAAACAATAGGCCGGCTTCCCACTTCACGCGCTCCATGCCGAACGGGTTGGCGCCGATCAGGACCGGGCCGACGGCGTGGGTCTCTTCGTCACCGTAGTACTCGATGCCCGGCTCGAGGTTCGGGCTGAGGCGATACTTCAGCTGGACGGAGCCGAGCGTCTCCCACTCGCTTTCCGCGACGTCGTCGCCAAATTTCTTCTCGAACAGCAGGTTGCCGGTCGCGACCACCTTGCCGAACTGCTTCGTTACCAGCGGGCCGACCTTCGTTTCCCAGGCATCCTCGTCGAAGGCCTTTTCCAGTTCGACCAGCAGGCCGAGATCGGCCCAATACTGGCCTTGCTCGGTGAGCTGGAACTTGTTCTCGATCTCTGCTTCCTCGACCTCGAAATCGCCGTCTTCCTTTTCGCCGATCAGGTAGCCCTCGACGAACCAGCGCGAGGTTACGCCGTAGCCGATACCGAACTTGGTCTTGTACTCGCCTGAATCGAGGCCGTGCACGCCGCGGGCTTCGATCTCGACTTCGCCCTGCTCGACATAGGGGTCATAGACCTTGTCGACGCCGGCAAGCGCCGTGCCGGAAGCAAGGGTGGTCATGGCGGCGAGGCCGCATAGCGACTTTTTCCACATACGATAGGTTCCCGTTTTTCAGTGGGTTGAATGAAGTTTTCGGCTGACGGCCGGTGCCCTTTGGCGTGACAGGTACATGCCCGCGGCGATCAGCACGAGGGTGGTGAGATAGAAGCTCAGCTGGATGGCGGTGGGGCGATCCTGGTAGCCCACGAGCACGTGCAGGATCTCGCCGGGGACCGAGTGCTGCGAGAGCAGGTCGGAGCTGTTCCAGAGCGGGTTCTGTACAGGCAGCCAGCCGGCCTGAGCGAGAAAGCCCGCGGCACTGGCAGCCATGCCCGCGGCGAGCAGCAGGATCAGCCAGCCGGTGACGGTAAATAGGTGCCGGGTAGGAATGCGTACCAGCCCGAAGTAGATCAGCGCGCCCAGCACCAGGCCGGCGCCCAGCCCGATGACACCACCCCAGAGCAGGGCGAGGTTGTCACTGCCGCCGGCGGCCATCCCCTGGGTGAACAGCACCACCTCCGATCCTTCGCGCAGTACCGCGAGACCTACGGCCGTGGCAAGGAAGTAGATCGGCAACTGGCCGCTCGAGACGTTGCTGCCCACCTGCCTGAGGTGGGCGACCAGCTGGCTGGCGTGCCGGGACATCCAGATGTTGTGCCAGGCGAGCATGGCCACTGCGGTCAGCAAAATGGTCGCGTTGAACAGCTCCTGGCCGACCCCTTCGAACGCCATCGAGATTTCCTGGGTAAGACCGGCCACCACGAACGAGCCGAGCAGGCCACCGGCGATGCCGCCGATGATCCAGCGGCTGCGGCCGGCCAGTCCCTGTGTGGCGGCCAGGACGACGGCGACCACAAGGGCCGCCTCGAGGACTTCGCGGAACACGATGATTGCCGTACTGAACATGGGTCACCTGTGCGTTGGCTTGGGTGGGGTATCTGCGACCGGGGTTATTCGGCGATGACGCGGCCCTGGGCGGTGGCCTGGTTGAACTCGCCGAAGAAGGGGTATTCGCCGGGCTCGAGCGGGCCGACGAAGATCACGGCCTTGCTGTTGCCGGGGATGATCTTTTCGCGGTTGAGCTCGTAGCTTTCGAACTCCTCCGGCGTGGCATCCTGGTTGTGCACCATCAGCTTCACCTTCTCGCCGGCCGGGATCGTTACCGCCTCGGGCTGGAAATGGTGGTCCTTGATGTTGAGGTCGAAGACTTTGGTTTCTGCCTGGGCAGTACCGACGGAGAGCAGGGCGGCGATGGCGAATGAGGATGCAATGCGTGTCATGAAAAAAACCTCAATTGAAACGAGAACGGTTCGCATTCTGTTCGAGATTCGGTGGCAATGCAAATAGAAAGCGCAAGGCGCTAAATATGCGTCCGGTGCGATGTGGGGCTGCGCCCCGCTGGGCGCGGCCGGGACGGGGTCAGCGCAGCGGGATCAGATCGACCACGCTGGTGGCATCGAGTGCGATGTCGGCGGGAATGACGGCGAGGGCATCGTCCTGTTCCGGTTCGATCCCGCCTGCCCGTGCCCAGCGGCTGGCATCACGAGACTCGAGGCGCATCGGGAGATAGCGCTTTGTGCCGGCGGGTTCGACGGAGTTCGCTCAGGTCAGAAGAACCAGGATGGGGCGTTCAGCAATGGGGCTGTCCCGCCGAGTCATCGGCACGGTGTTCGGCGGGGCATGCGGCGAAGCGATTACCCACCTGAGCGCGCGTCATGTCGGGCTAGGGTTGCGTATCCAGATAGCGTCGCCAGGAGCCGAGCGCGGTGATGTCGGTCGCGCCCTCGACGGCAATGGGCTCGGCGATGAAGCCCGGTACCTCGCGTCCGTCGGAAAGCTCGAGCTTGCCGATGCCGAGCGGGGCGGGGATGCCGGCGACGAACGAGCCAAACAGGCTTGCCGGCACGTGCCAGACCTCGACGTCGATGGCGTCACCATTGTCGGTGACGCGCACGAGACCCGGACGTTCCGGTGGTCCGCCGGGCAGGGCGTAGAAGCGGTAGTGCGGCGCCGTGGTGGTGGTCTCGGCCAGCCGGCCGCGGCGCTCGGTCAGTTGCCAGTTGAGCGGCAGGCCGCTGAGGTGCGCGCCGCAGACAGCCACCGGGATCACGTGCTCGCCACCAGCGGTGACCGCCTCGGGCGGCAGCGGGTGGTCGGTGGCGCCGAGCCGCTCGACGCTGGCCCGCTGCAGCCGGTCGCCCAGCGCGAGCAGGTCGCGGTCGGTGAAGGCCGGGGCGAACAGGGTCACGCCGAACGGCAGGCCATCACTGCGGAAGCCCGCCGGGACGGCCAGGGCGGCGAAGTCGAGCAGGTTCATGAAGTTGGTGTAGTAGCCGAGATCGCTGTTCTTCTGCACCGGGTCGGCCTCGACCTCGTCGATGCGGTAGTGGCGCCCGGCGGTGGGCGTGACGATCAGATCGACCTCGTCCCAGACCGCTTCCGTCTGCCGGCGCAACTCGGCGAGACGATATTGCGCCTTGAACGCCTCGGCCGCTCGCGGCTCGGCGCCGCCGGCGATGATCTGCCGGGTGACCGGGTGCAGGCTGTCGGCCGACTCGTCGATGAAGGTCTCGATTGCGGCATAGCGTTCGGCCACCCACGGCCCCTCGTAGAGCAGGCGCGCGGCCTCGAGGAACGGCGCGAAGTCGACCTCTACCTGCGTGCCGCCCAGCTCGACCAGGCGGTCAATCGCCGCCTCGAACCGCGCCGGGTTTTCCGCGTCATCGAAGAAGGCCAGCTGCTCGCGCTTGGGCACGCCGAAGCGGAACCCGTTGGCGGGAATGGCGCCATGACCGAGTGCGGGCACCTGGTCGGGGCGGGCGTAGGCATCCTCCCGATCGAAGGCGGCGGCGACATCCAGCACCCGCTCGGCGTCCGCGCCGGTCAGGGCAAAGATCGAGACGGTGTCCAGCGTGCGGCAGGCCGGCACCACGCCGCCGGCGCTCAGCAGCCCGCGGGTGGGCTTGACCCCGACGAGGTTGTTGAACATCGCCGGCACGCGGCCGGAGCCGGCCGTGTCGGTCCCGAGCGAGAAAGCCACCTGGCCGAGGGCCACGGCCACCGCCGAGCCCGAGCTCGAGCCACCGGAGAGGTAGTCGGGATCGAAGGCGTTGCGGCAGGCCCCGTAGGGCGAGCGGGTGCCGACCAGGCCGGTGGCGAACTGGTCGAGGTTGGTCTTCCCCACCGGCACCGCGCCGGCCTCGATCAGTCTTTGCACCACGAAGGCGGACTGGTCGGGCGTGTAGGCATAGTCCGGGCAGGCGGCGGTGGTGGGCACGCCGGCGAGATCGATATTGTCCTTGATCGCGAACGGCACCCCGTAGAGCGGCAGCTCGGCCGGGTCACTGGCCTCGAGCCGGGCGAGGTAGGGCTCGAGCTGCGCATCGTCGAGCACGCTGATCCAGATATGGTGCGTATCGGCGGCGTGGATCGTGCGCATCACCTCGCCGAGGTGGGCGCGGACGTCCAGCCGGCCGTTACGGTAGGCGGCGAGCAGGTCGGTGACAGTGATGGTGTGCATGGCGTCTCCCTCCGTCACTCGGCGTCGTCGAGGACGATCAGGGTCTGGCCGGGCTTGACCTGGTCGCCTTCCTTGCAGAGCACGCTGGCCACGGTGCCGGCGGTCTCGCTGTCGACCTGGATCTCCATCTTCATCGACTCGAGCACCATCAGCGTCTGGCCGGCCTCGACCCGGTCGCCCTCGTCGACCTCGAGCTTCCAGACCACGCCATGGACGTGCTCGGCGATCGCCGTCTGGCCCTCGCCGAGCTCGATGGTGTCGATGCCGGTGTCGACCGGTTCGGACTCGGATTCGTAGTTGGCCTGCCCGGTGGCGATCCAGTGCTGGCGCTCGGCCTCGAAGGCGGCCTGCTGGCGTTCCTTGAAGGCGCGGATCTCCTCGGCGTTCTCCTCGATAAAGCGGTTGTAGCGCCCCAGCGAGAAGGTGGTCTCCTCGATCTCGAGCTCGATGCCGCCGTGCGGGAAGGCATCGCGCATCTTGAGGAGCTCGTCCTCGCTGACCTCGTAGTAGCGGATCTGGTCGAAGAAGCGCAGCAGCCACGGCTGCTGGAACTCGCGGGTCTGCTTGTAGCGGTTCCAGATCGGCAGGGTGCGACCGACGAACTGGTAGCCGCCCGGGCCCTCCATGCCGTAGATACACATGTACGAGCCGCCGATGCCCACCGCGTTCTCCGGCGTCCAGGTGCGCGCCGGGTTGTACTTGGTGGTCACCAGGCGGTGACGCGGGTCGACCGGTGTCGCCAGCGGCGCGGACAGGTAGACGTCGCCCAGGCCCATGACGAGGTACGAGGCGTCGTAGACGATCCGCTTGACCTCCTCCTCGCTCTTCAGCCCGTTGATCCGCCGGATGAACTCGATGTTGCGCGGGCACCAGGGTGCATCCTTGCGCACCGACTGCATGTACTTCTCGGTCGCGAGCTGCGTCTGGCTGTCGTCCCAGGCCAGCGGCAGGTGGATGATCCGCGAGGGCAGCTCGACGTCCTCGAGACTCTTGAGCTCGCTTTCGGCCTGCTCGAGGATCGTCAGCAGCCGTTCGGTGGAGAGTGCGCGCGGCTCGTAGTGGATCTGCAGGCTGCGCACGCCCGGCGTCATCTCGACGATGCCGTCGATGCCCTGCTCGTTGAGCCATTCCAGCAGCGCCTGGACGCGGAAGCGCAGGGAGAGGTCGAGCACGATCGGGCCGTACTCGACCAGCAGGTACTTGTCGCCGGCCGGCCGGTAGGTCACGCCCACAGCGTGCTCGCCCTTGTCGGCGCGGCGTTGACGGATGACCGGGGTGGTGATCGGGGCTGGCTCGGCCTCGCACTCGGCCGGTTCGAGCCGGGCGACGGCTTCGGTCTGCTCGCGTTCGAGGCGGTTGGCCTCCTCGAGCGTGGTGGGGACGAAGCGGATGGTGTCGCCGGGCTTGAACTGGCCGAGCTTCCACAGGTCGGCGGTGACGATGGTCGCCGGGCAGACGAAGCCGCCCAGGCTGGGTCCGTCCGGGCCCAGGATCACCGGCATGTCGCCGGTGAAGTCGATGGTGCCGATGGCGTAGGCGTTGTCGTGGATGTTCGACGGGTGCAGGCCGGCCTCGCCGCCGTCCTCGCGCGCCCACTCGGGCTTCGGGCCGATCAGGCGAACGCCGGTGCGGCTGGAGTTGTAGTGCACCTCCCAGTCGGTGCCGAAGAACATCTCGATGTCGTTGTCGGTGAAGAAGTCCGGCGCGCCGTGCGGGCCGTAGATGGTGCGCACTTCCCAGGCGTTGCCGTAGGTCGGCACCGAGTCCGCCGGCATGGCCGCCGGTGCGCCCTCGGTCTGCTGGCCCACGTGCAGGACGTCGCCCGGCCAGAGTACGCGCCCGCCGTGACCGCCCATCTGGCCGAGGGTGAAGGTCGAGCGGCTGCCCATGTGCCGCGGGACGTCCAGTCCGCCGCGGAAGGCGAGATACGCGCGCGCACCGGTCCCCTCGACCGCGCCGATCTTGAGCGTCTGGCCACGACGGACGGCCACGGGCTCCCAGAAGGCCACCGGCTGGTCGTCGAGCGTGGCCGCCATGGCCGCGCCGGCCAGCGCGATGGTGGCGTCCGTGTTGAACTTCAGCGTCGGGCCGTTGACCGTCAGTTCCAGCCCGGCGACATCCTCCGGGTTGCCGACCAGACGATTGGCCTGGCGGAAGGCAAGCATGTCCATCGGGCCCGAGGGCGGCACGCCGATGTCCCAGTAGCCGACCCGGCCGGGGTAGTCCTGGATGGTGGTCTGCGTGCCGGGCTTGATCACCTCGATCGTCGGGGCGCGGTACTCGATGCCGGCCAGGTGCGCAGTGGTGTAGTGGCCGCCGGTGAAGCCGGCATCGGTGGCGACCTGGCGCAGATAGAGCAGGTTGGTCTCCAGGCCGTGGATGGCGGTGTGATCGAGCGCCTCGCGCAGTTTCGCGATGGCGGCCTCCCGGTCGGGGGCGTGCACGATCAGCTTGGTGACCATCGGGTCGTAGAACGGCGAGATCTCGGTGCCGCTCTCCACCCAGGTCTCGATGCGGGTGTCCGCGGGCCAGCTCACCTCTGTGAGCAGCCCGGTGGAGGGCTGGAAGTTCTTGCCCGGATCCTCGGCGTACAGGCGCACCTGGATCGAGTGGCCGTCGACGCCTGCCGGGCGGAGGGTTTCCAGATCGGGCAGGTCATCGGCCGCGCCGCGCACCATCCACTCGACCAGGTCCACACCGGTGACTTCCTCGGTCACGCCGTGCTCCACCTGCAGGCGGGTGTTGACCTCGAGGAAGTAGAAGCGGCCGGTGTCGTCGTCGAGGATGTACTCGACGGTGCCGGCCGAGCGGTAGTTCACGCCGCGACCGAGCGCCTCGGCGGCGCGCTGCAATTCCTCGCGCACCTCGGGGGTGAGGTTGGGCGCGGGCGTCTCCTCGACCACCTTCTGGTTGCGCCGCTGTAGCGAGCAGTCGCGCTCGCCCAGAGCGATCACCTGGCCCTTGCCGTCGCCGAACAGCTGCACCTCGACGTGGCGGGCGTGGCGGACGAACTTCTCGAGAAAGATGCCACTGTCGGAGAAGTTGCTCTGCGACAGGCGACGGACCGATTCGAAGGCCTCCTCGAGTTCGGCGGCGTTCTCGCACAGGCGCATGCCGATGCCGCCGCCCCCGGCGGTGCTCTTGAGCATGACCGGATAGCCGATGCGCTCGGCCTCCGCTTTTGCCTGCTCGACATCGTCCAGCAGCCCCGTGCCCGGCAGCATCGGCACGTCGGCCGCCTCGGCCAGTGCCCGGGCGGTGTGCTTGAGGCCGAACTCGCGCATCTGGCGTGGCGTCGGGCCGATAAAGGCGATCCCGGCCGCCTCGCAGGCCTCGGCGAAGGCGGCATTCTCGGAGAGAAAGCCGTAGCCGGGGTGGACGGCCTGGGCGCCGGTCTCGCGCGCGACCTCGAGGATGCGCTCGGCATTCAGGTAGGAGCTTGCGGCGGACGCCTCGCCGATGCAGACGGCCTCGTCGGCCTGACGGACGTGCAGGGCGTGACGATCCTGCTCGCTGTAGACGGCCACCGAGCGCACGCCGAGGCGCTTGAGGGTGCGGATGATGCGGCAGGCGATCGCGCCGCGATTGGCGATGAGAACCTTGTCGAACATGTCGGGCATTCCAGGCTTTTCAGGGGACCAGTCGGGCGGGCCGTCCCGCCGGGGTGAACATCGCCCGGGGTCGTCCCCGGTGCGGTCGGATCGATCCCGTGGTCAGTCCCAGACGATCATCTCGACCGGGGTGGGGTTGTAGGCGTTGCAGGGATTGTTGAGCTGCGGGCAGTTGGAGACCAGCACGATCACGTCCATCTCCGCGCGCATCTCGACGTACTTGCCCGCATCCGAGATGCCGTCCTCGAAGGTCAGGCCGCCCTCGGGGGTCAGGGGCACGTTCATGAAGAAGTTGATGTTCGGGATGATGTCGCGCTTGGTCAGGCCGTAGTGGCTCTCGGCGATCGCGGTCAGGAAGCTGTCACGGCAGTTGTGCATCGGCTTCTTGTCGAGCGCGTAGCGCACCTGGTTGGACTCGGCCGAGCAGGCGCCGCCCAGGGTGTCGTGACGGCCGCAGGTATCGGCGGTGATCGTCAGCATCACGTTGCCCTCGTTGGACATCAGCTCCGAGCCGGCGGTCAGGTAGGCATTGCCCTGGGCGCGAATGGTGTCAATCGCGCTGTAGTGCTCCTCGGTGGGGCGTTCGAGGCTGTAGAAGAGCGTGTCGGCGGCCTGGTTTCCTTCGAGATCGAGGATGCGGAAGGTCTGGCCCTTCTTTACCTCGTGCATCCACGGTTTGCCTGCCGGGACCACCTCGCGGTAGACGGCGTTGGTCGGGTCGAGCGGGCTTTCGACCAGTGTCTGGCTGCTCATGAGTACGCCTCCTGACAGTTGTGGATTGCGGTGTTGGCGTAGGCGCGCGCATTCTCCGGGCGGAAGTTGACGCAGTAGTCGTAGGCGGGCACCACCGGCTCCGAGCGGTAGATGACGATATCCACGTCACCGGGACGGTAGGACGGGCCCGGGTCCATCGGGTGCGGGGCGGTGTTGAGCACCACCAGGGTGTCCATCTCGGCGCGCAGGTCGATGTAGTCGCCGGCCTGGCTGTTGTCCTCGTCGAATCGTAGCCCGCCGTCCGCGTCGGCGTGCACTTTGCTGAAGAAGTTGAGGTTGGGCACCAGGTCACGCTGGCCGAGGTTCCATTTCTCCAGCTCGATCAGGAACAGCTCGCGGCCGCTGCGGTAGAAGTCGTTGCGGTACTCCTGGTAGCTGTGCTCGCCGTACTTGTCGCGGATCATCGACGCGTCGGTGATGCCGCCGATGGTGTCGTGCCAGCCGACGCTGTCATCGACGATCGACATCATCACCCGGCCCATGTCGGAGTAGAGCATGTTGCCGTGTGACAGCTTGGAGGTGTGCTGGCCCTTGAGCGTGTCCGGGGCGTTGTAGCGCTCCAGCGGGTTGGTCGGGTTGTAGAGCAGGGTGGAAACGTTCGCGCGGCCGTCGCGGTCGACCAGGCGCAGCGTAAAGCCGCGCTTGATCACCAGCGACCAGTAGCGTGCGCCGGGCAGGGTGTCCCGGTACACGATCGGGGTGTTGAGTTCGGGAGTGGTGTTCATCCGTCCTCCTCGGCTGTTGATGAATGGGGGACGACATGGGCTTCAACGCCCAGGCGCTGACCCACGGCGCGATAGACCGACGGGTGCGGGGTCGCGTGGGACAGCGGGATGTCGTAGGTGATGTTGGCCCCGAAGGCCCCGGGGGCCTGCGGGTCGTGGCGGACCTTGTCGAACACCAGCAGGCGGCTGCCGAGTTCGAAGGCCTCCTTGAGGTCGTGGGTGACCATGAAGATGGTCAGGCCCTGGCGCTGCCAGAGCTCGCGGACCAGCTCGTGCATGTCCTGGCGGATGCCCGGATCCAGCGCGCCGAACGGCTCGTCCAGGAGCAGGATCTTCGGATCCTTCATCAGGGCCTGGGCAATGGCCAGGCGTTGCTGCATGCCGCCGGAAAGCTCGCTGGGGTACTTGTTCGCCGCCTGCTCGAGGCCGACGGAGGCAAGCATCTTCAGCGCCCGGTCACGGGCCTCGCGGCGCTGCCGGCCGAACAACCGCCCGGTGAAGCGGGTGCGGCCCAGTTCCTCGGCGACCAGCACGTTGCCCAGGGCGGTCAGGTGCGGGAACACCGAGTACTTCTGGAACACCACGCCGCGATCGGGGCCGGGCTCGTCAGGCATCGGCTGGCCGTCGAGCTGCATCTCGCCGCGGGTCGGGCTCTCCTGGCCGAGCAGCATCCGCAGGAACGTGCTCTTGCCGCAGCCGGAGGCGCCGACGATGGTGACGAACTCGCCCGCCTCGACGTGCAGGTCGATGTTCTCCAGCACCACGTCGCGACCGTATTCCTTCCAGACGTTCTTGAGCGTGACGGTGCTCATCAGGACCTCCGTGCCCGGTACCAGGGGAAGACGACGCGCACGATCAGACGCAGGATCGCGTCGGCGAGGAACGCCAGCAGCGTGATCCACATGACGTACGGCAGGATCAGTTCCATGTCGAGGTAGCGGCGCACCAGGAAGATGCGGTAGCCCAGCCCCTCGGTGGCGGCGATGGCCTCCGAGGCGATCAGGAACAGCCAGGCCGAGCCCAGCGCCAGGCGAGTGGCGTCGAGCAGGCGGGGCATGACCTGGGGCAGCACCAGGCGCAGAATGATCTGCCAGGTGTTGGCACCCAGGGTCTGCGCCTTCACCAGCAGCTCGCGGGGGAGTTCCTCCACGCGCTGCTGGATGTCGCGCATGATGAACGGGGCGATCCCGAACACGATCAGTGCCACCTTGGCGACCTCGCCAACGCCCAGGGCGATGAAGAGGATCGGCAGCACCGCGAGCGGCGGGATCATGGATAGGACCGAGACAAACGGCGAGAAGGTCCGGTTGGCGTAGGGGATCAACCCGGTCAGCACGCCCACTACCAGGCCGATGGCCATGGCGATGCCGACCCCGAGGCCCAGCCGGATCAGGCTGGCCGAGGTGTCCACCCAGAGGGTGAGCTCGCCGGTGCGCCGGTTGGGCTCGGTGGCGACATCGGCGAAGGTGTCGGCCATCGCCGCGATCGAGGGCAACAGCGGGTCGTCCGGGTTCTCGGCCAGCCGGTTGGCGGAGACTGAGAGGTAGACCAGCAGTACCAGCACGAACGGCAGCAGGCCGAGGGCGAGTCGCCATGGGGCAGCCGGTGCTTGGTTGATCAAACGCTTCATGGACTAGTCACTTTTGGGGTCCGTTTGGCTCGGTGGTTGTCCCGGGCAGGCATTAGTCCTGTCCGGGTCGACGGGCCGGATCAGAGCTCGCCGTCGCGCGCCATGCGCGTGTAGTCGGCGTTGAAGCGGAACTTGACGTTGGACTCGCTGCCCAGGACGGAACCATCGGCGAACTCGATGCCGACGAAGTCCGGGCTGTCGGCGCGCTCGCCCAGCAGACCGTGCTTGAAGGCGAACTGACGGACGCTTTCCATGGTCTCCGCAGGGGTGTCGCTTTCGAGGAAGGAGACGGCGTTGGCCGGGTCATAGAACATGCTGGTGGAGTCCAGCTGAGCCTCGTAGCCGGCCAGATCGGTGCCGGCGGCCTCGGCCATCGCGGTGCGCGCCTCGACGGCCGCCTCGGAATCGCCGCGCATGCTGCTCATGATTTCGTACCAGGCGCCGGTCAGGGCCTTGCCGAGCTTGGGGTTGTCCTCGAGGGTCTCGGTGTTCACGACCAGGAGGTCCATGATCTCGCCGGGGATCTCGGAGGAGTCAAACACCACGCTGGCCTCGCCCTGCTTCTTGAGCTCGCCCAGCTGCGGGTTCCAGGTGACCACCGCCTCGACGTCGGGCGAGGAGAAGGCGGCGACGATGTCGGCATCCGAGGTGTTGACCACCTTGACGTCGCGCTCGCTCATGTCGACCGATTCCAGGGCGCGGGCGAGCAGGTAGTGGGAGACGGACAGCTCGACCAGATGCACCGACTTGCCTTCGATATCCTCGAGCTTGTCGGTGCCCTTGAGCACGACGCCGTCGTTGCCGTTGGAGAAGTCGCCCATGATCAGGGCAGTGGAGTCGACGCCACCGGCGGCCGGAATGGTCAGCGCGTCCATGTTGGTGACGGTTACGCCGTCGTAGGAACCGGCGGTGTAGAGGTTGATCGACTCGATGTAGTCGTTGATCTGCACGACGTCGATCTCGATGTCGTACTTGTCGGCCCACTTGTCGACGATGCCTTCGGCCTCGCCATAGCCCCAGGGCATCCAGCCCACGTAGATGCTCCAGGCGATCTTGAAGCTGTCACGCTCCTCGGCAAGTGCCTGGGGAGCGGCGAACGAGCCGGCGAGTGTGGCGGCCGACAGCGCGGCGGCGGTCAGGTACGAACGGAACGGGCGTTTGAAACCGGACATGGTTCTCTCCTTTGAGGGTTACGGACGGCGCGCCGGAGCATCACGTGCGATCTCCCGGGCTTTTGTCCCGCCGTGTAACCCCTCCGCTGGAGAGGTCGGCGACTCTCGGACCAGTCACCCGCCGTAGCGGATCGGAACCCTAGTCGCCCATTGAATCCATGTTGTAGACGGTGTCCGGAACCGCACGTCCCGACTCCTTGCGCGTCACGGTTACCGGTATTGCAGGGATGGTGCCAATTTTACGTTCGGAGGAATGTTTCGTATTAACAGCATGTTGCGAGGCTGTTGTGTCAAAGGACATTAGGTGGGTCGAGGGACGGTCTGCACGGTGATGGGGTGCCGTGCCCGGGATTGGTGCAGGGGTGACTACAGCAACCACTCGACCGGCATCAGCGAAAACAGCCAGGACGTCGCGCGCTTCTTGAGACCGGCGCCGGGCTCGATCGTATGCCGGATGATCTCGTCGTCACGCTGCTCGACCCAGCGCAACTCGCCCTCCTCGAGTTCCAGCCGGTAGGCGGCTTCCGGCACATGCACGTCAAAGGTATGGCTGATCGCACTGGCCAGTTCCGTACTCTCGATCACGAAGCCCAGTTCGGTATTGAGGAGCACCGAGCGTGGATCGACATTGTAGGAGCCGATGAATACCCGCTTGCCGTCGATGACCACTGCCTTGGCGTGCAGGGTGGTGGCCGGACTGCCGAACGGACCCCGGCCTTCGGAGTCCGGTTCCTTCTCGCCGACCCGTTTCATTTCGTAAAGCTCGACGCCGGCTTCGAGCAAGGGTTCGCGGTAGCGCGCATAGCCGGAATGGGCGGGGGCCATGTCGGTGGCGTCGAGCGAGTTGGTGAGTACTCGAACCCGCACGCCGCGTTGCGCGAGGGTGCTCAGGGCCTCGGTCAAGGTCGGGGTGGGGACGAAGAACGACGAGATGATGTCGACTGATTTTTGCGGCACACCGAGCTTTTTACGCAGATCGAGCGTGAGCAGGTCCTCGAGTTCGATGGCTCCGAGTCCCTTGGCCGGGGGATCGATCACCAGGTCGGTTGGCGCCCAGATCAGACCCAGCTTCCCCCGGAACAGGTTGCCAATGACGTAGTTCTCGCGCACCGCGACCAGAAGGTCCTGGGTGTGGGGGGCGAGCGAGAGGGCATCGGCCTCCCAGTCCATTTTCTCCAGCACGTCCTCGTCCGCGGGATCCAGGATCTGCTCGGCCGGGTAGGCGGATTCGCTCTGCCAGTATTCGTCGAAGCCCCGCGAGACATTGTCGACCACCGGGCCGATGGCGAGGATGTCCAGATCCGAGAACAGGAACCCTTCGGTGGAGCCGAAGTAGCTGTCCCCGATATTGCGCCCACCGCTGATCAGGGCGGCGTTGTCGGCAATCAGCACCTTGTTGTGCATGCGACGGTTGGACCGCTCGAAGCGGGTGAGGAACTCGATCCAGCGGGCATTGCGCGCCATGAAGGGATTGAACAGCCGGACCTCGAAATTCGGGTGGTCATTGAGGGCGGCCAGTTCGGGGTCCAGTTCTCGGGTGCCCTGATCGTCGAGTAGCAGGCGGACGCGCACGCCTCGCTTGGCGGCATCCAGCAACTCGCGCAGGAGGAGCGTCCCGGAGCGGTCGTCGTACCAGATGTAGTACTGCACATCGAGGGTGCGCTGGGCGTTGCGGGCCAGATGGGTGAGGGCTGCGAAGGTTGTCGACGGGTCGGCGAGCAGGTAAGCGCCCACCTTGCCCGGATGGGCAGCAAGTTGGTCTTCGATCGCACTGCCGATCGGGGTGAAGCGTGTCTGCTCCACCGGAATGGCCGTCGAGGTCGGCCGGTGTTTCAGCGGCGGCAGCGCGCAGCCAGCCAGCAATACAGCGGCCAGCACAACGACCAGCAATCTCGGTGCGGGCGTCCCCTTTATCACGCATCGGCTCCTTTCATTACCACATCACCATAGACGGTTGGATCGGGTCACGGTTCGATACTTCCGCCGAACGGCGGAGCGTTCCGGGTCCTGGTGTGGCAGTTCTGCGTCAGGTGAGTCGGGTGCGTGGTTGGAACGGGCACTTTTTTGGTGCATCACGGTTGCCTCGCTGGCAGAATCCGCGCTCCTTTGCCACGGTCAATCCTGAGAGCGTTGCTCGGGTATTCCGTGCGTACTGATATGAGGCCGCCCCGCCGCCGGGAGCGGCCGTACACGGAGAAGCGTTACATGCGCGAGAACCTGCCCGTTACCGACAACGAGCGCACCTTCCAGTCCGGCGAGCGGCTGGTATCCACCACGGACCGCAAGGGGCGGATCACCCACTGCAACGATGCGTTCGTGGCCATTAGTGGTTATGACCGCGACGAGCTGATCGGTCAGCCGCACAACATCGTTCGTCACCCGGACATGCCGCCGCAAGCCTTCAAGGTCATGTGGGAGCACCTCCGGGCGGGCCAGCCGTGGATGGGGCTGGTGAAGAACCGCGCCAAGAACGGTGACTTCTACTGGGTGGATGCCTACGTCACGCCGATCACCGAAGGTGGTGAGATCGTCGGCTACGAATCGGTACGCTCCTGTCCCTCGCGCGACGATGTCCGGCGGGCGGAAGAGCTCTACCGCCGCATCAATCGCGGGCGGTCGACCCGCTCCGGAAAACTGCAGGGTCACGACGCCGTGGGCGCGGCCGGGCTGCTGGCCAGCGCGGTGGCGCTGCTGGCCGGGGGCATCGTGCCGGGGGCGGTGACTTTCGGCGGCGCCGGCGTGGTCTACGCACTGACGAGTCGTCTGCAGGCCGGACGCATGGTGCGTGCGCTGGACGAGCAACTTCCGCATGCATTTCAGCACCCGCTGGCCGTTGCCTCCTACACGGATGACAGCGGGTGGTTGGGGCGCCTCAAGGTGGGGATCAAGAGCGAGCAGGCGCGCATGATTACGGTGCTCACCCGGATCCAGGATGCCTCCTGGCGGGTCAACCGGCAGTCGAGCGAGGGGCTGGACCACTCGAGCCAGGCGAAGCAGGAAATCGCGCGGCAGCAGACGGAGACCGAGCAGGTCGCCGCCGCCATGCACGAGATGTCCACCACCATTGGCGAGGTATCCCGCCACGTGCAGCGGACCGCGGACGAGGCGGGCCGCTCCGCCGAGATGGTCGAGGAAGGACGTCATCTCTCGACCCGCACACGCGAGTCGATCGTCGATCTGCAGGAGACCGTCAATGCGATTGGCGATGCCGTCGAGGGGGTTTCGCGGCAGACCGCCGAGATCGCTGCGGCAGCCGGGTTGATCAATCAGATTGCCGATCAGACGAATCTGCTGGCCCTGAACGCGGCCATCGAGGCGGCCCGGGCCGGCGAGCACGGACGCGGCTTTGCCGTGGTGGCCGAAGAGGTGCGGCACCTGGCGCGCCGTACGCAGGAATCCACCCGCGACATCCACGAGATCATCAACGTCCTGACCGAGCAGGCCGAGGCCTCGGTAACCGTGGCGAAGCGTGGTCGGGAGGCGGCGACGGACGGCGTGGGGCGAGTGCGCGAGTCGGAAGAGATGCTCGACGGCATTGCCGAGGCGGTCGATTCGATCCGCGACATGGCCACGTCGATGGCGGCAGCCGTCGAGGAGCAGGCGACGGTCTCCGGCGAGGTGGACCAGCAGGTGCAGAACATCTCCTCGCTGGCCGGTTCCAGCCTGGAGCGTTCGTCAACGGCCAACGAAACCATCCACCAGCTCGAACATATCGCCGCGGAATTGCACGAACTGGTGAGCCGGTTCAAGCGCGATTGATCAATCGGTAGCCAGCTCCCTGCGAGGAGGGCGGTGTCTGAACTACGCTCTGTTGTAGTTATCCCACGATGTGGATACGGATTATTTCGATCCGTATTACTTGGGATCGCAACAGAGGAGGGTGAGTCATGGGACATGCCGAAATGATCAGCGAACGTTTTCCTCACGTGGTCGATGCCGTCTTTCACGACGAGCAAGGGGCCCGAGACGCGGCGATCGCGCTGGCGGCCAAGGGCGGCCTTTCGAATGAGCAGATCGACGTGGTCGAGCCGAACGACCCCGAGTGGGCGGCCAAGCTGGAGCCGGAGTCGTCCGATATCTTCCGGACCCTTCTTCGTTCCCACGCAGGGCTTGCCGTGATCGGTGCGGTCGTCGGCCTGATCCTGGCCGGCATTCTGGTGGGCGCAGGGTTCGATTTCGCGCAGACCCGGCCGGGCTGGGTGTACGGTATTCTGGCCGTGATCGGTGGCCTGATCGGCATGATCGGTGCCGGTGTGGTCACTGTCCGACTGGATCATGAGCGGTCGGTCGTTGAGACCCGGCACGCGACGACGCACGGCGAGTGGACGGTCGTCGCTCACGCTCACGACGAGGACGAGAAGCATCGTGCCGAAGAGCTCCTTCGGGAGCGCTCGAATCGAGTGAGCGGGTCGCTCTAATCAGTCACCGGGGAGTTGCCGAATGACATTCGACATCGACTGGTCCTCGGTCTACTGGAACCTAAGTTTTCTGGCCGCGGCCTACGTGCTGGCGCTTCCCGTGGGCTTCGAACGCGAGCGGCATTCGCGCTCCGCGGGTCTGCGGACCTTTCCCCTGGTGGCAGTCGCCAGCTGCGCGTACATGCTGCTGGGGATCAATGTGCTCGAATCCAGCACGGCCGAGGCGCGGGTCTTCGAGGGGATCATCACCGGCATGGGTTTCATTGGCGGTGGGGCGATCCTGAAGAACAGGGACTACACCACCGGCACGGCCACGGCGGCCAGTCTATGGGCGACCGGCGGGATTGGCGTTGCCGTGGCCTGGAATCACTTCGAGGTCGCCCTGCTGCTCTCTGTGGTGACGTTCGTCAGTTTGCGCCTGCTCTCGTCGGCCAAGCCGGTCATAAACGGGGAACGGCGGGACACCGAGAAGGAAAGCGACAGGGCATCCCGTCAAGACGACTGACGGGATAGCCCACCAACGAAAAACGCCCCCGGGTTATGTCCGGGGGCGTTTCTGTTTTCGCTTACTTGATACCGGATCAGCAGCGGCCTTTCTTGGCCTGTCCCGGTGGACAGAACCGGCTCGGATGCGAGTGACGGTTCTCGTGGTAGTGCCGCTCGCGATAGCGATGGCCATCGTGATCGTCGTAATCGCGGGTCGTCACGGCCGTGCCGGCAGCCGCACCGATGCCCGAACCGACGATCGCGCCTTCGCGACCACCGACTTCGGCACCGACAACGCCGCCCAGTGCACCGCCGACAGCGCCACCAATGGCCGCATCCTTGTGCAGGTCTCCGCCCATCGCAGCGGTGGCAGGCAGAATCAGTGCGGCCAACAGGGTTGGAATACGTACTGACATGAATGTTTCTCCGGTATGGGTTTGTCAGCCGGGGCTTCCTCTTCCGGCGTTTCAGTGCGTTTCGATTGCCGTTTTACGGGCAAGTTCCCCGCTAGTTGTCGTCGTGCCGGGCCGAATTCTCTTCACCCTTTGGCCCGACAATGACCACGATGCGCCTTTCGGGTTCGATGTGCCGGTCGAAGGCGGACTGGATTTCCCCGGCCTCCACGGCTTGTACGCGATCCGTGTAGCGATCGAAATAATCGAGCGGCAGGCCGAGAAAAGCAAGGGCGCCGATCTGCTCGGTAATCTTGCTGTTGCTGTTCAGCCGCATCGGGAAACCACCGATCAGGTTCGCCTGCGCGTCGGCGAGTTCTTTCTCGTCCGGCCCGTCCCCGATGAAGTCGCTCAACTCGTCGGTCATCAGTGACAGGGCATGCTCGACCTGGTCGCTGCGCGTCTGGATACCCATCACGAAGCGGCCCCCGGCGCGCAACGGCATCAGGTAGCTGTAGGTGCTGTAGGCCAGACCGCGCTTCTCGCGCAGCTCGGACATCAAGCGCGAGGCAAAGCCGCTACCGCCGAGGATATGGTTGCCCACGTTCAGTGGCTGGTAATCCTCGTGCTTGCGCGGAATCCCGTCGAAGGCCATCAGGACGGTCGACTGTTCGGACGGGAAGTCGACCCTTACGGTCTTCGATTCTTCGATTGGCGGCACCGACGGCAGTGCGGCCGGGGCCTCGCCGGCGGGGAGTTTGGCGGTGAGACGCTCGCCGAGCCGTTCGGCTTGTTTGCGGTCGAGGTCGCCGACGATCACCACGATGGCGTTGCGCGCGACGAAAAGGCGCTCGTGGAAGGCCTGCATGTCGTCACGGTTGATGCCCTTGACGCTGTCCGGGCTGCCCTGGGTCGGGTGGCCGTAGGGATGATCTCCGAAGGCGGCGCGCCGCAGGGCATCGTGAGCCACCGATGAGGCCGACTGCTGGCGCGCCTCGATTGCTCGTAGCTGGCGCTCGCGCTCGCGTTCGACGTCGTCCGGGGCAAAGGCCGGTTCGGCGATCACCTCCGCCATCAGGTCGACGGCCGGCCAGAGCCAGTCCGACTCGGTCAGGCTGCGCAGCCTGACGGCGGTGGACTCCAGATTGGCGCTGACGGAGAACTGCGCGCCAACGCGGGCGAAGCCGTCGGCGATCGCCTTGGCGTCACGCTTGGTGGTGCCTTCCTCGAGCAGGCTTGCCGTCAGACTCGCGGTGCCGGCCTTGTCGGCCGGGTCGCGGGCGCTGCCGGCATCGAGGATCACGCGGGCATCGACCATCGGCAGGGTGTCGGTGGCGTAGAAGAGCACCTGCGCGCCGTTGTCCGTCTCCCAGGTTTGCAGCGGCAGCACGCTCTCGGCGTGTGCGCTCGTGCTGGCGAACAGGGCGACGACGAGAACCGGGATCAGTCGCAGGGTCTGGCGGGAGGAGTCAGTCACGAGTCGCACCTCCGGTGGTCTGGCTGGGGGTCGAACCGGCCGGCTGGCCGCCGCTCGCCTGCGGTTCGAGAGTGGTCACGGTGAGTGTCTCGTCCCGCAGATAGGTCTGGGCCACGTCCTGCACGTCGGCGGGCGTGATCGCGCGGATGCCTTCGACGAACTGGTCGGCTAGCCGGTAGTCGAGGCCGGTTGTCTCGTACATGCCCAGCGTCATGCCCTGGTAGAACAGCGAATCACGCTCGTAGATGTCCGAGGCGACCACCTGGGCCTTGATGCGATCGAGCTCGTCCTCGCCGACCGGCTCGTTCTTCAGGCGCTCGATCTGCTCGCGCAGGAGCGTCTCGACCTCGTCGAGCGACTGGCCCTCGCGCGGCGTGGCATCGAGGGTGAAGAGCGTGGTCTCCCGCGCGTTGAGGTTGTAGCCCGCCGAGGCGGCCGAGAGCTTGCCGGCGCGGACCAGGTCGTTGTTCAGGCGGGCTCCGGAATCCCCGGCGAGAATGCCGGCGGCCACGGCGAGTGCGTAAGCGGTCTTGTGATCCTCGGCGGTCACCAGCGAGGGCGCCTTGTAGCCCATCGACAGGTGCGGCAGCTTGGCCGGGATGATCAGGCTGGCCCGCTTGGTGCCGTGCTGGGCCTTCTCCTCGCGCGGCTTGGCCGGCGGCAGGTCGCGCTGTTCGACCTGACCGTAGTGGCGGCGCGCCAGTTCGATTACCTGTTCGGGATCGACGTCGCCGACGACGACCAACGTGGCATTGTTGGGCGCGTAGTGCGTTTGGTACCAGTTCCGCAGGTCGTCGATCGTGTAGGCATCGATGTCCGTCTTCCAGCCAATCACTGGGTGGTGATAGCCGCTGCTGGTGAACGCGGTGGCGTAGAGAAGCTGGTCGAGCCGAGCGGTGGGGTTGTCACGCACCCGTGAACGCCACTCTTCCTTGACCACTTCCTTCTCGCGGGCGAACTCCTCGGCATCGAGGGCGAGGTTGGCCATCCGGTCGGCCTCCCAGCGCATCATCGTTTCGAGTTCGCCGGCGGCCAGGGTCTGGTAGTAGGCGGTGAAATCCCGGCCGGTGAAGGCGTTCTCGTCGCCCCCGAGGCGCGCGATGATCTCGGAGAACTCGCCCGGGTCGAGCTTTTCGGTGCCCTTGAACATCATGTGTTCGAACATGTGGGCGATGCCGGTAATGCCGCCGGGCTCGTCCGCCGAGCCGACCTTGTACCAGATCTGGTGGGTGACGACTGGCGCCCGGTCGTCGGGCAGCACCAGCACCTTGAGACCGTTGTCCAGGGTGGCTTCGTGGACGTCTGTGGTCGCGTTGGCGGCCAGGGCATTGGGCCCGGCCAGTGAGGCCAGCAGGGAGAGCAGGGCGGCAAGCGCCGCCAGGGGGCGTCCTCGATGCATGCGTGTCGGCTACCGATGGTTGAGTTGAGTCGTCGGGACCGGATCGAAAACGAGCCGGCTCGACCCGAATACGACCGAAAGGATCCCCTCCGGTTTCACTTCCGGGCTTCCGGGGTCCAGACTCCGGGGACATCACATCCCGGAGGGGATCATGGACTTCACGATCATACAAGGTGATATCGCCAGCGAGGCAGCGGATTGTCTGGTCAATGCCGCCGGCACGTCGCTCGCGATGGGCAGCGGAGTCGCCGGGGCGCTGCGCGAGGGGGCGAACGGCCCCATCAACGAACAGGCGATGGCACAGGGCCCGGTGCCACTCGGCGGCGTGGCCGTGACCGACGCCTTCGACCTCCCGGCCCGCTGGGTGATCCATGCCGCGGCGATGCCTCACTACGGCGACGGTCGCGCCACCGAGGATAGTATCCGTGACGCGGTGCGCAACACGCTCGAGAAGGCCGACGAGCTCGGTTGCGGCTCGCTGGTGATCCCGCCGCTGGGTTGCGGAGTGGCCGGCTTCGACCTGGCCACCGGCGCGCGCCTGATTCTCGAGGAGATCACCGCGTACCGGCCGCGCCGTCTCAAGCAGGTGCGTTTGATCGTCTACCGCCCCGAGGACCAGCAGACCGTCGAGACCGTCGCCCGGCAGGTGCGCGAGGGCTAGTGCGTCTTGCACAAAAAATCCGGCCGCGGGGGCCGGATTGTCGTGTCGTGTTGGGGCTGGGGTCAGCCGTTGACCACGTGACGCGGCCCGTCGGCGGGTGCCTCCACCGGTGGCGGGGCGTCGCCCTCGAGCTTGTCCGCGTAGGCGGTGCTCGGCCCGTTCACCAAGAAGTCCATCAGGTGGTTGCGGAACGGGTAGTAGTGCGCGTCGTGGTGCATCTCCTGGCGTGATCGCGGCTTGGTGAGCGGGTTCTCCGCGCATTCGGCCACCTCGGCGAGCGGACCGTTGGTCATCAAGAGGATCTTGTCGGCCAGCAGGATCGCCTCGTCGACGTCGTGAGTGATCATGAACACCGTCTGGCCGGTTGCCCGGCAGATCTCCAGCAGCTCGTCCTGGATCACCCCGCGGGTGAGCGCGTCCAGCGCCCCGAACGGCTCGTCCATGAGAAGCATCTTCGGCTCGATGGCGAAGGCGCGGGCAATCCCGACCCGCTGGCGCATGCCGCCGGAGAGCTGATGGGGTTTCTTGTCGATCGCGTGCGACAGGCCGACCATGTCGACGAACTTCTCCACATGGGCGTTGATCTCGTCCCGGGACTTGTCCTTGAAGCGCGACTTGACCGCGAAGGCGACGTTCTCGCGCACCGTCAGCCACGGCATCAGGGCGTGCCCCTGGAAGACCACCCCGCGCTCGAGCCCCGGGCCGGTCACTTCCTTGTTCTCCATGAACACGTAGCCGGCGGAGGCCTCGTCCAGCCCGGCGAGGATGTTGAGGATGGTGGACTTGCCGCAACCCGAGTGGCCGATCAGGCAGACGAACTCGCCCTGTTCGATCGTGAAGTTGAGGTTGCGGAAGACGGTGACCGGATCCTGGCCCATCGGGCCGGGAAAGGTCCGTTCCAGGTTGTCGACCTGGATGAAAGCGGGAGTAGTCATGCTCAGACCTCCTTATAGCTGACGACCTTGCCGAGCAGGCCGAAGATCAGGTCGAGGATCATGCCGACCACGCCGATCAGCAGGATGGCGAAGATCACGTTGGCGAGATCGAGGTTGTTCCACTCGTTCCAGATGAAGTAGCCGATGCCGGTGCCGCCGACGAGCATCTCCGCGGCGACGATGACCAGCCAGGCGATGCCCATCGAGATGCGCATGCCGGTGAGGATGGTCGGCGCGGCGGCCGGCAGGATCACCTTGAAGGCCTTGCGCAGCGGGCCGACTTCCAGCGTCTTGGCGACCGCGAGCCAGTCGTCACGCACCGCGGCGACGCCGTAGGCGGTGTTGACCAGCATCGGCCAGATCGAGCAGATGAAGATCACGAAGATCGAGGAGATCGACGCGTCCTGGATGATGTACAGGGCCAGCGGCATCCAGGCGAGCGGCGAGATCGGCTTCATCACCTGGATGTACGGGTCGAGGGCCTTGCGCATCAGCGGCGACATGCCGATCAGGAACCCCAGCGGCACGGCGACCAGCGCGGCGAGCGCGAAGCCGGCCAGCACCCGCCAGAGCGAGTAGGCCAGCTGGATGCCGATGCCCATGTCGTTGGAGCCGGCGACGTAGAACGGGTCGGACAGGTGCGTCCAGATGGCCGAGCCGATATCCCCGGGCGTGGGGATGTCGGACTCCTGGACGGTGTCCAGGCCCATCATCTTGGCGTACTCGGGATCCATGTCGCCGAGGTCGACCTGGGTCGGCAGGGTGGCCCCCCACCAGGCGCCGAGGAAGACCAGCAGGATCAGGATCGAGACGATGCTGGCCCGGAAGGTCATTGACTGGCTCATGGCTTAGCTCCTCCCGATCTCGAAGGATTCGAGGTAGGCCTGCGGGGTGGTCGGGTCGAAGACCTTGCCCATGATCGTGTGCTTCTTGCTGTTGACCTCCGGCACCGGCAGGCCCATCTCGGCCAGACGCTTGCGGGCGTCGGTGGCACGGAAGATGTCCTCGGCGATGTCGGCGTAGTCGATGTCTTCCTTGATGTAGCCCCAGCGCTTCATCTGAGTGAGGATCCACACGCCCATCGACTCCCACGGGAACGGGTCGAAATCGGCGCGCTCCGGCTCCTCGATGATGTTGCCCAGGCCGTCGGCGTAGCGGCCGGTCATGACCTGGTCGAGCACGATCTTCGGCTGGTTGAGGTAGTTGGCCGGCGCGATCGCGTCGATGATCTCGGGCCGGTTCTCCTTCTTGTGCGCGTAGACCGTGGCGCTGGCGATGGCGCGGAACAGCGCGGAGAAGGTGTTGGGGTTCTCCTCGACGAAGCTCTTCGTCGCGCCGAAGGCACAGCAGGGGTGGCCGTCCCAGAGGTCTTTCGAGAGCACGTGGATGAAGCCGGCGCCCTCGTAGACCGCACGCTGGTTGAACGGCTCGGGGCCGAGGAAGCCGTCGATATTGCCGGCCTTGAGGTTGGCGACCATCTCCGGCGGGGCGATGACCTTGAGCTTGACGTCCTTGTCCGGGTCGACACCGTGCTCGGCCAGGTAGTAGCGCAGCAGCAGGTTGTGCATCGAGTGGTCGTAGGGGATGCCGAAGGTCATGCCCTTCCAGTTGCTCGGGTCACGATTCTCCTTGTGCTTGTTGTGCATCGTGATCGCCTGGCCATTGATGTTCTGGATGGTGGCGACGTAGGTGTCCTGCTGACGGGCACCGATGCCCAGCGAGGCCGAGATCGGCATCGGCGAGAGCATGTGCGAGGCGTCGAGCTGGCCGTTTGCGACGTTGTCGCGGATCAGCGCCCAGCCGGCGGTCTTGACCACCTCGACATCAAGCCCTTCTCGCTCGTAGAAGCCCATCGGGTGGGCCATGATGATCGGGGTGGCGCAGGTGATCGGAATGAAGCCGACCTTGAGCTTCTTCTTCTCCAGCGGGCCGACCGGATCGGCGGCCACGGCCTTGGCGGCGGCCATCGGGAAGAAGGTCGAGACAGCGGCCATCGCGGTGCTCACGCCCACGGCCTTGAGGAAATTGCGACGAGTCCGGTCTTCCGGGAACAGCGATCGCATGACCGAGGATTCGACGGCGCGATTCAGGGCGGCTTCCTCGTCCGTCGGATTCGGACTGGCGGCCAGCGCGGCATTGTGGTCGGCTTGGCTGGCGTGCTTGCCGCAGGTGCAGCCGCGGTGCAGGGATTTGTTGGGATCGAACGGGTTATCGAATGCGGACATGGTTTTCGCTCTCGGTCGGTGAGTGACGACCATGGAGTTGCAGATGCCGTGCCATGCCACGCGTTCTTGCTTAATCGGCTCCAATTTGCCGCAATTGTCCACTTTTCGCACCACGATGAGGCGTGCCGCAGCCATGCGTCCCGCTTCTGGTGCGCGCGTTCGCGGCCGATCGCTGCACAATGCCCGCCAATGGCAGACAAAGTCGCAGGCCTGCTTCTTGCAGTCATGCCGGTATCACCGAACCGGAGTGCCCGCCATGCCCCAAGCCGCCCCCATTGCCAGTCCGTCGCGTGCCGACAGCGCCGATGCCGAACTGCTGGTCGTCCACGAGGCGACGCAGCAGCTCTCGCACATGAACGATCCCGATACCGTGATCGGCCGCATGCTGCGCCTGCTCTCGCAGATCACGGGGCTCAACCGCGGCCGGGTGGTGCTGCCCGATGCCAGCGGCGAGTTCATGGAGATCCGCTATTCCTACGGCCTGGTGGCCGCCGAGCGCGAGCGCGGGCGCTACCGGGTGGGCGAGGGCGTGACCGGGCGGGTGATGCGTACCGGCCAGGTGGCCGTGGTCCAGGATATCGATGAGGAGCCGGTTTACCTGACGCGGGCGGTCGACCGCGATGCCTTGCCGCCGGAGACGGTGGCGTTTCTCGCCGTGCCAATCCTCAACGAGGATCAGCCGATGGGCGTGCTGGGAGCACACCGCATCCGCGAGCGTCACCGGCCTTTGCACCGCGATATCACCCTGCTGCGGATCATGGCCGCCCTGATTGCGCGTGTCCTCAAGGTCGACGACCTGATCCGCGAGCAGACCGCCGCGCTGGCGCAGGAAAACCAGACGCTGCGCCAGGCGCTTTCTTCCAGCCAGGAGGGTGCACACGGCATCCTCGGCGAGAGCCCGGCACTGCGCCAGGCCGTGCGCCAGACGCTGCACGTCTCGCCCACCCAGGCGACGGTGCTGCTCAACGGCGAGTCGGGTACCGGCAAGGAGCGCTTCGCCCGCATGGTGCACCTGACCAGCCCGCGCTGCGACGGGCCGTTCATTGCGATCAACTGCGCGGCCATTCCCGACCAGCTGCTTGAATCCGAGCTGTTCGGTCACGAGAAGGGCGCGTTCACCGGTGCGGTGAGCGCGAAGAAGGGCAGCGTGGAGCTGGCATCGGGCGGCACGCTGTTTCTCGACGAGATCGGCGATCTCGCCTTCGATCTGCAGTCGAAACTGCTGCACGTGCTGGAGAAGCAGACCATCCACCGCGTTGGCGGCACCAAGGACATTCCCGTGGACGTGCGCATCATCGCCGCGACCCACAAGAACCTGCAGGAGGCGGTCAATCAGGGCCGTTTCCGCATCGACCTGTTCTATCGCCTCAATGTCTTCCCCATTCACCTGCCGCCGTTGCGCGAGCGCGAGGGGGACGTGAAGCTGCTCGCCCGGCATTTCCTGCAGGTGGCCAGCCAGGAATTCGACCGCAATGCGGCCTTCGAGGCCGGCGTGCTCGACCGGCTGGCCGCCTACAATTGGCCGGGGAACATCCGTCAGCTCGAGAACGTGATCAAACGGGCGGTGCTGGTCGCACAGAACGGCTGGATCACCGTTGCCGACATCGAACTGATCCTCACCCACGAGTCGCACGTGGCCGATCACCTCGAAGCCGGCGCCGCGCCGCGACCCGCTGCCGAACCGGCCCCTCGTCCGGCAGATGCGCCCGTGTGGGGAGAAGCCGGTACGGCCACCGCCGGGGCGTCGGGTGGGTCGGGAACGCCCCCGGCACGGAGCTATCGTTGGGTGCGAGAGGACGAGTCGGAGGCCCTGTTGCAGGCGCTCGATCAGACCGGCGGCAACAAGACGCAGGCGGCCGCCCGGCTGGGCATGACGCCCCGGCAGTTCCGCTATCGGCTGGACAAGCTCGGCCTGCGACCCACCTGAAACGGGCAGCCCCACAACGACCCTCGATCCAGCGGTTCGATTGAACCTCCAGTGTCTTGCCTACACTAAGGGGAGTCCGGTCTTCCGGGCCAGCAATAGAACGAACCAAAGGAAAGCCCGGTTCGCCGGGCCGAATGTGGAACCAACCAGAGGGATACGTGATGAAACGAGTCGCCAGAATCGTCAGTCCGTTCGTGATTGCCTCGTTCACCATGGGCAGCATGCCGGCGATGGCTACGCCGTCTGCCGTGGTCGATGGGATGGTCACCACCCAGGAAGCAATGAGCGCCGACCGGACAAGCGCCGACCGCGAGCGCATCGCCGAGTTGCTGAACCGTGATGACGTGCGCAATCAGTTGGTCGCGCAGGGCGTCGCTCCGGCCGAGGTCGAGCAGCGGGTTGCGGCACTTTCCGACGAGGAAGTGCGCCAGATGAACGAACGTCTCGACCAGATGCCCGCCGGTGCCAATGCCGTGGTTGGCGCGCTGTTCGTGGCGTTCCTGATCCTGCTGATGACTGACCTCGCTGGTCTGACCCACGTCTTCCCGTTCACCCGTTGATCGCGTGAGTCGCGATCATGCTCGGCCGGCGGTCGCCAATGGCGTCGGCCCGAACCTGTCTTCAACCCAGAGGGATTTCACCATGAAACGAGTTGCTCGAATTGTCACTCCGTTCGTGATCGCTTCGTTCACCATGGGCAGCATGCCGGCGATGGCCGCACCGTCTGCCGTGGTCGACGGGATGGTCACCACCCAGGAAGCGATGAGTGCCGATCAGGCGTCTGCCGATCGTGAGCGCATCGCCGAGTTGCTGAGCCGTGACGACGTGCGTAACCAGCTGGTCGCTCAGGGCGTCGATCCGGCCGAGGTCGAGCAGCGTGTTGCGGCACTCTCCGACCAGGAAGTGCAGCAGATGAACGAACGTCTCGATCAGATGCCTGCCGGCGCGAGCAGCGTCGTCGGCGTTCTGTTCGCCGTGTTCGTCATCCTGCTGGTCACCGACCTGCTGGGCCTGACCAACGTCTTCCCGTTCACCAACTGATAACGGGCTATCGCAAGCATGCGAACTCGACTGTTCAAAAGCGCCCGCTGGACGGGCGCTTTCCTATTTCTGGGGATGGCCGCTCTGCTGGGCGGCTGTGCCACGACGCCGCCGTTGTCCGAGGAGACGCGCACGGCGGTGCCCGAGCGCCACGTCATCGAGGACGTGCCGTTCCACGGCCAGCGCGACTACCAGTGCGGGCCGGCCACTCTAGCCATGCTGCTGGCGGAGGCTGACCGTCCGGCGGAGGTCGACGAGCTGATCCCGCAGGTCTTCCTGCCCGGACGCGAGGGCAGCGTGCAGCCGGAGATGCTGGCGACGACGCGCCGGCACGGGCTGGTGCCGTACGTCATTCCGGGCACGACGGACTGGCTCATCGCCGAAACGGCAGCCGGGCACCCGGTTGCCGTACTGCAGAACCTGTCGCTGCCCTGGTGGCCCGCGTGGCACTACGCGGTGGTCATCGGCTATGACCTCGACGAGGAGAGCCTCATCCTGCATAGCGGCGAGACGCCGCGCATGGAAATGGGGATGGGCCGCTTCGACAACACCTGGGCGCGTTCCGATCGTTGGGCATTTGTCGCCTTGCCACCGGGCGAGCTCCCCGCCTCCCCGGTGGGGCGCCCCGCGGCCCAGGCAGTGGCCGCATTCGAGTCGGTGCAGGGCAGCGAGGAGGCGCTACCGGCATGGCGGGCGTTGGCCGAACGTCGTCCTGATCTCGCCCTGGCGCAGTTCGGGCTGGGCAATGCCCTGGTAGCGAGTGGCGAGTCGCGCGATGCGGTCACGGCATTCCGTCGTGCCACAGAAGCCGATCCGGGATTTGCTGCCGCCTGGCTCAACCTCGGTCTGCTGCTGCGTTCGCTCGGGGAGGGCGAGGCCGCGCGCGGGGCCATCGAGCGTGCCGCGGCAATTCCCGGGCCGTTGAAGGAGCGTGCCGAGGAGCTTCTAGACGGTTCCTGACCGCTGCATCCGGCCCCCTTGGCGGCTACCCGGCGTCCTCGTCGAGGAGCGGCACCCAGCCGGGCAGGGCCTCGACGCGTGACAGCCAGGCACGCACGCCGGGGTAGGGTTCGAGCGACACACCTGCCTCGTCGGCCAGGGCCACGTAGGGGTAGCAGGCCAAGTCGGCGATGGTGGCGCGCTTGCCGGCCAGCCAGTCGGCGTGAGCCAGCCGCGATTCCATCAGCGCCAGTCCCTGGCGACCTTCCTGCTGGCACTGTTCCCGGTTGAAGGGGCGCTTGAGCCGCCAGACCGCCCGTGCCCGCGCCAGCCCGTAGAGCAGCTCGTCCCCGGCCACGGCCACCCACTGCATCACGCGCGCCTCGTCCGCGGGATCGTCTGGCAGCCAGTCCCGGCTGCCGTAGCGCCGGGCGAGGTAGACCAGGATCGCCATCGAGTCCCAGATTCGCACATCGTCATCGACCAGGAACGGCACCTGCCCACGCGGGTTGATGCGGGTGAATTCGGGCGAGGCGGTTTCGTTGTTGACCACGTCGACCGTGACGCGTTGATAGTCCATGCCCAGCATCGAGAGCAGCAACCTCACCTTGTGGCAGTTACCGGATAGCGGGAAGTCGTAGAGGGTGAGCGAATGCACGATGAAGTCTCCGAGGTGGCGGCGTTAGTCGTTTGTCCTCCAGTCCGCAGGCGAGTTCAAGCGAAAACGTGGCGGCCCTGAAAAAAAGCCCGGCATGCCGGGCTCCTCAGGACGGGAAGGTGGTATGTCAGGCCACGTAGGGCAGGCCTTCCTCGATCGGCAGACTCGGATCGCGCGACCATTCGTTCCACGAGCCGAAGTAGAGGCGGACCTTCTCGATGCCGGCCGAGCGCAGGGCAACCAGGGTGTTCGACGCCCGCGCGCCCTTGAAGCAGTACAGATACACCTCCGAGTCCGGCGTGATGCCGACACTGTCGCACTCGGCCCGGATTTCGGTGGGGGATTTGAAGCGGGCGACCGCGCCCGGTTTCATGAAGCGGTACCACTCGATCCAGACGGCCTCGGGCAGCCGTCCCTTGCGCGGGCAGAAGTCCCTGCCGTAGGGCGAGGAGCTCTCGGCAACCCATTCGTCGACGTCGCGCACGTCGAGCAGCGTGACGTGATCCGAGGACAGGGCGGCCAGGACGTCATCCTTGTCGAGCATCACGTCGCTCGCGCCGGTGTCCAGCGGGAACGTGGCCGGGGTGGGTGAGGGGACGTCGTCGGTCACTGGCAGCCCCGCGGCGACCCATCCCTGAAAGCCGCCATGCAGGATGCGGATCTTGTCCTTCGGGTACCCGAGATGCTCGAGCAGGAACAGTCCACGACAGGACTGGCCGAAGCCCGTGTCCATCGCATCCTCGTAGAGGACCGCGACCTTCTCGCCGTCAAGGCCCGCGGCGCCGAACTTCTCGCTGAACTGTGTTTCCAGTTCCGCGAGCCCCTCGGGGGTCGAGTTGGCGAGAAAGGTGAAGATTTCCGGGATGTTGACGGCACCCGGCAGGTGCCCGGCGGCATAGGCCTCCGGATTGCGTGTGTCGATCACGACATGCGGCGTGGTCTGGATCAGTTGCTGTAGTTCGGTGGGTTCGATGACGGGGTTGCTCATGCGGCGCTCCTGATGGTGGTGCCCCAACGGGGCAGGGACGAGGTCGGCGATTCGGCCTCACTGGCCGGCATGTCGGCTGACATCCCGGTAAAGCGATTCGTGTTCACTGACCGCCGGGCCGGAAAGGGCGTAACCGATCAGCTCACCGCGGCTCAAGAAGTCGTTGCGCTGCCCGTCCGCCACGGGGCGTGCCGCCCAGTGGCCGAGGTCGGCGCGGTTGCGATCCGGCGGGCACAGCATGATCGGCAGGCTCGGGGTCTTCACCCGGATCGCGGCCGGGCGGTGGTCGAACGGCTCGGATCCGCCGGCAAGATGGGCCGCCGCGCTCTGTGCCATGCGACGGATCGGCTCGATGAAGAAGTAGCTTCGCCCCCCGATCTCGGCGCAGTCGCCCACCGCGTAGACGTGGCTGTCGCTGGTCTGCATCGTCTGCGCGGAGGCCACGATGCCGCGATTGGTGACCAGTCCCGCCCGTCGGGCGAGATCGGTGTTGGGCACCAGCCCCATCGCCGAGATGACCTCGTCGGTGATCAGTTCGCCGCCGTTGGTGAGCGTGATCTTCAGCCGCCCGTCGTGATGGTCGAGGCGTCTGAGGCTGGCGTGCGGGCGGAAATCGACGCCCTTGGCGGCCAGGTGATCGCCCAGTTCGGTTCCCAGTGTGGCCGGGGCCAGGCGGTCGAGGACCCGTTCGCCCAGATCCAGCAGCGTGACCCGATGGCCTCCGGCGGTCAGATCCTCGGCCAGCTCCACGCCGATCAGGCCGGCACCGATCAGGGTCACGTGCCGGCTTTCGCCGTCGAGACGATCGCGTAGGCGCCGGTAGGCGGCCAGGTGGTTGAGTCGCGTGATCCGGCCGACCGCGTCGCCGTCGAAGGCGCGGAAGCGCTGTCGGGCACCGAGCGCGAGGACCAGATCGCCGTAGTGAACCGGACCGCGCGTGGTCAGCAGGCGTTTGCCTTTGAGATTGAGCGAGATCACGGCGGTATTGGGCTGCAGGGTGATGCCCAGTTCGGCCGCCTTCGCCGGCCCGCTCTGTTCGATCAGCTCGGCCGGTGCGCGCCCCAGGCCGATCGCCATCGACAGGCCGGGCTTGGTGTAGGCGGCCGCCTCGTCGTTGCTGATCAGGGTGATCGGCCGATCGGGATCGCGGGCGCGCAGTTCCTCGGCGACGGTCCAGCCCGCAATGCCGGCACCGACGATGACCACCGCATCCGGACCACCGACACCGCCGCGGGCCGCACGGGGACGCGGAGCGTCGGCCTCGGCCGCGCGCTTTGCGGCGTACTCGTGCAGGGGCATGAAGTCGGCCTTGGTGACGCCGCAGAGCGGGCAGTACCAGTCGTCGGGGATGTCATCGAAGCGGGTGCCGGGGGCAATGCCGCTGTCCGGGTCGCCCTCGTCCTCGTCGTATATCCAGCCGCAGACGGTGCAGATCCAGCGGATGTCCTGGTCAGATGTGCTCATGGCGGGTCACTCTCGATTCGGTCAGTTCGGTCAGGGCCGGGAAGCGCGGGTCCGGCTTGGGTCGGGTCGCCTGGTTCAACTCCAGTCCCGCCCGCAGCAGCAGGGTGGCCACCAGCATCAGCTGGCAGGCGTGGAGCGCGAGTTGGCGGGTAGGGCAGGGCATGGCGTTCAGTCGATCAGCGACTCGATCTCCTTGCGCAGGTGCTTGATCGCCGGGGTGACGATCGCGACGAAGTACGCCTCGCGTAGCTTGCGCTGTGCCGGGGCGTCGGCCAGGTAGCCGTTCGCGCCGGTGTGCAGCATCGCGCTATTGGCCGCGCGCAGAGCCAGTTCCGAGCCGGCGAGTCGCAGTTCGAGGACCTGGCGGAAATAGGCCGGGTCGGGGTTGTGGACGTCGTCGGCCAGCTCGCGCACCAGGGCGCGGGCATCCTCGAGCGCCTCGCGCAGCTCCTCAGGTCGGTCGTCGAGGTAGCAGTTGACGTGGCCGAGGCGTGGTTCGACGTCCTCGCACAGCCGGATGCAGCCCTCGATCACGCCGGTTGCCATGCCGGCCTGCAGCAGGACGAATCCGGCCTTGATGCGATTGAGGAACGGGCCGACCGGGTCGGCGATCACGTCGCGCTTGGGAATGAAGGCGTTGTCGAAGAACAGGGCGTAGGTGCCGGTGCCCTCCATCCCGCAGAACTCCACCAGTTGCTTGAGTTCGAGGCCGGGCATGTCGGTGTGGATCAGAGCCATCACGTCGCGCGGGTTGTCGCCCTCGACGCGGAAGATCGAGCCGAACACGTGCGATTCGCCCAGGTTCGAGATCCACGGCAGGTTGCCGTTGACGATGAAGCCGTCCTCGGTCTCCTCGGCGTGCAGGAGGATGTCCTCGATGCCGGCGAAGTACTTCATCGGATTGGAGAGGGCGGTGCCGCCAAGCAGCTCGCCGCTGGCTAGCTTGGGCAGGACGGTCTCGCGGAGGTAGTGGTTGTCGGAGTTCTCGACGTACCAGGCCACGGCATCCTGACACCAGGTCATGAAGCCGGTGGACATGCACTCGGCGGAGATGCGGTCCATGGCATCGATGGCGGCGGCGATGTCCATGCCATCGGGGTTCTGGGATGCCACGTGATGGCGGTAGGCGCCGGCGGCGCCCAGCTCGTGCAGCACGTCGGCGGGGTACTCGCCATGGTCGATGGCGATCACCTGCGGCTTGAGGGCGCGACGGATAACGGTATCGAGATCCGGTGCCGTCGCCTCGCGCAGGAACGCCGGTATCGGCGGCGTCGATGGGGAATGCGGGCTCGCCACGTCGTTGGGAGTGACAAGGGTCATGAATCACCTCCTGGAAGAGGCCCGGCCGGGCCGGGCAAGGGTCGGTGACAAGGCGGGCGGTGTCGTGAGCCTTGATGGAGCGGCCGCCCGCTCGTCGGTCCGGTTCAGGCCAGGTGGCAGGAGAGGTCGACCGGGCGGGTCATGGTGTTAGCCACCGGCGACCACTTCTCGGCGGTATCCAGCAGGTCCTGCAGTTCCTCGTCGGGAATCGGCTCGACCGGCTCGACGTCGAAGTAGACGCGGATCGCGGTGAAGCCCAGAGGCTTGGATTCGTCGAGATCGCCCGTGCCCCAGACGGCGGTGACGTTGATGTCCGCTTCCATGGAAAGCTCGAGCTTGGCGAGCTTGATGCCGCGAGCGGTGGCGTTCGCCTGCACCCCGACGGCCAGACAGGCGCCCAAGGCGGCCAGCGTGGCCTCGGAGGGGTTCGGTGCGGTGTCGTCACCGAGCAGGTGCGGCGGCTCGTCCACCACGACCGGATCCAGATCACGGATGTAGGTCAGGTTGCGGAAGCGGCCTTCGCAGACGGTCTTTGCCTTGAGCGTGACGATGGCCTCCGGGTTGGCCTTGCCCTTCTCGCCCAGGGCCTTTAGGCCGTCGGCATCGATTTCCTTGAGGGCCTGGCGGACACAGGACGGGGCGACGGGTTGGGCGGTTGCAGTGCTCATGGATGGTTACTCCGATGGTTGGCTTGAATGGGACGGGGATCGTCTGCAGCGATCCCGCCGTCGCCTCCTGAACTGCAGGGGCTGTGCCAACTATCGAAAACCGCGCTGTGACGCCGTTTCGTCGGTTCATGGGTGCAGGGCGCCCCGTGGTGGTGCGGGCATTGGCGGACAATGTCCATCGATGGGGAGCGGGGAGGCGGACAATGTCCGTTTGGCGGTGGGTCAAGTGTGAGTGGAAGAGGGTAATAGACTGAAATACAAGGAAACGAGCGGTCTGGCAGGCTTCTTGATACGGGTTTGAGTCAGGCGACGGCCGTAACCGGTCGTCACCGGCATCAAACCATGAAAATCCGCGGAGGCATTCGCCATGATGACCAAGCAAGCACTGACCGACCTGATTCTGGAAAAGAAGGACGCACTGGGCCTGTCCTGGGCCGACATCGCGAGCGGCGTGGGGCTCTCGCCGACATTCGTCACCTCGGCCTGTCTGGGCATGAACAGCCTCAAGCCCGAGTTCGCCGACAAGCTGGTCGCGATCCTGGAGCTGCCGGCCGAGGCCAAGGCCGCGATCGAGGCCTGCCCGATGAAGACCTGGGAGCAGACGGTGCCGACCGACCCGCTGATCTATCGCATCTACGAGGTCATGGGCGTCTACGGTCCGACCATCAAGGAGTTGGTTCACGAGGAATTCGGTGACGGCATCATGAGTGCGATCGACTTCACCCTGGGCGTCGATCGCGAGGCCAACCCGGCCGGTGATCGCGTCGTGATCACCATGAACGGCAAGTTCCTGCCCTACAAATCCTGGTAACGGTGCTCGCGTCGGCTCTGTCGACAGCACAAAAAAAGGGCGCGTCGATACGCGCCCTTTTTGCTGCCCGGCGATGAACTCCGTCGGGCAGGGCCTGTGCACGGATTCAATCAGTCGATCAGCATGCGGGCATTGACCGGTTGTACCGGGCGATTGTTGTCCATACCGATCGCTTTCTCGAACGCCTTGATCTGCTTCTCGGACAGAGAGGGGTGCTGCTGCATGACCACCCAGCGAACCCCCTCGGTGCAGGGCGGCGTGGTCAGCGAGCCGTTGTAGCGGTAATGCTCGCCCTCGCTGGGCAGCAGCGTGGCGGCATCGAAAGCGGTATCCAGCTGTACCTCGTCGCCCGCCGAGCCGGGGAGCTTCTCTACCAGCGACTCGAGTGCCTCGTTGGTGTCCCCTTTCTTGAAGAGCACGGCCACTACGGCCAGGTTGCCGTCAGGATCGGCGTGGACAAAATGCGCCTCCAGCGGGAAATGTTCACCATCGATGGTGTGCTCGCTCGGGGCATGGAAGTGGAACTGCTTGAGCTGGTAGTCCCGGCCGTCGATCGTCAGGGTGCTGCCTTTCTGGTAATCGACCTGGACGGCATGACCATTGTTGACGACGTTAGTGCCGCCAGCGCTGTAGTCGAAGACCGGAGCCTTCTGGTCGGCGGATACCGGGTTGCGCAGGTCGACCGGCGACTGGTTTACGCCCTCGCCGCAGGTCTCGAAGGACGCATCCAGGGTTTCCCATTTCGCCGGGCCGGTGTCGCCCTCATAACTCCAGTGCGGCGTGTCGGCCGCCAAGGCGTGCTGGGAAAAGCCGAATGCCGTGACCAGTACGGCGAGGGTTCTGGGAGCAATGCGCATCAGGGTCTCCTTGTTTCTTGGTTTCTGGTTGATGGGCGATCGGTGCGACAAGGTAGCAATGCTACTAGTTCCCAAGAGCATAGAAAAAGGATGTTTTCGGGTTGGCCACTGCATACATAGACGGCTAATGAAAAGGCGGCTATGCTCGGCCACGACACTCGGAATCCATGACAAGGAGCGTGACGATGCTGATGCTGGAGGTGAAGGACGTCGGTTGGTGGTACTGGCTGGTGACGGCCGTGCTGTTGACCTACGGGGTTCTGGTTGACCCGCTGGGATTGTTCCTGGCAGTCGGTCTGACCGTGATCAACCTGTCGCACTTCGTGGTGAGGGCGGATCGCCTGACCGCCTTTCCGGTACAGGTGCGGTTTTTCTATCTGCTTCTGCTGTTGGTCGCGCTGCCCGAACCCATGCGGTGGCTGTTCTGGATTCCCATGATTGGCACCTGGGCCCAGGTGCTGGTGGGCTACTGCACCATGGCGCGACTGGTTTCGCTCTTTCCCTGGAATCGACGAGAGCCGCTGACGTGGCGACTGGTTTGGCTGCGGTTCATCTCGGCGCCGGTGCGTGGCAGCGTGGCCGACTGAGGCCGGCCCGAGCCCGGCCCAAGCTTGGCTGACAGATGATCAACAAAAAACGGCGCGGAGGAGTCCGCGCCGTTCGTCGTTTACGGGGTTGAAAAAGCACGTCAGCCGGCTTCTGCTACCCAATCGCCATGCGCGCGGCGGCGCTGTACCTCGCCGTCGTCGGCAATCCGCAGTAGGGTGATCCAGCGGTTGTCGATCAGGTGCTGCAGGGTCTCGTTGCCGGCGATGATCTCGTCTATTGCCTTTGCGGGCGCCTCGATAAATGCCGACAGGCGCAACGGCTCGTGCCGCCAGTTCTCGCCGTCGTGCAGTGACTGCATCGACAGGCCGACGCGCAGGTCGCCGCCGTTGCCTTCGAGCACGCCAACGAGCCCGCCGACCACGTTGTGCAGCACCTTGTTGCCCGATCCCTGGCGCTCGTTGTCCACGGTTGAGCCGTAGTACTGCAGGTTGATCCAGCTGGCGACGACCAGCGGTGCGGTCAGGATGAGGTTGAGCACGCCGAAGCCCTCGTCCTGACGCCAGTCGTAGTCGTGCAGGAATGACCGGCCGCCGAGATCCAGGTCGCGGGTGCGCTCGCGCGGGGCGGCGATGAAGGCCGCGTTGCCGGCCAGCCCCCACTCGGGGCGCACCTCGGACCAGTCCCGTCCACGATGGTTGGCGGCCTTGCGGGCTGCCTCACGGTCGCTCGGTTGCTCCCGCAGGGTCACCAGTCGTTCCAGCCGGGTGAGATCGCCCGCCTGGACCAATGCCTGACGCAGCTCGTCGAGTCGCGCCCGCTCCACGGACCCCTCGGTAATGTCGAGCAGGTCGACCTCGTCCGTGGTGGTGTCGTGCAGTGCGGCAACGAAGCGCGTGTCCTCGGGGAGCTCGATGCCACGCTCGGCCAACCCCGGCCGGATCGCCGGATCGTTGAGCAGGTCGGCGGCCACCCGGGCGCTGACTTCGCCGGTCTGTCCGGCGCAGGCACCACAGTCCAGCCCGGCCCGATGCGGGTTGTTGGTGGTCGTGCTGCCATGCCCGGCCAACACCACGATCGGCGCGATATCGCCGGTCAGGCCCAGCCCGCGCAGGATGCCCTCGGCCATGTCGGTCCGCTGTCCGAGCGACGGGCTGCCGGCGAGGCTCGGGTGCACCTGTGCGCGTTCCTCATCGGTCAGCCCGGCTTCATCCGGCGGTGGGGCCGGGGTATGCCAGCCGAGGGTGTCGCCGATCAGCTTGGGCAGGTAGGACAGGCCGGCCGACTCGACGAAAGTAAAACAGGATGCCGCGGAGAGCTTGAACTGCTTCCACGACAGGCCCGCGCCGATACGCTTCTCGCGGCGCGTGGCGAGATCCTCGTTACCCTCGACACGATCGGCGACCTCGACGCCCGGGTTGAGCAGTACCGGTGTGTGCGTGCGGCACTTGGACTCACCCAGACGGCTGTAGGCCAGCGGCACGCCGAAGAAGCCGGCGAAGCCGATGGTCTGCGCGCCGGGGAAGCTCGTTTCCAGGTGGCGACGAAAGACCTCCGAGCGCACGTCGATGCAGAAGGCCGCCTGGACCGGCGGGCGACCCGCGGTGGCGTCACGGCCCTCGTCGGCCGTGCGGAAATGACGGACGACCGGGTCACGGAAGGCGATCTCGGTGGCCGTGAGCATCACCTCGTCGATAAGCGCCTCGTTCTCGGCGGCGGCGATCGCCTCGTGGTGGCGTTCGATCTCCCTCTGCCATTCGCGTCGGATCGCGTCGCTGCCGTCGGTGGCCTCGAGCGCCAGCGCCTCCCAGACCAGTCGCACGGCGAGCAGGTCTGTCAGGTCGTCGCAGCGCCCGCCGTTGAGCTCTGCACCCCACTGACGGTAACGGCAGTAGGCGGCCCAGCCGTTGATCGACTTCAGCGCGGCGAATAGGTAGTCCGCGTGCACCGATTCGGGCAGCTTCAAGGTCTCGATCGCCCACGCGATCGCCTCGATCGGATCGGTGGGCACGTCACGCAGGTAGCGGCGCGCCTTGCCCAGTCCGGCCGCCTGCGCGCTGCGGTCGATCAGGGTGTACTCGCGCCAGGCGGTGAACAGTGCGGCATCCTCGTCGGGCGCACTCCAGATCGCCTGGCCGCGGTCGAAGTGTGCGGCAAGGAAGTGGCTGATCTGGTCGACGACGAAGATCGAGATCGGCGCCGCACCGGGGCGGTCGAGCGCCTCGACGAGCATGGGCACCGGGGTGATTCGCGAGCCCGGTGACTCGAGCGCGTCGATGACGGTCTCCACGGCTACCGGACGGCCCAGGTGCTCGACGGCCCGCTCGATGTGCTCGCGGGTCAGGCGACCGTCACGCCATTGTGCGGCGTACCACTCGTGATCCATGACCGTGCGCTCGCCGGCGATCGCGCCCAGATAGCCGCTGGCCTGGGTGAACGACTGGTCGATCAGGCCGAGGTAGGGATTGACCGCGACGAACGAATCCAGCGGCCAGAGCGGGGCGATCTTGCGCCCGGCAGCATCGGCCAGTTGGCGCACCTGCTCGACATCGAGATGGCCGAGCCCGGACGTCGTCTGGTTGGTGACAGGTTGTACTTGGGTTGCCTGTGTCATGGCAGGGTCCTCCCCGGATGTGACCGGCCCTTGAGGGTTACGAGTAAGGATTGCGTATCAGCTTTGCGTGCTGGTAACGGACATGTGCGCCTCGAGGCGAGCGTGTCGCGACCGGTGCTGGCCGACCTTGTGCGGCCACAGGCGGTGTGAGGCGCGCTCGACCAGCAGGTCGACGTAAAGCCCGTTGTAGAGGTGCACGAACAGCCCCTTGCGGCCCGTGCCGTTGAAGTGCTCGCGCCCGGGTCCCTGCAGCCAGGCCAGCAACAGGAAGCTTGCGATCGTCAGGGCGAGCATCAGGCCATAGGCCGGCGTCAGGCTGTCCGGAATCGCTGCCACGGTCGGGCCGAACAGGGTCATGAACGCCTCGTGCAGGACGAAATAGATCACGGCCATGCCGGCAGCCAGTGCCGAGGCCCGGGCCACGCCTGCGCCTGTCGGGGCGAGGGCGATCGCCTTGAGCACCAGCTGCGCCACGGCCAGGGCGACGATCGCGATCAGGGCGATCAGGGCTGGCTCCTCGGCGATGTGCATGCCCAGAGCGGCGGCCAGGGCCGCGGTCAGCCCAAGCGAGGCGACCATCGTCATCAGCCAGGTGCCGATGCCGACGCGCCGACGGGCGGCTGGCTTCGGCTGGCGCAGCTGATCCGGAATGCTGCCGGCGGCGAGGAAGGCGTGCGCCTTGTAGAGCGAGTGGCCGACCAGGTGCAGCAGACCCAGGGCGAACAGGCCCAGACCCAGTTCGAGCAGCATGAAACCGAGCTGGCCAGTGGTCGACCAGGCCAGCGACGACTTCACCGCTGTCTGTGTGAGCATGACCAAGGATGCGATCACCAGCGTGGCCAGGCCGACGATGGCCAGCAGATAGAGGGCGCTTCCCTGCGCGAGCAGGAACTCGCTGGTGCGCAGCACGATGATCGCGCCGCTGTACACGATGCCGGCGTGCATCAGCGCGGATACCGGCGTCGGCGCCTCCATGACCTGCAGCAGCCAGCCGTGGAACGGGAACTGTGCGCTCTTGAGGATCGCCGCGAGGACGATCAGGAACGCCGCGGCATGCATGCCCAGCGGCATGCCGTTCTCCTGGCTGTTCGCCCAGCTGGCGATCGCGTCGAACTGCAGGCTGCCGACCTGGTGGCCGATCAGCAGGGTGGCGCCGACCAGGCAGGCATCCGCGGTGCGGCTGAATAGCGACTTCTTGTGGGTCGCCATCACCGCACGCGGGCGGTCCGGGTAGAACAGCAGCAGCTTGTGCAGCGAGAAGCCGGTCAGGAAGATGCCGAGGGTGAACAGGCCGAGATTGCCGGCGATCACGACCAGCAGAAAGAAACCGGCGGTCAGTGCGAGCAGGCGGAAGAAGCGTGCCTGTTGCGGGTCGCCATCAAGATACTGCTCGCTGTAGCGGGCGATCAGGGTCACGACCAGGGCGACCAACACGGCCAGCGCGAGGGTGAGCTGGTCGACCTGGATCGACAGGGCGAGCGCACCGAAGCCGCCCGGCAGGGGGAGGGCGGCGACGGTCAGGCCCTCGCGGCTACCGGTCAGATAGGCGACCACGGCGGCGAGCGCCAGCGACAGTGCAATGACTGCTGCTGAACGCACGCGCTGGCGATACGCCCGAGCCGCCGCGACGCCCGCTTTCGGCGCCGGGATTGCTGTCGCGAGCAGCAACAGTGGCATGAGCAAGAGCAAGGTGCCCGCAATCGGCCAGTTGGTGAACATGTCCATGGTGTCCCTCCGGTAATTCTGTTGACCGGAACCGCAAGGCGCGGTCCCGCCGGTGAAACGCACCGTAGTGACGACTGGGAGTGATCACCAATACGAATTCCCGAAGAGTCCTATTGATAAAAGTCTATGGTTGGTGAGGCGCGGGCGTTTCCCGCCCAATGCAGAGGCGTTCGCCTGGGTGGAATGACCGGGAAATCGCGCCACGACGGGGCCCGGCAGATCCATGGGGTAAAGCCAATGGAATGGCCGGTCGTGGTCAATGCATAGGTCTGAATAAATGCATAACCCAGGAAATTCCAATGCAATGGATGTGATCGGCCGTCACCACAAACCGGTTTTCCTGCGGCCAACACGCCGGCAAGGCAGCGGTCGGATCGTCATTCGCCGGGGTGTTGCATAGTATCTACTCTATGCAAGAGCAAGAGAATGGTTCGGGGAGGCATGATGGTTGAGGACTCACGACAGACGGAAGCGCGCTATCTCCTGCGGCATGCGACGTTGCGGCAGATCGAAATCGTCGAGGCGGTCGCGCGACTGGGGAGCTTCACGCGGGCGGCCGAGGAGCTGTTTCTCACCCAGCCGACGGTGTCGGCCCAGGTAAAGAGCCTCTCGGAGACGGTCGGCATGCCGCTGTTCGAGCAGATCGGGCGCAAGATCTACCTCACCGACGCGGGAAGCCTGGTCGCGCGTGGCTGTCGCGACGTCATCGATTCGCTGTCGAACCTCGAGATGTCGCTCAACGATCTCAAGGGGCTGAAGAAGGGCCGGCTGAGACTGTCGGTGATCACCACCGCCAAGTACTTCGCGCCACTGGCGATGGGCGATTTTGCGAAGCAGTTTCCGGATATCGACATGGAGCTGAAGGTCTCCAACCGGGATACGCTTCTGAAGCGCATCGAGGACAACCTCTCCGACCTTTACATCATCGGTCACGTGCCCGACAGCGGGCTCGATCTCGAACTGATCCCCTTCGCGCCCAACCCGCTGGTGGTGATCGCGCACCGTGATCATCCGCTGGCCCGCGAACGTGCCATTCCCCTGGAGCGCATCGCCGAGGAGCCGTTCATCATGCGCGAGCCCGGCTCCGGCATCCGTCACAAGGTCGAGGAGCATTTCGCTCAGCACGGCCTGCGCCTCAAGCAGCGGCTGGTGCTGGAGGGCAACGAGTCGATCAAGCATGCCGTGGTCGGACAGCTGGGCATCTCGATCGTCTCGGAGCATGCCCTGAACCTGGAGAGCGAGGCCGGTCCGCTGGTGAAGCTCGATGTAGAGGGCTTTCCGCTGGAGCGTTACTGGAACATCGTCTACCCGCGCGGCAAGTCGCTGTCCGTCATCGCTCGCGAGTTTCTCGCCTTTCTCAAGGAGCACGGCGGGGACTATCTCAAGATCGGCTGACCGATGCCGACTACAGAGGGCAGGATGGTGCGCGCCGCTGGCGTCATTCGGTGCCGCCCTCGTGATAAAGTCTCGCCCGCCAAACGCATGCACCGGGATCTCGCCCCAGACGTGAAAGAAAGCTTCCGCTCCACCCTGATCAAACGGATTGTCCAGAATCCGGATTTCCCGGCCTTCGCGCGCACGGTGCAGGAAGCGTATCGGATCACGGACGACGAACTTGCTTCGGCCAACGATCTCTCCGCGCTGATCCTGCGCGACCCGGCGCTCACCCATCGCATCCTGCGTCTGGCGAACGCGGCACACTTCCGCCACCTCGGTGGGCAGATCAATACGGTGACCCGGGCGGTGACGGTGCTCGGCTTCGAGGAAGTGCGTCTGGCCGCCCTGGCGCTGTCGCTGTTCGAGCAGATCGAGAGCCGTGAACACAGCCGGGTGCTGCAGAGCCGCTTCCTGCAGGCGCTCTACCAGGCATTTCTCGCCCAGGACCTGGCGCGCGAACTTGGTGGTCTCTCAGCCGAGGAGATGTTCCTCTGCGCGCTCTTCCAAGACTTCGGTGCGCTGCTCGTCTACCGGCACGCGCCGGAGCATATCGCCGAGATCGAGCGGGCTCGTCGCGAGGAGGGCATGGACGAGGACACGGCGATCCAGAAGGTCGTGGGCGTGCTGCCGGCGGCACTCGCCCGCGACGTCTGTCGCCAGTGGGGCCTGCCCGAATCGGCGCGCCGTTTTCTGACCACAGCGCGCGCCTCGGGCAAGATCACCCGCCTGACGCCGGAGGCCCGGGCCCTGCGGATGGCGCAGCTGGCGCGCGAGAGTGGCGAGGTGATCGCCCGGGGCGAGTCGGCCGAGGCAATCCGGCGCGACACGCTCGAGCTGGCGCGTCGCTGCGACATCGGCCCTCAGGTATTCGAGCAGGCATCTGCCAGCGCCCGTGAGCACATGCTCGGTTACGAGGAACTGCTGAGCCATTCGGACGGACGTCCCGCCTTCCTGCAGCGTCTCGAGGCCGACGAGGATACGCCGATGCCGGCCGACTTCGCGGCGGCGGACGAGGAGCCCGAGGAACGCTCGGAGCGGCTCATACGGTGCATCGAGCAGACAACGCAGGATCTCACCGACGATTACGCGCTCGCCGACCTGTTCGGTCGAATGCTGGAGGCCATGCGCGAGGGGCTGGATCTCGACCTGGCCGTACTCTTCATGCTGGATCGCAAGGCCTGGAAGCTGGATCCGCGCATGGGTGGTGGGCCCCTCTACGCCCGCCACAAGGGGGAAATGACAGTTTCGCTGTCCCACAACAGCCGTCTGGCCCAACTGTTCCAGACGGGGGAAGACCGCAATATCACGCGGCCGAAACAGGCCGGCGACGATATCCTCGGCTGGCAGTTCGGCGGGGCGGCCGACGTGGCCATGATCTACCCGCTGCAGGTCAACCGCGCGCCGTTCGGCGTCTTCTACCTCGAGGGCCGACGGTCGGTATTCACCGAGGGCAACGTCAACAGCCTGCGCACCCTGCGCAACCAGGCTGCGCTGGCGATCAAGTCGCGTTCGCGGCGCTAGGAGAGTGGTTGCCCGCCGAGGCGGGCGTGTCGGCGGTGTGGTCCGGGTTACCATGTCGTTTTCACCGACCAGGACCCCTTCGATGACAGACCTGCCTCGCTGCCCCGAATGTGATTCGGCCTTCACCTATCATGACGGCACGCTGTTCGTCTGCCCGGAATGCGGACACGAGTGGTCCGGCGAGGCGGACGCAGCCGCGGATGCCGGCGAGCCGACGGTGCGCGATGCGAATGGCAACCCGCTGACCGACGGCGATACCGTGACCGTGATCAAGGATCTGAAGGTCAAGGGCTCCTCGTCGGTGGTCAAGGTGGGCACCAAGGTGAAGAACATCCGCCTGGTCGACGGCGACCATGACATCGACTGCAAGATCGATGGGATCGGGGCGATGAAGCTCAAGTCCGAGTTCGTCAAGAAGGCCTAGGCCGTCCGTTCGCAGGTACGTGAGCCCGTAGCGACAGGGAGGAAAGGATGAGTCGACGCGAGGCAATGCCGGTCCAGAAGATATCCGTCGAGGCCGTGGTCCGTGCCAGCGACCAGTTGGCGCGCCGGGTCCGCGAGAGCGGCTTCGAACCCGACACGGTGATTGCCGTGGCCCGAGGCGGGTTCATGCCGGCCCGTTTCGTCTGCGATTTCCTCGGCATCTCACGACTCTTGAGCCTCAAGATCCAGCACTATGGTGCCGGGGCGCAGGCCCAGCCGCGCGCCGAGGTGACCGAGCCACTAGGCAGCTCGATCCGCGGCGCGAGCGTGCTGCTGGTGGACGACGTCAACGACAGCGGCGAGACGCTCGAGGCCGCGCGTCCCTATCTAGAGGGGCTCGAACCGGCAGCCATCCGCACCGCCGTGCTGCACGAGAAGGCCAACACCGCCTGCCGCGCCGATTTCGTCGCCGAGACGATCGACGAGTGGCGCTGGATCCTCTACCCCTGGGCGGTGGTCGAGGATGTGGGCCAGTTCCTGCGCGAGATCCATCCGCGGTCGGCCACCCGGGAGGAGGCCTTGGCGCGCCTCAAGGACCTGCATGGCCTTGAGTTGAGCGAGGCCGAGATTGACCGGGTGCTCTATTTCCATGACCTGTCATTGGGCGGGGAATGATCACAGAGCAGACGGGTCAGTAGGTGACCTCGCGCACTTTCCTTATGCGATCGGGAGGGCCGGTCAGTTCCCGAAGTTGTTCTCGCGTCAGCGGAAGCACGTGACAGACGCTCCCATCTGCAGAGCAGAGGGCGGGCTCCTGCCGTCCTCCGTGACAATGTGAGCAGAGGCTCACGAAGCCGAGTCCCGAGTCATCGAAGCCTATGTAGAACCCCCCGCCCTGGAAACTTGGGTGCTCACGGGCCTTGCTCTTCCAGGTATCCGGCCACTGTGGCGGTGGGACGAAGCGAGGCAGATACTGGGCTGCAAGGTCGGGGGTCAGTGCGTCCACCGGTACCGGACTTTTGGTCTTCGACAGCTGTAAAGCAAGTGGCGGTAGCTTGCCCGAGGGGAGGCCGCGCGCGTCCAGCCGGATAAGGTAGTAGAGCTGCGTGTCGGTCTGCCCGGGGGGTTCCCCGAAAGCGGTAAGGGGACCGACGTCGATTCGCGAGACATGGGCGCAGCCGGACAGGGTCGCGCTGATAAGAGCAATCAACAGGCACGCTCTCATTTGGTGTGTCTTCCTGCCGTTGAGTCGGTCCTGATCATTCACCTAGCCCGATAATAGCCCCCTGAGCGATCAACGCCCCGGCCGAGAGGGCAAGCCCGAGCCACGGGACTAGGCGCGGGACGTTGGGTACGTCCTCCGGCTGGCCGCGGCGTTTGAGCAAGATCAGCGAGGCGTTCACGGTGACGAAGACGGCCAGCATGATGGCGCTGGTCAGGTTGGCGAGCGTCTTGAGCGGCAGGAACAGGGCGAGCAGCAGGACCGTGCCGGTAATCAGCACCGTGGCGATCACCGGGGTGTGCGTGCGTGGATGGACCCGGCCGAGGATCGACGGTGCTCCACGGCGGTCGCGGCCCATGTCCATGACCAGGCGGGTGGCCATGATGATCTGCCCGAGCGCGCCGTTGACGATGATGAACAGGCTGATCAGGCCGAGCGGTTCGCCCGGATGGCCTCGTGCCTCGACCACCGCGACCAGCGGTGCATGTGCCAGAGCGAGATCGTCGGGGGAGAGCACACTGGTGGCCGCCACGGCGACCAGGGCGTAGATCACCAGCGAGATGATGACCGCGGCGATGATCGCGCGTGGCAGATTGCGTTTGACGTCCCGCACCTCCTCGGCGAGGTTTGCCATGTCCTCGAAGCCGATGAACGAGTAGAAGGCGAGGAACGCGCCCAGGAACAGGCCGAGCAACAGGCCGGCCTCGAGGTCGGCGAGGCTGGTTGCGAGCGTGATCGGCGCGTCGCCCATCGATGGGGCCGCCACCCAGACCACGTAGGCGAGCCCGCCGATCCCCAGCAGCGTCGTCACCGCCATGAACCAGGCGCTTTCGCGCATCCCGGCAATGGCCACGCCACCCAGCGCCAGGGTGACCAGCGCGATCGTGAGCATGGCCGGGACATCGATGAACAGCGAGGCGTAGCGTTCGAAGCCGGTGAGGATGGTTGCTGCCGAAACCACGCCGGTGGCCGTGAGCCCCCAGCCGATCGCGATGCATAGCCGGCGCCGGCCGAAGGCCTCCCGCGCATAGTCGATCGGTCCGCCCGCATCGGGGATGCGTGCGGTCAGTTCGCTGAACGACAGGGCGGTCAGCGAGGCGACCAGTGCGGCGAGCACGAAGGCGAGCGGCGTAAGCACGCCGGCGGCACCGGCAACCTCGCCGATGACCACGTAGATTCCCGCGCCGAGGATGGTGCCCAGCCCGTAGAGCGTCAGCAGCACCGGCCCCAGTTCGCGTTGCAGCATCGCCTGCCTTGGGGCGGGCAGACCCTTCGGCGGCTGCGAGGATCGATGGCGACGTGACCGATTCATGGTGCCAGTGTAGCCATCGGCCGATGAGGGGCCAGAGGCTATATGTACTATCCTGAATGCGAACCCGCATCGACCGACTCTATGTTTCGTCACCTGTTTCCCGTTTTCCTCTCCCTCCCGCTTGTTCTGTCTGGTTGCGATCAAGGCCCGGTAGCCGGCGCGGCACCCCCGGAAGAGGAGGGTGTGCTGGTCGTGGCCACCCGCAATGGCCCGACGACCTGGTATGTGGGTCCCGACAAGGCATCGGCGGGGCCGGAACATGACCTGGTCGAGGCCTTTGCCGAGTCGAAGGGCTGGACCGTTGACTGGCAGGTACATGATTCCACCGCGGCCGTACTCGCCGCCCTGGAGCGCGGCGACGCGCACCTCGCGGCCGCTGGGTTGACCCACCTGCCGGCACGCGACGAGCGTTTCCGCAAAGGGCTCACGCACGGCGAGGTGGTGCAGCAGGTCGTCTGCCACCGTGAGGATCGTCCGCTGCCGGATACGGTCGAGGAGCTGGCCGGCGTCGATCTTCATGTCACCGGCGATTCGAGCTACGTCAGTCGACTGGAATCCCTGGCCGAGGACGTGGAGGGACTGGGCTTCGAGACCCATCCCGACGTCAGCACCGAGGTGCTGCTCACCCGGGTGGCCGAACGGGATATCGGTTGCACGGTGGCCGATTCGACCATCGTGCAGGTCGTGCGGCGTCACTGGCCGCACCTCGAGGTGGCGTTTGATCTGGCGGAACCGGAGGCGATCGGCTGGTACGCGGCGGCGTCGCAGGGCGATCTGGCCAAGGCGACCCGGAGCTGGCGCTCAACCGGCGAAGGGCTGACGGCCGTCGCCGCGATGCGCGAACAGTATTACGCCTATATCGGCGAGTTCGACTTCGTCGATCTCAGGGCACTCAACCGCCGTCTGGACGAACGCCTGCCCCGTTACCTGGACGAATTCGAGCGGGCCGGCGAGACCACCGGGTTGCCGGTGGATCTGCTGGCGGCAATGGCCTACCAGGAATCTCACTGGGACCCCCTGGCGACCTCGCCGACCGGGGTGCGAGGGATGATGATGCTCACCCGGCCGACGGCCGAGTCCCTCGGCGTTGCGGATCGGCTTGATCCGAGCGAGTCGATCATGGGTGGTGCGCGTTACCTTGCCGACCGCCTCGAGCGTCTGCCGGAGGACATCCCCGAACCCGACCGGACCTATCTGGCGCTTGCGAGCTACAACATTGGTCGGGCGCACGTGCTGGATGCCCGCAAACTCGCCCGTGAGCTGGGTCGCGATCCGGACTCCTGGAGCGACATGCGCGAGGTGCTGCCGCTCAAGGCCGATAAGCGCTACTACCCGAAGACCAAGTACGGCTACGCGCGCGGTTATGAGCCGGTTCACTACGTGCAGCGCATCCGCAACTACCGCGACGTGATCGCGCGGGCACTGGATTCCGACTGACCGTCGTCCCCGATGCAATTCCCACAACGTAAAAGGCCCCGGTCGACGGGGCCTTGAACCATGCTGGGCTGTCGGGACAGCCGGGCGATCAGTAGTCGGTGGATTCCTCGGCGGAATCGCCCATCTCCTCGGCTTCGCCACCCATCTCGTCGGTGGCCTCTTCCATTTCGTCACCGGCCTCTTCCATGGTTTGGTCGATCTGCTCGCCGGCTTCCTCGGCCGGGCCGTCGTTGTCGGAACAGCCGGCCAGGGTCAGCCCGAGGGCCATCATCAGCGCGATAAGTGCGTTTCTGGCAGTCATTGTCTGCTCTCCTTCTCGTCGTTTGGCCGGATCGATCCGGCACGGATTTTCCAAACATCGATGCGATGGGTGAGCGTCCGGTGGGCTTCCATCGCATCCTCGGCCCTTTTGAGGCGCCGGAAAGGGACAAGTTTCAAAATTGATCGACGAATCGGACCTCGTCGATCCCCAGTTGGCCCGGACGGGGCCAGACGTCGGCCGCCTTCTTGCCGATGGCGACCATGAAACTGATTACGTGGTTGTCAGGCAGGTTGATGACCCGCCCCACGGCGTCGAAATCGAAGCCGTCCATGGGGCAGGAGTCCAGCCCCATCTCACGGGCAGCCAGCATCAGAGTCTGCCCGGCGATGCCGCAGCTGCGCATCACCTCGTCGCGCTCGACCTGCGGCTGGTCGCGGTAGTAGGCGTCGATGGCACCATGCATCATTTCCCGCACCTCGGCCGGAGCGCCGCGCCAGACACGCTGGGCATCTTGCTGCCATACATCGCGACGACCGCAGAGGATAACCAGCATGGAAGCGTCGGTTACCTGCGACTGGTCCCAGGCCACTTCACGGATTGCCTGCCGCTGCGCGGGGTCACGCACCACGACGAAACGCCAGTGCTGCAGATTGAAGGCGGTGGGGGATTTCATTGCCAGTTCGATCAGTCGGTCCTGCTCGGCTACCGACAACTCGTGCTCCGGATCGAACTGCTTGATGGCACGTCGAGATTCAATCGCCTCGCTGACTTGCATGCTTTCTCCCGTGTTCAGAGTGGTTTGGCACGGGAAGTATAGGCACCCAGTTGGCGGGCTGCCGGAGGCGCGCTAAGGGCGTGGGGGTAGCATCAGAACGACTTGCCGCGCAGGGCGCGCAGCAGGGCGCGGGCCTGCTTGGCTGGCTTGTGGTGGGGGTTGAGTTCGCGCTCGGCCCGGCGCTGCTCGGCGACCAGGCGTCGTTGCTCGACGCTCTCGGGTGTCTCGCGATAGAGCGCCTGGGCTTCGCTTGCGGGCCCACGCTTGGGATTCAGCCCCTCGACATCGACGACAAAGCGCATGCCAGCCTTGCCGATGGTCAGGCGGTCGCCCGGGCGGATCGACTTGCCACGCTTTCCCACGGTCTGGCCGTTGAGCTCGATCTTGCCGCCGTCGATCGCCGCCGAGGCGAGCTGGCGAGTCTTGAAGAAACGCGCGGCCCAGAGCCAGGTATCAAGGCGCTGGCTGTCGGACGCAGTCGATGCGGTGGAAGCGCGGGTTTTTTCGGGGCGTTTTTTCACGTCGCTGGTGACACTGCAGGGCGGCGTTGGGATAGGCTTGACGTCTCGTCGGGCGGTTTGCGCCCGTGGAATCGTTTCGATGTGGAGGCATCATGCAACTCGAACTGATCAGCTTCAAGCTCTGTCCTTTCGTCCAGCGTTCGGTGATTACCCTCAACCACAAGGGTGTGCCGTTCGACACCACCTTCATCCGCCTGGACGATCTGCCGGATTGGTTCGATGAGATCTCACCGTTGGGCAAGGTACCGGTACTGAAGGTCGATGGTGCGGTGCTGTTCGAGTCGGCCGTGATCAACGAATTTCTCGACGAGTCCTTCGGCGAGCGCATGCTCTCCGACGATGCCCTCGAGCGTGCCCAGCAGCGGGCGTGGATCGAGTTCGGTTCGGCGTGCCTGTTCGCGATGTTCGGGGCGATCACCGCACCGGAAGAGGCGGGAAGCACGGCCAAGCGCCAGGAGTTGACCAAGCTGTTCGGCCACCTCGAACGGCAGATGGCCAAGGTGCCGCCGGCGCCTTTCTTCTCCGGCGCGACGCTCTCCCTGGTGGATGCCGCGTTCGCACCATTGTTCCAGCGCCTGTTCGCGCTGCCCGAGTCGATTCTCGACTGGGACACGGTGCCGACCGTCAAGCGCTGGGCCGAGCGGCTGGTCGAGGAGCCGGTAGTGCGCGACTCGTTGCCCGAGGGCTTCGACGAGTTGTTCCCGATGATGCTCAGGAAACAGAACGGCTGGTACGCGCGTCAGCATCTCCCCGAGTAGGGAGGAGGGCGCCTCAGCGGCTGGCGAGGCGCTGATTGATCCAGCTGCCCATGCCGGCGCCGAGAACGATGCCGGCGCCCACCCAGGCGGCAAACCACTTGCCCTCGCCGAGCATCGCCAGTGCCGTGCCCGGGCAGACGCCGGTGGCCGCCCAGCCTAGCCCGAACAGGACCGCACCGACGATCAGACCGCGCTTGAACGGTTTGTGCTGGATGGTGATCGGCTCGCCGGTGTTTCTTGCGCGCCACTGCCGCCGCCAGGCGAGCCAGGTGAGCGCACCGCCCAGGGCAACGGCGGTGGCGATCACCCACAGCAGTCGCAGGTCGTCGAACAGCAGCAGTTCGCTGATGATCGCCGGGCTGGTTGCCCCGGCACGGCTGAGCAGAAAGCCGAAGCCGACGCCGAAGGCCAGGAACAGCGTGTTGCGTCGATTGATCATGGCTCAGACCCCCAGCATCCAGGCGGCGAGCTGGGCGCTGCCTACCGCGACGGCAAAGAAGACGGCCGAGGCGACGATACTGGCCGGCGCGCCCATGGCAACGCCGGCGATGGTGTGTCCGGAGGTGCAGCCACCGGCCAGTCGTGCGCCCAGCCCGATCATCAGGCCGCCGACCAGCCACCAGACCGCCGAGCCGATACTGGAGTCGGGTACGAGTGCCGAATAGAAGCGACCGAACTCGGCGGCAGTACCCTGCCAGGCCGGTGCACCGTCGGTGAGTGCCGCGAGCAGGCCGCCAAGGACGATGCCGAGCAGGAAGACGACCCGCCAGTCGCCATCGCGATCGCGTTGCGCCCCCGGGCGAAGCCAGGTGGCGAGGTTGGCGAACCCGGTCGAGCAGGACAGGGGCTGGTCCGCGAGCCAGCGCTGTCCGAAGGCCAGCAGGGCGATTAGGGCGCCGGCCAGAACCGGAGGCCAGAGTGGCGCAAAGAAGGCATCGATCAGCGTGTCGAGCAGGTCCATCATCTCCGTGGGTACCGCTTGTCGAGGAAATTCCGCACCTTAACGGGGATGCGGCATGGGCGCCAGCAGATGTTTTTCTGTGCCCATAACGAGAAACACCCCCGGCTGGGCGGGGGTGTGGCTGGCGCGGTGGAGCGGGCCGAGGTCAGTCCGAATCGCGCTCTCCTGCCTCGAGCTTCTCGGGCAGGGTGATGTTGAGCTCGAACAGTTCGAACTGCTCGTTGTGCTCGACCTCGAACTTGACCGCATCGTCCTCGACATGGACGTACTTGCGGATTACCTCGAGGATCTCCTTCTGCATCTCGGGGAGGTAGTTCGGGGTTCGGTGCTGCCCCTGGGCACGCTCGTGCGCGATGAGAATCTGCAGGCGCTCCTTGGCCATCTTGGCCGAGGGCTCGTTCGATCGGGTGCGGAAGATGTCGAGCAGTCCCATGGCTTAACTCCGGCCGAACAGGCGACCGAGGAACGACTTCTTCTCGGTCTCGATGAAACGCATGGGTCGATCCTCGCCGAGGAGACGGGCGCACGAATCGGCGTAGGCCTGACCGGCATCCGTGGAATCGTCGAGGATGACCGGGCGGCCGGCGTTGGAGGCCTGCAGCACCGCGTTGGATTCCGGAATCACGCCGAGCAGCGGCACGGCGAGGATTTCCATCATGTCTTCCACCGAGAGCATCTCGCCGGTGCCGACGCGATCCGGGGCGTAGCGGGTGATCAGCAGGTGTTCCTTGATGGCCGTTTCGCCTTCCTTGGCACGGCGCGACTTGCTGGCCAGGATGCCGAGCATGCGGTCGGAGTCGCGTACCGAGGAAATTTCCGGATTGGAAACCACGATCGCCTCGTCGGCGTAGTACATCGCCAGCTGGGCGCCGCGCTCGATCCCGGCGGGCGAGTCGCAGACGATGTACTCGAAGCCTTCTTCGCGCAGCTCGTCGAGCACCTTGCCGACGCCTTCCTCGGTGAGCGCGTCCTTGTCCTTGGTCTGGGAGGCGGGCAGCACGTAGAGGTTGTCCACTTCCTTGTGGCGGATCAGGGCCTGGTTGAGGCCTGCCTCGCCGTGGATGACGTTGACGATGTCGTAGACGACCCGTCGCTCGACGCCCATGATCAGGTCGAGGTTGCGCAGACCGACATCGAAGTCGATCACGACGGTCTTCTTGCCGGCCATTGCCAGCCCGCTTGAAATGGCCGCACTGGTCGTTGTTTTGCCAACGCCGCCCTTACCGGAAGTTACCACCAGGACTTTGGACACGGATTGTCTCCCTACTCGCGAAAGATTGTTGACGTTTGCCTGTCCTGCCGGTCTGTCGCCGACAGGCTTCGGATCGTCAGGGTGGCCGGACTGTGCCACAAAGCCACGTCTTTCCCAACGATCCCGTTCGGCCGGTGCGCGCTGCGCCTCAGTCGAACGTCTGAACCACCAATTGGCCGTCCTTCAGTTCCACCACGACTCGCTTTCCCCAAGCCGGGTGTCGGGCCAGTTGTTCGCCATCCAGAAACGTGCCGCAGATGGCGATGATCTCGGGTTCGAACGACTCGCAGAAGATGCGGGCCTCGGTCTGGTTGCCGGCGCCGGCCGCCGCCGTGCCCTTGAGCGCGCCGTGGATGTAGATCGAGCCGTCGGCAACCACGCGGGCACCCGCGCCCACCGTGTTCATCACCACCATGTCCTGACCCTGAGCGTACAGTTCGGTTCCGGAGCGTACCGGGTGGCGCAGGATCATCGGTGCGACCGGGCCGGCCGGGCGGGCCGGTGCCTCGGGTTTCGGTTCGGGGGCTGCTACCGGTTCGGGCTCGGGCTGCGGTTCCGGCTTCGGTGCCGGTTCGGCGGCCGCCGGCGGGGCAGGGGGAGCGGCCTGCTGATCGTCGAATACCGGTAGCTCGGCTCCGCGGGCCTGGGTCTTTTGCTGTTCGTTGCCGTGCACCACGCCAACCGGCTCGAGCCGGTAGTTGCGCAACAGGCTGACCAGGGCCGGGAAGTCGATCCACTTGCCGCTGTCGGCGATAACTGCCAGATCGATCACACAAGGTTCGCGCTCGTCACCGACACCCGGGTTGCCGAAACGATCGCTCAGGCTGCGGGTCAGCTTGAGCAGGTGGGTCTCGAACAGGTGGACGTGGGTGAGTGTGAGCGGGCGCTGGTCGATGTCGAGGGCCGGGGTGCCGGTCCGGTCGGCCTTGCGTGTTGTTGTGGTCATGTACGGCTCGGGTTTCATCCTGAACGTTAGGGGAATGCCGGTTCTCTCGCCGTCACAGGCGGCAGAGAGCCAGACGGAATTCGATATCCTCGTGAACCTGTCTGGGGTGACCGTTCTCTCGGTCCAGCGTCATGAAGCGCACGGTGAAGCGATGCTTGCCGGCGCTGATCTCGGGATATGAGACGGTGTCCTCGTCGACCATCACGCGCAGCAACTGGTAGGGAGTGGCGCTCTCGATGCTCTGCTGGAGGAAGCCTTCCTCGGCAACGACGGACATGGTGTCGACGCTGTTGCGGATCAGGCCGATCACGAGTTCATTGGCGTGACGGATGTCGGCGAACGGCTCGAGCCAGACGTCGATGTCTTCGCGGCGCTCCTCGTCCGGCAGGTTCAGCCAGTAGTGCAGGCCGGGGATGTCGAACTCGCACAATGCGCCCGGAATCGAGGCGCGCTGGCGCACCGCGTTGAGGAGCTCGTGCGTCTTGAGGTGCGCGCCCGGCTGAGCATGGTAGGCGTGCAGGGCCTGGATGAGGCCGTCCTGCTTTTCCAGCAGTGCGTTGAGCTTCTCGCGGTCGACACCGGGGGAGTCGGGCACCTTCATCAGTCGTGCCTGCTGGCGCTCGAGCTCCTTGATCAGTTCACGCTTGATGTCGATGCGCGAGAGAACGTCGGATGCCTCGAGCAGCAGGAGCACCGTGCAGAGGGTGTCGTCCCGCGAGGTGCTCTGCAGGTGGTGATCGATGCGCGAGAACAGATGATCGAGCCTCAGGCAGGCCCGGATCCGTTCGTTAAGCGGTTGCTCGAAGATTTTCAGAGGTGCGTTCCGATCCATTGGATGCCGGTGCTGGTCGAGAGTGAGTCGGCCGTCTTCGCCATTCTCTGCCTGCCCGCGGAATAACTCAACTCCCGCGGTGCGGCCGGGGCGAGGGCGGTCAGTCCGGCTCGTACCCCAGGATCGGCGCCAGCCATTTTTCGGCCTCCGCCCGGCTCCAGTCCTTGCGGCGGGCATAGTCATCGACCTGGTCCGGCCCGATCCGGCCGACGCCGAAGTAGCGCGCTTCCGGATGGGCCATGTACCAGCCCGACACGGCAGCGCCCGGATGCATGGCATACGAGTCGGTCAATTCGATTCCGACACGCTCGGGCGCCAGAAGTTCCCACAAAAGTCCCTTTTCGGTGTGATCCGGGCAGGCCGGGTAGCCGGGCGCCGGGCGGATGCCCTGGTATTTCTCGGCGATCAGTTCGTCGTTGGACAGATCCTCGTCGGCGGCGTAGCCCCAGAACTCCTTGCGTACTAGCTCGTGCAGGCGCTCGGCGAAGGCCTCGGCCAGCCGGTCGGCCAGCGATTGCAGCAGGATGGCCTTGTAATCGTCGTTCGCATCCTCGAACCGCTTGACGTGCGGCTCGATGCCCAGGCCGGTGGTCACGGCGAATCCGCCGATCCAGTCCTTTACCTTGCCGCCCGTCGGCGCGACGAAGTCGGCCAGGCACTGGTTGGGCTTGCCGCCAGAACGGGGCATCTGCTGGCGGATGTGGTGCAGGGTGGTCAGCACGCCCTGGCGCGACTCGTCGGTGAACACGCGGATGTCGTCGTCGACCGAGGCGGCCGGCCAGAAGCCGTAGACGGCATTGGCGGTGAGCCACTTCTCCTCGACAATCTGCTTGAGCATCGCCTGGGCGTCGTTGTAGAGCTTGGTCGCCTCGGTGCCGACCTTCTCGTCCTCGAGGATGGCCGGGAACTTGCCGAACAGCTGCCAGCTCTGGAAGAACGGCGTCCAGTCGACGCGCTCGACGATCTCCTCGAGCGGATAGTCCTCGAGCAGGTGTACGCCGGGCTGCTTTGGTGCGACCGGCGTGTAGTCCTCGAAATCGACTCGCTGGCGGTTGTCGCGTGCCTGCTGGATGGAAACACGCTTGGCTTCCTTCTGGTTGGCCTGGCGGCGGGCGACCACCTTGTCGTATTCGCCCTCGACCTCGTCGACGAACGCCTGCTTGTTCTTGCCCAGGAGCTTGCTGGCCACACCCACGGCGCGCGAGGCGTCGAGCACGTGGATCACCGGATGGTCGTAGGCCGGGTTGATCTTGATGGCCGTGTGCAGCTTGGAGGTGGTCGCCCCGCCGATCATCAGCGGGATGTCGAGGCCCTGGCGCTGCATTTCGCTGGCCACGTTGACCATTTCGTCGAGCGACGGGGTGATCAGCCCCGAGAGGCCGATGAGATCCGCGTTCTCCTCGCGGGCGGTGTCGAGGATCTTCTGCGTCGGCACCATCACGCCCAGGTCGATGATCTCGAAGCCGTTGCACTGGAGCACCACGCCGACGATGTTCTTGCCGATGTCGTGGACGTCGCCCTTGACCGTCGCCATGACGATCTTGCCGGCCGACTGGGCGTTGCAGGACTCCTCTTCCATGAACGGCAGGAGGTGGGCGACCGCCTTTTTCATCACGCGGGCGGACTTGACCACCTGCGGCAGGAACATCTTGCCGGCACCGAACAGGTCGCCGACGACGTTCATGCCGTCCATCAGCGGGCCCTCGATCACGTGCAGCGGCAGTTCGGCCTTCTGTCGCGCCTCCTCGGTGTCCTCGATGACGTACTCGTCGATGCCCTTGACCAGCGAGTGCTCGAGACGCTTCTCCACCGGCCACTCGCGCCAGGCGAGATCTGGCCCGCTCGACTTCTCGCCGCCGGAGTCGCGGAACTTGTCGGCGATCTCCAGCATGCGGTCGGTGGCGTCATCCCGCCGGTTTAGGACGATGTCCTCGACCGCCTCGCGCAGCTCGTCGGGGATCTCGTCGACCACGGCAAGCTGGCCAGCGTTGACGATGCCCATGTCCATGCCGGCGCGCCCGGCGTGGTAGAGGAAGACGCTGTGGATCGCCTCGCGCACCGGCTCGTTGCCGCGGAAGGAGAACGAGACGTTCGAGACACCGCCGGAGACCAGCGCGTGCGGCAGGTGCTCCTTGATCCAGCGGGTGCCCTCGATGAAGTCGACCGCGTAGTTGCTGTGCTCCTCGATGCCGGTGGCGATCGCGAAGATGTTCGGGTCGAAGATGATGTCCTCAGGCGGGAAGCCGATGCCGGTCAAGAGATCGTAGGCCCGCTGGGCGATCTCCTTGCGCCGCTCGAGGTTGTCGGCCTGGCCGTCTTCGTCGAAGCCCATTACCACGGCGGCCGCGCCGTAGCGTTGCACGATGCGCGCTTGCTCGAGGAACGACCCTTCGCCTTCCTTGAGCGAGATCGAGTTGACCACGGCCTTGCCCTGGACGCACTTGAGGCCCGCCTCGATCACCTCGAACTTCGAGGAGTCGATCATGATCGGCACCCGCGAGATGTCCGGCTCGGCGGCGACGAGATTCAGGAAACGCTGCATTGCCTCGACGCCGTCGATCAGGCCCTCGTCCATGTTGACGTCAATCATCTGCGCGCCGTTCTCGACCTGCTGGCGGGCAACGTCCAGTGCGGTGTCGTAGTCGCCTTCCTTGATCAGGCGACGGAAGCGGGCCGAGCCGGTGACGTTGGTGCGCTCGCCGATGTTCACGAACAGCGAGTCGGGGGTGATGTTGAACGGCTCGAGGCCCGACAGCCGGCAGGCAACCTCCGGCTCGACCGGCTTGCGCGGGGCGACGCCCTCGACGCGGCGGGCCATCTCAGCGGTGTGCGCCGGCGTGGTGCCGCAGCAGCCGCCGATGATATTCAGCAGACCCGCTTCGGCCCACTCGCCGATCGAGGCGGCCATCGGGTCGGCTTCCAGATCGTACTCGCCCAGCTCGTTGGGCAGGCCGGCATTGGGGTGGGCGGAGACGAAGTATTCGCTCACCCGCGAGAGTTCGGAGACGTACTGGCGCAAGAGGTCCGGGCCGAGCGCGCAGTTCAGGCCGATCGACAGTGGCCGGGCGTGGCGCAGGCTGTTGTAGAAGGCCTCGGTGGTCTGGCCCGAGAGGGTGCGTCCGGAGGCGTCGGTGATGGTGCCGGAGATCATCACCGGCCAGCGCTGGCCGCGGTCGGCGAACAGCTCCTCGAGCGCGAACACCGCCGCCTTGGCGTTGAGCGTGTCGAAGATGGTCTCGATCAGGAAGATGTCGACGCCGCCTTCGAGCAGCGCCTCGGCCGACTCGCGGTAGGCATCGACCAGTTCGTCGAAGCTGGTGTTTCGGTAGCCGGGGTCGTTGACGTCCGGTGAAATCGAGGCGGTGCGGTTGGTGGGGCCGAGGATGCCGGCGACGAAGCGCGGCTTGTCCGGGGTCTCGGCGGTCTTGGCGTCGGCGGCCTTGCGGGCGATCTGCGCGGCGACGACGTTGATCTCCCGCGACAGCTCCTCCATTTGGTAGTCGGCCATGGCGATGCGCGTGGCCGAGAAGGTGTTCGCCTCGATGATGTCTGCGCCGGCATCGAGGTATTGGCGGTGGATGTCCTCGATCACGTCCGGGCGGGTCAGCACCAGCAGGTCGTTGTTGCCCTTGAGGTCGACCGGCCACTCGGCGAAGCGCTCGCCGCGGAAGTCGTCTTCGGACAGCTGGGCGTTCTGGATCATGGTGCCCATCGCGCCGTCGAGCACGAGGATGCGCTGGCGCATCAGGTCACGGAGCTGGTCGAAAACGGGATGGTCTCGGTCGATCGAAGTCATGGGCGACGCGGCGTCCTGAATCGCCCGGCGAGCCACGCAGCGGACGTGGCGCCGGGACGATGGGTGAATGGTAGGGAAGCTCGGCACGAATGCCATGTCACTCTGGCCAGGCGAGCCGTTCGTGATCAAGGCGCGTTGTCGCCGGCGTGCCGGTGGCCACGGCAAGACGACGCAACACCGAGCACGGGCGGCTCGCCTGGCCCCGTTGGGCGTGTCTTGAGCCGGGCATCTGCTGCGTTGCCGTCCTTGGAAAGAGAATGACTCTTCCGCGGCGGACGGTCGCCTTGCATCCGCCCGGCTCAAGGCACGCAGAGCGGTATGGCATTCGTGCAGAGTTTCCCCTAAAAGCCCGGAAGTATAACGCAGGGAAGGCGCGCTCCGGGCGGAGGCGGCTCAGCGCCGGTGCTGTGAATGCGTGCGGCGCAGCCGCAGGCGTCGCTGCGCCTGCCGACGCCGCTTGTGGGCGGCGATATTGAGTCGCCAGAGCAGCCGGATGATGGCGAAGCCGGCGATCGAGCTGACGAACGCCATGGTCAGCAGGCCGATCCCGAGCGGCAACCAGATATGTGGCAGCTGCCCCATGGCGTAGCCGATGCTCATTTCGCCACCGGCAGGCGGCGGCAGGTGCCAGCCGGTCAGGGTTGCGCCGACCTTGTAGGCAAGCCACAGCAGTGGCGGAATGGTGATCGGGTTGGTCGCCCAGACCATGGCGACGGCCAGCGCAATATTGACCCGCATGAAGATCGCGCCGGTCGCCGCGATCAGCATCTGGCCGGGGAGGGGGATGAAGGCGAGAAACAGGCCGAGTGCCACGCCGCCGGAGACGGACCGGCGATTGAGATGCCAGAGGTTCGGGTCACCAAGGAACTGGGCGACCGGTCGGAGGAACGGCTGGTTCACGATCCGGTGGCGGTTCGGTGTCAGGCGACGAAAGAACTTTCGTGGCATGCAGGCCTCATCGAACGTCGACTCGGGAGAGCGAGTCTAGTCGGCTGGGTGCCGACTCTCATGGAGCGAGGCGGTCCATCGCGTTTGTTCCCGGCGCATCCAGTCGCACCGGGCAGGTGAGCCGAGTCTAGCGGCTCTTGAGCAGATCGCGCAGCTTGCGGCTCAATGTCATGTAGCTCTGCTTTTCCTCGTCGGAAAGCTCGCCGATCACGCCGTGTCGGAAGCGGGCGAGGGCGCGCTCGGCCTCCTCGATGCGTGGTCGCGCGCCCGGCTTGAGCCAGATGGTCTTGGCCCGCCGATCGGCCTCCGAGACGCGTCGTTCGATCCAGTCTCCCTTTTCCAGCCCGTCAAGCAGCTTGACCAGCGTCGGGCCCTCGATCGCGAGTTCGCCGGCAAGGTCCTTCTGCGTGCGGCCTTCGCCCTCGTCACGCAGGATGCGCAGCACGGCCCAAGCCGATGCCGTCAGGTCGAACGCTCCGAGAGTCTCGTTAACCTGGACGCGCCACAGGCGTGACACGTCGAACACCAGTCGAGTGAATTCGTCTTCGCGTTGCTGGATGGAGTCTTGCGAGTCGGTCATTGGGATCGGCGTGGCTGTCATTAAAATCGAATACGCATATGGTCGCATTACACGCGGGTTTTCGCCATCCTGTGGAGTTTGCGACCCGCCCCGGGGTGATGGGCACAACCCGGCTCGGCGGTCCGTGGCGGCAGGATCGATTCGCCGTCGCACGGCCGGGCGAGCGCGCGGTCGGGGCGGTTGTGCAGATTGCCGCAGCAGGCGGTTTGCGGTAACATTCGGCCCCTGAAACGGGGCCCGTCGGTCCGCCATCAACCTCCTCTCGATATGGTTCGTTAATGACCAAGTTCGTCTTCGTTACCGGTGGGGTCGTCTCGTCACTGGGCAAGGGAATCGCCGCTGCCTCGCTGGGCGCGCTGCTCGAATCGCGTGGGCTGCGCGTGACGCTGATGAAGCTCGATCCGTACATCAATGTCGACCCCGGCACGATGAGCCCCTTCCAGCACGGCGAGGTGTTCGTCACCGACGACGGCGCGGAAACGGATCTCGATCTGGGCCACTACGAGCGCTTCGTGCGCTCCCCGGTCGGTCGGCGCAACAACTTCACCACCGGCCGGGTCTACGAGACGGTCATTCGCCGCGAGCGTCGCGGTGACTACCTCGGCGGCACCGTCCAGGTCATCCCGCACGTCACTGACGAGATCAAGCGCCGAGTCGTCGAGGGCTCCAAGGGCTACGACGTCGCCCTGATCGAGATCGGCGGCACCGTCGGTGACATCGAGTCGTTGCCGTTCCTCGAGGCGATCCGTCAGCTGGGCGTGGAGATGGGGCGCGACCGTGCCATCTTCATGCACCTCACGCTGGTGCCGTTCATCAAGGCGGCTGGCGAGGTCAAGACCAAGCCCACCCAGCACTCGGTCAAGGAGCTGCGCTCGATCGGTATCCAGCCGGACGTGCTGGTATGCCGCGCCGAGGTGCCGTTGCCGGAAGAGGAGCGTCGCAAGATCGCGCTGTTCACCAACGTCGAGCACGACGCGGTCATCTCCTCGATCGACGCGGACACCATCTACCGCATCCCGCGCCTGCTGCACGCGCAGAAGCTCGACGAGACCGTGCTGAGAAAGCTGCACATGAGCGCCGGGGCGGCGGATCTCACCGAGTGGGATCGCGTGGTCGAGGCGCAGACCAAGCCGGACCGGATCGTCGACATTGCGATGGTGGGCAAGTACGTCGACCTCGTCGATGCCTACAAGAGTGTCAACGAGGCACTGCTGCACGCCGGCATCCAGACCCGCACCCGGGTCAATATCCACTACTTCGACTCCGAGTCCTTCGAGCACGATGGCGTGGCGCGACTTGAGAGCATGGATGCCATCCTGGTGCCGGGCGGCTTCGGCTCGCGCGGCGTCGAGGGCAAGATCGCGGCCGTGAAGTATGCGCGCGAGTCGGGCAAACCCTATCTCGGTATCTGTCTCGGTATGCAGGTGGCCGTCATCGAATACGCGCGCAACGTCGCGGGTCTCGAGGGTGCCCACTCGACCGAATTCGAGCGCGAGGCGAAGCACCCGGTCATCGCCCTGATCACCGAGTGGCGCGACGAGCACGGCAATCGTATCGAGCGCAGCGAGGACGCGGATCTGGGCGGCACCATGCGCCTGGGGGCGCAGCGCTGTCGGATCGAACCGAAGACGCTGGCCCATCGCGTCTACGGCTCGGACGAAATCAGCGAGCGGCATCGCCATCGCTACGAATTCAACAACGGCTACCAGCAGCCGCTCGCCGAAGCGGGCCTGATCTTCGGCGGCTGGTCGGCGGAGAACCAGCTGGTCGAGACCGTCGAGCTGGCCGATCACCCGTTCTTCTTCGGTTGCCAGTTCCACCCGGAATTCCGCTCCACGCCGCGCGATGGGCACCCGCTGTTCATCGCCTTTGTCAACGCCGCCCACGCCCAGCGGGTAGGCAAGTCCGAGGCCATGGATAACGAATGACGATGAAACTGCTCGACTTCGAGGTGGGGCTGGACCAGCCGCTGTTCCTGATCGCCGGTCCCTGCGTGATCGAGTCCGAGACGCTGGCGCAGGAGACCGCCGGACGACTCAAGGAGATGGCGGACACCGCCGGCATCCGGCTGATCTACAAGAGCTCCTTCGACAAGGCGAACCGCTCCTCGACCGAGAGCTATCGCGGCCCCGGCATGGAAAAGGGGCTGGCGATCCTCGAGGACGTCAAGCGCGAGTTCGGTCTGCCGGTGCTGACCGACGTGCACGAGGACACGCCGCTCGAGGAAGTTGCCTCGGTGGTCGACGTGCTGCAGACGCCGGCCTTCCTCTGCCGCCAGACGAATTTCATCCAGAACGTTGCCCGGCAGGGCAAGCCGGTCAACATCAAGAAGGGGCAGTTCCTCGCCCCCTGGGACATGGCCAACGTGGTCGAGAAGGCCCGCGCGGTGGGCAATGATCAGGTGATGGTCTGCGAGCGCGGCGTGTCCTTCGGCTACAACACCCTAGTGTCGGACATGCGCGGCCTGGCGATCATGCGCCAGACGGGCGCACCGGTGGTCTTCGATGCCACCCATTCGGTCCAGCAGCCGGGTGGGCAGGGCAAGGCCTCGGGCGGCCAGCGCGAGTTCGTGCCGGTGTTGGCGCGTGCCGCAGTTGCCGCCGGCGTCTCCGGGCTGTTCATGGAGACCCACCCCGACCCGGACGTGGCCCTGTCCGACGGGCCGAACGCCTGGCCGCTCGACGAGATGGCGGACCTGTTGCTGACGCTGACCACGCTGGACCGGACGGTCAAGGCCTCCGGCTTCCCGGAGAACGCGTGGCTGGGGCTGGGCGACTGAGCCGCGGGCTCGACGAACGAATCATGGGGCCGGCATCCGAACGTGCCGGTTCGCAACCGAAACAATTGAACTGAATAACTGGGAGAACACTGCATGGCAGCCATCGAGCGAGTGCACGCACGCGAAGTCATCGATTCACGCGGCAATCCGACCGTCGAGGCCGAGGTCCAACTGGCCGGTGGCGTGATCGGGCGGGCGATCGTGCCCTCCGGCGCCTCCACCGGTGCTCGCGAGGCGATTGAGCTGCGCGACGGCGACAAGTCGCGCTACCTCGGCAAGGGCGTGACCAAGGCAGTCGCCAACGTCAACGGCGAGATCCACGAAGCGATCAAGGGTATGAGCGTTCACGCCCTGGCCGACATCGACAACAAGATGATCGAGCTCGACGGCACCGAGAACAAGTCGCGCCTGGGTGCCAACGCCATCCTGGCCGTCTCGCTGGCCGCCGCCCAGGCCGGTGCTCTCGAGCGCGGCGAGCCGCTGTTCTCCTACCTCGGCGGTGACGACGCGGTCACGCTGCCGGTGCCGATGATGAACATCATCAACGGTGGCGAGCACGCCGATAACTCCATCGACATGCAGGAGTTCATGATCATCCCGGCCGGCGCGCCGACCTTCTCCGAGGCGCTGCGCTACGGCGTCGAGGTCTTCCATGCGCTCAAGCAGGTTCTCGCCGCGCGTGGCCTGTCGACCGCCGTCGGCGACGAGGGCGGCTTCGCCCCGGATCTGCCGTCCAACGAGGCGGCCATCGAGGCGATCATGGAGGCGATCGAGAAGGCCGGCTACACGCCGGGCAAGGATGTGTTCCTGGGCCTGGATGCGGCCAGCTCCGAGTACATCAAGGACGGCAAGTACGTCCTGACTGGCGAGAACCGCACGCTGGATGCGGCCGGCATGGTTGACCTGCTGGCCGAGTGGGTCGACAAGTACCCGATCCTGTCGATCGAGGACGGCATGGCCGAAGACGACTGGGACGGCTGGGCGCTGCTGACCGAGCGTCTGGGCGACAAGTGCCAGCTGGTCGGGGACGATCTGTTCGTCACCAACGAGAAGATCCTGCGCGAGGGTATCGAGCGCAAGATCGCCAACTCCATGCTGGTGAAGGTCAACCAGATCGGCACCCTGACCGAGACGTTGGCCGCCATGCGCCTGGCGCAGGAGAACGGCTACACCAACGTCGTCTCCCACCGTTCCGGCGAGACCGAGGACACCACCATTGCCGATCTGGCCGTGGCGACCAACGCCGGCCAGATCAAGACCGGCTCGCTGTCGCGCTCCGACCGGATCGCCAAGTACAACCAGCTGCTGCGCATCGAGGAGCGTCTGGGCGACAAGGCCCGCTTCCCGGGGCGGTCGGCGTTCGGCCAGTAAGGCGAGCGCCGCGACCATGGCCATGCGGCAGCGGATAGGCGGCATTCGCGGGTTGACCGTGGTGCTGGTCTTGATGCTGGCCGGCCTGCAGTGGCGTGTCTGGTTCGGTGATGCCTCCATGGGCGAGATCAGCCACAAGGAGGCGCGTCTTGCCCATCTCGAGGCCGAACAGACCCGTCTGGAGCGGCGCAACGAGACCCTGGCCGCCGAAGTCGAGAGTCTCCGGCAGGGGGTTGACGCGGTCGAAGCGCAGGCCCGTCTCAACCTCGGCCTGGTTCGTCCTGACGAGCATTTCTATCAGGTGATCGAGGCCGTCCGGCCCGACACCATCATGCCGCCGACGGTCGCTCCCTCCCGGTCCTCCAGCCCCCTGACCGATGAGTGAAGGGGCGGTGAGCCCGGGCGGGCCGACGCAGGCTGCTATTGGCCGATGGTGGCTTCTCATTCCTGCGGCGGGTTCGGCGCAGCGGATGAGGAGCGATGTTCCCAAGCAGTATCTGCGACTGGGCGAGCGCTCGGTGCTCGAGCTTGCCGTGTCGCGATTTGTCGATCTGCCCGGACTGGCTGGCGTGATCCTGGTCACCTCCGGCCCGATCCCGCAGGCGGTCAGCGATGCGCTTTCCGCCCATGGCGTGCCGGTGCATCGGGTCGACGGCGGGGCGACTCGCGCCGAGAGTGTGCGCAACGGCCTGGCGATGTTCCGGGACCGCTGGACGGAGCTGTCGTCCTCGCCGGCCCAAAGCGGGCAGGGCGAGTGGGTGATGGTTCACGATGCGGCACGTCCCTGTGTTCGCCCGGAAGATGTCCAGCAGCTGTTGACATTGGTGCGTGCCCCGGACGGTGGGCTGCTGACCGCGCCGGTGCGTGACACGATCAAGCGCGTCGATCGCGACGGCCGGGTGGCCGAGACGGTTGATCGCAGCCCGTTGATGCACGCGCTCACCCCGCAGCTTTTTCCGGCGGGGGTGCTGCTCGAGGCGCTCGAGGGCGCTCTGGCGGCGGGCTTCGAGGTGACCGACGAATCCTCGGCGGTGGAGCGGGCCGGGCTGCGGCCCCGCGCGGTCGTGGGTGCGGCGGACAACCTCAAGATCACCCACCCGGAGGATTTGACAGTGGCTCGGGCGATTCTCGCCCGCCAGGGAGTGCTCGATGATTGACCCACTATCTCTGCGTGTCGGCCATGGCTTCGACGTGCATGCCTTCGAGGCGGGCGATCACCTCTGCATCGGCGGCTGCCGGATCCCGTTCGAGCGTGGCTTTCGAGCGCACTCCGACGGCGACGTCCTGCTGCACGCGATCTGCGATGCATTGCTGGGGGCAGCGTCGCTGGGCGACATCGGCCAGCACTTCCCGGATTCTGACCCGGCTTATGCCGACGCCGACAGCCGGGAGCTGCTGCGAGAAGTCGTCGCGAAGCTGTTGGCGTCCGGTTGGTCGGTTGTGAATGTCGATGCAACGGTCATCGCGCAGGCGCCGAAGCTGGCTCCCTGGGTCGTGCCGATGCGTGAGGCGATCGCCGCGGCGAGTGGCTTGCCGGTCGACCGGGTCAACGTGAAGGCCACTACCTCCGAGCGGCTCGGCTTCACCGGACGAGGCGAGGGTATCGCTGCCGAGGCCGTGGCGATGCTGTGCCGGTCGGCCGTTTCGGATTGATTTATGGGGGGCGGCCAAGTAGGCTTGTCGCCCGTTTCCCGGGGTGATCGAGAGGCATCGATCCGGCCCCGGAGATAAGCAACGCTCTTGAACATTGAAGTGGAACCATCGGATGCGTAAACCGATTGTTGTTGGAAACTGGAAGCTCAACGGGTCGTCGGCAGACAACGAGTCGCTCGTGCTCGGCGTCATCGACGGCATGCGTGAACTGAACGGGGTCGACGTGGGCGTCTGCCCGCCGTTCGTTTACCTGCCGCAGGTCGAGAAGCTGGCCGAGGCAACCGACCTCGGTCTTGGCGCACAGAACTGCTCCGAGCACGACAGCGGCGCGTTCACCGGCGAAGTCGCCCCGCGCATGCTGCACGACATCGGCGCACGCTACGTGATTCTCGGTCACTCGGAGCGCCGGGCGATGTACGGCGAGACCGACGAGATGGTCAGCGACAAGGTCAAGGCGGCGCTGTCCGCCGGGCTGACGCCGATCCTCTGCGTTGGCGAGACGCTCGAGCAGCGCGAGGCCGACGAGACCGAAGCGGTGGTGCGTCAGCAGCTGGCCGCGGTCATCAGCGGCAACGGCATCCAGGCCTTCGAGCACATCGTGATCGCCTACGAGCCGGTCTGGGCGATCGGCACCGGCCGCACCGCCTCGCCGGAGCAGGCTCAGGAGGTTCATGCCTTCATTCGTGGCCAGCTCGCCGACCACGACGCGAACGTCGCGCAGTCGGTGCGCATCCAGTACGGCGGCTCGATGAAGCCGGGCAACGCGGCCGAGCTGCTTGCGCAGCCGGACATCGACGGCGGCCTGATCGGCGGCGCGTCGCTGAAGTCCGAGGATTTTCTTGGCATCTGTCGCGCAGCGGCAGACACGGTAGGTTAAACAATGACGACATTCGTGATCATCGTCCACGTGCTGCTGGGCCTGACCCTGATCGGTCTGGTGCTCATTCAGCACGGCAAGGGGGCGGATGCCGGCGCCGCGTTCGGTTCAGGCGCCTCCGGCACCGTTCATGGGGCTCGTGGGCCGGCAAACACCCTGCAGAAACTGACGGGGTGGCTGGTGGTGGCCTTTTTTGGCACCAGTCTGTTGCTTGCCTACGTGATTAACACTTCCCAGGAGCCCTCGAGCGTGGTAGATTCTGCACCCGTTTCCGAGAGCGGAAACGTGGCCGAGCAAGACGGACGCACCCCGTCCGACAAGCCGGCAGACAAGCCGACCGACGTCCCATCCCCGAACTCGGCGGCACCCTCTGGGCAGGAGGAAGACGGCAGCACCCAATCGCCGTCGGACGTGCCCGGACAGTAACGACGAGCAATCGCCGTTACGGCCGGGTCAGGCGATGGCTCGGCTGACAATCAAAGCGGACGTGGTGGAACTGGTAGACACGCTATCTTGAGGGGGTAGTGGCGAAAGCCGTGTGGGTTCGAGTCCCACCGTCCGCACCAAACACACTTTTCCGGTTCGATTCGCTATTCTTGTACGTTGCCGTGGATTTATTGCCCGGCACGCGCAAGGCAGTCGAACGCGCTGAAAAAAGACCGGTCGGGTGGCCCGGCCGGGTTTCGAGCAAGAGGGTGTCAGATGCTTGAAGGCTACATTCCCATCCTGATCTTCTTCGGTGTGGCCACCCTGTTCTCTCTGGGGCTCCTGGTCGTCGGTCAGGTCCTGGCACCCAACCGTCCGGATGCGGCCAAGCTGGATGCGTACGAGTGCGGTTTTGCGCCCTTCGAGGACGCCCGCATGAAGTTCGACATCCGCTACTACCTGGTGGCGATCCTGTTCATCATCTTCGATCTCGAGATCGCCTTTCTGTTTCCGTGGGCCGTGGCGCTGGATCACATCGGCGGCTTCGGCTTGGCGGCGATGGCCATCTTCCTTGGCGTTCTGGTGGTCGGCTTCATTTACGAGTGGAAGAAGGGGGCGCTGGAATGGGAGTAGAAGGCGTTCTTGAGAAGGGCTTTGTCACCACCTCGGCCGACAAGCTGATCAACTGGGCGCGCACGGGTTCGCTGTGGCCAATGACCTTTGGTCTGGCCTGCTGTGCCGTCGAGATGATGCATGCCGGCGCGGCGCGCTATGATCTCGACCGCTTCGGTGTTGTGTTCCGTCCCAGTCCGCGCCAGTCGGACGTCATGATCGTGGCGGGTACGCTGGTCAACAAGATGGCTCCGGCACTGCGTAAGGTCTACGACCAGATGGCCGAGCCTCGTTGGGTCATCTCGATGGGGTCCTGTGCGAACGGGGGCGGTTACTACCACTATTCCTACTCGGTGGTGCGCGGTTGCGATCGCATCGTCCCCGTGGATATCTACGTGCCCGGCTGCCCGCCCACGGCGGAGGCGCTGCTGTACGGGATCATCCAGCTGCAAAACAAGATCCGCCGCACCAACACCATCGCGCGTGCCTGACGGGTACCGGCAAGCACAGGGGTAGCCTTCATCCATGAACCTGCAAACGGCCCTCAAGGAAACCATCGGCGAGTACATCGTCGACCAGACCATCGACCGTGGCGAGCTGACCATCGAGGTCGAGGCGAAGCACTGGCGCGAGGTGGCGGAACGTCTCGAGAAGAGTGAGGCGACCCGCTTCGAGCAGTGCGTTGATATCTGCGGTATCGACTACCTGGAATACGGCCGCGACGAGTGGGCCGGTGAAGAGACCGTTTCCTATACCGGTTACAGCCGGGGCGTGGAGCCCAACACCAGCGGTTGGCTCAAGTTCGGCGACGAGCCGGATACCGGCGACCTTGGTCGGCCGCGTTTCGCCGCCGTGGCGCACCTGCTTTCCTATACGCACAACTGGCGCCTGCGCGTCCGGATCTATTGCCCGGACGACCAGGCGCCGGCGGTGCCGTCGGTGGTGTCCGTCTGGGCCGGCGTCAACTGGTTCGAGCGCGAGGCGTTCGACCTGTTCGGCATCCTGTTCGACGGTCATCCGGACCTGCGCCGGATCCTCACGGACTACGGCTTCGTCGGTCACCCGTTCCGCAAGGACTTCCCGCTGATCGGGCACGTCGAGGTGCGTTACGACACCGAGAAGGGGCGTGTCGTCTACGAACCGGTGTCGATCGAGCCGCGGGTGCTGGTGCCGAAGGTGCACCGCGACGACAGCCGCTACATTGACCTCGACGAGGGCTGATAGATGCCGGAGATCGCCAACTACACCCTGAATTTCGGTCCTCAGCACCCGTCGGCTCACGGCGTGCTGCGTCTGGTCCTGGAAATGGACGGCGAGACCGTGGTACGCGCCGATCCGCACATCGGTCTGCTGCACCGTGCGACCGAAAAGCTCGCCGAGAGCAAGCCCTACAACCAGTCGATCGGTTACATGGACCGGCTCGACTACGTCTCGATGATGTGCAACGAGCACGCTTACGTGCGTGCCATCGAGCAGCTGCTGGATCTCGAGATCCCCGAGCGGGCGCAATACATCCGCGTGATGTTCGACGAGATCACCCGCATCCTGAACCACCTGCTGTGGCTGGGCGCGCATGCGCTCGACATCGGTGCGATGGCGGTGTTCCTGTATGCCTTCCGCGAGCGCGAGGACCTGATGGACTGCTACGAGGCGGTCTCCGGGGCGCGCCTGCACGCGACCTACTACCGTCCGGGCGGCGTAGCGCGCGATCTGCCGGATTCGATGCCCAAGTACCAGGCATCCAAGTGGCACAGCGAGCGCGAAGTCACTCGGATGAACGAGGCGCGGCAGGGCTCGCTGCTCGACTTCCTCGAGGACTTCACCGACCGATTCCCGAAGTATGTCGACGAATACGAAACCCTGCTGACCGACAACCGCATCTGGAAGCAGCGTACCGTCGACATCGGCGTCGTCTCCAAGGAGCGCGCGCTGCAGATGGGCTTTACCGGCCCGATGCTCCGCGGTTCCGGCGTCGAGTGGGATCTGCGCAAGCACCAGCCGTACGCGGTCTACGACCAGCTCGACTTCGACATCCCGGTGGGCGTGAACGGCGATTGCTACGACCGTTACCTGGTGCGCGTCGAGGAGATGCGCCAGTCCAACCGGATCATCCGCCAGTGCATCGACTGGCTGCGCAAGAACCCGGGCCCGGTCATGGCCGACGACCACAAGGTCGCGCCGCCGCGCCGCGAGGAGCTCAAGGCGGACATGGAGTCGCTGATTCACCACTTCAAGCTGTTCACCGAGGGCTACACCTTGCCGCGCGGCGAGGCCTATGCCGCGGTTGAACACCCGAAGGGCGAGTTCGGCATCTATCTGGTCTCCGACGGGGCCAACAAGCCGTACCGCCTCAAGATCCGTGCGCCGGGCTTCGCGCACCTGTCGGGTCTCGACGAAATGTCACGCGGTCACATGCTGGCCGACGTCGTGGCGATCATCGGCACCCAGGACATCGTATTCGGAGAGGTCGACCGCTGATGACCGAGAGCAAACTCCACCTGCTGACCGATCACACCCGCGAGGAGATCGACGGCTGGCTGGCTCGTTATCCCGAGGACCAGAAGCAGTCCGCCTCGCTGGCCGCCCTGCGGATCGTCCAGCACCAGAACGACGGTCACGTCACCGTCGACCTGATGGACGCGATTGCCGAGTACCTCGAGATGGAGCCGATCTCGATCTACGAGGTGGCATCGTTCTACTCCATGATCGAGACCAAGCCCTGCGGGCGTCATCACGTCTCGGTATGCACCAACATTGCCTGCTCGCTGATGGGCTCCGACGAGATCGTCGACCACTGCGAGAAGAAACTGGGCATCAAGACCGGCGAATCGACGCCGGACGGCCGAATCCTGCTCAAGAAGGAAGAGGAATGCCTCGCGGCCTGCGGCGGCGGGCCGATGATGCAGGTCGATCACGTTTACTACGAGAACCTCACCCCGGAGCGGGTCGACGAGATTCTCGACAAGCTGGATTGACGCCATGAGTTTCAACTACGCGAGTTCCACTGCGGTCTGCTTCGCCACACTCGGCCACGAGAAGCCCTGGTCGCTCGAGGCCTACCTCGAGTCCGGCGGCTACCAGGCCTGGAAGAAGATCCTCGAGGAGAAGACCGACCCGGCGCTGATCATCGAGGAGATCAAGACCTCCAACCTGCGTGGTCGCGGCGGGGCGGGCTTCCCCACCGGCCTCAAGTGGTCGTTCATGCCGCGCAACGCCCCGGGCCAGAAGTACATCGTCTGCAACTCGGACGAATCCGAGCCGGGCACCTTCAAGGATCGCCAGATCCTGATGAACAACCCGCACGCGCTGGTCGAGGGCATGGCCATCGCCGGTTACGCCATCGGCGCCACCAAGGGCTACAACTACATGCGCGGCGAGTTCTCGGACCTGGTCTTCCAGCGCTTCGAGCAGGCCGTCAAGGAAGCCTACGAGTACGGCATGCTGGGCGAGAACGTCCAGGGCTCGGGCATCGACTTCGACCTGTGGGGCTCGCTGGGTGCGGGCGCCTACATCTGCGGCGAGGAAACCGCGCTCTTGGAATCGCTCGAGGGCAAGAAGGGCCAGCCGCGCTTCAAGCCGCCGTTCCCGGCCAACTTCGGCCTCTACGGCCGACCGACCACGGTCAACAACACCGAGACCCTGTCCTCGGTGCCGGCAATCATGCGCAACGGCGGCCAGTGGTTCGCCGACCTCGGCGTGCCGAACAGCGGTGGCGTGAAGATCTGGTCGGTCTCCGGCCACGTCAAGAAGCCGGGCGTGTTCGAGATCCCCATGGGCACCCCGTTCGCCGACCTGCTGGAGATGGCCGGCGGCATGCGCGGCGGCAAGAAGTGCAAGGCCGTGATCCCGGGCGGCACCTCGTCGCCGGTGATTCCGGGCGAGATCATGCTCGAGACCAACATGGACTACGACGCGATTGCCAAATCGGGCACGTTCCTGGGCTCGGGCGGGCTGATCGTCATGGACGAGGACACCTGCATGGTCAAGGCGCTGCGTCGCGTGGCGCAGTTCTACTACAAGGAATCCTGCGGCCAGTGCACGCCGTGCCGTGAAGGCACCGGCTGGCTGTACCGCATGCTCAACCGCATCATCGACGGCAAGGGCACGTCGGAGGACCTCGATCGCCTCGACGACGTGGCCAGCAAGATCGAGGGACGCACCATCTGCGCCTTCGGCGATGCGGCAGCGACTCCGGTTCGGAGCTTCATCAAGCACTTCCGACCGGAATTCGAGTACTACATCAAGCACGGCCACAGCATGGTGGACCGCACCTCCCAGGCGGCCTGAGTCCGGCCATGCGAGCAGGTTTCCCGGTATGAGTGACGAGAAGATTACCTTTGAAGTCGACGGCATGAGCCTCCAGGGCAGTCCTGGAGACATGCTGATCGAGGTGACCGACAAGGCGGGGATCAACATCCCGCGCTTCTGCTATCACCGCAAGCTCTCGATCGCGGCCAACTGCCGCATGTGCCTGGTGGAGGTCGAACGGGCACCCAAGCCGTTGCCGGCCTGCTCGACGCCGATCTCCGAGGGCATGAAGGTCTCCACGCGCAGCCCCAAGGCGATCAGCGCCCAGCGTTCGACCATGGAGTTCCTGCTGATCAACCACCCGCTGGACTGCCCGATTTGCGACCAGGGCGGTGAGTGCGAGCTGCAGGACGTGGCCATGGGCTACGGCGAAGGCGTCGGTCAGTACTCCGAGGCCAAGCGCGTGGTCAAGGACAAGGACATTGGCCCGCTGATCGCGACCGACATGACCCGCTGCATCCACTGCACCCGTTGCGTGCGCTTCGGCGAGGAGATCGCCGGCTTGAAGGAGCTGGGGGCAACCGGTCGTTCCGATCAGATGGAGATCGGCACCTACATCTCCAAGAGCGTGACCTCCGAGCTTTCGGGGAACGTCATCGACCTGTGCCCGGTCGGTGCGCTGACCGCCAAGCCGTCGCGCTACACCCATCGCCCGTGGGAGCTGGTGCAGCACAAGCACCTGTCCACGCATGACGCCTTCGGCTCGAACCTCTACGTTCACACCCGTGAAGGGCAGGTGATGCGGACCGTCCCGCGCGACAACGACGCGGTCAACGAGACCTGGATCGCCGACCGTGATCGCTTTGCGTACACGGGACTGTTCACCGAGGACCGCCTGACCCGTCCGATGGTCAAGCGTGACGGCGAGTGGGTCACCACCAGCTGGGAAGAGGCGCTGGAAACCGCCGCCCGCGGCATTCAGGAAATCGTCAACCAACAGGGGCCGTCCGCCTTTGGTGCGCTGGTCTCTCCGAATGCGAGCCTGGAGGAGCAGTACCTTACTGCCCGCATCGTGCGCGGCATGGGGTCTAACAACATCGATCACCGCCTGCGTCAGGTCGACTTCTCCGGTGACGCCGACGATCCGGTCATGCCGTGGCTTGGCATGGACATCCCGGCGATCGCCGAGCTCGACGCCGGCCTGACGGTCGGTATGGCTGTCCGCGAGGAGGTGCCGCTGTTCGGTCATCGCCTGCGCCAGGCGGCCCTGAACAAGGGCGCGAAGCTGACGCTGGTGCACCCGTTCGAGCAGGGCCTGACATTCCCGGCCCGCCAGGTCCCGAGTCGCATGGACGAGGGCGGCGAACTGGGTACGCTGCTGGCGCTGGTCAAGGCGGCCGGCGGCGAGATCCCGGCCAACCTGGCCGACTACCCGGTGGCGAACGTTGAAGACGCGAGCGCCATCGTGTCCGAACTCAAGGACGGCGAATCGGCAGCGATCTTCCTCGGCGCAGTCGCGCAGAACGCGCCGGAGTTCGCTGCGATCCGGGCCGTGGCTACCGAACTGGCGCGCCTGGCCGGTGCCCAGCTCGGCCTGGTCGCTCAGGGCGGGAACGCCGCCGGCGCCTGGCTCGCCGGTGCCGTGCCGCATCGCGCGGCCGGTGGTGCCGAGGCGGTCGGCCAGGGTCGCAATGCCGCGGAACTGTTGGCAGAACCGTGTCAGGCGATGATCCTCGAAGGGATCGAGCCCGAGCATGATTCCGCCGCTGGCCAGGCGGCACTCGCAAGCCTCGAGAAAGCCGAGTGCGTCATCGCCATCACCAGCTACGTGACGCCGGCAATGAAGCGGTATGCGGACGTGCTGCTGCCGATGGGCACGGCCGTCGAGACGGCCGGCACCTGGGTCAACGGCGAGGGTCGCTGGCAGTCGGTCAACGGCACGGTACGTGCGCTGGGCGAATCCCGTCCGGCGTGGAAGATCCTGCGCGTGCTGGGCAACCTTCTCGACCTCAACGGCTTCGACTACATGGCCGCAACCGAGGTGCGTCGCGAGATCCAGTCGCATTGCCAGGAAGTCGCACTCGAGAACAAGACAGCAGGCCTCGACAAAGCGCACTTCAAGCTGCCCGCCAAGCCGGCCGGGCAGGGCGGCTACCAACGCATCGCACCGGTGGCGATGTACGGTATCGATCCGGTCATCCGCCGGTCGGGCGCGCTGCAGGCCACCGAGAAGGCCGAGCTGCAGCGCCACGTGCTGGTCAACCCGGCCGATGCCGAGCGCGAGGGCTGGGAAGACGACATGACAGCGGCGATCGAGCAGGATGGCGTACGCGTCGAACTGCCGATCCGCGTCGATTATCGCGTCACGCCGGGCAGCGTGGTGGTCTTCAGTGGCGCGCACGCCGGTGAACTGGCGCCGCGCGCCGGCAAGGTCGAAATCAACGTGGAGGTCGCCGCATGATCACCGAATGGCTTTCCCCGGTCATCGGCTGGATGTCGCCGGATTGGCAGTACCTCGTGGTTCACGTGCTGCTGACGCTGGTGATCATGATGCCGATCATCGTCGCGGTGGCCTACCTGACGCTCGCCGAGCGCAAGGTGATCGGCTACATGCACGTGCGCATCGGCCCCAACCGGGTCGGACCGCGCGGCTTGTTCCAGCCGTTCGCGGATGTCTTCAAGCTGATGTTCAAGGAAGTCATCACGCCGTCAGTCGCGAACAAGTTCATCTTCTATCTCGCCCCGATCCTGATCCTGGTCGCGGCATTGGTCGCCTGGGCCGTGATTCCGTTCGACGACGGCTGGGTGCTGGCCGACATCAACGCCGGTCTGCTGTACGTGCTGGCGATCGGCGCGGCCGGTGTCTACGGCGTGATACTCGCCGGCTGGGCTTCCAACTCGAAGTACGCGCTGCTCGGCGGCATGCGCTCGGCAGCACACAAGGTCGCCTACGAGCTGGCGATGGGCTTCGCGCTGGTCGGCGTGCTGATGGCATCCGGCAGCCTGAACCTCTCCGAGATTGTGCGCGGTCAGGAAGGCAGCATCCTGCACTGGTACTGGTTGCCGCTGTTGCCGATGTTCGTCGTTTACTTCGTCTCCGGCGTGGCCGAGACCAACCGGGCGCCGTTCGATATTTCGGAGGGTGAGTCGGAGATCGTCGCCGGTTTCCACGTCGAGTACTCCGGCATCGCGTTTGCGCTGTTCATGCTGGCCGAGTACGCGAGCATGATCCTGATCTCAGCTCTCGCTGCGGTGATGTTCCTGGGTGGCTGGCTGTCGCCGTTCCAGGGCACATTCCTCGGCCCGATGTTCTCCTTCGTGCCGGGGATCGTCTGGTTCCTGCTCAAGATCTCATTCCTGCTGTTCGTGTTCATCTGGTTCCGTGCGACGTTCCCGCGCTTCCGCTACGACCAGATCATGCGACTGGGCTGGAAGGTATTCATCCCGGTGACGATCCTGTGGATCGCGGTGGAAGGTGTCTTCCACTATTTCCAAGTCGGTCCGTGGTTCTAAGGGGGCGATGCAATGAACGCCATCAAGCATTTCTTCAAGACCTGGTTCCTCTGGGAGCTGTTCCTCGGTATGTCGGTGACCGGCAAGTACTTCTTCGGTCACAAGTACACCGTGCAGTACCCGGAAGAGAAGACCCCGCAATCGCCGCGTTTCCGTGGCCTGCACGCCCTGCGTCGCTACGCCAACGGCGAGGAGCGCTGCATCGCCTGCAAACTGTGCGAGGCGGTCTGCCCGGCACTGGCGATCACGATCGAGTCGGAGCAGCGCGACGACGGTACCCGCCGGACGACCCGCTACGACATCGACCTGTTCAAGTGCATTTACTGCGGCTTCTGCGAGGAGGCCTGTCCGGTAGATTCAATTGTCGAAACAAGGGTTTACGAGTACCACTTCGAGAATCGTGGCGAAAACATCATGACCAAGGACAAGCTCCTCGAGATTGGTGATCGCCTGGAATCGCAGATTGCGGCAGACCGCCTGGCGGACGCTGCCTACCGCTAAGCATCGAGTGGCGCGGCGTGGTAACGTCTCGCCCGCGCTTGCGGCGAAACAATAACGAATGAAACAACGGTCAACCGGCTTTGGGGCGGTGCACCCGCTCCCAGCAGAAGGATAGTCATGTCGCTCTATCAGATCCTTTTCTACGTGTTCGCCTCGGTCGCGGTGATTGCCGCGATCCGGGTGGTGACGGTCAGGAACCCGGTGCATGCCGCGCTGTTCCTGGTGCTGACCTTCTTTTCCACCGCGCTCGTCTGGGTGCTGATGGAGGCCGAGTTCCTCGGTATCGTGCTGCTGCTGGTCTACGTCGGCGCCGTGATGGTGCTGTTCCTGTTCGTCGTGATGATGCTCGACGTCAATATCGCGCCGCTACGTGAAGGCTTCATCAAGAATCTGCCGGTGGGCGTGTTCGTCGCGCTCGTCATGATCGTCGAACTGGCGCTGATCCTTGGTCCGGCGAGCTTCGGTCTCGATATCTATCCGGCGCCCGAGGCGGCCCCGGCCGGTACGGGCAACACGCTGGCGATCGGCCAGGTGCTGTACACCAAGTTCGTCTATCCGTTCGAGATCGCCGCGTTCATCCTGCTGGTGGCGATCGTCGCGGCCATCGCGCTGGCCCATCGCCGTCGCCCGGGCGTGCATTACCAGGACATCGACGCGCAGGTGCGGGTCCGTGCCGAGGATCGCGTCCGTATTGCCGAGCTGGATGCCGACAAGACCCGTCGTGGCGATCTGTCCGGCGAGACTTCAGACCAACAGGATAAGGAAACGTCATGATCAGCCTGTCCGAATTCCTGATCTTCGGCGGCCTGCTGTTCTCGATCAGCGTCGCCGGCATCTTCCTCAACCGCAAGAACGTGCTCGTGCTGCTGATGGCGATCGAGCTGATGCTTCTGGCGGTGAACGTGAACTTCGTGGCGTTCTCGCATTTCTCCGGCGACATCGACGGTCAGGCGTTCGTCTTCTTCGTCCTGACCGTGGCCGCGGCCGAAGCGGCCATCGGCCTGGCGATCCTGGTAACGCTGTTCCGCAACCGGCGCACGATCAACGTCGAAGACCTGACCGAGATGAAGGGCTGATTCAATGGAAAAGGTTTATCTTGCCGTCGTACTTGCCCCGCTGATCGCCTCGATCATCGCGGGCCTGTTCGGACGACAGATCGGTCGGTCCGGTGCTCACTGGGTAACCATCATCGGCGTGGCGATTGCGCTGGCCGCGTCCGCCTACGCGTTCTACATGCATGTCTTCGGTGGGCTGCCGACCTTCGATGGGGCGGTGTACACCTGGATCGCTTCCGACATGTTCACCTTCGAGATCGGTTTCCTGATCGACCATCTCACGGTGATGATGATGCTGGTGGTGACCGCCGTCTCGCTGATGGTGCACATCTACACCATCGGCTACATGCACGATGATCCCGGTTACCAGCGCTTCTTCAGCTACATCTCGCTGTTCACCTTCTCCATGCTGATGCTGGTGATGTCGAACAACCTGTTGCAGCTGTTCTTCGGCTGGGAAGCGGTCGGCCTGGTCTCCTACCTGCTGATCGGCTTCTGGTACAAGCGCGAGTCGGCGATCTTCGCCAACCTCAAGGCGTTCCTGGTCAACCGCGTGGGCGACTTCGGCTTCCTGCTCGGGATTGCCGCGATCCTGATGTACGCCGACACGCTCGACTACGCCACGTTCTTTGAGCGGCTGCCGGAGCTGGCCGACATCAAGGTCGAGTACTGGCCGGGCGTGGAGTGGTCGCTGGTCACCGTGATCTCGATCCTGCTGTTCATCGGCGCGATGGGCAAGTCGGCGCAGGTGCCGCTGCACGTGTGGCTACCGGACTCGATGGAAGGCCCGACGCCGATCTCCGCGCTGATCCACGCGGCCACCATGGTGACCGCTGGCATCTTCATGGTCGCGCGCTTCTCGCCGCTGTTTGAGCTCTCCGATGCCGCGCTGTCGTTCATCCTCGTCATCGGTGCGGTCACCGCGCTGTCGATGGGCCTGCTGGGTATCGTCCAGCACGACATCAAGCGAGTCGTGGCCTACTCGACGCTCTCGCAGCTCGGTTACATGACCGTTGCACTGGGCGTGTCGGCCTACAGCCCGGCGCTGTTCCACCTGATGACTCACGCCTTCTTCAAGGCACTGCTGTTCCTCGCGGCCGGCTCGGTGATCATCGCGATGCATCACGAGCAGGACATCCGCAAGATGGGCGGCCTGGCGAAGAAGATGCCGATCACCTTCATCACATTCCTGATCGGGGCACTGGCGTTGATCGGCTTCCCGGGTACCGCCGGTTTCTACTCCAAGGAGTCGATCATCTACGCGGTGCAGGCCTCGACGCTGCCGGGTGCGACCTTCGCCTACTGGGCCGTGTTCGCCGGCGTGTTCGTGACCGCCTTCTACACCTTCCGCATGTTCTTCCTGGTGTTCTTCGGCGAGCCGCGGATGAGCCAGAAGGAGTACGACCACGTCAAGGAAACGCCGAAGGTGGTCACCGTGCCGCTGATGCTGCTGGCCGTGCCGTCCCTGATCGTGGGCTTTATCGTGATCGAGCCGATGCTTTACGGCACGTTCTTCGACGACTCGCTGCGCGTGTTGGCAACCCACGGCGCCATGGCGGCGATCGAAGCGAAGTTCAACGGCGCCTGGGCGATGTTCACCCACGGCTGGGTCACGCCGGTGGTCTGGATGGCGCTGGGCGGTGTCGCGCTCGCGGCGGTCATGTATCTCGCCATGCCGAAGGTGCTGCCGCCGCTGTTCGCCCGCGTCTTCGCCTGGCCCAAGCGGATCATGGAGCAGGGCTACGGCTTCGATGGGTTCAACAATGCCGTGATTGCCGGTGGCTCGCGCCTGCTGGGGCGTGGCCTGTGGCAGGTCGGTGACGTGCGTGCCATCGACGGACTCGTCGTCAACGGGTCGGCTGCCGTGGTGGGTTATCTGGCGCGCACCTGGCGGCTGATCCAGACCGGCTACCTGTACCACTATGCGTTCGTCATGATCCTCGGACTGATCGGGCTGTTGACCTGGATCGTGTTCGTCGGCGCGTAACACCCCATAGATAACAAGCGAAGGATAACGGTTCGATGCTGACCTCCTGGCCGATACTGAGCCTGCTCGTCTGGTTGCCGATCGCGGCAGGCCTTGCCGTGATGCTGTTCGGCGAGCGGCGTGCGGATTCCGCCCGCTGGTTCGCCCTGATCGTGTCCGTGGCGGTCTTCGTGATCAGCCTGGGCCTGATCCTGGGCTTCAACACGCAGACCGCGGCGATGCAGTTCGTCGAGCACGTGCCCTGGATCCCGGCGTTCGGCATCAACTACGCACTGGGGATCGACGGCATTTCCATGCCGCTGATCGTGCTGACCACCTTCACCACCATCCTGGTCGTCGTTGCCGCCTGGGAAGTGATCAAGGACAAGGCGCACCAGTACCTCGCGGCCTTCCTGATCATGGAAGGGATGATGAACGGCACCTTCGCCGCAATGGACGCCATCGTCTTCTACTTCTTCTTCGAAGGCATGCTGATCCCGATGTTCATCATCATCGGTATCTGGGGCGGTCCGCGCCGGGTGTACGCGACGATCAAGTTCTTCCTGTACACCTTCCTCGGCTCGGTGTTCATGCTGGTCGCGCTGATCTACATGTACTTCCAGTCGGGCAGCTTCGCCATTCCGGTGCTCCACGATCTGCCGCTGACCCTGACCGAGCAGATCCTGATCTTCCTGGCGTTCCTGATTGCCTTCGCGGTCAAGATCCCGATGTGGCCGGTGCACACCTGGCTGCCGGATGCCCACGTCGAGGCGCCGACCGGCGGTTCGGTGATCCTGGCGGCGATCATGCTCAAGATCGGCGGTTACGGCTTCCTGCGCTTTTCGCTGCCGATGACGCCAGACGCGGCCGCCGAGCTCGACTGGCTGATGATCTTCCTGTCCCTGGTCGCGATCGTCTACATCGGCTTCGTCGCCATGGTCCAGTCCGACATGAAGAAGCTGGTCGCCTACTCGTCGATCTCGCACATGGGCTTCGTCACGCTCGGCATATTCGTGATCTTCATGATCGTCGCCAACCCGGCCAACACCTCGGCCAGCGGCGTGACCCTGGCGCTGGAAGGCGCGATGGTGCAGATGATCTCGCACGGCCTGATCTCGGCGGCGATGTTCCTCTCGATCGGCGTCCTGTATGACCGCCTGCATAGTCGCGAGATCTCCGCCTATGGCGGCGTGGTCAACACCATGCCGTGGTTCGGCGCGCTGGTCGTGGTGTTCGCCATGGCCAACGTCGGCCTGCCGGGCACCTCGGGCTTCGTCGGCGAGTTCATGGTGATCCTCGCCTCGTTCAAGGCGAGCTTCTGGATCGCCCTGATCGCGGCGCTGACCCTGATCATCGGCGCGGCCTACACGCTGTGGATGGTCAAGCGCGTCATCTTCGGCGAGGTGAAGAACGAGGGCGTCAAGACGCTCGACGACCTCAACTTCCGCGAGGCCTGGGTGCTGGGCGTGCTCGCCTTCCTGATCGTCCTGATCGGCGTCTGGCCGAACCCGCTGGTCGAGGTCATGCATGCCTCGATCGAGAACCTGGCGCAACAGGCGCTGACCACCAAGTTGTAAGACGTTCCCTATGACACTCGCCTCACTGAACCTGCAACCGGTCCTGCCCGAAATCGTCCTCGCGGCGATGGCCTGCCTGATTCTGCTCGTCGACCCGTTTCTGCCCAAGCGCGGTCCTACGGTCAGCTATGCACTGTCGCTGCTGACGCTCGTCGCCCTGTTCGTCATCACGCTGCTGCAGATGGACGACAGCGTGCGGATGAGTTTCGGCGGCATGGTGGTCAACGATCCGATGGCCGACGTGATGAAGCTCGCGATCTACGTGCTGGTTGCCGCCGTGCTGGTCATGTCTCGCACCTACCTGCGCCAGCGCGGCATCGACAAGGGCGAGTACTACATGCTCGGCCTGTTCGGCGTGCTGGGAATGATGATCACCATCTCCTCGAATCACCTGCTGCTGCTCTACCTCGGCCTCGAGCTGCTCTCGCTGGCGATGTACGCGATGACGGCCTTCAAGCGCGACGATGGCCGTGCCTCCGAGGCGGCGATGAAGTACTTCGTCCTCGGCGCGCTGGCGTCGGGCATCCTGCTGTACGGCATGTCGCTGCTCTACGGCGTCACCGGTGACCTCACCCTGACCGCCATCGCCGACAGTGTAGCCGGCGGCGAGGACTCGATGGCGCTGAAGGCCGCCGTGGTGCTGATCGTGGTGGGTGCGGTGTTCAAGATGGGTATCGCTCCGTTCCACATGTGGCTGCCGGACGTCTACGAGGGCGCGCCGACCGCGGTGACGCTCTACCTGGCCGCCGCACCGAAGATTGCCGCCCTGGCGCTGGTCATGCGCCTGCTGGTCGATGGCATGGGGCCGCTGTTCAGTGACTGGCAGCCGATGCTGATCGTGGTGGCGATGCTGTCGATGGCGATCGGCAACGTGGTCGCGATCGCGCAGACCAGCTTCAAGCGGATGCTGACCTACTCGACCATCGGTCACGTCGGCTTCATCCTGCTGGGCGTGCTCGCCGGCACCAACGAGGGCTACGCTGCGGCGCTGTTCTACACCATCGCCTACGCGGTGATGACCATCGGCGGCTTCGGCATCATCCTGCTGCTCGCTCGCCAGGGCTTCGAGGCCGAGAGCCTCGAGGACCTCAAGGGCCTGAACGACCGCAGCCCGGTGATGGCGTTCGTCTTCCTGCTGCTGATGTTCTCCATGGCCGGCATCCCGTTCACCTTCGGCTTCTGGGCCAAGCTTGCGGTGCTGCAGTCGATTGTGGGTATCGGTCTGTGGTGGCTTGCGATTTTCGCGGTGATTACCGCGGTCATCGGGGCGTTCTACTACCTGCGTGCCGTGAAGATGGTCTATTTCGACCAGCCCGCCGATACCAGCCCGATCCAGGCCGATGCCAACGTGCGTGGTGTTCTGGCGCTGAGCGGGGCGTCCATGCTCATCTTCGGCCTCTATCCGACCGGCCTGACGGCGCTGACTGCCGGCGCTTTCGGGCTCTGATTCACCGCGCAAACGCGACGAGGTTCCCATGATTGCCGACTCGATCGTCATCAGCTATCTGATCGGGCTGTTCGTGTTGGCGAACCTGCCGTTCGTCAACCAGCGCCTGTTCCTGGTTATCCGTGTCGCCGAACCGGGCCGGCAGAAGTCGTTCTGGTGGCGCATCGTCGAGTGGCTGATCTACTTCGTGCTGGGCATGAGCGCCGGCCTGTATATCGAGTACACCATCGGTGGCATCGAGCCGAAAGGCTGGGAGTTCTGGGCGATCTCCTCCTGCATCTTCGCGGTGTTCTCGGTGGTGGGCTTCATCTGGCAGTACCAGCTACGAAAGCACCTGCAGATCTAGATTTCCAGGGGAGCGAGCAACGAAAAAGGCGGCCGACGCATGACGCGGGCCGCCTTTTTGCTGTCCGAGTGGGGGCGTCAGGCCTGTCGCAACAGCCGCTGCGCGCCCTCGACGTACTTGCCGCGCTGGAACAGCAGGCGCCAGCGACGTCCGCCCACCTGGTCGAACAGGATGGTCGCCCGTACGCCGGCGAGCAGCAGGGCGCGAACGCTGGATGAGACCTGCATGTCCTCGAGGTGGTGCTTCTCGCCGTTGATGACGAACTTCTGTGGCAACTGGCTGAGCGTCGACCGATAGAGGTTGTTCAGGTCGGAAAGCAGGCCCGTGTCCGCGCCGTGCTCGCGGTAGCTCGGCTCAAGCTCTTCGAGCCGCTGGAACAGCTTCCCGCCCATCTCGGCGTCGTTACGGAATGCCTTGGTCACCGCGAACAGGGTGACGACGTAACGTGTCAGCTCGAGGTCACGCGGCGCGCGCGAATTGCCGGCGAGCAGTTCGGCCAGCCGTTTCAGGCCGAAGCGCACGCCCGAGAGGCCGCCGTAGATGCTGGCCGTGTCCGGTGCATCGAAGGCGAACAGCGAGCCGATACTGGCTTCCAACGCATCGCGGTCGGCGACGCGCCCCTCGTAGGCGAGCGTCTGGATCAGCTGGACGGCCTGTGTCATTCCGGCCATCGCGATGATGTGGTCGTCGATATTTCGCGCCATCGATTCGGTTCGTGTCGTGGGGAATGAATTCAGCCGTCGGGCAGGGCGCGGGTGATCACCGCGCCGCCGAGGCACACCGGCCCATCATAGAACACCACGGACTGGCCGGGGGTGATCGCCCGCTGCGCCTGCTCGAACGTGGCGACCAGGCGGTCGCCTTGTTGCTCGAAGCTCACCGCCTGGTCGGGCTGCCGGTAGCGGATTTTGGCAGTCAGCGGACGGTCGTTCGGCGGGGGCTCGATCCAGTGCACTTGTTCGGCCTCGAGCCGGTGGGCGAACAGGGCTGGGTGATTCTTGCCCTGCACGACCAGCAGGGTGTTGCTGTCGAGATCCTTGCCGGACACGTACCAGGGCGCGTCGCCGTGGCTCTTGGTGCCGCCGATGCCCAGGCCCTGGCGCTGACCGATGGTGTGGTACATCAGCCCCTGATGGGTGCCGAGACGCTCGCCGTTGAGTGTCTCGATCGGTCCCGGCTGAGCAGGCAGGTAGTTCTTAAGGAAATCGGCGAAACGCCGCTCGCCGATGAAGCAGATCCCGGTCGAGTCCTTCTTGCCCGCCGTGATCAGGTCGTGCTCGGCGGCGATCTCGCGCACGCGGGGCTTTTCCAGTTCGCCCACCGGGAAATAGGCCGATCCGACCTGTTCGCGGGTCAGGGCGTGCAGGAAGTAGCTCTGGTCCTTGTTCTCGTCCAGGCCGCGGCCCAGGCGCGGGCCGGCCGGGCCTTCGAGCCGCCGGGCGTAGTGGCCGGTAGCGATGGCATCGGCGCCCAGCGATCGCGCATGGTCGAGGAAGGCGCGGAACTTGATCTCGCGGTTGCAGAGGATGTCCGGGTTGGGCGTGCGCCCGGCCTGGTATTCGTGGAGGAAATGCTCGAATACCCGGTCCCAGTACTCGCTGGCGAAGTTGACGTAGTGGAACTCGATGCCGAGCTTGTCGGCCACCGCCATGGCATCGAGCATGTCCTCCTTGGCCGCGCAGTACTCGTCATCGTCGTCGCCCTCCCAGTTCTTCATGAACAGGCCCTCGACGCGGTAGCCGGCCTCCTTGAGGAGCAGGGCGGCCACGGAGGAATCCACGCCGCCAGACATGCCCACCATGATGCGCGGGGCGTCGGCCGGGGCCGGCGGGATGAGGTTTTCCAGAGTCGTGTCGGTCATCGGATCGAGTGCAGCAGGTCGAGGGGGTAGCGGCGCCCCTGTTCGAAGTCGCGGATTGCCGCGGTGACGAACGGCGAGCGATGCGGCAGGGCCGAGCGCTCGATCGCCTCGCGTCCCATGAAGTGGGCAGCGAGGATGCCCTCGTCGAGCGGCTCGTCGTCCGCCTCGCCGATCTCGCCGACGATGGCCACGCGCAGCACGCGTCGCCCCTCCCCGGGGTTGTCGTGGTACAGCCCGAGCAGTTCGGTCGGCTCGAAGGCAAAGCGGGTCTCTTCGCGTACCTCGCGGATTACCGCCTCGATCAGGGTCTCGCCGGGCTCGACGTGGCCGGCGGGCTGGTTGAGGTAGCGCTGGCCACGGACGGTCTCCTCGACGATCAGGTATTCGTCGTCGCGGCGGGCGATGCCGGCGACGGTTAGCGAGACGAGCGGGCGGTCGGCGGATACAGGCATGAGATCAGTATATCGTCCGGGGAAGAGGGCGGGTCAGAGGTCCTGCTCGCGGCGGGCCTTCCAGTCGTAGAGCAGGTCCAGTGCCGCCTTCGGGGTCAGACCGTCCGGATCCAACTCGTCCAGCGCCTCGAGCAAGGGGTCGGGTTCCGGCTCGACGGTCTCCGCGACCGGCTCGGCGGCGAACAGGTCGAGTTGCGGCGCCTCGGTCCCGGCATGGGACTGCCATTCCAGTTTTTCAAGCAGCCCGCGCGCCCGGCGGATGGTGGGACGGGGCAGCCCGGCGAGCTTGGCGACATCGATGCCGTAGCTCTGGTTTGCCGGGCCGTCCTTCACCCCGTGCAGGAACACCAGCTCGCCCTGGTGGGTGATCGCCTCCAGATGCACGTTCACCAGTGTCTCGAACTGCTCGGCCAGTGTGGTCAGCTCGAAGTAGTGGGTAGCGAACAGCGTCATCGCCCGGTTCTTGTTGAGCAGGTGCTCGGCGACCGCCCAGGCGAGCGCCAGCCCGTCGAAGGTCGAGGTGCCGCGGCCGATCTCGTCGATCAACACCAGTGAGCGATCGGTGGCGTGATGCAGGATCTCGGCGGTCTCGGTCATCTCGACCATGAAGGTCGATCGTCCCGAGGCCAGATCGTCCGAGGCACCGATGCGGGTGAAGATCCGGTCGATCGGACCGATGGTCGCCGATTGGGCCGGCACGTGGGCGCCGGCATGCGCCAGCAGCACGATCAGCGCGGTCTGGCGCATGTAGGTCGACTTGCCGCCCATGTTCGGGCCGGTGATCAACAGCATGCGCCGGTCGGGGCCCAGACCCGCATCGTTGGGGACGAACACGGCGTCGCTGTTGGCCTCGACCACCGGGTGACGGCCCTGCACGATCTCGATGCCGACCTCGTCCCAGAAGCGTGGCGCGGTCCACTGCTGGCGCTCGGCGACATCGCTCAGCGCGGCGAGCGTGTCGAGGTCGGCCAGGGCATCCGCGCGACGGCGTAGCTCGGCCTGGCAGGTGGTCAGTCGGTGAAGCAGATCGTTGAAGCACTCGCGCTCGCGGGCCAGCGCCTTGTCGCGGGCGGTCAGTACTTCCTGCTCGAAGGTCTTGAGGGTCTCGTTGGTGTAGCGCTCGACCGATTTGAGCGTCTGGCGGCGGGTGAAGGTCTCGGGCATGCGCGCCGACTGGCTGCGCGGCACCTCGAAGTAGTAGCCGTGAACGCGGTTGTAGGCGAGCTTGAGGTTCTCGATGCCGGACTGGCGGCGGGCATCCTCCTCCATGGCCGTGAGCGTCGTGTCGGCGCGTTCCGACAGCCCGCGCAGCCGGTCGAGCTCCTCGTCGAAGCCGCTGGCGATCACCCCACCGTCGCGCAGCCACACCGAGGGCTTCTCGGCGATGGCGGCATCCAGCAGTTCGCGCACCTCCGGCAGATCGGCGAGGTTCTCCACCAGTCCGGTCAGGAGCGGCTGTTGGCAGGCCGACAGGGTGGCGGTCAGTTCGGGAAGCTGGTGCAGCGAGTCGCGCAGGGCGGCCAAGTCCCGGGGGCGGGCGGTGCCGAGCACGATGCGGGTGGTGATCCGCTCGATGTCGTTGACCTGGCGCAGCGCCTCGAACAACGGGGCGGGCAGGTCGCGCTCGCGCAGTTCGGTGATCGCCTGGTGGCGGGCGGCCAGCCGGCCGTGCTCGCGCAGCGGCCTGGCGAGCCATTCGCGCAGCCGCCGGGCACCCATGCCGGTGGCAGTGCGGTCGAGCAGGCCGATCAGCGCGCCCTCGGGGCGCCCCTGGCTGTCCTCGAACAGCTCCAGGTGCCGGCGGGTGTGCACGTCGAGCAGCAGCGCATCGTTGGTCTGTTCGACGGACAGCCCGTTTATATGGCCGATGCGGGTCTTTTGCGTGTCGTTGACGTACTGCCACAGGGCACCGGCGGCCCCGAGCGCGGCATCAAGCGCCTCGCGGTTGTCGGCGTGCACGCCGAAGCCGGCGAGATCGCGCGTGCCGAACTGGGCGCAGAGCTGCTCCACAGCCGTGTCGGCGGCGAAGTGCCAGACCGGGCGTTGGCGCGACAGTCCGCGATCGGCAAACAGGCTGTCGGTCAGGGTCTCGAGGTTCAGCCCTTCGGCCAGCAACAGCTCGCGCGGATCGACCCGGGCGAGTTCGGTGGCCAGTTCGTCGGGCCCGGCCGGCGCCATGATGGCAAAGCGTCCGCTGGACAGATCGAGGTGCGCGAGCCCGAGGCGTTCGCGACCGCGCTTTCGCTGGCGGTGGACGGCCACCAGCCGGTGCGCCTGGCGTTGCTCGAGCAGCGCCTCGTCGGTGACCGTGCCCGGGGTGACCACCTTGACCACTTCGCGCTTCATCGGCCCCTTGGCCTGCACGTCGCCGACCTGCTCGCAGATGGCGACCGACTCGCCGGCCTTGAGCAGTCGGGCGAGATAGGACTCGTAGGCATGCACGGGCACACCGGCCATCGGGATGGGTTCGCCGGCGGAGGTCCCGCGCTGTGTCAGGGTCAGGTCGAGCAGCCGTGCTGCATGACGCGCATCCTCGAAGAACAGCTCGTAGAAGTCCCCCATGCGGTAGAACAGCAGCACGTCCGGGTATTCTTGTTTGATCCGGAGAAACTGCTGCATCATGGGCGTATGTGCGGCAAAGGCGTCGGTTTCGCCGGTCCGGTCCGGGCGGGTTTGAGGCTGCGTCGTCATGGGCCGCATTGTAACCAAAAGCGGGCTTTCGACGGGGAGCCGTGGGGAGCTCGGGGCAGGGAGCACCGCCGAATGAGTCAACGCGATACCGGGGCGGGGGAGACACCACCAAGCTGGTCGACCGAGCGAATGACCGAGGTAGGCATGGACCGCACGACTCGCGTGGCTCGTCTGGGTGATGCCCTCGAGGCGCGCGGCCGGCGGCTGGCCGTCGCGGAGTCCTGCACCGGCGGTCTGCTGGCGGCGACCCTGACAGAACAGTCCGGCAGCTCGGGCTGGTTCGAGGGCGGCTGGGTTACCTACAGCAATCGCGCCAAGCAGCGTGACCTGAATGTGCCCGGCGCGCTGTTCTCCGAGGTGGGCGCGGTCTCTCGTGAGGTAGTCACCGCGATGGCCGTCGGGGCGATCCGTCGGGCGGATGTGTCCTACTCGGTGGCGATCAGCGGCGTGGCCGGCCCCTCGGGCGGCAGCGAGGCCAAGCCGGTCGGCACCGTCTGGATCGGCTGGGGCTACTGGTCGCCGGCCGCTGCCGACGGGGGGCATCGGGAACCGCTGAGCACGTTCGCGGCCCGTTTCCGTTTCGATGGCGATCGTGCTGCCGTGCGCGAGTCCGCCGTGGACGTGGCGCTTCGCGGCCTGTGCGCACACCTTTCCGGCGAGACATGGGACGAGGCGGCGGCCGCTCGCTGGTCGAAAGCGTTCTGGCCCACCGCCGGCCTGAAAATGTAGGAGCTCGGCCCTAGGCAGGCCCTGGTCCGGTAGGCTGAGGAATGGACATGAATATCGATCTCGCGACCAATCGGCTGGACTCGGTGCCGTATATCGCCTCGCCGAACTGCGATGCCCGTCCACGCGACGAGCGGATTGAGCTGGTCGTGGTGCATGCCATGTCGCTGCCGCCGGGGGAATTCGGCGGCACGGCGATCGAGCGCTTCTTCACCAACAGCCTCGACCCCGCCGAGCACCCGTACTTCGAGACCATTCGTGACTTGCGGGTTTCCGCGCACGTGGTGATCTACCGTGATGGCGTGATCAAGCAGTTTGTGCCGTTCGATCGACGAGCGTGGCACGCGGGCGAATCGCGATTTGGTGAGCGGACCCGCTGCAACGATTTTTCCATCGGTATCGAGCTGGAGGGCACCGATACCGAGCCGTTCACCAGCGTCCAGTACGAGGCGCTTGGCAAGGTGCTGGCTGCAATCCGGCAGGCCTATCCCACCGTGCATGCCGTGCGCGGGCACAGCGATATCGCGCCGGGGCGCAAGACCGACCCCGGCCCGGCATTCGACTGGGGCCACCTGGCTTCCCGGTTGCCCGATGGCATGTCGACGGCCTGAGCATGCCGATTCCACCACGACAGACAGGGGCGTATCCGAGATGAAACTGTTGGCATTGGTGCTGGTGATCGCCTTCGACCGCTTCCTGGAGTTCTTCCAGCAATGGCGCGCGGACTGTTGGCCCCATCGCGTCACCACCGAGATCTTCGAGACGCTTTCCGGGATGGTGGGATCGACAGCGGCCCGCCTGCTGGTGTGGCTGCTCGTGCCCGCGGTACTGTTTGTCTGGCTGGGGTTTGGCAGTGACGGCATCATCGGCTGGCTGGTTGCCGTGCTGGTTCTGCTGCTCGTGATCACGCCGCGCAATACCTCGGAAATCAATCGCCAACTCCTTGATGCCGCCGCCCAGGAAGACCGGGAAACCGTGGAATCAGCACGGCGCGTGCTGTTTCAGGGCACATCGATCGATCCGGCCAAGGCCACCACGCGACAGACCGGCGAGCGCATTATCGTGCTGGCCTTCAGCGAGTGGTTCCTGGTGCTGTTCTGGTTCGTGCTGGCTGGACCGGCCGGGGCGCTCTTATATCGCCTCACCGAGTGGCTCGCCGAGATTCCCGACCCGGAAGAGCAGGAAATGTCCCGCTTGCGGAGCTGGCAACGTCGGCTGCACGCGATTCTGGTCGTGCCGGCTGCGCCGGTGTACACGGTGCTCATGTTGCTGGCCGGATCGTTTCAACGTGGGTTGAATGTCTGGCGCGGTGATGAGGCGTTGGGGCGTGAACACGGTGCGATCGACCCTTGGGAGGCGGCGTCCATCGGCCTGATCGCGCGGGTGGGGCACGCGGTGATCGACGTCGAGCGTGCCGACGAGTGTCTCGACGAAGCCGCCTGCCTGGCCGATCAGCGTATCTGGTACCGGGCCGCGCATGCGATCGTCCTGCGGGCACTGTTGTTCGGCCTCGCGCTGGTCGCGATCCTCACGATGATCGGCTGGATTCCTTGAGCCATACTCGACCGGCCAGAACACGTTTCGTGACAATCAACAAGGAGACGACAGGGATGAAAGGACAACAACTGATCGGTATCGGGTTGCTGGTGCTGGGGCTGCTTCTGCTGTATTTCGGCTACGAATCCTCGCAGGGACTTGATGACCAGCTCTCCAAGGAGTTCACGGGGGAATACACCGAGAACACGATGCTCTATATGATCGGTGGGGGCGTCAGCGCTGTCGTCGGGCTGGTGATGTTGGTGGCGGGCAAGAAGTGATCCCCGGCTGAGGTCGCACCGTCGGTGGCCGCTCACCGCATCCGGATCGACTGTTAGAATCCCGCCTCGAATTCGATCCGCGAGTTGCCATGACCCCCCAGACCACCCGACTCGACCTCATCCGCCACGGCGAGCCCGTGGGCGGCCGCCGCTTTCGCGGCGACGCCGTGGACGACCCTCTGAGTGATATCGGTTGGCAGCAGCTCGAGCGGCGCCTGCGGTTGCTCGAGGAGCAGGGCCTGGCCGACTGGGACGTGATTGCCACCTCGCCGATGGCACGGTGCCGTACGTTCGCCGCCGAGGTGGCCGACCGGCGAGGGCTAGAGCTGGTCGTCGACCCCGACCTGCGTGAGATCGGCTTTGGCCCTTGGGAGGGGCTGCGTCACGCGGAGATCCCCGAGCGTTATCCGGAACAGCACGCCGCTTTCCTGGCGGACCCCGTCTACGGTCGGCCGCCGGGGAGCGAGCCGATGGACGCGTTCTTCGACCGCGTCATCCAAGGGCTGGAGCGACTGGAACGTAACCACGCCGGGCAGTCGGTGCTGCTGCTGTCGCATGCCATCGTGATGCGCGCGGCTGCCGCCTGGGTGATGGGCGCACCGATGGCCGCCGTGGCCCGCGTCGAGACCGAATACGCTGCCTTTCTCTCGATTCGTCACAACGCTCGTGGTCGTCGTCTGCTCGCGCTGGACAACGGCCTGCCGGGCGAGGGCGCCTGATGGCGGACACGACGCGCCCCGAAATCGATCTTTACGTCCTCGGTCTGCAGCCACGCGACGCCCGACCGGATAATGGCAGCGGTTTTTCCACGCCCACCTGGACCTGGCCCGATGTCGAAGGGAGCACCGAACGGCCGTTGGCCCGGCTGCTGGCCGGGCGCCATATGGGCCCGGTTGCCGGCCAGCCGCGGGAGGCGGACTGTCATGACGATGATCCGGATCGACAGGCTCTGACCGTACTCGAGGCGCAGCCCCCGGCCGAGGTCGATGCCCTGAGCCGTGCCTTGGGCGACTGGCGCCTCGGCGGCGGAACACGCAACGGCTTTGCCGAGCACGTCCGCCAATGGCGGGAAGACGGCTTTGCGAGAGTGCTGTGTTTCGACCCCGTCCACCTCAAGGCCGAGACCGATCACGCGATCACGCTCGGACCGCGTTTTCTGGGACTGACCACCGAGGAACTGGATGATCTGCTCGGCGAGCTGAATGCCTGGCTGGCGCACGACGGCATGCGGGTCGACCGCATCGGCCGGCAGTTGTATTTGCTAGCGCGAGTCAGCGAAGCCGGTGTCGGCCCCGCAAACGTCGGCCTCAGTCGGTCTGGCGCACCGCTCGCCTGCCTGCTCAACCGCAATGCCGGCGTGTTTCTCGACGAGCATCACAGTGAGCCGCTCCTGCGGCAGTGGTTGACCGAGGTGCAGATGTGGCTCTACCCGCAGTCGCTCAACGACGAGCGGGCCGCTCACGGGCAGCCGACTCTCAACAGCTTCTGGCCGCACGGCATGACCGAGCTCACGGATTGCCCGGCTTACGAAGAGTCTGAGGCCGCGCTGATCATCAGTGATTCGCCTGCAGTGCTCGCCCGCCACGACTCGCTTGCTTTCGGGGAGGCACCCGTCGAGCTCGTGCGAGAAGCGCTCGCCGCTGGCCGACAGCCGCGCGTGGTGTTGACCGAGGCCGCCTGGTGTCGACTGGAAGGGGACCTGGGCGGCTTTCAACGCGAACTGGTCCGCATCGATGAGTGGCTTTCGGCGCTGCAGGAATGCGCACCGGAGCTTTCCGTCTCCCTACGGGACGGTCAGGGCGGTGAATGGCGGCGCGAGGGTCTTCTGGGGCGCCTGTGGCAACGCATGGCATCCAGTTGGCGTCGGCACTCATGACGATTGCCAACCTTGATCAGAGCCGCCGGCAGCTGGGCCTCGCCAGCATCCGCCGTCGGGCGGCACCCGAGCCTCCAGTCGGGCTGGCGCACCTGAACCCGAGACTGGCGCGTGTGCTCGCCGCTCGAGGGGTAAGCGATCCCTCACAGCTCGATCACGAGCTTGCCGCGATCCTGCCGCCGACCGGCATGCCCGATCTCGAACGGGCGGCCGAACTCGTCGCCGATGCGATCGAGGCGGGGGATGAGATCGTCGTGATTGGGGACTTCGACGCGGACGGGGCGACTGCCACGGCCTTGTGCCTTCGGGCGTTGAGAGCCATGGGGGCGACTCGTGTCGATTTCCGCATTCCGGACCGGCAACGCCACGGCTACGGACTGAGCCCGGCACTGGTGGCGGAACTGGAACGCGTCCCGGGGCTTGTGCTGACCGTGGATAACGGTGTTTCGGCCCACTCCGGTGTCGCTGCCGCGAAGGCACTCGGCTGCCGGGTGGTTGTTACCGATCATCACCTGCCGGGTGACACGCTTCCGGATGCCGAAGCCATAGTCAATCCCAACCGAACCGAGGCGACATTCGGGTCACGGGCGTTGGCCGGGGTGGGCGTCGCGTTCTACCTGCTCGCTGCCGTGCGAGCCGAGCTCGATCGCCGAGGCCAATTTGCCGATCGAGGCCGTCCCAATCTTGCCAACTGGCTTGATCTGGTGGCTCTGGGCACCGTTGCCGACGTGGTGGAGCTGGACGACAACAACCGGCGCCTGGTTGCCCAGGGGCTCGCCCGCATCCGCGCCCAGCAGTGCGCTCCGGGAATTCTGGCGCTGTTTGCCGAGTCGGGGCGTGACCCGCGCGAAGCCCAGTCCCGAGATCTCGGCTTTGCCATCGGACCCCGCCTCAATGCCGCCGGCCGGCTGGAGAACATGCGCCTTGGCGTGGAGTGCCTGCTGGCGGATGACCCCGCCGAGGCACGCCGGTTGGCCGCAGAACTCGACCGCATCAACCGTGAACGCCGTTCGGTCGAGCGCGACATGCTGGATACGGTGGCAATGGATCTAGAGCGTGCGCTGGGCGGGCAGGGCGATGTGCCGCCGGAGCAGGCGGCAGAGTGGGTACGCTACGATCCGGGTTTCCATCCGGGTGTGATCGGGATCGTGGCCGGCCGACTGAAGACCCGCTGGGCGCGTCCGGTGTTCGTCTTTGCTCCGGCCGAGGTCGGGGTCGACAACGGCCTTCTCAAAGGCTCGGGGCGTTCGATTCCCGGCATTCACCTGCGCGACCTGCTGGTGGAGATCGATGCGCGACACCCCGGTCTGATCGAGGGCTTCGGCGGCCATGCCATGGCGGCGGGGCTGTCGCTGGGCACCGGCCGGCTCGAGGCGTTCCGCCACGCATTCGCCGATGCCGTCGCGCGTTTCGATGAACGCCTGCCCGAAGGTCGCGAAGTGCTGACCGACGGGCCGCTTGCCACCGAGGACTTTCACCTCGACTTCGTCTCCCTGCTTGACCGACACGGCCCGTGGGGAACGGGTTTCCCCGAGCCTCTGTTCGACAACGTCTTCGACGTGCTCGAGAAAACTGCGCTCAAGGACGGCAAGCACTGGCGCCTCGTCGTGCGGCCGGTGGATGCCGCGGACCGCCGGTCGATGGATGCTATCTGGTTCCATGCCCCCGACGCGCTGCCGCCCGGCCGGCGCTGGCAGATTGCTTACCGCCCCGTTATCGACACCTTTCGAGGACAGCGACGCCTGAAGCTGTTCGTCGAGACGGCGTTGCCGGTGACGTAACCGACTGACCCTCGGGGAAGTGTGGGGCTGTGCGACCTGAGGCCTTGTCAGTTGGGGCGTCGACGGGAGGCGGGAAATCGCTATGTGTCGCCCGATAAGTACTACCTTTGCGATACAATCAAACGCCAATTACTCAGAGCGCAACGGGAAACGGATTCATGTGCGGAATCGTCGCAGCGGTCGCAGAGCGGCAGGTCGGTCCGATCCTTCTTGAAGGATTGCGGCGGCTGGAATATCGCGGCTACGACTCGGCCGGTCTGGCACTCCTGGACGAGGAGCGTGGCCTTGCCTCCGTGCGCGCGGTCGGAAAGGTCGCCGCTCTGGCGGACAAGCTGGATGCGGCACCGATCTCTGGGCAACTGGGCATCGCGCATACCCGTTGGGCGACTCACGGGGTCCCGGTCGAACGCAATGCGCACCCCCATCTCGCCCCGAGCCTTGAACAGGGACGCGTTGCGGTGGTGCACAACGGCATCATCGAGAATTTCAGTGCCCTGAAGGATGAGTTGGCGAACGCGGGCTGCGCCTTTGCCTCGGATACCGATACCGAGGTCATCGCTCACCTCATTGATCGGGAGCTGCAGAAGGGGCGGTCCCCTGACGAAGCCTTCGGGATGGCAGTGGATCGACTCGAGGGTGCATTCGCCCTTGCCGTAATCATTGTCGATGCCCCGGAAACATTGTTTGTCGCACGACAGGGCAGTCCGCTGGTGATTGGGGTTGGCATCGGTGAGCACTTTGCCGCCTCGGACGCCCTGGCATTGCTGCCGGTCACCCAATCGTTCATCTACCTGGAGGAGGGTGATCGGGCGGTGATCACTCGGGATTCGCTCGCGATAACTGACGTGTCAGGAAAGACCGCGGAGCGCCCCGTTCGCCAGTCCGCACAGCGAGCGGAAAGTGCCGACCGAGGACGGTTCCGCCACTTCATGCTCAAGGAAATCCACGAGCAGCCCCAGGCGATCGCCGACACCCTCGAGGCGCGGATCGCGCACGGACATATTCTGCCGGCGGCGTTCGGCGTTGGCGCGGACGAGATCTTTGCCGCCGTCGAGCGGGTGCAGATCATCGCTTGCGGCACCAGCTATCACGCCGGGCTGGTAGCGCGATACTGGTTCGAGGACATCCTGAGACTCCCCTGCGAGGTGGAGGTGGCCTCGGAGTTTCACTACCGCCATCCGGTGGTCAGCCCGAATACCCTGATCGTTGCGTTATCTCAGTCCGGGGAGACGGCCGATACGTTGGCCGCGATCCGTATGCTCAAGCGCGAGAATCCCGCCCGACCAGTGCTCGCGATCTGTAATGCCCCGGAGTCCTCTCTGGTGCGTGAGTCCGACCTCGTGCTGATGACCCGGGCCGGCCCCGAGATCTCCGTGGCGTCGACCAAGGCATTCTCCACGCAGTTGGTCTCGCTGGCCTTGCTGTTGCTCGCGGTGGGACGCGCCAGCGGCCGCATGGACGAGGACGAGGAACAGCGCATCGTCGCCGGTCTGGAGAAGGTGCCCGGCCGCATCCAGAACGCACTGGATCATGGAGACGGAGTGCGTGATCTGGCTCAGCTTCTGGTGGAGAAGGAGCATGCCCTGTTCCTTGGCCGCGGGCCGATGTACCCCATCGCGATGGAAGGTGCGCTCAAGCTCAAGGAAATCAGCTACATCCACGCCGAGGCTTACCCGGCTGGCGAGCTCAAGCATGGACCGTTGGCACTAATCGACGAGACCATGCCCGTGATCACCATCGCTCCGCAGAACGAATTGCTGGATAAGCTCAAATCCAACATCGCCGAGGTCAGCGCCCGCGGTGCAGAGTTGTTCGTGTTTGCTGACGAGCGAGCCGGTCTGCAATCGGCAGATTTCACACACGTGCTGCCGGTCACCTCAAATGTGGGGCGCATCAGTGCGCCAATCATCTTCAATATCCCGCTGCAGCTGTTGGCCTATCACGTGGCCGTACTCAAGGGCACGGACGTGGACCAGCCACGCAACCTGGCCAAGTCGGTCACGGTGGAATAGAACTCAACGATCAAGCAAGAGATACCCTGGATGAACGAAATCCGGCATAGCGAGCCCGCAGCATTCAACCCGCCACGGTTTAATGATGAGATTGACCTAATCGACCTGGCCATCGCGCTCTGGCGGCGGAAATGGGTGGTGATTGTCGTGATGGTATTCATCACGGCCCTGACTGCGCTCTATGCCTTTGGACGCGGAGAAGTGGCAGTGCCCACGTCATACGCTTCGATCTACAACTTGCCCAAGGTTTCCGTCGATAGTGGCGATGAAAAGCCGGTCATCGCACCAAGTGCGGTGATGGAGTTGAGTCAGCGGGTCTTCGTACCGCAGGCATTGGCGCGAGATCGGGAGGCGAATGCGGAGAAGGATGCCGAGAAGCTCGAAGTGGATCTCGAACAGCCGAAAGGCACGGCACTGATCGTCGTTGAGACAGAGGCCAACCAGGCGCAGGCCGAGCGCGTTAACGCACTGCATCAGTCCATCATGGGTCGGATCGAGAAGCTGGTCGAGTCGGAAGTGGATGACCTGCGAGTAAGGCTCGATCAGCGAGTCGAGATGCTGCAGACCCGTTTGGCAAACGCCGAGTCACTGGCCGACTCCTTGGCACAGACCGAAGGTGACCTCGCTGATATCTCATCGGAAATTGCTGAAGTGAAGACCGACTTGCTGCTGGCCGAACTGCAAAAAGCCTCCCTCAGTACCGGTCGCTTGGTGGAACTGGGGCAACAGCGTGAAATGGAAAAAGGGCTGTCGAGTGCGCTGATGCTCGCCCTTGGCGTCACCCTCGGCCTGTTCGCCGGCCTGTTCGCTGCTCTGATGGTTGGATTTGTCTCTGCTGCCCGCGAACGCTTGCACGAAACCGAATCCTTGGAAGACTGATCTGGAAATGACGACACCTACGTTCATCACGCCCCAAGAGACCCGCATCGCCATGATCGGTTTGGGCTATGTCGGTCTGCCGCTGGCGGTGGCTTTTGGTCGCGTCCAGCCGGTAGTGGGCTTCGACATCAATGCCAAGCGTATCGCCGAGTTGAAAGAGGGCACCGATCACACCCGTGAGGTTGAGCCAGACGAACTGGCTGAGGCAACACAACTTTCGTATACCGATCGGGTCAAGGATATCGCTGACTGCAATGTCTATATCGTCACCGTTCCTACGCCGATTGACCGTTACAAGCGACCGGACCTGAGCCCTCTCATTTCGGCATCGAGAACCGTCGGGCAGGTGCTCAAGAAGGGTGACGTGGTCATCTACGAGTCCACCGTTTACCCCGGCGCGACGGAAGACGATTGCGTGCCGATGCTAGAAGCTACAAGCGGGCTGGTCTTTAACCGAGACTTCTTCGCCGGCTACAGCCCGGAGCGCATCAACCCTGGGGATAAAGAACACCGGGTTGCCGACATCATGAAGGTGACGTCCGGCTCCACACCCGAAGCCGCCGCGTTCATCGATGGCCTCTATCGCCGCGTCATCAAGGCCGGCACTCACCTGGCACCTGCCATGCGCGTTGCCGAGGCTGCGAAGGTGATCGAGAACACCCAGCGTGACGTGAATATCGCCTTGGTCAACGAACTGGCCATGTTGTTCAACAAGATGGGCGTGGATACTCAGGCCGTCCTCGAGGCCGCCGCCACCAAGTGGAACTTTTTGCCCTTCAAGCCAGGGCTTGTGGGCGGGCACTGCATCGGTGTCGACCCGTACTACCTCACTCAAAAGGCCCAGGAAATCGGCTATCACCCCGAGATGATCCTCGCCGGCCGGCGCACCAACGACGGCATGGGCGAATACGTCGCCGCCCAGATCGTGCAGTTGATGACCAAGCATCGGGTACAGGTGGTCGACTCCAAGGTGCTTATCCTCGGTCTGACCTTCAAGGAAAATTGCCCGGACCTGCGCAACACGCGCGTGGTGGACGTGGTCCATCACCTCGAGCAGTACAACGTCGACGTGCACATCCACGACCCCTGGGCCGATGCCGATGCTGCGCGCGAGGAATACGGCCTCGAACTCGATCCCGCCCCGGCGCCGGGCACCTTCGATGCCGTTGTTCTTGCCGTCGCCCACGACGACTTCCGTCAACTGGGCGCCGACGGAATCCGCGCCCTGACCCAGGACAACGGCATCGTCTACGACATCAAGCACTTGTTGGGGCGAGACGAAGTTGACGGGCGGCTGTAATTTCGTTTCGAGCGGCGAGTCATACTCGCCGATTGCGGAATACAACGCCGCAGTCCCATACCCTGTCATTCCCGCGAATCCGGGAACCGATGGTGTTTTCAGGCGGCGCTGTGCGTAGATTCCCGCTTTCGCGAGAATGACGGCAGAAGAACGAAGTCGAAGCGCCGGGGGCACTGCAAGACGGCATTCGGAACGACGACCTAGTGGCAAACAATTTATTACCTGCGGCCACATGCCTGCATCGACAAAGACAACGCGGCGTTAAATGACCCAACGCACCACCAAAACCAAAATCGCCATCGCTGGCACCGGCTACGTCGGCCTCTCCAACGCCGTACTGCTCGCCCAGCACAACCAGGTCACGGCGCTGGATATCGTTTCGGAGAAGGTCGGGGCCATTAATGCTCGGCGCTCGCCCATCGTCGATTCGGACATCGAGGACTTTCTCGCCAACCGCGAGTTAGACCTCACCGCCACGCTGGACAAGCAGGCGGCTTACGAAGACGCCGATTTCGTCGTCATCGCCACACCGACGGACTACGACCCCGAGACCAATTACTTCAACACCACTTCGGTTGAGGCCGTGATCCGCGACGTCATGGCCATCAACCCGCACGCGGTCATGGTGATCAAGTCCACCGTGTCGGTGGGCTACACCCGCGAGATCAAGGCGCGGATGGAAACAGACAACATCCTCTTCTCGCCGGAATTCTTGCGCGAAGGCAGGGCGTTGCACGACAACCTCTATCCCTCGCGGATCATAGTCGGCGAGCATTCCGACCGCGCCGAACGATTTGCCGGCCTGCTGGTCCAGGGCGCGGCCACCGAGGATGTGCCGGTGCTTTATACCCAGCCCACCGAAGCCGAGGCGATCAAGCTGTTTGCTAACACGTATCTCGCCATGCGGGTGGCCTACTTCAACGAGCTGGACACCTACGCGGAGACCCATGGCTTGGACACGCGCCAGATCATCGACGGCGTCTGCCTCGACCCGCGCATCGGCAGCCACTACAACAATCCGTCCTTCGGCTACGGCGGCTACTGCCTGCCCAAGGACACCAAGCAGCTGCTGGCCAACTACGACGAGGTGCCCAACAACCTCATTGGCGCCATCGTGGATGCCAACCGCACCCGCAAGGACTTCATCGCCGACTCGATTATCAAGCGCAACCCGAAAGTCGTCGGCATCTACCGCCTAGTGATGAAAAACGGGTCCGACAACTTCCGCGCCTCGGCCATCCAGGGCGTGATGAAACGCATCAAGGCCAAGGGCATCGAGGTGGTCGTCCACGAGCCGGTGCTGGAAGAAGACACCTTCTACAACTCACGCGTCATCCGCGATCTCGACGAGTTCAAGCGGACCTGCGACGTCATCGTCGCCAACCGTCCCTCGGGGGCACTCGAGGATGTCATGGACAAGGTGTATACGCGGGATCTGTTTGGGGCAGATTGAAGATCTAGGGCGTTTAAACATCCCGCCGGAAGTGACGCATGCTACTCATAACACTTGTTAGAAATTGAATAACTAATGGCAATGAAAATATTGGTAACCGGTGGTGCCGGCTTTATCGGCTCGGCCGTCATACGTCATATCATCGCTAACACCACCGACGAGGTGGTGAACGTCGACAAGCTCACCTACGCGGGCAACCTCGAATCGCTGGCGTCGGTAGCCGGCGATCCCCGCTATCATTTCGAACAGGTGGACATTGTCGATCGTGACGCGTTGGTACGGGTGTTCGCCGAGCACCAGCCCGACGCGGTCATGCACCTGGCCGCGGAAAGCCACGTCGACCGCTCCATTGACGGCCCGGCGGCTTTTATCGAGACCAACATCGTCGGCACTTACACCTTGCTCGAGGTGGCACGGGCCTACTGGAACGAGCTGGATCGCGCGGGCCGTGCCCGCTTTCGTTTCCACCACGTCTCCACGGACGAGGTCTACGGCGACTTGGAAGGGCCGGAAGGCCTGTTCCGGGAAGACACCGCCTACGCGCCGAGCTCGCCTTACTCGGCCAGCAAGGCCAGCTCCGACCACTTGGTGCGCGCGTGGCAGCGCACTTACGGCCTGCCGACGCTGGTGACCAACTGTTCAAACAACTACGGGCCGTACCACTTTCCGGAAAAGCTCATCCCGCTGATGATCCTCAATGCCCTGGAAGGCAAGCCGCTGCCGGTTTACGGCAAGGGCGAGCAGATACGTGACTGGCTCTACGTGGAAGACCACGCCCGCGCACTCCATAAGGTGATCACGGCGGGTGAAGTAGGGGAGACCTACAACATCGGTGGTCACAACGAGAAGCGAAATATCGACGTCGTTCAGAAGATCTGTGTGCTGATCGATGAGTTACGCCCCGACTCATCCACCTTCCGGCAGCCGGCTTCGAGCCTGATCACCTTCGTCGCCGACCGCCCCGGTCACGATCTTCGCTACGCCATTGATGCCGGCAAGATAGAGCGCGAGCTCGGCTGGCGCCCTGATGAAACCTTCGAGACCGGTATTCGCAAGACCGTGGCCTGGTATCTCGACAATCTCGACTGGTGCCGCCGTGTGCAGGACGGCAGCTACCAGCGCGAACGATTGGGAGTGAACGCATGAAGACGCTGCTGTTTGGCGCGTCGGGACAGGTGGGGCGCGAGCTTTCTCGCACGTTGTTGCCCCATGGCCCGCTGGTCTCAAAGAACAGTGAAGCCGTGGATCTGGCACAACAAGGTTCGGTCACCGAATGTCTCGAGGCAGTGCGTCCCAAGGTCATCGTGAACGCTGCCGCCTACACAGCCGTTGACAAAGCCGAGTCGGACGAGGAACGGGCTCGGTCGATCAACGCGGCGGCCGTCCGTGAGATGGCCGAGTACGCAGCGCGAAACGATGCGCTGCTGATCCACTACTCGACCGACTACGTGTTCGACGGAGACAAGGACGGGGCGTACCTGCCCGACGACACACCGAATCCCGCGAGCGTCTACGGCCAAACCAAGCTGGAGGGAGAAGAGGCGATCCGGGAGAGCGGCTGCGACCACCTAATCTTTCGAACCAGTTGGGTGTATTCCGCGAATGGGCACAACTTCATCAAGACCATGCTGCGCCTGGCCGAAGAGCGTGACGAGCTGAAGGTGGTGACCGACCAGATCGGCGCGCCAACCTCGGCGGAGCTGATCGCCGACGTCACCTCGCTCGCCCTGGCAGGCTACCGCCACGGTCATCTACCGGTCGGCACCTACCACCTGACCGCCAACGGGGCGACTAGTTGGCACGGATTGGCATCCAGGGCTGTCGACCGGGCAATTGCCAACGGCCGTGAGCTCAGGCTGCGCGGCGGTGACATCCAGGCGATCGGCACGGCGGACTTCCCGACCCCGGCGACCCGGCCGGCGAACTCGCGCATGGACTCGAGCAGTCTTGAAGAGGCACTGTTGCTCGAGTTGCCCGACTGGACCATTCACGTCGACCGCATGGTGGACCAGGTGACGGGTAACAAGTGACAGGTGACAGAATGTTGCGTCACCCGTCACCCGTCACCCGTCACCCGTCACCCACAACGGGAGTCATCGCTCATGGAAGAGCAGGCCGGTATTATCCGTGGCCATCGTGACCTCGAGGCATGGTAAGTAGCCATGCAGCTGGCACTCAACGTATATGAGGCAACCCGAGACTTTCCAGCTGAAGAGCGATTCGGCCTCGTGTCACAAATGCGCCGGGCCGCTGTCTCCATACCGTCCAACATTGCGGAGGGAGCGGGGCGGGATGGCCGAAAAGAGTTTGCACATTTTCTCGGTATGGCACGTGGCTCACTGAGCGAACTCGAGACACAGTGCATGCTCGCTTATCGCTTGGGATTTCTGAGAGATCAGCAACTGGTCTCGGAACAAATTTCTCGCACGTTCCGCCTGATCGGCGGCCTGCAAAACAAACTACGAAACGACCAAAAACAGAAAGCATGAATCAACCCGTCACTAGTCACTCGTCACCTGTCACCCGCAAAGGGATCATCCTCGCGGGCGGCTCCGGCACCCGGCTGCACCCGGCAACGCTGTCGGTCAGCAAGCAGCTGCTACCCGTTTACGACAAGCCGATGATCTACTACCCGCTCACCACGCTCATGCTGGCGGGCATTCGTGACATCCTCATCATCTCCACGCCGCAGGACACGCCGCGCTTCGAGCAACTGCTCGGAAGCGGCGAGCGGTGGGGGCTGAACCTGCAATATGCCGTTCAGCCCTCACCGGATGGCCTTGCGCAGGCCTTCGTCATCGGCGAGAACTTCATTGGCAACGATCCTTGCGCGCTCGTGCTGGGTGACAACATCTTCTACGGTCATCACTTCGATGCATTGCTGGGCAATGCCACGACCCGCGAAGACGGCGCCTCGGTATTTGCCTACCACGTCCACGATCCGGAGCGCTACGGCGTGGCCGAGTTCGATGCGGACGGCAAGGTGCTCTCTCTCGAAGAGAAGCCTCAGGAGCCGAGGTCGAATTACGCGGTGACCGGGCTGTACTTCTACGACAACGACGTGGTCGAGATGGCCAAGGGCCTCAAGCCCTCCGCCCGAGGGGAGCTGGAGATCACCGACATTAATTGCCGCTACATGGAGGCCGGAAAGCTTAATGTCGAGATCATGGGAAGGGGGTACGCTTGGCTCGATACCGGCACGCACGACTCGTTGCTCGACGCCAGCCAATTCATTGCCACGCTCGAGCAACGACAGGGCCTTAAGGTGGCTTGCCCGGAAGAGATCGCCTACCGCCGGGGCTGGATCACAGCCGGGCAATTGGAAGACTTGGCCCAGCCCCTGATGAAGAATGGCTACGGCCAATATCTCACGCGCGTTCTCGAAGAGAGGGTCTTTTGAACATGAAAGCTATCCCGCTTGCGATCCCCGAGGTACTGCTCATTGAGCCTCGTGTATTTGGAGACGAGCGTGGCTTCTTCTACGAGAGCTACAACCAGAAGGCGTTCGATGCCGCCGTCGGCTATCCGGTCACCTTCGTGCAGGACAACCACAGCCGTTCGGTGAAGGGCACCCTGCGCGGGCTGCACTACCAGTTGCCCCCGCACGCCCAGGGCAAGCTGGTACGCGTGACGGCAGGCGAGGTCTTCGACGTGGCCGTGGATATCCGCGAGGGTTCGCCCACCTTCGGCCAGTGGGTCGGTGAAACGCTGTCCGCGGAAAACAAGCGCCAGCTCTGGATCCCTCCCGGCTTCGCGCACGGCTTCCTGGTGACCAGCGACGTCGCCGAGTTCCAGTACAAGTGCACCGATTTCTATGCCCCCGACTGCGAAGCCTGCATCCGCTGGGACGATCCGACTCTGGATATTCATTGGGGCGTAGACAATCCCTCCCCGCTGCTTTCCGAGAAAGACCGGCAAGGGAAAACCCTGCATCAGGCACAGGCAGAAACGGGACGGAACGATTGAATGATACCGGTCACGAAACCCTATCTCCCCAGCCGGGAAAGGCTCGACCACTACCTGGATGGGATCTACGAACGCGAGTGGCTCACCAATAACGGCCAGCTGGTGCAGGAGCTCACCCGGCGTCTGGAAGAGTACCTGGGCGTGGAAAACCTACTATTGGTTGCCAACGGAACCCTGGCCCTGCAGATCGCCTACCGGGCGCTCGGCGTGAGCGACGCCCAGCCTGACCGGCGTCCGCAAGCCATCACCACACCCTTCACCTTCGTGGCCACGGCCAGTTCCCTGAAGTGGGATGGAGTCGAACCCTTATTCGCCGATATCGATCCGCACACCTGGTGCTTGGACCCGCGCAACGTCGAGGCCGCCATCACGCCCGACACCCGTGCCATTGTGCCGGTGCACGTGTTCGGCAACGCCTGCGACGTTGGGGCCATCGATACCATCGCCCGAAAGCACAACCTCAAGGTTATATACGATGCCTCCCATGCGTTCGGCGTGAAATACCAGGGGGACAGCCTGCTCAGGCACGGCGATGCCGCCACACTCAGCTTTCATGCGACCAAGCTGTTCCACACCGGTGAGGGTGGCGCGATCGTCTTTAAGCGCAAGGGAGACCTCGAACGAGCCAAGAAGATGATCAACTTCGGCATTACGGGACCCGAGACCATCGAGGAGCTTGGCATCAACGCTAAGATGAACGAGTTCCAGGCGGCGATGGGGCTCTGCGTGCTGGACGAGATGGAAGAAAACCTGAAAGCACGAGCCGAGGTCTGGCACCGGTATGAGCAGGCGCTGGCCACCACCCTGCAACTGCAGGCCCAACCCGAGGCGCTTGATTACAACTACGCCTATTTCCCTGTGGTTTTTGAAAGCGAAGAGCAGGCCCTGCGTGTGGCCACCACGCTCAAGGAAAATGGTGTGCTGGCAAGGCGGTATTTTTACCCATCACTCGAATCGGTAGCGTGTTTGGGGATTAACGGTGGCCAGCCCATATCCAAAGATATTGCCAGCAGAATACTGTGCTTGCCAATCTTTGATCAGCTCGCCCAGCGCGAACAGAATAATATTATTAATCTGATCGAAACGGAGCTTGTGGCATGAGGCTGGCGGTCATGCAGCCCTACCTGTTTCCATACATCGGCTATTTTCAGCTCATTTATTCGGCAGATCTGTTTCTGATTTACGATGATGTTTCCTATATCAAGCAAGGATATATAAATCGGAATTCCATACTGTCGCCGAACGGACCCGTGCGGATTACTATTCCGGTGCCGGGAGCTTCATCTAACAAGCTCATATCGGAACTGCAGTTCTCCGTAGACGTAGTGAAGGTGCTCAAGACCATCGAGCAAAGTTATTGCAAGGCCCCTTATTTTGATGCTGTCTTTCCTATGATCCGGAAACTTTTGGAACAGGGAGACCGCTCAATCGCCTCACTTTGCTTGAACAGTTATCAAGTCATTTTTTCGTATCTTGGTATCAATCAGCAGTTCAAGAAGACGAGCGAACTTGACTACGACCGTACCTTATCAGCACAAGATCGTTTGATCGCGTTTTGCCATAAATTTGGTGCTGATTGCTATATTAACGCGCCCGGGGGAAGGTCGCTTTACTCTGAGAGCGACTTTGCAGAGCAAGGTGTGGATCTAAAGTTTGTTGATTCATTGCCGGTGGAATACCCGCAGGGTAATCATAAGTTTGTGGCAAATCTTTCAATCATCGATATGTTGATGAATTGTTCGCCTAAGGAATCAATAAATCTGCTGAAGCAGTATGAACTTAGTTAACGTTGCGATAAGCGATAAAGAAATCAAGTGGGAAGCCTTGTGACGAAAATTCAACCAGAGATCTCGATTGGTGGATACCAAGCGCTGGAGCTTCCGTTATTTAAAGCGAACCTTAATCATTTAACGGTGAAGACAAACTCGGCCAGATCCGCCCTCAAAATCGCACTGAAAGCCGTTAGCGTTCAAAAAATCTGGCTGCCATTCTACACCTGTGATGCGGTAGTCGAGGCGGTTAAGGATTTGGGTATTGAGTTGGAGTATTATCGAGTCAATTCAACCTTTGACGTAGACGCCTCCCTGAGCTTGGGCGAGGGAGAGTTTATATTGGTAATTGATTACTTTGGCATGTCGAGCGATTCGGTGCATCGAAGTCTTCGCAGGTTTGGGCACGCCAATACGATAGTAGATTGCTCTCAAGCTTATTTCTCTGAGCATACTAATGCTTTGGCTACAGTCTGGTCACCCCGAAAGTTCTTTGGCCTCCCGGACGGCGGATTATTGTACTCGGACGATCCCCGCATCAAACAACCAAAGGATCGAGACACAACCTCGACAACCCGAATGGGCCATCTTATCAGCCGGCTCACCAATAGTCCGGAGATGGCCTATCAGCAATATAAGGAAGCCGAGCAGGCAATCGGCGCGTCGCCCGTTCTGGGGATGTCCAAATTAACCGAGCGGCTTTTACATTCCGTAGATCGCGAGGCTGCCAAAGCGGCAAGAAATATGAATGCACGCTACCTGCATGAGCAGCTACGAGAATATAACCAGTTAAATCTGGACTTCGGCACTGATCCAGCGCCGCTTTGCTACCCGCTCCTTCCGAATGTAAAGACGGCCAGCAGGGCAGACTTGATTAAAAATCGAGTATTTGTGCCCAGCTACTGGCCCGAAGTGTTAACGCGGGTAGAGGAAGGAAGCTTTGAATGGAACCTGGTCAATAACGGGCTGTTCCTTCCCTGCGACCAGCGTTACACAAAAAAGGACATGGACAGGCTCGTCGGCCTGTTGGGGATCCAGTAAAAGGTTTTGACATATGGCTGCTCCTGAAAACCGGACTAAAAAATACGCTCGCGTATCCGAGCTGGAAGCGTTGTTGAAAGAGCTTAATGGCAAGCTGGCTGGTGCGAACGAAAAGTACCTTGAAGATTGCTCGGAACGATTTCCAAAAATTTTTCTCATGGGGGCTCACCGTTCTGGCAGCACGCTGTTCATGCAATGGCTCGCCGACTCCGGCCTGGTCGCCTATCCAACCAACATGCTATCCCGCTTCTTCGGAGCACCGCTGGTAGGCGCGAAAATTCAACAGCTATTGACCGATCCCCGCTACAACTTCCGTAACGAAATTTTGGACTTCAACTCCGAAATCAACTTCAGCTCCGACAACGGCAAGACCCGGGGTGCTCTGGCTCCCAACGAGTTCTGGTACTTCTGGCGGCGCTTCTTGCCGTTCGACAAACTCGACTACCTGCCACCAGTGGAACTCCGGGAGAAGGCGGACCTCATCGGATTACGGGATGAGCTTAATGCGTTGACGAACATCTTCGGCAAGCCGTTCGCCATGAAAGCCATGATCATGAACCAGAATATCCCCGAACTGGCCGAGCAGTTCGACAAGGCCCTGTTCATCTGGATTCGGCGAGATCCGGTCTTCAACATCCAGTCCGCCTTGGAAGCCCGCAAACGACAATACGGGGATATCCATACTTGGTACTCCTTCAAGATCAAGGAATACCCCGAGCTCAAGGAGCTCGACCCACTGCAATCCGTGGCCGGCCAGATTGCTTCCATCAACGAATCCGTAGACCAGGGGCTTGCCGGTCTGCCGGACCAGAAGAAGCTGGTCATTCAATACGAAGACTTCTGTCAGCGCCCAGAACATTACTTTGAGGAAATCAAGGACAGGCTTTTAGCACAGGATGGTATCGGTGACGGAGAGTCGCTCGGCTATACCGGGGAGACGAGTTTTCACAGTACGAATTCCTGGCGGTTGGACGAATATCGCCAAGAGGACGCCGTGAGAGCCTATGCATCGATTCGCGACAGTCGGGACTAGTTCACGCCAGATGTTCGGCAAGTACGGCGATATGTCCACTGATAAACGATCGAAGGCACACACCTACGTGTGGCCCGGATTCATGCACACCGTAACTTTCCGCGGATTATTCGCGTTTTTCCCCCCCTATGAAGGGCTCGCTTGGGAGGACCGCATGTGAGTACGTGCGCTGATCAATGAGGTCGATGAACCGAAAGATTGGGGTTGGGGTTCTGTGGAATCTGGTAGGTCTATTCCTCACACGCGGTGCAAATACCGTGTTCATGTTGATCCTTGCCCAGTTCCTGGCGCCCGAGGCATTTGGTCTCGTGGCGATGGCTGCTGTCGTATTTGAGTTGGGGAACGCCTTTGTTAACTCGGGACTGGGTCAGGCATTGATTCGTAGCAAGACAGTCTCAGACCTGGATCTCAACACAGTCTTCTACAGCAATCTGCTGCTCAGTGCGGTTGCATACTCCGTTTTGTTTGCCGGGGCACCTTTCGTAGCTGATTTCTACAGCCAGCCCGAACTTACTGCTCTTGTGCAGATGATGGGGCTTGTGGTGTTGATCAATGCGGCCAAGATTGTGCAGACGGCCGTTTTCAGCCGAGAGATGGACTTCAAGTCTCAAATGAAGGCAAACGCGTTAGGCGCTGCGATATCTGGTGTCTTGGCGGTGGTAGCCGCGTGGTATGGCTGGGGCGTGTGGAGCTTGGCAGTGCAAATGTTGAGTGCGGCGACCGTTTCCGCGCTAGTGCTGTGGCTGATCAGCCATTGGCGTCCGTCGTTCCAGTTCAGCGGTGAGTCCTTTGGGCGACTGTTTCGCTTCGGTAGGCATCTGCTAGCAGAGGGATTGCTTGATATCGCCTACCAAAACTCGTATGTGCTGGTGGTTGGTAGGTTTTTTAGTGCGGAAGCCACTGGTCTCTATTTTATTGCTAAAAAGTTCAATGATCTACTATCTCAGCAACTAACAAATGCTATTCAGCAGTCTACGTTTCCGGCTCTGTCCACACTTCAAGACGATAATGGCCATTTGAGACACAAATACCGGCAGATTATGCAGGTTTCGGTATTTATAATTGCGCCCGTTATGGCGATTATTGCGGGATTGGCGACACCTCTGTTTCGTTTGTTATTTGATGAAAGCTGGCAGGGCGCATCGTTCTATTTACAACTTTTCTGTGCGGTGGGTGTGCTTTATCCTCTTCATGCGTTAAATATTAATTTGCTAAACGTTAAGGGCAGGTCTGATCTTGTTTTACGTGTCGGTGTGTTAAAGAAATCAATTAACGCCGCGCTCCTGATTGCATCGATTCCTTTTGGTGTGGTTGGGATCATCATGAGCCAGATCATCGGTTCGCTCTTAGCATTGGTTCCAAATGCATACTATTCAGCTCATTTGGTGGGTTACCCCCTGTTAGCGCAACTTATTGACGTGTCTAAGCCGATTTTCGCGGCATCCGTAGCCGGCATGGTCGCCTGGTTGGTGTCTGGGTCAATTAGCCATGAACTGTTGTCAGTGTTGTGTGGCGGGTTAGCAGGCACTTTGGCGTATTTAGTGATGAGTGGCTTCATTCGGGCGGAGGGCTTTGTATTGTTGTTTCGAAAGGCCAAGAAGGTTTTCGGAGGGCGTCGCCGTAACGACGATTGAGCGATTGGAATAATTTATCTTAAGAATTTAGGGATTTGACATGATGCTTACACGACCAAGTGAACCGAAATCTCAGGCTGAAATTATGTCAACCTGGGGGGCGGACAGTGATCAGGTTGTGGTCAGCATCAGCTGTGCAACATATAATCACGAACAGTATATCGGGGATGCATTAAATGGTTTTCTAAACCAAAAGACGGACTTCCCGTTCGAAGTTATTGTATATGATGATTGTTCGAGTGATCGAACTGCCGAAATCATTAAACGTTATTGGGGCAAGTATCCCCAAATAATAAAGCCCATTTTCGCGACTGAGAATCAGTATTCGCAGGGAGTGAGAGTTAATCCTGAAATCATCTTCCCTCATGCTAAAGGTCGATATATCGCTTTGTGCGAGGGTGATGATTTTTGGATCGATGACGTAAAGTTGCAACGTCAAAAAGATTTTTTGGATGCTAATCCAGAATATGTTGTATGCTACACTGACATACAGTCTTTCGACGAGAACGGGTTGGTTGATAAGGATTTTGGTGGTGCAAGGAGGGACGTCACTAAAAAAGACCTTCAGTGCGGTGTATCGCTGTTCACCCTAACCACATGTTTTAGGAATATATTAGGGGAATGGCCGCGGGAGTTATGTAATGTTAAGTACGGTGACATTGCAATCTGGAGTCAGTTGGGCGATTATGGAAAAGGCGCCTATCTTAGGGATGTTAGGCCGTCCTTTTATCGCGTACATAATGGTGGCGTGCATTCGATGACAAGTCGGATCGTTCAAAATAGAATGAGGCTTGAAACCATGATGTCATTGTATTCTTTTAGGATAAAAAAGGGTGATTTTACGCTGGCAGAGAAAAATCTTGAAGATGTTGTGATGTTGGCGCTAAAAGGTCTAGGCTGGCGTTTGGTTTCAGTTCTCGTAAAAAGGTTGTTTTTAGCGTCGACTAGGCGTTTTGTAAGGATGGTAAGGAGAGGTTAATGACTCTGGTTTAGTTGAGGAGACCGAGTTCTCGCTGGTCTCCCCGGTGTTCGATTCCAAACTTCGAGGGTCGTCGGCGTGTTTCCCCCGTTTGGATAGGATTTAGCACATGAAAGGATTCTGGGTCGCATTGATTAGTGTGGTCCGTGAGTGGATGCATGATGCTGTAATAATGCCTCGGGTCGTGATTGTGTCGGGAATGTTTTAGGGGCCCATGAGTCGGAGAAAATTGTAGCATGTCCTCAATTTTTAATGCAGAACGAAGTGCGCAGCATGTGGTCTGAACCAAAAAGCCACGGGGCGAGAGCTCGTAGGCTTGCTCTTTTCTTAACGTTATTCGGTTTCATTGTTCCGGTCCAGCTGAATCTGTTTTCGCACACGTTTAAGATCACCCTTGTCTGTGCGGCGGTTTTGTCGGTGTATTTTGTGCTTAAGGTGATTAAGTCAGCGAGCATAGATAAAGGGGTATACGTGGCGGTTATTTATCTGCTTTTTCTCCTTCTGTTCTCTCTTCACGTGCTTTATAGAAACAACTTGTTGGATTATAGCTATCAAAAGGAGGTTTTTTTTGCCATTTTGCAGATATTTTCCGCATATGTGCTGGTTTATTTTTTTACTTACTCTACAAAGAGAGCTTTGTCGAGAATTTGCTGAGCCAGATGGCCTTGGTCGGCGCGCTGAACGCAGTTGTCATGCTGATTGTGTTTCTGAGGCCCGAGGTTTCACAGTCTCTTTACGAAATTGTTTTGATCGATGAAAAGTATGAGCACTCCATCGAGATGGGTATGAGGAATCCCGGGCTGTTTTATACTGGGTTTTCCATTTTGTCGCTCGTTTATTCGTTGTTGTTCATTATTCAGCTTGCTCTGATCGTCAACTGGCGGGACAGAGTGAGGCTGTTTGATTTGCTTGTGCTCGTGTTGCTTTTTATGGGAATGTTTTTCTCCGGACGTGCGGGTTTCGTGGTGGCCTTGTTTGGGGTTGTTTTGTTTCTCCTCCTGTATTTCGTACACGGCCAGGCGGTCCAATTTGTTCGTTCGGTGCGGGTCGGCTTTTATTTCCTTTTTCTGGGTTTTGGTTTCTCTCTGGTTCTCTCCTTGTCTGGGTACGCGTACTATCTTGATTGGTTTTTCGAGTTATTCATCAATTTTTATGAGGAAGGCAGGCTAGCCTCTAAAACTACAGATACCTTGCTGTCACAGCATTATTTCTTGCCCGGCTCCGCGTCTGGTGTTCTGTTTGGTGTAGCAAATTTTGGTAGACAGTATGGACTTGAATATATACCGTCGGACGTTGGGTACGTTTTGTTTATCCATGGCTTGGGCGTTGTGGGCCTCGTGTTCTCGTTTGGATTCTTTTTGCTGCTGTCGTTTTTGGTGTTTAGTAAAGGCGCTTGCCTAACAATGAGGTGGCTATTTCTATTCGTGGTTCTTGGGATATTAATTGGCTCTTTTAAAGACTATTATTTTTTGAGCCATATGGGTTATACGCAAATTTTGTTTTTACTTTTTTTTGCGGCTAGATTTATTGGTGAGAGAGCGGGTGGTACTATGAAAATCACAGGTCCACGTGGTGCGTTATAAGGCTGTGCACATGGAGGCTTCGTAATTTTCAATGGAAATGAGTTAAGGCGGGGAGGGCGTCTTGCCCCCCCCCCCCCTGCTACGGTTGTTGTTCTGTCTATGATGATTATCTTGTGTGTATTTACGGTGATATGATAAAAAATGATTGATGTCGTGATCGTCAACTGGAATTCCGGGTTGCAGTTAATGCAGTGCTTGAGGTCTGTTCTGGGCTGTGGTGGCAACCAGGTGGCTCGTGTGATTGTCGTGGACAATAACTCGGCAGACGGATCTGCTGCTGAGGTTGATGGTATTCCTGGAGTTGAAGTGTTTTTTTTGGAAGCCAATGTTGGCTTTGGCGCAGCTTGCAATAAAGGGGCTCAACTGTGCAGTGCGCCTTATCTATTGTTTTTAAATCCGGATACCGTGGTTGAGCCCGATTCATTTTCAGTTGCTTTAAATTTTATGAATGGATCCGAAAATGAGTCGGTGGGCGTTTGCGGGATTCAGCTGGTCGATGAAAACGCAATGGTTGCCCGGACCTGTGCGCGATACCCAAATCTACTGCGATTTTTTTCGTCGGCCACTGGTATAGAGAAAATTCGCGCGTTCAGATGGTCCGGCGTGATTATGCACGATTGGGACCACCAGAGCACACGGCAGGTGGACCATGTGATCGGTGCGTTTTATTTGATCCGGAGAAATGTTTTTGAAGACCTTAAAGGGTTTGACGAACGGTTTTTCGTTTATCTAGAGGATCTCGATTTGTCGTATCGAGTTCACGACGCGGGCTGGGATATTTGGTACCTCGCTAATGCGCGCGCCTTCCACGCCGGAGGTGGTACGTCTCGGCAGATCAAAGCCAAACGGCTTTTCTACTCACTGCGCAGTCGGTTGTTGTACGGCTTCAAATATTTTCCGCGCTGGCAAGCCTGGGCGCTGGTTGGGGTGACGGTGGTATTCGAGCCGATCAGCCGCGTTGTTTGGTGTGTGGCCCGGGGAGATGTCGCGGGTATCCGACAAACTGGTGCAGCCTATAGAATGCTCTGGCGGGGCATGGGTCGAATCGTCCGTGGTGAGGGAAGATTTGAGCCATGAAGGTGTTGCTTCTGTCTCGTTACGGGCCGATGGGCGCCAGTTCCCGTGTGCGTTATCTCCAGTATTTGCCGTATCTACGCTCGCACGGGATGGATGTGTCGGTCGTGCCGCTGTTTTCCGATGCGTATTTGCGTTCTCTGTATGAAGGGAGGGCGCGTTGGCGAGATGTGATTGCCGGCTATATGCGGCGGGTGAGGGCGTTGTTGCAAGCCCGGCGGTTCGACGCGGTGATCATCGAGAAGGAGCTTTTTCCCTTTCTTCCGGCGTTTGCGGAACGTCTGCTTCGCGCAGCCGGCGTGCCCTATGTCGTCGACTACGACGATGCGCTGTTTCATCGCTACGACCTTCATTCGAGTAAATTGGTGCGCGGCGTGCTGGGTCGAAAGATCGATGTGGTGATGCGTGACGCTGCCGTCGTAGTGGCGGGTAATGACTACCTGGCCGATCGCGCCCGCGGTGCGGGGGCGAGTAGTGTCGAGCTGATTCCCACTGTAGTCGACACGGAGCGATATCAGCCGCGCCAAACGCCTCCAAACGAGACACCGGTGATCGGTTGGATTGGCACGCCGAAGACCAGTCGGTATCTCCAACCCCTGTTGCCGGTATTCGAAGCGCTGCAAGCCAGGATGCCGGTGCGCGTGGTTGCGGTGGGCGCGCGTCCCGAAGACTTCGCCGGAACCCCCGTCGAAACACGTCCGTGGTCGGAGGAGACCGAGGTACAGTCCATCCAGCAGTTCGACATCGGCATCATGCCGCTCACCGATTCATCTTGGGAGCGGGGTAAGTGTGGGTACAAGCTCATCCAGTACATGGCTTGTGGCGTACCGGTCGTCGCGTCGCCGGTGGGTGTCAACTCCGTAATCGTCAAACCGGGTGAGAACGGTCTGCTGGCGTGCGACGACGAGTGGGAGAAACAACTGACGACTCTGATTCAGGATGCAGAATTGCGCCGATCTTTTGGTTCGCGTGGGCGAAAGGATGTGGAGGATTGGTATTCGTTGGAGGTACAGGCGCCGCGATTGCTGGAAGTTCTCTCATCGACACGCCCGAGTAAGCCAGATAGTCAGAAAGCTTTGAAGAACGATTGATGGGGCAGCCTAAGGGGGGCTCAGGTTTTTGGGCCGAGCAGGTTCACTTGACCGCTATGCCAACCGTCGTTGTCCGTTAAAACGAGGGATTTTGTGACCAAGCGCCTTCTTTTCGTGGTGAACTCTCCGGAATTTTTCCTCTCGCATCGACTTCCTGTTGCACTTGCCGCGAAGGATTCCGGCTATGAGGTGCACGTGGCGACAGCGCCGGGGTTGGCGGTAGAGAGGATTAGGCAATTTGGGCTGGAGCACCATGCCGTGCGGTTATCGCGCTGCGGCAAGAACCCGTTCCGAGAGCTCGCCAGCCTTTGGGCGCTGTGGCGCTTGATGCGGCATTTGCGCCCGTCACTAGTGCATACAGTAACCATAAAGCCGGTTTTATACGGCGGTCTCGCGGCGCGCCTCGCAGGAGTGCCGGCGATGGTGGCCGCGGTATCTGGGCTGGGTTCAGTATTTGGTTCCGGAGACCGGAAAGCTGGGCTTGTTCGGAGGCTGGTCCAAACACTCTATCGGTCGGCGTTGGGTCACTCCAACAGCGCCGTGATTTTCCAGAACCCGGACGACAAGAACACCCTGTTGCAAATTGGGGCGGTCAGGCAGGGCCAGGCGCGGTTAGTCCGCGGCTCGGGTGTAGATCCGGGCGAGTACCCGTTTTTGCCTGAGCCCGAAGGTACCCCGGTGGTCACCATGGCGGCTCGCTTGCTCATAGACAAGGGCGTTCGGGAGTTTGTGCAGGCGGCACGTTTGCTTCTTCAACGAGGGGTAAAGGCGGAATTTCGGTTGATCGGTGATCCCGATCCGGGTAATCCGGCCACGGTGACCCATGCGGAATTGGAGGAATGGCGCGCAGAAGGGCTAGTGCGGTTGCTCGGCTTTTGTCGTGATATTGCTGAGCGATATGCACAGTCTCACGTTATATGTTTGCCGTCATTTTACGGAGAGGGGCTGCCCAAGAGCCTTGTGGAAGCGGCCGCCTGTGGGCGGGCGGTGGTAACCACGGATATGCCAGGATGTAGAGATGCGATCGAACCGGGCAAGTCCGGTCTGCTGATCCCAGCAAAAGACGCCGACTCTCTCGCCGACGCGATTGCCTATTTGATCGACCATCCAGCAGAGCGACGTGCCATGGGCGCCGCTGGCCGGGCACTCGCCAAACGCGAGTTCGCCATCGAGAAGATTGTTGAACAGCATCTGGCGATATATCGAGAACTCGAGGGAGCCGATGCCTGATACACAACATGTTCTGGTGACAGGAGCCAACGGTTTCGTTGGCTCACGGCTGATTGAAAGGTTGGGTGCGGTGCCGACTTACACGGTATCAGGTGCGGTACGTCAGGTAACGGAACAGAGCGCCGAGGGGGGGCGACGATATGCCGTCGGGAGCCTGAACGCACAAACCGATTGGCGCTCCGCGCTGGCGGGAACGGACGTTGTGGTGCACACGGCTGCTCGCGCCCACGTCATGGCGGATGCCACCACCGATCCCTTGTCGGAGTACCGACGGGTGAATGTAGACGGCACGCGGGTGCTGGCGCGTCAGGCTGCCGAGCAGGGTGTGCGGCGTTTCGTGTTCATCAGCTCGGTGAAAGTGAACGGTGAGCGAACGGAAACGGACGCGCGCTTTTCTGCCGACGACGAGCCGTCACCCAGAGATGCCTACGGGGTTTCGAAGTTCGAGGCGGAACAGGCACTGCGTGAGATCTGTTCGGAAACCGGCATGGAGATCGTCATCATTCGTCCGCCACTGGTCTACGGCCCCGGGGTAAAGGGCAACTTCGCCTCGATGATGCGGTGGGTGCAGAAAGGTGTGCCGCTGCCGCTAGGTGCTGTGAACAATCGCCGCAGCCTGGTTGCGCTGGATAACGTGGTTGATCTGGTAACCACTTGTATCGACCATCCGGCGGCCGCCAATGAAGTCTTTCTGGTGTCGGATGGTGAAGACCTTTCCACGACTGATCTGCTGCGTCGCGTGGGTAAAGCGATGAACAGGCCGGCGCGCCTGATTTCCGTGCCGACGCGTCTGCTTGCGGGCGCGGCGGCGATGTTGGGCAAGCGCGACGTGGCGCGGCGTCTGCTGGGGTCGTTGCAGGTGGATATCTCGAAGACAAGGGATGTGCTGGGCTGGGAGCCGCCGATCTCTGTGGATGAAGGGTTGCGGCGGGCAGTCGAACCCTTGACGAGGCTGTAGGAGTGGCCGTGGCCGCGAACGGGTTTGGTGCCATGGTACGGGCGTGGCCTGTTCGCGCTTGAAGGCGCTCCTAAATTTGGCTCAGGAGCGGCGTTTTTTTCTAATTTTTTGGAGCTTTCGTGTTCCGTTTCTTTGATGTTGTTTTGTCCTTTCTTGGACTGGTCGTTGGCCTTCCCCTGCTGCTTCTCCTGACGGTGATCGGCTGGTTCGACACCCGTTCGCCGTTATTCCGCCAGGAGCGGGTAGGGCGTGGGCGCAAACCGTTCACACTGGTGAAGTTTCGAACCATGCGGCCTGACACCGCTTCCGTAGCCACTCACCTGGCCAGTGCCTCGGCCATTACGCCGTTCGGGCGGTTTCTCCGCCGGTCCAAGCTTGATGAACTGCCGCAGTTGTGGAACGTGCTCAAGGGCGAGATGAGCCTGGTCGGCCCGCGCCCCTGCCTGCCGAACCAGGAAGAGCTTATGGCCGAGCGGGAGCGGCGGGGCGTGTTCGACGTGCGCCCGGGGATCACCGGGCTGGCGCAGGTCAATGGCATCGACATGTCCGATCCGGAGCGACTGGCGGAGGTGGATGAACAGATGGTCAAGCAACTGTCGTTGAGGGGCTACTTCCGTTACCTGCTCCTGACTGCTACCGGCAAGGGGGCGGGGGATCGGGTGCGCGGCTCTTGATACTCATTTTGAGATCTTTGGAACGCGGTTCGAGCTTCGTGCATTCGAGAGCGCAACTCGCGGCTCATGCCCGTGACAAAATGCCGTCTAAATCTTGTCGGCCGCCAGGCCGTCGCACTTGTTTGCATGGATGACGTTCAGTGTCTCTGATCGCACGTTTTAAGCATTTCCTTCGAGAGTTGCCTTCTGTTTACAAGCGCGGCCTGATGGTCGCACTGGATCTTTTGTTGATTCCGTTCGCTCTTTGGGCAGCGTTGTCGTTGCGCTACGGGGAGTGGTTCACGGATTTCAATCGTGCCGCGCTGGCTTTTTTGGGACTGGTGTCCTTCACCATTCTGGTATTCGTTCGGCTCGGCCTGTACCGGGCGGTGATGCGTTTTCTGGGGTGGAAGGCGTTTGAACAGATAGCGATGGGCGTGGCCGGCTCAACGTTGGTGCTGTTAGCGATTCTCTTGCTGCACCCGGAGGCCCAGTTGCCCCGGTCGACGTTCGTGATCTATGGCCTTCTCTTGTTTGTGCTGGTGGGGGGCTCTCGTTTTCTTGCGAGGCGTGTGCTTGGTGCGACGCCCGCTAGCAGAGGGCGTGAGCGAGTTGCTGTCTACGGAGCGGGCGCCAGCGGTCAGCAAGTCGTGGGCATGCTCAGCAAGGGCATCGACTATCAGCCGGTTGTTTTTCTCGACGATGCGGAGGATATCGAGGGGCGCGAGATCGATGGCCTGCGGGTAGTCAACCCGAAACAGCCGGGTCTGGTGCGCATTCTTGAGCGGATGGGGGTGAAATCGATCCTGCTGTCGGTGCCTTCAGCCGATGCGGCCACACGGCGTTCGATCCTCAATTTCCTTGAGCCGTTGCCGTTTCATGTGCGCACGGTGCCGGGTATTGAGGACATCCTTTCGGGACGGGCATCACTGGATCAGGTTCGAGAGGTTGATATCGAGGACCTGCTTGGCCGAGAGCCGGTTGCGCCTCGACCGGAGCTGCTTGGTAAGTGCATCACTGGCAAAACCGTGCTAGTTACCGGGGCGGGCGGCTCGATCGGCGCAGAGCTGTGCCGTCAAGTGGTGGCTCAAGGGGCATCTCGACTCATCCTGTTCGAAGTGTCGGAGTACGGCCTCTACTCGATCGATCAGGAATTACGTGGCATGCCGGCTGTAGCGAACGGTGATGTGGAGGTGGTTGCTGCCCTAGGTAGTGTGCTGGACGAGCGCCGCCTGGTTCGCCTGTTTGCTCGTTTCTCCGTGGATACCGTCTATCATGCCGCGGCCTACAAGCATGTGCCGTTGGTCGAGCACAACCCGATTGAGGGGCTATCGAACAATGCGTTGGGCACCTTGATCACAGCGCGGCTTGCCGCGGCGGCGAGCGTGTCTCATTTCGTTCTGATTTCCACCGACAAGGCGGTGCGGCCGACTAATATCATGGGCGCGAGCAAGCGCCTCGCCGAGATGGCATTGCAGGCACTCCAGCCCGATTCACCCGATACCGTGTTCAGCATGGTGCGCTTCGGCAATGTGCTGGGATCCAGTGGCTCGGTCGTGCCACTGTTCCGTCGGCAGATTGCCGAGGGCGGGCCGATCACCGTGACGCATCCGGACATCACTCGCTACTTCATGACCATCCCGGAGGCCGTCGAACTGGTCATCCAGGCGGGCAGCATGGCCCAGGGGGGAGACGTATTCGTGCTCGACATGGGTGAGCCGGTCAAGATCGCGCAGCTTGCCCGCCGGATGGTTCACCTTAGCGGCCTGGAGGTGCGCGACGAGGCTCACCCGGACGGCGATGTCGAAATCATCTACACCGGTCTGCGCCCCGGGGAAAAGCTGTTCGAGGAATTGTTGATCGGTGAGGCGGTCAGTGGCACTGAACACCCCCGCATATTGCGCGCCAGTGAAGATTGCCTTACATGGGTCGTATTCGAGAAACGGCTCGCCCGTCTGCGCAAGGACATGGATCGTTTCGATCTTCCTGCTGTGCGTTCCCATCTCGCCGACGTGGTGAGCGGGTACGAGCCGCATCACCGGATTGAGGATTACTGTTGGTTGGATAAATCGGGTTGATTCTGGCCGCGGACGTGTCGAGATGTTCGCCGGGAGGCTGGTGCCTCGCCCAATGATGCCTGCCAAGTCCCGTCCCGGTATAGCGCGCGCTACAATGGCGCGCCCCATTGTTCACGGACGACTCAGATTCATGCCCTTTCTTCCCAAAACCGACGTTCGGATCTCACCCAAGTGGGATGGCTGGTCATGGAGTATCGTCGGGCTTTTCACGTTGGTGATCGTGACACTGCCGTTTGGGCGCAGTGTCAATGCGCCGCTGGCATTGCTGGCCCTGGTTGCCATCTGGCTATTGGCGACTCGCTGGAAGGAGGTGCTTGGCCGCCCGGCGATTCGCTGGTTGCTCGTCCTGATTGCGGCCATCTGGGCGCCGCAGCTGCTGGCGCTTCTCGGGGCGGAAAATTTCGACCGGGCCTTGAACACGGCCGCCTATTATCCTTTCTACGGCCTCGCCGCATTGCCGGTGGTCTGGGCTGCCACTCGGCATGACGTCACGCCCGTCCTTCTGAATATCGTGCTGGCCGCTTCGCTGTTCTGGGCGATTGACGGCTTGATCCAGTTTTTCCTTGGCTCCAACCTGCTTGGCTTCCCCTACAACGAGCGGCGTCTGACCGGGATGTTCCACCCGAACCTGACCATGGGCGTGGTGATGGCGCAGTTACTGCCGCTCGTGCTGGAGGCGACCCGACGCCTTATGCATCGCCACTGGGCGTGGGGGGTGGCGTTACTGCCTATCCTGATGACGATCGTGCTCACCGGCTCGCGGTCGGCCATGTTGGTCATGGGTCTTGCCGTGCTCGCCTATGGTGGTCTGGTTGTCTGGCGTTACCGTGTTCGTTGGCAATGGATCGCGGCGGCAGTGCTTGGCGTGGTTCTCGCCATCAGCGCCGTGCTTGCCGTATCGCCGCAGACCCGTGACCGGGTAATGGTGACGGCCAAGGTGTTCGACATGGATCGCGAGGCGTTCAATGCTGCGACGGCCATGCGTGGAGATGTCTGGATCGCAGGCTGGCAGCTGGTCCAGGATGCTCCGTGGACCGGCGTGGGCGTGCGTGGCTTCGAGGCCCTCGCGGTCGATCGTGGCTATAGCGAGGTGCGCTACACGCATCTTCACCTCTTTGCCATGGATGTTCAGGTCAGCACCGGGCTGGTCGGCCTTGCGGCGTACCTGCTGGGCTACCTCCTGTTTGTTGCGTTCCTGTGGCGGTCGGGAGGTGATCGAATGGTCGGCGGCGCGTCGGTGATTGCGGTCGGGCTGGCATTGTGGCCACTGAATACCCATTTCGGCTTCTATGCGTCCTACACGCTGGCGGTCGTGTGGCCCATCATTGGTCTCGCGACCGCGCTCGTGGTGCGCAGGGAATCGGGGAAGAGGGTGGGCGACCAGGTCGATTGACCCAGTCGGGAACTGTGTTTTTGCGCCAACGATCGGCCAGAGAGGGCCATCGCCTGCTATCCTCTCGTCAGATTTGAACCTCCCGGCTCCGGTCGGGAGGATGTCTTTTTGTTGACCAACCAAGAAGGAGATCTCGATATGGCTTTCCAACTGCCTGATCTGCCGTACGGCTACGGTGACCTTGAGAAGTCCATCGACGCTCAGACGATGGAACTGCACCACTCCAAGCACCACAACACCTACGTCACCAAGCTGAACGACGCCATCAAGGACACCGAGTGGGACGACAAGTCCATCGACGAGATCATCGCGAACGTCTCCAAGCTGCCGACTGCCGTACGCAACAATGGTGGTGGTCACTTCAACCACGACATGTTCTGGAAGATGATGTCGCCGAACGGCGGTGGCAAGCCGAGCGGTGCGCTGGCGGACGACATCGCCTCGACCTTCGGTTCGTTCGACGACTTCGTCGAGAAGTTCAACAACGCCGCGCTGACCCGTTTCGGTTCCGGCTGGGCCTGGCTGGTCGTCGACGGCAGCGGCAAGCTGCAGGTCACCTCCACGCCGAACCAGGACAACCCGGCGATGGACATCGCCGAGGTCAAGGGTAGTCCGATCCTGGGGCTGGACGTATGGGAGCACGCCTACTACCTGCGTTACCAGAACCGCCGCCCGGACTACGTCAACGCGTTCTGGGACGTCGTCAACTGGGACGAGGTGGTCAAGCGTTACGACGCGGCGAAGTAAGCGGGCCTTTAGCCACAACGAGAAAAGCCGGGCAATGGGCCCGGCTTTTTTGTGTCTACCACGATTTGATCAGGCAAAAAAACCGCCCGGGAGGGCGGCTTTCAATCATCTCTTACGGCCGTGGTCGTTTAGAATTTATATCCAAGGTTAACCACGATGGCCGACTCTTCCAGCGAGATCTCTTGCTCGTTGTTCATGTCGCCTTGTTGTCCGCTGTTTGCCGGAGCAGTGAAGGTCTCTTTCGGCGCGTACATGTACGAAGCACCAATGTTCCAGTGGTTGTTGATCTCGTAGGTAAAGCCTGCAGTGTAATGCTGCTCAACAACTGCCGGGAAGATCAGGTTGTTTGCTACCTGCTCACTTTGGACAGGAGATTTGCCGTAGTTGAAGCCTGCGCGTACGGCCAACTTCGGAGTGACCTGATAGTCCGCGGCAATGGCATATACCACCTGGTCATCCCAGTCCGGCCCGAGATCCATCTCGAAACCGTTCGGGCCGGAGACAACAAAGCTGTCCATGGTTCCTGCCCAGTTGATCCACTTTACGTCACCCGAGATTTCGAGGCCTTCCATCGGGCGGATGGTGCCGCCGACAGAGAACTGCTGCGGGAGATCCATGGATGCTGTGTAGCGGCCTGCGGGCATCTGATTGCCCTGTACTTCAATCTGACCGTGAGACAGATTGTATTCTAGATCTTGGAATTTTTGCTCCGTCCGGTATGACGCACCAACGGTGACCATGTCATTGACGTCGTAGATCACACCGAGGGTCGCGCCAAGGCCGAAGGCGTTGGCGGACTGTGACATGTCTACGTAAGCCGGAGGAAGCGGTTGTCCCGGGATATCGCCGGCGGTCAGAGCCGATCCATCCGCGTTGGATGTAATGCCCTGCTTGAAACCGAGCTGCATGTAACCGATGTTGAGTGCGCCACCAATGGTGAGTCGGTTATCAACTTTTACAGCGAGAGCCGGCGACATCTGGAAAACACCCAGCTGCGAGTAACCCTGGAAGGTGGTGTTCCCCGCATCGTCGGCTGGGAACAGGTAGTCCACGCCGAGACCGGAGGTGGCGTACATGCCGCCCCCGAAATAGACGTTAGAGCCTTCGCTCACAGGTGCCGACCAACCGATCGACGGTACGCCATACAGATCAGTTTCACTGTCCTGGGCCGGGGCTCCGCCACCGAGACTTACGGAGCGTTCGGGCATGAACGCTTCCATGGAGAAATCGGCGCCCGGCTGAACAACGCCGATGCCTGCCGGGTTACTGGTGGCCGTCATAGCGGAACCCGGGTTGGACGTGACCGCACCGGCCATGCCCATTTGGTAGCCGCCCACACCGATCAGTTGGTAGCCATTGGTTGCGTAAGCTGCGCTGCTAGCGAAAGTCGCGCCGGCGATCGCGGTTGCCAGAAGTGTCCTTTTGAAGGTCATTCCTCTTTCCTCTCCTGTCGTCAATTCCATTGCCTGAAATTGTTGTTTTTAGTCCATGTCGCCGACAGTCCTGTCGGCTTGCAGAGCACGTTGATCGGGTCTGGCTATCCCTGCCAAGGAAATCCTTGCGGCCGTCTGCGTCGGCCCGCCCGGATCAGCGACGACAGCCAACCTATCAGAAAGTGGTAATTTTCCTATTCAAAAACATTAAGTGGTAATCAAAATTTCCTACCGCTATGCGCAGGTATGTTTTCCATATATTAGAGACGACTAATAAGAGTAACGATTTAGTGTTGTAAGTGTATGTATGCACGTAGAAAACGTGTGTTTGCGTTTGGCGTGAGTGCTCGTCAGCTGGGGTTTTCTGGAAAACCCAATGCGTGCTGCGCCGTTGTTTTTTCGAAAACGGGTGGCAGTGATCAGGCTGCGGGCCTCGTGAATTGGCGGACAAGAGCGGGGCAAAGGAGGAAGAGAAAACATGGCAGTAGCCCGGTTGACGGCGTGGCGGCGCCAGCATCGGTCGGATTTGGGCTAGGGTCGTGGTAGGGCGAAACTTACTGCGTAGACAACACGGCGTGGAGGCACGGATGAAGCTGATGACATGCTCGATCGATGGTCGACAGCGGATCGCCATGCACATGGGCGGCGCGACGGTAGCGGATCTGGGAGCGGTGTCGGATGAGGTTCCCGAGACGATGATCGCGTTGATCGAGCAGTGGGACGATTGGTCCGGTTCACTGGAGCGTCTTGCCGAACAGGCCCCGCGTCGGTCGCTGTCGGATGTCAGGGTCGAGGCGCCGATTCCGTGTCCGGTGCGCGACATCTTCTGCGTCGGCAAGAACTATGCAGATCACGTCAACGAGGTGAAAGCCCTCGGCTACGGTTCGATCCCGAGTCATCCGATCGTCTTTTCCAAGGCCACGACGACGGTCAACCGGCCGGATGGGCTGGTCGAGCTGTCGGCGGACCCGACGGAGACCACCGACTACGAAGGCGAGCTGGCGGTGGTGATTGGCAAGGGCGGGCGCTATATCGACGAGCGCGACGCACGCGACCACGTGTTCGGCTACACACTGATCAACGACGTCTCCGCACGGTATCTGCAGGGCCGCCACGTGCAGTGGTTCCTTGGCAAGAGCATCGACGGCTACGCCCCCATGGGGCCTGTGATCGTTACGGAAGCGTCGGCCGGAAACATCCGCGACTGGCGGCTACAGACACGCGTCAACGGCGAACTGCGTCAGGATGCCGTGCTCGACCAGATGATTTTCTCCGTCCCGGAGATCATCGCCACGATTTCCCGTTACGTGACACTTCAACCGGGCGACATCATCGCCACCGGTACCCCTTCCGGCGTGGGCGCAGGCCATGAGCCACCGATCTACCTAAAGCAAGGTGATGAGGTGGTGGTGAGCTGTGAGGCGGTTGGGGAGTTGCGGTCCTGCTTTGTTTGATTTGGGCGCAGGGGCGTCAGCGGCCCGCAGTTGCGGACTTGATGCGTCGTGTGAATTCCCGCTTCCGGAGGATTGACGAGATGGTCGCCATCCGTCATCCCCGCGGAAGCGGGGATCCACGGGGGGGGATAGACGATGCATCTGGATTCCCGCCTACGCGGGAATGACGCACTTAACCTCGTCGGGTTTGATCTGCCTATCAAAGATCGACGGACTCTCCCTGTTCCGGCATTAGCACCTGCGTTCCGTGCAGGGCTTGGCTGAATGTCTCCATCACGTCCTCTTCCCCGTGGACTAAGATGGTTCGATCCGGCCGGGTGGCGGCATGCCAGGCGAGCAGTTCGTCACGATCGGCATGCGCTGAAAAGCCGTTGATGGTGTGAAGCTTCGCCTTGACCGGGATGTCCTCGCCGAACAGGCGGATCCGCTCGGCGCCGTCGATCAGGCGGCGTGCGAAGGTCCCCGGTGCGGCCCAGCCGACGAAGATCACGCTCGCCTCGCGACGCCAGAGGTTGTGCCGCAGGTGATGGCGCACCCGCCCGCCGGTGCACATGCCCGATCCGGCCATGATCACTGCGCCACCACTTAAGCGGTTGAGCGCCATCGAGTCGGCCGTTTCCCGGGTGAAATGCACGCCGGGCAGCCAGAACGGATCGTCGCCGCGCTCGAACAGGGCGCAGGCGTCCTCGTCGTAACACTCGGGGTGGTGGCGGAATATCTCGGTAGCCGAGATGGCCATTGGTGAGTCGAGAAATACGGGCAATGTGCGAGGGATCACGCCTTGATCCACGCCCTCGCGCAGGTGGTAGAGCAACTCCTGAGCACGTTCGAGAGCGAACGTGGGAATGATTACGTTGCCGCCGCGCTCCATGGTCTCGTTGATGATGTCGTACATCTCCTGGATCGAGGGCGCCAGCGGCTTGTGGTCGCGATCGCCATAGGTGGTTTCCATCACCACGGTCTCGGCTGGCGGTGGCGGCACCGGGTCGCGCAGGATCGGGCGATCGCTGCTACCGATGTCGCCGGAGAAGATGATCGCCTTGTCGACCTCGCCATCTCGATAGGTGATGCGGATGCTCGCGGAACCAAGGATATGGCCGGCATCGTAGAACGTGGCGGTCACGCCGGGGGCAAGCTCCAGCTCATTCTCGTAATGCGCCTTGCGGCCGAACAGGTCCATGGCATTCAGCGCATCGAGCTCGCCATAGAGCGGTTCGAGCGCCTTCTTGCCCCGGCGCTTGGCCTTGCGTGCATGGCGCTCGGCTTCTTCCTCCTGCAGGTGCGCGGCGTCGAGCAGGACGACCCGAGCGAGCTCGCGCGTGGCCGGGGTGGCAATGATCTCGCCGGTGAAACCTCGCTTGACCAGCAGCGGGATGCGTCCGCAGTGGTCGAGGTGCGCGTGAGTCAGTAGCAGGATATCGATCTGGCTGGGATCGAAGCCGAACTCCGCGGCATTCTCCTCGTCGATCTCGCGCCCGCCCTGGAACAGGCCGCAGTCGACGAGCACCTTGAGTCCGTCGAGTTCGAGAAGGTGGCATGAGCCGGTTACGCCCCGGTTCGCGCCGTGAAAGGACAATCGCATCATGGTCGGCCTCCGTCGAAGAATCCCGTCGTCCCTGTCGCAGTATCCATGAGCTTACAACGTAACGTTCGTTGGGGAGGCATCGGTTCACAGCGGTGATCCACAGAATGGCTCAACAGCCAGCGGAGATCCCGTGGCGGGGCGACCGGAAGGCCAAAAAAAAGGCCGCCCATCAGGAGCGGCCCAAAACCTCGGAGAGGCGGGAAGGGACTCAGAATTTGTAGGTGTAGCCGACCGTGGCTTCGTATTGCTTCATGTAGATGCTCAGGTCCTGTTCGGCGGCACCCACGGTGAAGTCACTCAGCAACTCGTTCTTGCCGTCGACCCGGACTTCCGGGGCGTACATGACGGCACCGTGCATCTGGTGGTGCTTGTTGAACGCATAGCTAAAGCCGGCGGTGTAGTGGTTTTCCGTTACGCCCGGCGCGATGGTGTTGAACAGGGCATCCTCGCTGCTGACCGGGTTGTCGCCCCGGTTCCAGCCTGCACGGAGCTGCAGTTTCGGCGTGGCTTGCCACTGCATGCCGAGCTTGTAGACGTTGATGTCATCCCAGCCGAAACCGATGCCGTCCTCGCCGCCAAGGCACTTTGAGGAATCGCCGTCGGTGCACTGAAACAGGTAGTCCATCGAGGGGTTGGAGATGGACTTCACGTCCTCGTACTTGATGCGTTGATAGTCGAACGTCAGCGTGAGGGTGTCGGTCACGTCAGCCGCCATGCCAACGGTCCACGTGGGCGGGATGTCGAAGCTGCCGCCTTCGGCAAACAGGCCGGAGTACTCCTCAAACTCATCCATGTGGATGCGCGACTGATAGCTCGCACCCAGGGTGAAGTTGTCGGTCGGCGAGAACGTCAGGCCGATCTTGCCGCCATAGCCCCAGACTTTGTCGTGGCCGTTGCCGTTCATGTTGTCGCTATCGGTCGAGAACGAGCCGGGACGGTCCCCGCCGGCATTGGGGTACCGCGCGGCCAGCAGCGGGCCGAATTCGCCGGAGCCGTTGAAATTGTCGAGGCCGTAGGCCCTGAATTTCTGACGCGCGATGACTGGACTGATGCCGATCGAGAGCGTGTCGTCGAAGAGCTTTCGTGCATAGGTCGGGGTGATGAACAACTGTTCCAGGTTTACCCCGGTACGGCCGGAGCCGAATGTGCCCTGAGGGTTGTCGCCGCCGAAGCCGAGGTAGTTGCCTGATTCGGCCGGATAGTCGGTGTTCATCCCACCATTGCCGTACATGGCAATGCCGAACGAATCGTTTTCCGTCAACGCATAGCTGGCAGCAAGACTGGGGATATAAAAGGCCTCGCGGTCACTACGGCCGGTCCCTTCCACCGAGAAGGCTTCGGTGGGGAGCGCATTGAGCGCGATCGAGAGAGCGTTGTCGAGAAAGCCAGCCAGTTGCGGGTCAACGACGCCCAGGATGCCGGACAGCTGCTGCGCATCCGGATCAACGACATTGTCGATTGGCAGGAAACGGGTTTCGTAGTCGTATCCCCGAATCGGCCGGAAGTACGAGACGTCAAACGTGACCTGGTCGTCAACGTCGGTGAGGGTGGCTGGGTTGTTGGCGATGGTCATGGCGCTATTGGCGGAAAAGGCGACACCGCCACCACCCATGCTTTTGCTCTTTACCCCGTAGCCGTGCGCGAAGTAACCGTTTGTCGCGTGAGCAGATCCCATGGCCATGATCCCGCCGGCCACGGCCGTCGCTAGCAATGTTCGTTTCAAACTCATGCTCGATGATCTCCTTGCTGTTCAACTTCCGTTATGAATCGTGTTTCAGTCCGTGACACCAACGTCCTGGTCGGTCCGCAGAGCCAGCTTGATTCGTGAACTTTGGTCGTACGCGACTGAAGTTCTTTGCCTCGGAGCAAAAGCCTGCCGAGGGGAGGGCGGGAAGGACATAGTCAAAAAGGCGGGATTTGAGCAGTAAAAAAGTGTGGTTGCCCCGGGGCGCCGTTTGCGGTCCCTTTGCATTAGTCCGTTGGCAGTAGGCCGGTTGGCACAACGGCATCAGCCCCCTGGAAGGGATCGATGCGCACAGCGGCGGGGTAGAACCGTCGTGAGGCGAGATGGGTCATAGTGAGTGGTCACGTCGGGGGTTGTCGTATCTCGTGGGTGCCACTCGGGTACGATCGTTCGGCGAGCGACGGCTACTCGGTCGCAAGCGCTAATTCGCACAGGTAGGTGCACGAAAATGGTCAATGAAACAAAGCACGGTCCCGCTCAGCTCAGGATCCTGATCGTCGATGACGAGCGCGACGAGATTGAAGAGTTGGAGGAGCACTTCGGGAATCACGGAATCCCTTCCGTGGGTGTGACGTCGGCAGACGAGGCGCGCACCGAATTTCTGGAGAATGCCGAGATTGCCGTCCTGCTGGTGGATATCGGCATGCCGGGTGAAGACGGGGTGTCCTTCATCGACTGGGCTACCAGGCATTACGAGGGCGACCGGGTTTTCGAAGCCGCGATATTTTCCGGTTATCGCTCGCGCGAAAAGGCCTTGGATGCCATGCGGGCAGGGGCGCGTGACTATTTCGAGAAACCGGTGGACCTGGACGAGCTCGTTATCGCGATGAAGGATGCGCTTGAGCGCGTCGCCCGCCGTCGGGAACGGATGGCGTTCAACCGGCATTCGCTGCCCATGGACGCATTGGACGGCTCCCTCTCGGAGATTCGAGCGGAATTGTCGGAATTGCGCGAATCGATTGGCTCTCGCCGTGAGTCAGGCGAACCGACCGCTGAGTTGGCGGATGACCTGAAAGATATCCAAGCGCGAATGGATCGTCTGACCAAGCGGCAGAAGGAGGTAACCCAACTGGTTGCCGGTGGCCATTCCAACTACCAGATCGCTTGTGAGCTGGGCATTTCGGAAAATACCGTCAAGCTGTATGTGTCCCAGATCCTCGACACCCTGGGTGTCTCGAATCGCACGCAGATCGCCCTTCTTGCCCACCGGCTCCAGCAGGCAGCGTCGTGACGCGTTTTCCATTGGATGAACAACATTCCCCCATGGCCGACGCGTTCATCATGCTGGTGGATGACGAGCGGGCACTCACCGAGGAAATCGCCGAGGTGCTGCGGGCCGAGGGGGGTGACGTCGAGCTCGCATCGGATGGGATCGAGGCGTTTTCGCAAGCAGAGCGACGACTGCCGGCAATGGTGCTCGTGGATCAGAACATGCCCGGCATGTCGGGGCTGGATTTGGTCCGCAACCTGCGCACGCTTCCCGGTGGCGAACGAATCGCCGTGCTGATGATGAGCGCCCACTTCACCGAGCAGCAAAGAGAAGAGGGCGCCCGCCTCGCGGTGGATCGTTTCCTGCGAAAGCCTTTCGACCTAGATGAGGTTGTTGATTGGGTGTTGGGGCGAATGGAATCGCGGGGCGAGTCGGTGCCTGACAGGCCGGATTCGCTTACGCTGGAAGGTCGGGTGGAGTTCTTGGAGGCCCAGGTTGCTCAACTGAAGGAAGAACTTCGCCGGTGTCGATTGGCAACAGGATCGCAAGCGGATGGCGATAATGGATGATGGCGTCACGGAGGACGGTCGGGCGGGGCGCCTGGCGGTATTGGTACTCGCTCTTGGCAGTTTTGTCGGGTTTTTGGCCTGGCCGCCCCTTGAGTTGAACGGGCACTTCTGGCTCACCACTTTCCTGTTCCCGGCGGCCGTCTTGTTCCTCGGCCTGGTCGGCTGGGTCTATCTCGGCGTCGCTGCTGCGGCACTGCTCGTCGCACTCGCTGGTGCCTTGTCCTTTTTCTGGTTTGGCCACTTGCCCTTGGGATTCGTTCTGGCCGGCCTCGAAATCATGGTGTTGTGGCTGCTGCTTCATGTTGGCAGATCACAGGCCATCCCCCTGCCGTTGGCTTTTCTGGCATTGAGCTCCCTGTTGGTGGGCGTGGGGCAACTGGCGGCGTGGGCGGGTGCCGGGATGTTCTTGCCCGATGGGGCGTTTTTCAGGCCGGCGATCGACACGGTCCTGCTGTGTCTCCTAATGGCGGTCATGCCCCGAGCACGCGATCGCACCTGGTCGCGCTGGCTCGACACGGGGCAACGTCGCTTTGCCCTGCTGCTCTTGTTGTCTCTCCTGCCGCTGACTGCGCTCGCGATCACGTTTCTTGCCGACGTGTCGCGTCTCGGCATCACCGCTGCGGGTGTCCCGGAGCCGCTCTGGCCGGTTGCCGCCATGATGCTGCCGCTCTTCTGGGGGCTGGTGGCATGGGGTTCCTGGCGGGCGTTCTGGGTCAACGACGCGTCGATGTCGATAGCGGGCCTGACGAGCGAAAAGCCCGTTTGGGCCGAGGGAAGCACGGCGGTGCCGACAACGACAGCGCCTTCGTGGCGGGACTTGAGTGGGCGTCTGACCGACCGTCAATCCACCGCTGCCTTCTTCGCTACCGCAAGACGCCGTGAAGACGGCGATTGGTCCGTGGAATCCGCTTCAAGTGATACAGCCACGCCGGGCAACGCCGGCGATATGGACGTGCATCCATCCGACGTGGCCGAGCGGAACAGGCTGCTGGAGCGCGCGGCACAGGGCGAGGAGGCGAGCGCACATATCCGGTTGAGTCTGTCAGACGAAGGCTGGCGGTGGTTTTACGTGCTGGCATTGCCGCTGGACTCCGAATCCGAATCCGAATCCGAAGCCGACGCCGAAGCCAAAGCCGGGGTGCTTCTGATCCACCTGGACATCACTTCGGTGAAGGAGGCCGAGCGGCAACTTGTTCAGACATCGAAAATGAGCGTGCTGGGCGAAATGGCAGCGGGAGTGGCTCACGAGATCAACCAGCCGCTGAACGTGATTCGGCTGGCCACCCAGAACCTGCGCCGACGTATCAGTGGCGAGTCGGTGGACCTCGAATATTACGTCGGCAAGCTGGATCGCATCGCGGCTCAGACGCGACGGGCGGCCGACATCATCGATCACATGCGGATATTCGGGCGTAAGCCGGCCGACGACCCGGAATATTTCTCTCCGCCTCAGGGTGTGGGCCGGGTGGTCGGGCTTCTGCAGTCACAGCTGGATGCAGACGGTATCCGCGTGCAGCGGGATTGCGAGGCGGAACGGGCGATGTGCTGGGGGCACGAATCCCTGTTCGAGCAGGTGATGATGAACCTCCTCGTGAATGCCCGAGATGCAATCAATGCCCACGCCGAGGCCGGCGGCAGCAAGGAGATCTTCGTCCTGTGCAGCGTTACCGGGAACGTGCTCGAGATCCGAGTGCGCGATACGGGGGGCGGGGTGCCTGATGCGGTACTCGACCGGCTTTTTCAGCCGTTTTTCACCACCAAGCCGGCCGGCAAGGGCACCGGGCTGGGGCTGTCGTTGAGCTACGGCATTATCCAGGACATGAACGGTGATATTTCCGTTCGGAATGTTGCCGGTGGCGCGGAATTCACCGTGCGTATGCCCCTTACCGAGGCGACCGTGGAATCGGATGATTGAGGGGCGAATTGTCGTCAGGTTTGGGCGCCGGACAGGGCCTTTCGGTCGCTCCAAGGAACGATAGCCCGCTCGCCGAGTCAAACCCGGAGCCTATTGCAGGGGCCGGGACGGGTGTCGAGAAATCGCAACGCTAACAATGCGAAGCACTATTTTTCTCACGTAAATTCTGAGCAAAGGTTGAATACTTGACAATATTACTAAAGTATTATTGTCTATTGCCTGAGCATGAGACACGGTTCCCCAGCGCCCGACCTATAACGATCGTGTAGCAATAGAGCGTCTGGCGTCTCAGGCGAGTTGTCAGTCCCACATGGTGTGGATGGTTTTTGGCCCTAAGGCTTGTTACCAGTGCAAAGGAGTGAATGAGCATGCCCAGTGCGTTCTGCGAGAAGATCCTTGTATCCCTCCTCATGCTTTGGCGCGATGAGCGCGGCGCCAGTGCAATTGAGTATGCCGTGATAGCCGCGTTGATCGCAGCGGCGCTGGTTGGTTTCCTCGAGCCGGTTCAGGAGGCATTGAAGGCTGTGTTTGACGGGCTGGCGACCAGCATGGGTGACGCGGCCTGACGGCCGCGTCGCGCTTGCCGTCCGGCATCCCGTAGGCACGTTCGCACTTCGGTGGGGATCCCCGAATGGGCACTGATTCTCTCGACGGTCGCATGGGGGGCGGGGGGCGTGTTTTTCGATTACACGCGCCGTCGGCTGCCGAATGCGTGGCTTCTCCTCGGTTTGATCCTCCTGCCGCTGCAATGGACAGCCGGCATGGGGACCGGAGTCGACGACCGGCTGCTCGGTCTCGCGTTGAGCCTTGTGCTTCTGGGTCCCGGTTTGTTCCTTGGGGTGCTCGGCGGCGGCGACTTGAAGCTCGGAGCGCTGGCCGGGGCCTTGTGGGGCAGTGCCGCACTGCTGGTCGGTGTGCTGGCCGCCGGGTTGTGGGCCGGCCTGGTCCTGCTCGTTATCGGCTTTGGATCGGGAAGGCGTTTCCCGTTTGCCGTCGCTTTTCTACCAGGAGCGATCTTGACATGGATGTTGGTGGTGTAATCCGTTCGCGGAACTCGGCGCCCAGCCCCCTACATGGCCCCGCCCAGCGTGGGGCGGTGGCCATCGAATTCGCGCTAATGCTCCCGCTGCTTTTCGTCGTGTTCTACGCGTCGGTGTCCTATGGCGCGGTGTTCATGCTCAGCCAGTCCCTCACCCATGCCGCCGAAGAAGGGGCCAGGGCGGGTTTTCGCGCGGATACGCCGGCTGCACTCGAGCAGGTGATCGAGGAGCGGGTCGGCAAAAGCCTGGCGTGGCTGCCCGCGTCGACCCGTGAGGCAGTCTCCGTCACCGTGGGAACACCCGACACTCAGGGATGGCTGAACATCGCGGTCGAGCTGCCTTCCTCCGTTCTCCCGTTTGCCCCCCTGAAACTTCCCGGCTACGGGACCGTACCCCGCCTTCCAGAGAACCTGAGGGCCGAGGCGGACATGGTGCTTCCGCCAAGACTCGGATCGTCAATGTCGCAATGAAGTGAAGGAACACTCGGATCATGCCATCGAACACTCTCAGACTCCTTGCCGCGTTGCTGATATTCGCCGGTATTGGCGTCGCCCTGGTCGGTTACCTCAAAGCGACAGCCCCCGAACCCGTGAACGTTTCACGGTCGGAATCGGCGGCAACCGAGGCACAGACGCATCGTGTCGTGGTGGCATCACGTGACATCGAAGCGAACGCGGTCATTCGCGCGGCGGACATTGCCGTGACCGACCGTTTGATTCGTCGGGACGGCGCATCCCCCCAGTATGTTTCCAGCCCCGCGGAGGTGCTGGGCAAGCGTGCGGCAGCGGGCATCGCGGAGGGTCAGGGCTTCACGCCGGATCTGTTGTCGGCCCCTCCGGCTGTGACGCCGTTGGCCGCCATGGTTTCCCCGGGGCACAAGGCGCTGGCGGTTGAAGTCAATGAAGTGGAAGCCGCGGGGGGCTACCTCGCGCCGGGCGACAAGGTCGACCTGGTGTGGTTCGTCGACCGGCAAGGGGCGGCCGGACCGTCGGCCCGCGTCGTGGCTCGCGGTGTCCGAGTTCTTGCCGTCGGCGAGATCATCGGGCCTGAGGCCGACGGCTCGCCCGCCCCGCCTCGCGAAACGGCAGTGTTTGCGGAACGAACCGAGTTGGTCGATGGCATCCGCGAAATGCGTTCGGCAGCGAAAAGCGAATCGAAACGCCAACCGCGGGTTCGCTCGGTCGTTCTCGAGCTGGTCGATAACGATGTTGCCAGGGTGCTGCTCGCCGCGCGGAGCGGGAAGATTCGGCTCGCCGTACATTCCGCGGCATCCGCCCGGGGGGAGTCGCATGGCGGGCCGGCCTCGGCGGATTCGAAAGCGTCGGTCGAGTCGCTTAACGGTCTTCTGGGTGTGTCGGTAGCGGAGGCGTCACGGGCGGTTGAGCGCCCTGAGCCGTCACCACCGAAACGCGTCCGCGTTTTCAACGGATCAGAATCGACGACAGTGGAAGTGGACTGAGATGAGGCAGGGATTTCTCGTTGCGTTGCCGTCGCCCTCGGGGCGAACCGTAAGCCAGTGGTTTCTTACCGTGTTGCTTGTGCTGGTCAGCCCGTGGGCGGGCGCGGCCGTCGGGGAAAGGATGGAGCTTTCGGTCGGCCAACAGAAAACATTGTCGGTTGACGAGCCGATCGACTTCTTGGCTGTCGGGGACCCGGATACGGTCGATGCCAAGGTCGTGGGCGATACCTCGGTGCTGTTGACCCCGCTGCGGACCGGAAGCACGAAGATCATCGTTCGCCTGCGTGAGGGCGACGAACAGGTCTACCCGGTTCGGGTGAAGAAGGCGCAGGTCAGCGGACAGGTCGATTCCCTGGAAGCGCAAAGCATGTTGACCGACGGGGAGGGGAGCGCGGTCGACCGGAGTTCGACGTCGTTCGGCATGCAGGTGCAGACCGACGTGCGGATCGTCGAGGTCAACAAGACCGAGCTCAAGAGCGTCGGCTCCTTCGTGGCCCGGGCCACGAGCAATACCACGATCGCGTCATCCCCGCCGGGTACGGGGGCCGGGCTCGGCGATATCGTCAGCAACACCCTCAATCAGCTCAGCAGCCTGATCCTGCCGGACCGCCAGGGATACAACCTGGCCCTGGGCAGTGCCGGGCGGGGCTGGCTCGCGGCCATCAATGCGCTGGAAAGCTCGGGGGTCGCCTACACGCTGGCCAATCCCAGCCTGGTGGCCCTGAGCGGGCAGGAGGCGCAATTCGCGGCCGGCGGCGAGGTGCCGATCCCCGTTCAGCAGGGCGTGGGGGACTCCATTTCGATCGAATACCGCGAATACGGCATACGCCTGCGGTTGACGCCGACCGTGCTGGACGACGATCGCATCGTGCTCAAGGTGGCACCCGAGGTAAGCGAGCTCGACTTTTCCATCGGCGTGCGTAGCGGCGGTGTCGAGGTGCCGGGCCTGCGGGTTCGGCGTACCGACACCACCGTGATACTCGGTGACGGCGAAAGCTTCGTCATCAGCGGTCTGGTGAGCCAGTCCATGATGGAAAACGCCGACAAGTATCCGGGGCTCGGGGATATTCCGATCCTTGGCGCGTTCTTCGCCGGGGGCCGGTTCAGCCGAGAGGACTCGGAACTGATCATGGTCGTCACGCCGCACCTCGTGCGTCCGCTCGCCGCCGGTGCCACGTTGCCCGAGATGCCCGGGGAGTCGCTGCGCGATCGCGATGGCTCGTTCCTTCGGTTGCTCGGTCAGGATCGCTACTTCGGCTCGGTAGGCGATGACGAAACGAATACCGGTTTCTCGGACTGAGAAGGGACTCTCCATGACTTTTGTTGCATTCGTGGCAAGCGATTCGACCGGCCACCTGATTCGCGAAGGAGTGGGCCGCCTGGGGGAAGTGGTCGATTCCCGGGAGCTCGACCTGGAGCGAGCCATACGATTCGTCGACGCGACCGCTCCCTCGGTCGTGTTCGTCGAGTTTTCCATGCAATCCCAGTGGCTGCGGTATCAGGAATCCCTGGTGCAAGGGCTGGTGCGGCACAAGCCGTTTCTGCCCGTCATCGCGGTGGGGGAGAACGACTCCAGGCACCTGCTGCTGTCGGCCTTGCGTTCCGGGGCGACCGATTTCCTTATGCCGAGCGCGGATCTGGACGAGTTCAACCGGCGTATCGAAGCGGTTACCGAGCGACTTCCACGTCACCCGTTCGGGTCCGAGGCGCGTGGGCATGCACAGATGACCGTTGTCGTGGGCGCCCGACCGGACGAGGATGCGGCCCTGTTCACCGAACATCTGGCCATGCAGATTCAGCGTGGACTGGGGGAGGACGAGGACTGTCTGATCCTGGACGTCGGATTCCCGGCCAATGACGTGCTCACCATCCTCGGTCTGCGAGCCGAATACAGCCTCGTGGACGCCATCCGCAACGTCCATTCGATCGACGGCTTGCTGGTCGATACCGCCTTTCCCCGCCACGACAGCGGCGTCCGGGTGCTCGGGGTGGGCGACGATCTTGATGGCCTGGCCGAGCTTCAGCCCCCCGACGTCATGCTGTTTCTCGACGCGCTTCACTACTACTTCAAGCACGTGGTGATCAATCTGTCGGGCGTCGCCGACATCGATTTCATTCAGACCTTCTCCAAGCGTGCGGACCGGATCTTCCTGTTGGGTACGCAGACCATCACCAGCTTCCGCGCCAACGAGCAGTTGCTCAAGGAACTCAATCGTGTCGGCGGAATGCAGGGCAAGGTCGAACTGGTGCTGGATCGGTACGAAAAACGCTCTCTGCCATCGGCAAAATTGTTGGCCGAGCGCCTCGAACTGCCGCTGGCAGCGACGCTACCGGTTGATTGGGCCGCACGGCTCGAGGTGGTCAATTCGGGGGAGACGTTCATGGAGCGCTTCCCGCGCAGCGGTTACACGCAGGCGATCCGGTCCCTGGCAAAGCGTGTTCGGGGGGAGCCTGCCGCCTCGAAGAGCGGCCTGGGCGGTCTGTTGACCGGGGTGATCGGTTCGAGGAAGGGAAGCTAAGCCGTGTCGTTGAACCCACATCGCGTCCAATTCCGATTGCGTGAAGGCCAGGAGCGAGGGCCGTATCGCGTTCATCTGCACCGTTTTCTAATCGAACAGCTCGAGCAACGCGGGATCGACAGTCTGGAGCTGGATCGGGAGGTGCTCACTGCCCACGTGACCGGTCTGATCGACGAATACATCGCTCGGGAGACGGTGGGCGTCAACGTCAGTGAGAGGGAATGCCTGATCGAGGACATGATCAACGAGATCCTCGGATATGGGCCATTGGAAGCGTTGTTTCATGATCCGAGCGTGACCGACATCCTCGTCAACGGTCCCTACCGGGTGGTGGTCGAGCGCCACGGCAAACTGCAGGACACCGATATCCGGTTCGTCGACAGCCAGCACGTCATGCGGGTGTTGCAGCGCATGCTGGCGCCGACGGGGCGCCGGCTGGATGAATCATCGCCGATGGTCGATGCCCGCTTGTCCGATGGAAGCCGGTTGAACGCAATCATCTCGCCGCTTGCCCTGGACGGGCCGGATATCTCCATCCGCAAGGCCCGTCGAGAGCAGCTGTCAACCGGCGAGCTGCTGACCAATGGCGCATTCAACCCGGACATGCTCTCGTTCCTGCGCCGGGCGGTCGAGTGCCGGATGAATATCCTCGTCAGCGGCGGCACCGGGACGGGCAAGACCACGCTGTTGAACGCGCTCGGTCAGTTCATCGAGGCCGACCAACGGCTGATCACCATAGAGGACACGGCCGAGCTCCAGCTTGATCATCCGCATGTGGTCACCTTGGAGACGCGTCCGCCGAACGCCGAAGGCCAGGGGGAGGTGTCGGCGCGGGACATTGTTCGCAACGTCCTCAGGATGCGCCCGGATCGTGTCGTGGTCGGCGAGGTCCGTGGCGTGGAAGTGATGGATCTGCTTCAGGCGATGAATACCGGCCACGACGGCTCGATGAGCACGCTGCATGCGAACAGCCCGGCGGATGCGTTGTCGCGTCTGGAAATGCTGGTGGGCTTCACCGGTTACCTGGGCGCCGAATCGACGCTGCGCGAGATGATCGCTTCCGCCCTGGACCTGCTGGTTCACGTCTCACGGACTCGTGACGGAACACGTCGGGTGACGTCGATTCAGGAGCTGGTGGAGTGTCGTGACGGCAATTACGTGCTCAATCAGCTGTTCACCTGGGAAGCCTCCAGCCGGGAATATCGCCGTGCGGCGAACGGGGTGTTCAACCGCAAGATGTCGCAGCGCTGGGAGCACCGGTAGCCGTGATGAGCGAGTGGATCATCTGGGTGATGGCTGCAGGCTGCTTGCTTGCGGGTGGGGGGCTGCTGGCCTTTGGCAAGCGGCGATCGGACACGGAGGAGTTCTTCCGGCGCGCGGGGTTTGAAGCCGTCGGTGACCCGCGTGGCGAGGGGGCACTTACAGGCCGAGCGGGTCTGCGAACGTTCGACCCCCTGCGATGGCTCGAACGGGCCGGCTGGCTATCGTCAGAGCGCGATGGCATGCGGCGTGGTTTGGCTTATGCGCCTTTCGTGTTCGTGATCGCAGCGGCCGCTCTCGGGATGTGGACGTTGTCGCTGCTGGCGGCGGCCGCGATCGTAATGGTGTTCGCGCTGGCATGGAAAAAGGCGCGGGCGCGACGCGAGAGCCTGAAGGATGAGATCCCCGGCGTGCTCGATTCCCTGATTCGGGGGTTGGAGGTCGGCCTGACGCTCGACACGGCATTTCGCATGACGGTCGACTCCAGCAGCGGTCTGATCAAGACGGTGCTCCAGCGTGTTCGGACGAGAGTGGAGCTTGGCGAAAGCCTGGGAGAAGCGTTTCGTCATGCCGCCCGCGTGCAGGGTTGCCGCGAACTGCACTTGCTGGGGTTCATCCTCGACATGCATCAGCAACACGGTGGCAAGGCCAGCGAAATGCTGGGAGGGCTGGCACAGATGATCACGGTCGATCAGCAGATCCGTCGCGATGTCCGGGCACTGACCGCCGAAACCCGCTTCACGGCACTGGTCTTGATCATGCTGCCGCTCGGCATGGCCGTGTATCTCCTCGCCACGAATCCGGACTATCTGATGCGCATGTGGGAACACGAGTCAGGTGCCTGGGTTCTGGTGCTGGCGGCGGCGATGCAGGTCGTCGGCAGTGCCCTGATCTGGCGACTTAGCAACCCGCGTATCGCCTAGGTCGGGAGGAGAGGGTCATGTTCTGGTTGGGGTTTGGGTTGTTGGTCACGGGGATCGGGATGGCCCTGCTGTTTGCCGGTCCGCGACAGCGGGACGAGCGCGAGATCCGACAGCGATTCGGTATCGGCAAGGAGGATGCCAAGGCGCCTACGGAAAAGGTGGCTCCTGTCGCTCGACAGGGTCGGCTCCCGCTGAGGGACCCGGAATTCATCAGAGCGGTGGTCCGGTTGGGTTGGGCCCGATCGGGGGGCATCTTGTTTCCACAAGTCGCGTGGGCAGCTGCGATCGCGGCCGGGGTATTCGTTGGTCTGGTGTGGGCGCTGTCGCAAGGGGCGTCGGCGTACCAGATGGCAGTCGCGTGCCTAGCCGGGGGAGCCGTCGGTCTGATTGGATTCAAGCGGCTGGTTATGAGGCGTGCAGAGCGGCGCATGGCGCGGATCAAGGCGGAGCTTCCTCTGACGATCCGGCTTGTCAGGTTGCTGCTCAACAGCGGTTTAGCATACGAGATGGCCTTCCGGCGAGTAGCGGAAGAAGGCACGCATGTGGTGCCGGAACTTTCCCGCGAGCTGGACGCGGTACTTCGCCGGACAGGGACGGGTATGCCGCTTTCCCAGTCACTCAGCTTGATGCAGCAACGGCTTGATGACGTGGACGTGAGCCGTCTGGTGGGGGTTCTCGTCCAGTTGATATCGATGGGCGGCAGCATCGACCGATCACTCATCAACCTTGCTGAGGATCTTGAAAAACGACGGGAAAGCACGCTGAGAGAACGGGTCAACAAATCCTCGGGAAAGATGAGCCTGATCATGATGCTGTTCCTGTTCCCGGCGCTTCTGATACTGCTCGGCGGGCCGGCAATCATCAGCCTGACGGAGGGTCTCCTTGACGTTGCATCGTAAAACCAGCGTGTTCTTACTCGCGCTATCTCTGGGGACGGTCGCGGGCTGTTCCGGCGTTCCCGGCAAGCCCATGGACTTGTCGGCCTGGGTTCAGCCGGACTGCAAGGGCGAGGATCCGGACGGCGAACTCGGCATCCGCTATGACTCCATCGAGGGGTTGATGGATAGCGGCCGGCACCGTGCCGCGCTCACCCATATCCAACTGCTGGAGAACGACCACGGCACCACCCAACGTTCGCAGCTGTGGAAGGCAAAGGCGCTTCGGCAGATCGGACGGCTTGACGAGGCGCAACGAGCCTACGGCGAGTTGACCAACGGGTGTTTTGCCTCGGTGGCCTATCACGGTCTGGGCCGGACGCTTGGCAAGAAGGGTGACTGGACGGCGGCCCGTCAGGCACTGGACCAGGCCCGGCAGCTCAACCCCATCTCGCCCGCCATACACAACGATCTTGGCTATGCCCGGTTGAAGACAGGGGCATACGAGCCGGCTGTTGAAAGCTTCCGGACGGCGCTCGAGCTTGACGCGGGACGGACGCGCGCGGCGAACAACCTGGTACTGGCGCTGCTGTTGATGGGCGAAAAGCAACAAGCCGAAAAACTTCTGGAACCCTTCGATATCCCGGCGGACCGCTGGGTGAAGCTCCAGTCCCAGGCCGACAGCTGGGTCGTTGACGAGACATAACTCGTTGTCATGCGGCGGCCCTGCCGGGGCTCGGGTCTTGATAGGGGTCGTGCCTGGAATCAAACGCAAGTGAGGGAGTGACTTGGCAATGAAAGGATCTGTTATCCCGGCGGTCGCCATGGTCTTGATGATCGCGGTAGGCGGTAATCCGGCCATGTCGGCCGAGCAGCCGAAGTCGACCGCAACGGAAACATGGCTCGATCTGCAGCGGGGAGGAACGGCGTCGACGCCCGTGCACAAGCGCGTTGAAGGCGAAATCAGCCAGCGTTCCTATCGCCGACTGCTCAAGAGCTTCGAGCGCGAGATTCCCACCCGTTTCTTCCCCTCCGAGGGCCCGAACCGTGGTTCGCGGAACTGACATAGCCGCCGGTTGGCTCGATAACGATGCCGGAGCGATACGTAACGCTCGGTTGGCGAGACGCGCGTTTGCCGGCCCCGTGGCCGAGCGCGGGTCGGCCATGTTTTCGGTGCTGGTGATCGTGCTGATGCTCGTCGCCAGTGCACTGGCCGTGGATATCGGGCGCCTGGTATTCGAAAAGCGCAATCTGCAGAAGGCAGCCGACATCGCGGCACTTTCCGCGGTTAATGCGAGCGGATTCTGCGGGCCATCCGGGTCAGCAGTGGATGACCGACTGCGGCAGGTTGCCCGGGATGCCCTGGTGGAGAACGGTTTCGATCCGGACAAAGAGGGAAACCGCTGGGACTTGCTCGTGGGCGAATCCACCGTTGCCGGTGGCCGGCGGGAATTCCTGACTACCGGCGGGATCGCGGATCCCCGCACGGATTCGGTTCTGGTCTCGGCCGAAAAAACGGTGTCGCGCAGCCTTTTTCTCGGCGGCTGGCTCGGGGAAAATCGCCAGAAGATCGAGGCACTTGGCGCGGCTCGGAATCAGACCGCGGCCTCGTATGCCGTGGGCAGCCGGCTGTTGGCGCTGGACAGCTCGAATAGTGCCTTGCTCGACTCCCTGTTGAGCGGTCTGGTGGGCAGTGATGTGAGCCTCGGTGTCGTCGGCTTCGATGGACTCCTTAACGCGGAAGTGACGCTGCTCGATTTATGGGATGCAGCGCCACTAGCGGGGATCGATCTTGCGTCCGGGTCACCGACGGCATTGCTCGCGGCTGACATGAGCGTCGGTCAATTCCTGGGATTGCTCGCACACGCTCTCAAGAGCGGCGGGCAGCTGGATGCCCGTCTTGCCATCGAGACACTCGAAACGCAGATGGTCGCCACGAACCGGACGATTCGCTTGGCCGAGGTGCTGGGCATGCCGAAGGACGAGCAGCCTCTCGATACCGAGGTTGGCGTCGCCGACCTGCTCATGGCCGGCTTGCTGGCCGGTGTTCGCGACAATACCGTCCAGATTCCCTTGGAACTGACACTAGCGCAACGGGACGACTCCGCCGTCGAGGGTGTTTCGATCGATACGGGTCGTGGGGGAGCGAGCGTTGAGCTCGAGCTGATAGAACCCCCTCAGGTGGCGGTTGGTCCGCCAGGCAAGCGGGCTGACGGTAGCTGGCGGACGATTGCTCGTACGGCTCAGGCGGATCTGACCTTTTCCCTCCCGCTTCATGTTGACGTGCCCGGCGTGCCCCAGCCGCTGAGCGTGGTGCTGACGCTCGACATGCAACTGGCTCGAGGGCAGGGGGCGCTCGCATCGCTGACATGCCCGACCTGGGTGGATCCGGTGGCCTACGCGAACATCGCCGTGAAACCCGGTCTTGCGCTGGTTGATATCGCGCTCGATTTGGATCTCGCCGGGAGTCGCATCATGGCGGTCGATATCCCTATGGATTTGCAGGACTCGGCGACCATGCAGGAGTTTGGCGTTCCCCCGGAGGGAGAGGCCTGGATGGTCAGCCCCGGACCGGCTGGAGGGGGTACCCGCATCGGAAATGCGGTAGCCAACGAGTTGCGGGTGTTATCTGACGAGCAGTTCGTGAGCAGCAGTCTGGACCTGGCCGGGGTCTCCCTGGTGACGCCGCTCGACAGTCTCTCGACATCGGTCAGCGGCGCTGTGGTCAACGAGCTGGCACCGGTGTTAATTGGGTTGGGCAACACCGTGATCGATCCCACTCTGAGGGCGCTGGGGTTGCAGGTGGCTGGCGCCACGATTCCCCTCGATTCGCTAACCCTGGGAGCCGGTCAGGCCGCACTGGTCTACTGAGGGCCCTTTCTGGCTCTGTGCCAACCAGTCCCGGATCCGCATGGCCATGGATAAAACACCAGGTTCTGACAGTGGCCTTCGGACCCTGTTCGCCCGTCGAGTGACCGCCTGAAACCGGTGAAGTACTACTCCTTTTTGACTAAAGGATGGGGTGCCCGACGTTGGTACGATGCATTTGCCTTAGGCCATTCGCTTGGCCGTAGGGAAATCAGTCCCTGGTGGCGGGGTTGCCCCATCATCACGCTTCTGCTCGCTGATTTCCTCGATCCAGGGCTTATGGGAAGTGCCCACATACCCTCTGACAGGGCGTCAAAACAGGGATCTCGGTGATGGAGAGAAAGGAGCTCGGCTCCCGGCTTGCCGGATACGTTCACGGAATGGAAGTATTGGGCGGCGTGTTTGGTCGGATTGTCCGTTCCGAGGCGCATGACGTTCGGGGGGTCCTCAATGGCATCTCCATGGCCGCCTATAACTCGCGAGTCAGGGTAACGGCCGACGTGTCCCCGGATGTGCCGATCAATTCACCGGACGGCGAATCGATTCGCGCAATCGAAAACAAGTTGCAGCGAATTATCGATTCGACACGGGCTCTCGACCAACGATTGCAGATTCTTCTCGATCTCGTCAGTGCCAAGCCCGCGGATATTTTTTCGGCATTGAAAGTGTACGAGTCCCTTGTCCCTGACCTGATGGACGCCGGTTTCATCGAGATACGCCTGCCCGAGAAGGTCTCGCCGGGGCTGTCGCGCCTGTCTGGCATCCATGCACTCGCTTTGCTCACGACGTGGACCCACCGGCTTGAAACCCTGCATGCCGATCAGGACGACTTTCATGGTGGAGTCGTGGGCGGGGTGATCGAACTGTGCGACGGAGGCGATCGCCAATGCCGGACGCTGAAGCTCGTGCCGGCGCTTGCCGGCGGTTGTAACGAGCCTGTCTTCGTCTCCAGCGCAGTGGACGCCTTCGCCGCGCTTTCCGAGACGCGTCTGCCGGAAGTGCATATCCCGTTGGAGCCGTGAATTCCTTGGGCCTCGGGCAAAGCGCCGAGAAGGTCAGGGCAGGGATGAGCGAGCAATTCCAGGAAGGTGGGATAAGCGGCCGGTGAGGCCGCAACGTCCGCTCGAGATGTCTGGTGCCGAGGGTCGGACTCGAACCGACACGGTATCTCTACCGGCGGATTTTGAATTATGCCGAACCGCGTTTCCGGTGTTTTCCTAAGTCAACGGAAGGCCCGTCGTGGTGCGGTTCTGTTGAAACCGGAAGTCTTCAGAAGAATTGGGTTTTTTTCAAACCGTTGGTACCTCGACTGGTACCCCGCTGCTTGCCGTAAGTGCGAGAATCGGCGGCCCTTCCTGCGTTGATGGGGCAGAGGGATATCGCGAGGTTGCCTGTGCTACTAGCCCACTCTCGTTCGGTTCACCCGGAGAATCGGTATAGGAGTAGGCCGTAGGGGTCTCTTCTCACCTTTTTCGCTTGCTCAATGTGGTACTCCGCGTCCTTCACACCGCTGTCGGCATAAGAGGTAGAGACCTTCTGAGGGAATAGAACTTCGGCGATCTCGCGTGATGTTGCACCTTGCAAGTGTCCGTCGAGTGCGCGGAGCATCACGGGGAGGCTTGTCTCCCTCGGGCCTTTGGCGCGACGTCTACCTCTCTCGCTTTTGATGATTTTTTTGATTTCTTCGGTTTGGCGATCAAGTGGCAGGGAAGGGTCCACTGAAATCAAGAGTCTTCCGGGAGGGATTGGCACAGCGTGCTCGTGATTTGCCAGGACCAAGTTGCCGTGCACATGCCGAGTCAGGTCGAGAGCTCCCTCATCGGCTCGATATGGCATGCGTGAATCTAGCAAGGGCGTAGGGCAATTGTCGGACCGGGGGTGAGGGACCCCACGTACCTTCCACTTATGCTCTAAGTGGTGGAGTAACGAAGGGCCGATAGCATCACCCGTTCTTCTTTCCCATTCCTCAATTGTCTCTTCAGGCTCGCATGGCGGGTCGCAGAAGCGCAGGCACGCTCGTTCGTCCAGAGACACGGGATTGAGAGAGAGCTTTGAGTTGGGTTTGCCATCGCTGTTGTGACTCGGCAGGGAGTCGAAGTGCTCAACATCCCTCAAGTAATCAGGGTTGCGTCTGAGAAATGCCCACGCCCAACAGGAAACATCACAATCTTCAAAGCGTCCTGGGTAGCGACGCTCATCAATCCAGTCGGGAGTCCATGTGCAATGCGAGGTATGCATAGTGTCCTGGTTCGGGTGAACGTGTCTGAAACGGGTTGAGATCGCACGTTGTGCCTATTCTCGGGGCCTTGTCTGGGTATTCAGTCAGTGTGGGCTCGTTTCGCGCCTGGCTCCTCAAGCGGGATCCTTGCGTGGAACTTGCTTCTTTTTTAGGGAGCCAGGCTTAGGGCCGTTGGTACTTGGCCAAATGATTCGGCAAGCCGACGTGCCACGAATTCGAGGAGCTATAGGAAGCATTCGGAGGCGAGGAGTTGGTTGACTTTTGCTTCGAACAGTTTGGTCGAATTAGGCAAAAACGGGATTCCGCCGATCTCGACTTGATCAATGCTCTGATGAAAACGATGTCCTGAGTAGTCGATTTCGTTCGGATGAGGAAATAACACCGCAGCGCCAATAACGACGCCCCGTTGGTATTCCTGTGTAATCGGGTGGGGGATGGCGATAGCATCACGATAGCGATGCATCGTGTTGATGTCCTCTTCCATGGGGCCAGCCCCCCCATGTTTCCGCATGTAATCCTTGTCAAATTGAATTCGATACTTCGCGTCGAAAATGTAGAAGCGGTCGTTGCTGGCGAACTGGATGACGTTGTCCGGCTTTTGGGAAGTCGTCGGTAACTTGTTGAACATGCGGTTGTAAACCACGTGCAGCTCTTTGCCGGTGGGCCTGTGTATAAACCTCATCGCCGAGGGTTTGCCCTTCTTCAAAGTTACCGTCAGCTTCATCCGCTTGAACTGGACCACCGTTTGCTCTGCAAGCTCGAAATGCTCTTTGAGCAGGCTGATAGTCTTTAAGAAACACCAGTACTCGTAGAGAAGTGCTGTGTCCTTAACCCCGATTGGCACAACTTCCCCGGAGAACGACAAGCCCCCGTTCACAAGCCGGGAAAGCTTGTCAAACCGTGCGTATAGGGGGTGTTTGTGGAATACCAGTGAATCGGGCTTTTGAAGCGTGTTTTTGGACACTTGAGCGAGAAAGGGCAATCGAAGTACTGCCTCGACTTGACGTTGCATTTCTTTCAGCTCGTCCCGGATAGAATCAAGAAACCGGCTTTCGGAGTCTTGGTCGGCGTCTTCGTCTTCTGAACGTTGTGTTCGTGCAAGTACCCTAATCTTTCGGTGTGTCTCTACCAGTATCCCCTTGAAATAGCGGTTTTCTGGGGTGTTGAATGTCGTCCATGAAATCGTCTCTTGGATGCGGCGGGGGAGCGGTCTTTTCAACCTTGGGTGCAGTGGCCCATTGTTCGCACGACGCATCGCTCGATTGATCGTATGGCGGGATACCCGGCGAGCACGCTCGGTCTCGGTCGTTGCGGTCTTTTTTACCAGTGTTGAATGCGGGTTCTTGGCTATGCCTCGGGCGAGCTTCATGGACTCATCGAAGTACTGCTGCACTAGCGCGAACCATTCGATCAGGGTAGGGCTGCGGCTTCGAGAGGGGGCGGCCATGCTATAGGTCTTGGCGTTTGCGGTCATGGCCAAGTTGCGCAGCATTCCGCTAACTTCTGTGCGCATTGCCAAGTAGTCGGTCTTGTAGTCGGCTTTTCGCGAGAACACCTCGAGGGAGATTCGTGCGTGGCTGGCTGGTCCGTCTATTGAGATGTCGGCGAAACCCACGTTGTTCCCGAAGTTGAGGAAGTGATGTTCGGCTCTGTCTCTGACGCGCCGAGGATCAGACCCAGGCGGCAATGAGACGCTCACAGCTTCATCATCTTTCTCAATGTATATGTCGTATCCGACCGCTTCGTAGAAAAGGGGCTCCATCGCCTCACCTGGGGCGATAGGCTGCAGACGTCCGCTCTCAGCGTTTATTCGCGTCATCTGTTTAACGCCTGTCGCTCCTATCGATGAGTTCGGAGTCGTCGATAGAAAGGGAGCAAGCTCGGGAAGCTTTCCAACTATTTCCAGTTTCCAGCCGGTTCCCTCAGCTTGAAAAAGCGTTGGCATCACACACCCCAGAAACGAGTTACACCGTCTAAGTCCAGCAGCGAGCTCATGCGGGAGACCTTTTCTCGGCTCCTTTCGAGTGCCCCCGCAAATTCCGCGTCAATGCCGTCGACTCCTAGACTCGGCTCCGATCGGGCGTCGAGCCAGTCGGAGAGTTGGTTCAAGGCGAACTCTAGGGCATCGCTATTACCGGATACTTTTGGCAGGACCTTCTGCAGAAGGCAGAAGTCGAGCGCCGCGCTGCCAGAGAGCACGTCCGAGAGGCCGAATTCCCGCCAGAAGTGAAGGTAGAGGAGAATAGAGTCGCGCGTTCGGTAGCCAAACTTGATGCCTGTCGGAGCGAGAATGTCCTGTATTTCGCTCAGCCATGCGGCGACATGCTCGAACAAGTCTTGGTTCTTGGATTGGGCTTCCATCACACTGATCGCATTGTCGGGATCAATTACCGCTTGAGCTAAGCCCTCAAAGTTGGCGTTAGTGTCACTTTCGCCGATGGCAAATGCCGTTAGATCAGGGTCGTCGAACTCGATAGTGAAAGCTCGATCGAGCACTTTTGGGCTGAACGAATGAGTGGTCTCGTCCATGTTGGCTGTGCCGACAACTCGCAAATTGTGCGGAAGCTCAACGCCGCGAAGTTCCTCGCATAGGGAAGAGTGTGCCTCGCTGGGCTCAGATGGCAGGTCTATCGGTAAAGGATCTGAGCCGATTTGGCCGCTTTTACGTTCACGAGATTCGGCCACGGAGAGGAAGTCGCTGAAGTAGTACTCGACTGGCGCTAGGTTCATTTCGTCGAGCAGTGCGATCGAGAGTGAGTCCGGGTGACGTTTGGCGTCAAGTATCGAATCGACAATCTTGCCTTTGATAAAGGTATCGTTCGCCAATGCGGGGACGTAACCGAACAGATCGCTGTTATCGGCCCACTGTGGCTGAACGGGGATTGACTGGAAGTTGGAGCTTGTGAATTTTGCAAATTTGCGAGGGAGGAGGCTTTTGCCGGTTCCGGAGATGCCGGAAAGAATTACAAGTGGGCTCACCGTCATCGCGAGGAAGAAGTTGGCCAGCTCGGCTGGAGAAATCAGGTAGCCTTCCGCCTCCATCGATTTCTGAATGCTGAAAATTGCTTCGCTAAGGTTTGCAGTAGGTGCTCCCGCTTGTGAGGCGGAGGGCGATTCGGAGAAAGGGGCAGAGGTCTTGTTCTCCGGGACTAGTTGCTCGCCAAAACGGTATTCCGTCGTGGTGCTTCCAGCACGGGGGCCGGATTGAGCTCGAGTCTTGGCGCCGGTCTCTTGCAGGTACCCACGCTTAACTAGACGTCGCGGTACCGGGGGCTTCCTCGTCGAGGGAATTTCGAAGTCGCCAGGGATGAATTGCCATATAGCGTCAGTGGGGAAGCGGTGATCTGGGCCATGCATTTCTAGCATCGCTTCAAGAGCTTGGATGGCTAGGTCGTCTATTTGCTCTTTATCTGTAATCGAGGCCGCCATGGCTCCTCCAGGTCTTACGGTTACGCGGTAGTTTTCGTGCTTGAGTAGTGCGCGTCGAGCTGTGATGCGAGATGCTTAGCGATGGCTTCAGATAGGGTGGGGGGGACCGCCTCCCCAATCATATCCATGCCAACGCCGATGCGGGTCGTGTTGTTGCTGTCAGTCATTGAAGTGACGAATCGGAAATCGTCATCGAATGATTGCAAACGAGCGGCTTCGCGCATGGTGATGCCCCGCATTTCTTCGGGATGCGAAAAGCGTCCGGAGCCGAGAAAGTTGGCGTTGGCCGTGATTGTCAGTGCCGGAGCGTCCCATGCCAACCGTGAATAGGCGCTCCAGTAATAGTCACGATAGAAAGCGGGATTGATTAAGCCCTCGGCTTCCAGTCGGGTGCGGGCTTTCTCGTGCGACATCGCCTCGGCGCGAGCCTTTTTCGAGATGGCCCGTTCATACTTGGCTCGCATACGCTTGCTCTCGGTATCCCAAGTTTGCCCTGGGCGCATTTCCTTGATGATGTTGAGCACCTGCTGTTTGTAACTTCTCGTGAGATGGTTGTGCGGGAATCTCGCGGAGGTGCGCATAGATCGTGCAAAATCGCTCGGCACCTCCCCGTACAAGTCCTTTGGTCCGCCGCCAAGACTATCTTTGCCCAATGGGGGCGGAGGTAAGTCGCTAATGGCGTCTTTAACGGTAACCCATGGTTTTAAACCCGAACTCATGAGTCTCTGATCTGTTGGGTTGCCATGGGTTTTCGGTGGCATCGAGACGGCGCCGACGGAGCTTGCGATAAAGATTGCACGTTCACGAAGCTGAGGTACGCCGTAGTCGGCGCAGTTCACAACCGCGACCTCTACTGTGTAGCCAAGATCCTTCTCAAGCATTTGAATCACGAGTTCCGAGAGCTTGCCAAGGCGACCTTGGAAGCCGTGATTGAGCATCTGTGGGACGTTCTCAATTACCAGAAACTTGGGCCGCAAGGCTTCCGCGACCTCAAGAAAACGTAGCACCAAGTCATTGCGAGGATCGTCTGCGAGTTTGCTGTAGCCGGAAAATTTGACGATCTTTCCTTGTTTTCGGTGCTCATTCCGCCTCAGTTGCGAGAACCCTTGACAGGGTGGGCCACCAATCATCACGTCGAGATCGCCTTTCCTTACACCTCGGTCGGCCAACACAGAGTGGATGGTATCCACGTCGAGCAAACGAATGTCTTCGCGAATAGTTGATGGGGGGACATCGTCATTCGCGTGATTGAACTCGAACGTGCGCAACGCCTCGCTTTTCACGTCGTTGCCCAGTGCCACGTTAAAACGACCGGAACGGGTGAATCCTCGGGAGGTGCCGCCACAGCCGCAGAAAAATTCGGCCAAAGAATATTTTTTAGATGTCATTAGAGTGATGAATTGGTGTATTAGTTTTTGTGCGTGTGTTCTCGACGCAGGTCGGGCTTCGGGGCTCGGCAACCTGCCTGCAAGTTGGACGGGCTACGCGGCCTTGGTGTGTGATCCGTTAAATTCCCGAGAGCGAGAGGCGAATGTGTAGAACGCTAAATTGCGAGATCGAATAAAGCTTTCGACTCGCACGGCTGGCTTTCCGAAGCCTGCCTAGTCTGAGAGCCCTTCCCCAGACCCCACGACCGGATGGGTCGGAGAAGTGATCGTGGCGAAGGCAGAAATGACTTGCTCCCTGCGCATGTAAGCTGCCATTGTCGGATGAAATCGATTCCGATCCAAACGCGAACTGAGCGGGGTTGGCGCCGTGGCAGATATTGTCGACGCACGCACTCGGTCGAGGATGATGTCCTGTGTGAAGAGCAGGAACACTAAGCCGGAGATGATATTACGGCGTTGGCTTCATGCGCGTGGCTTTCGGTACCGACTGCATGTAAGGAAACTTCCTGGGTGCCCAGATCTCGTGCTGCCTAGGTACCGTGCCGTCATACTGATTCATGGATGCTTCTGGCATCGTCATGAGGGGTGCCGGTTCGCCACTACACCCCAGACACGCTCGGAGTACTGGGCCAACAAGTTTCAAAGAAACGTCAACCGGGATAGAGACAATCATCGAGCTCTGTTAGAGGCTGGCTGGAGAGTGGCAACAGTTTGGGAGTGCGCTTTGCGGCATGGCAGCAGGGAGGAGCTCTTGGCGGCGCTTGCTGGTTGGCTGAAGGGTGAGCAGCGAGAGTTCAGTTCTGATGTTGTAGTTGCGCCGATGTGAATTGTCTCGATTGTCCCAAAGTGCCTGGGAGGCTCTTGTTGATCAATTTCACTAGTATCCCAAGGTACAGTTTCCGCGCCACTGCTTGTGGCGAGTAGTGTCCAAACAAATTAAGCGAGAGAACATCATGTCGACCTCAGGCACCCCAAGCATTACGACGGAGCAGTTCTGGCAGATGCTGGAGCTGGTGGCCAGCCCTGACTGTGATGCCGATACGGACGAGCTTGCGGAGGCTCTTGGCATGATCGCAAATGGCTCCGAGGAAGTAAGGGAAGAGGGAACCAGGAAGTTGCTCGACGAAGTGGGCAGGTACCTCCCGAACTTCTCGGGCACCGAGTGATTGAACCCCGTGTCGGTTGATGCGGGCTAAAGATGAATAGAAAAAACCCGCTAAGCCAAAGGCCTAACGGGTTTGCGTGGTCACACAGGGTGACGGTCGATCACACAACATTGGCGGGTTTCATGTTCGCCTGGTTGTGTTCTTTGTGGCGATCAAACATCGCCTTCTCCGCTTTCAGCAGCCTGGCTTGGAAGCCGATGTCGGGTTTGACCCGGATGAGAGCCTCCGGCTGTCGATGCGCTGCCCTCCATGACCAGTAGTGATACTCCTCGGCATCAGGCACAAGCAACATGCAGTGCTGCATGCGAACCCAGTCCTCGGTAGGAACTATGTTGCCCAAGGCTTTCCGATGGTCTGCCTCTTGTCCTGAGCCGAATATCGCCACGGTCTCGCCGGTTATGTCGAGAGCGTCGATTCCCGCACCAAGCCATTGCATGCCATTCCGGTTTGCCTGAATGGTCTTCGGTGCAACGACCGATGACACGTGCTCCCGGTAGGAATCGAGCGCGTCGCCTCTGGGCACGATGTAGCGAGTGTTGTCACTATCACCGGTTTTGCCCTCCGGCGGGACGAAAGGCTCCAGTCTCAATGAAGCGCGGAACTCCGCCTTCCGAAGGGTGTTCAGGAGGTCCCAGTCGGAAAAGACCGATTGCTGCCAGGCCATCCACTGAGCGGGGTTGCTTCGAACATTCACGATGTCATACGTCATCATTCTTTCCTCATTTCGGGGTCAACACGCATCTCGTCTGGCGAGATGATCCTTCCCACACCGTTGGTGTGTTCAGGAGGGGATTGCGTGCATAAAAAAACCCACCACCTGAGGACTTGAGTTGAGAGTCAGATGACGCGCGGCAGCTGTTTGGTCAGCTTCCGCTTGCGAATGGAATCCGGGATGCAAAAAGCCCCCGGGGCTTGTGGCCTGGCTTGGATGGGATGAAGCCAGACGGAGGCCCGGGGGCGTATGATTGAACTAGGCTACGTTGTGCCGGATGGCCATTCAAGCGGCCGTTTCACGGAGCCCATGAATGGTGATGCGGGAGTCTGGCTGGGTAGTTCGAGAAAGTAGATTGATGATCTGGGAGGCAGGAATGAGCGATCTTTCATTGGCAATCATCGTGACGGGATGTGTGGTCCTTCTCATTGGCTTCGCCTTGAAGCGTCTTGGCTCCTGGATGGACAAGAACCGGGCTCGGTTCGAGCGAGAGTTTCAAAAGCTCGAGCGCGGGAGCGGGAAGTAGCGGTGCATTGCCAATGCGCCCTGTTGTAACAGCTGAGTTGCAACATCCTATGTGAGAGTCACAGGTAACTGTCACAGTCACAGTGAGTGTGACAGTGACAGGTTTGGCTACTAAGGCGTCAGGGCTGGTCTGTCTGGGCCTTGAAGGTCCCCAGCCACGGCAGGTTGTCTGGAGAAGAGGCCGGCCAGGGTTGGCCATTGCTGTGTTTCAGCCACACGCGCTTGGCTCGGCGGAGCATCTTGGCGACTTGTGTTCGCACGCCGGAGTGCATCGGTCGGCGCAACAGCGACCCCTTAAGGTAGGACCTCATGCGGGAGGGGTCGCCGCTTCTCCCGGCCGCCTGAGCGAGCGCAGTCACGTAGTTCGCTTCCAGCTTCTCGACCTGAGGCGCCAGACACCAGGTCCACCGGCTGCCCCCTCCATGCTTGCGAGGGCGGGTCAGATGCATCAGCACGTAGTCTCCCCACGTGATCCGATCCTTGTGAGCATCTTGGAGTGCCTCCTGCTCCTTGACCGCGCCCTTGCCGGATCTCGTCACCAGCAGCACCCATCGAATTTTCTCCCGCCCGCTGGCATCTGGTGGCAGTCGTGCGCCGATGAGGCGTGACGAGCACCGCCCCTTACGCTTTCGGTGTTGCCGAGCCGCAGGAGAAATATCGACTTCGTAACGGACAACGAATTTCTCCACCAGACGCTCCCACTTCTCGATAGGCACGTCGCCCATTACGTAAAGCGGGTTGGTGTGAACGGCTTTCGAGATGGCGCGCTGCGCCTCGACTTGCGACGGATACAGGACTTTCATGCTCATGGGCAAAGTGTAGCGCATCAATCGCATAAGTGATTGATGTAAAAACGCGATGATCTTCGATCATCATCCTGTAAATAATGTTCCTAGCAGCGGTTCGCTGTGGGTTTTTTCTTGCCGACAATCCCTCGCGAAGGGCCAACCTGAGGCCCGGTGGGGTCACCGCCAACTTTCGGTGGCTGCCACGCGACGATTTGGTGGGCACGGCCGCGTGACTGGCGGTCTCCCGATGTCGTTCAACGGGACGCCATCGGGGAGGCCGCCAACCTCACGCCATGCCAAACAACACACCACGGGCTGTACAGCCCCAGGGGACTGCCAATCCCCAGGCCGAGGACTGCCAACCTCGGCCAGCGTCACTTCGCGCCCGTTACGGGTAATTCCGTTCGGCGGGTGCAAGGGAGGCTCCGGCGAGTAATCCCGCTCCCACGTGGAGCGGAGTAATCCGCCGGTTCTATCCCATCCCGCGATCCGGCATGGATCGACCTGGGATGTTGGGTGACTCGGAAACGGACACGGGGAGGAAATGCCCCGTGATCCTGTCCCGGCAAGATCAGGTAGCCAGTCCTGACCTGGGGGTGCGGGAAACCGCGCAACCAGTGCCACACACGTGGGCCGTCCACGCTGTCCGTGAGGGCAGCGCCGGGTTCACGCAGCGAGTGCTGCGGGGAGTCCGGTGTACCTGTCGGTGAGCCATGAGGGCAAAGCCGATGGGGCAGGCGGGAGCGTAAGCGTGTAACGGCACCGTTCGGGTGCTGTGTGGAGCTGTCAGAGCCGACTAGGGTAGCGACCTGCGATGTTTGCAAAGTCACACGGGCGTAAGCGAGCCGTTGTGGAGCATTGGGCCGCCGAAAACCGCAAGGATGAGCGGTGATGGTATCCGTGTGATGACGAGCAACTAGGCGCTGACAGAGTGATGCCGACGACTAACGAGGGAAAGGGCCGAGAGGGTCGGGCGGTTGGCACCGTTCGGCACGGGAGTAACGATCCCGAGAAGACCTCGACGCCTGGAGAGCGATCCGCGAGTAGGCGAAACCTCGATCTCGAAAGGATCGAGGGAGCCGGGCAGTCCGCGACGGATTGGCCCGGCACTGTCAGGTGGCACTGGCAGGCCGAAAGCGGGCGGTGACGTGAAGGTGTGTCTCCGGGATTGGCGTCCCGTTGGCATGTTGGCGTGCGCAGGCAGGTGGAACTGTCTGTGCATACAGTGCATCCGGCTTGGCCGCCGGATTAACCAATCAATTTAGGAGGTTGAGATGACCAGAAGTAGGGCTGTCTTCGCGCCACGCAGTGGCTCGGCGGCATGTTTCTTGAGACCGGCTCGATGAGCCGAGTGACGATCCATGACGATGACGTACCGTCATGAACCAAACCCACCTTGCCTTTGGCTTGGTGGGTTTTTTTGCTTGAGCCGGGAAGGCGAAGAGATGTTGGAAGATTTAGAAGGGCGTCTGCCCTAACCCCGTACCCCCTCCCTCAGCGAGCCCTGGCAATAACAGCACAGCTACGCATGACTGCCGAACCTCATCGGTTTTGAGGCCGACATGTGTGTGACTGGCCGGCCAGCATGGTGATAATTCCGCACTTCTCATGCGAGCATCTCGCCATCCTTTCCACGCATCTCTTGTGCAACTCGCGCAACTCGCGCAACGCCATGTCCGGGTGCGGTTCCTGGGCGCGCTTTCCCTTGCGAAACACGCGCAGGTCGTGGAGGTAGATTCGTGCGCGCATCCTCCTCCTGCTCGCTGTGCGCGCTGTTGCGCATCGGCGTGACGCCCCTTGAGGTGTCGTCTTGCGCGTTATGCGCGTCTTGCGCGGGACGAGAATACTCTTTGGTTGTGCCGAAACTTTCTTTTTGGCGCTCCCGTTGCTCGAGCAGACCGTCGGCGAGCAGCTCCTCGAGGACCGCGGTCAGGTCCTTCGCCTTGATCCGTTTTGCGAATATCTCGCGCTGAATCATGGTTCGCGTGACCCATCTCCCAGCTGCGATACCGTTGAGTATCTTTTGTTTCTGTTCTCGACGCTTCTCCGATTCGATCCGCTGGTTCATGTCTTGCCCGAATATGAAGCCAACGGACTCTCGGTGAAACCGCGACCAAGCTAGAGCGGCCCGCATGTGCGCTGCCGAGATTACGTCGGTCTGGTCGGTCATGGCGAGCAGGCCGGCTTGCCGTAGGGTGATTGGTGCGCGACGTTCGAGCAGTGCAGTAACAATTGCCGTTGAACCATCACGCCGTCGCAGATCAGGGTATGCCTCGCGGTACATTTCCCGCGCCTCTTTGGAGAGCTTGATTGCGGTGGCGCACTTGGTGCGCGGGTAGTCACCAAGGGCGAACTTGATCACGTCCCTGGTTTGAACTGCTAGCCGGTGTACTGCTTCGTCTGGCGTCGGCTCAGGGAAGGGGACTAGGCAAGTGCGCTCGGCGAAGATCATCAGGAAACGATTCATCAGGCCGTTGAATGCTGCGGTGGCATCCATTCGAGCCCGCAATTCGTGAGGAGTGATCGCCCCATGGATGGCCACATGAGGTTCGGTAGCCCAGATGCTGGCTGACTTGGTGGCCGGTTGGATTGATCCCCCGTCGAACAAGTCCCGGATGGTCGGGCTAAGGGTGTTGCCGTCACGCTTGCCTTGCTCAAGCAATTTGGCGAACTCTGCTTCGATGATCAGAAGGCGCTTGTCATTAATCGGCGCATGCTCTGTTTTCCCGAGAGTGAAGCCGTCATGAACCTGTGCCGCGAGGCCCTCGCCAGTCGACAGCCCGCCGGAGTGAATCCGGCCGGCGAACAGCGTAGGCGTGACGACGGCGCCCTCTTCATCGGTGCGCTGCGTCGGGTTGCCGTCCATCATTTCTCCGACGGCGTAACGAATGCGCTTGACCAGCGCCCAGCTCTCGCCCTTGGCCGCAACCATGGAACGGCCGACGTGCAGGCCGTTGATGAGCAAAGGGTGGGTCTGGTCGCCCACGGAAATAAAGTGGTGGCGGCCCACAGCAGCGGAAAGCCACGTTAGAAAGGCCAACGCCACGCTTGCCCGGTTTGGTTCCCGCCCCATTGTTGCCGCCCTTGCTACGTCGCCCACGAGGCCGTGGAACATGGCGGGGTCTGGCTTTGGAGGTGCGACGGTGTAGTCGCGTTCGTCTAGCTCTGACTCGAGCGGATTGGAGGTCAGGGCTTCGGCTTGCTCTGCGATGCTCATGCGAGAAAGCCTCCCGCTTGGATCATGTTCCGGATTCGTTTTTCCGCATCGATAAGCGCTTCCAGGTCTGCGTCGTCGAGCCATCCGTCGCGTCGGATCTGGGCTGCGGCTAGAGAGACGATGATCACGTCCATGGCCAGAGATTGGAGTGCCTGCGTCGCAGAGAATCTCGGTCCCTTGTGTGGCGACCGATTACCGTCGGTGCGAGAGTGTCGCAGGTGCTCGGGAATCAGTTCGATTGGCTCGAGCCCGAGTCCTCGAAGGACCTCGCTGTTACTGCAGCCGGCTCTGCAGTGCATCAGTACGATGCCTTCTTGCGTTTCGGAGACAAGCAGGCTGGGGTGCTTATCCTCGTGTTGTGGGTTGGCGCAACGGCAGACCATCGCCCGGGCTAGGCCCGGCGCCGGCTTAGTCTCTCGAGATGCGTCAACGCGGACGAGGATTTCGTCGAAAGGTGAGCTATGATGACCATGTGTGTGGCGGCCCTGCTCTTCGGAGTGGGGTTTTGTCATTTCTTGACCTCCCTTTTCTGCTCCTTCTGCTCCAGTTGCCCCGTCTCAGAAGGGCGGTGGGGTAGTGCGTTTGCCTGGTAGATGACGAGGCGACGGGGCGCTCTATTGCCGGGCAGGCGGGTTCTAAGAGGGGGCATAGCCTCTGGTCTTTCTTCGCTGTGGATCGCGATCCGCAGAGATCGCCACGCTTCACAGCGGCAGATCTCGGCTGTGAATGGATGACTAGTGGCATTGCTCATGCGTCACCTCCATCCATCCATGTGAAATAACCGTTAACGTCGATCAGGACTCGGCGGCCTATTCGGCGGATGTGCGGGGCGAGGCCGTTCTTCTCAGCGCGTGCGATCTGCATGCGGATCGCTCCGGTGGAGAAGGGAACAGACTGCATGGTAGCCAGCTGCCTGACGGTGGCAAATGCCTTTGCCGGCGCGGTTTCGGGGTGGGGAATGTCTGTTGTTTGCATTGGATGACTCCTGGTTTCTGATGTGTGCAGGAGCCATCTTGGTGTTTCGGTTTTAATGAGTCGTCCTAAAAATAAAGGGCGACTCTATTCCTAGGAGCGCTTGGCTGACGGGTAAGTCAGCGTGCTCGTCACAAGGGATTTTTCTGCTTTAGACGGCCTGCGCTTAGCCTCGGGGTCATGCCATGCTTGGCTTTGTGCGGAAGCCGGAGGCGGGCGGTTCGAAATGCTCGAAGGGGAGATGGCTGGACGGTGGCAGAGTCAGTCCCCGCGCCTGTTTACTTGCGTGTGGAGCAGGTTGTCAGAGGCGGCAGGCGCCCCTCACGCATTATCACGCCTGAAAAAGGCGAACGCGATCAGGTTTTGCGTTCGTCACCGAAGACACTCGCGTTCATGCGCTCGAGCACACCTACCGTGTGCTGTTCGCTCAGGTGGCTGTATCGGGCGACCATGGCGAGGGTCTTGTGCCCGAGCACGGCGGCGATCTCCGATGTGGTCGCGCCGTGCATTGCCAAGTAACTCGCGGCGGTGTGCCGCAGATCGTGGAACACGAAGTCTTCGATCCCGGCATCTTCCAGAGCCTTCCCCCAGGCGCCTCGAATGTCCATCGGTTTGCGCGAATCCTTGTAGCTCGGGAACAGCAGATCGGTGTCGATCCGAGGCGCTTGGCGTAGGTCCTTGAGTCGGTCGAGCGCCTCACCGATCAGCGGGACGGCCCGGCGCTCGCCGTTCTTGGTGTCGCCCAAAACGATCACGCGGCGGGATAGGTCTACGTTGTGCCAGGTCAGGTTCATAACCTCTCCATGCCGCATGCCAGTCGAGAGAGCCAGCGTGACGATGGTGTGAAGGTAGGGGTTGGGGCTCGCGGCGGTCTGCTCGAGTAGGGCGGTACGCTCCCGGTCGTCAAGGAACCGGACACGACCACGCGGCTCGGGGCGCTTGCGGACCTTGCGGACGGGGTTGTCCTCAAGAAGGTGCCACTCGCTCGAGGCGACGGTGCAGACGTGAGAGAGGGCGGCGAGGTAACGGTTGACGGTGCTACCGCTCCGATCCTTGGCCAGCTCGTCGCGCTTCTCGGCGATCAGGGCAGGGCGTAGACGGTCGAGGGTGGTCTTGCCGATCTCCCGCTTCCACCAGGCGAGCTGGCGAACCTGGTCGCGCTGGGTGCTTGGCTTCTTGTCCGGCAGGACCGTCCCGAGGTAACGGTCGATCAGGGCGTCGACGGTATTGCGTCGGCGTTCCTGGTGCTCGAAGTAGGTTCCGTCAAGAATCTGCTTTTCGACCTTGGCCGCCCAGGCATGGGCGTCGGTCTTGCGCGGGAAGGTCTTGTTGACGACGGGGTAGCCGGTGATCCGCACGCGGGCCTTGTAGCGAACCTGCCCGGCCTTCGTCTTGAGCTTGGTCACGGTAGCCATCTGATACCCCCTGAAACGGCCAGTTACAGGGGGAGGATATCAGCAAATTGGTACCTGCTTTGGTACCTTCAGGGGGTGTGGTACCTAGGTTGCATCAGGCGGCATCGCCTAACTGCTTGTTTTTACTGGTGCCGAGGGTCGGACTCGAACCGACACGGGTTTTACCCCGGCGGATTTTGAATCCGCTGCGTCTACCAATTCCGCCACCCCGGCAGGGGAGGCGAAAGTTAGCGTAACTGTGGTACAAAGGCAAGCTGTCGGAGCGCCACGAGCGTTGTCGGCATGTCGAATAACACGCTCGTCCGAATGACCCCGCCTTGTCGGGGTTTTCTCGTCAAGGAAACGCCAATCGATGTGGACCCTCGGGGACCTTTTCATCCTGATCCTGGTAATTGCCGCTGTGGGCATCTGGGTGCGTCACGACCAATTCCGGCGACGTGCTTTGGGGTTGGCCCGTCGGGCGACCGAGAAGGCTGACGTTCAATTGCTGGATCAGAGCGTCAGTCTGCGGCGGGTCGGTCTGGCCCGTGACGACCGTGGCTGGCCGCAGTTGACCCGTCGCTTCGGGTTCGAGTTCTCGCGCCGTGGCTATGACCGCTTTCGCGGCCACGTCGATTTTGCCGGCGATCACGTCGCCGAGGTCGAGCTCGATCTGGGCGATCCGCACTGGCGCCACGAACGCGACTGATCGGGTGCCGCATGACCTGGAATGAACTGGACCGCCGCCGGGCGGAAAGGCAGGTGGAAGACTTCGTCGAGTCGCGACGTCCGCCGATCGCGATGCGCGAGCAGCTGGATATCGGGTACCGACTGGACGGCCGCGAGATCGAGCTGTTCGAGTTCCGTCGTTCGATGCGCGGCCACCGGATCGAGGAGGACTTCGCTCGTCTGGTCTACGTGATGTCGCGCTCGGTGTGGAAGCTCTACTGGAAGCCATCAGGTGCACGCTGGCGGCGCTATTCGCCGTTGCCTGAAGCGACACGGCTCGACGAGTTGCTGCAGGAAATCGACGAGGATCCCAACGCCTGCTTCTTCGGCTGAGAGGGGCCGGGAATGCCGCAATCAAAAAGGCCGCCCTCGGGCGGCCTTTGCTGTATCAGCGGCGGTCGAACTTGCGCTTGGGCGGGCGCCCCTTGCCAGGGTGGCCACCCGGACGCGGCCGGCGGCGCGGCCGTCCTGCCGGTGCCGGGCCCATGCCCTGCAGGGCGAGCTTGATGCCGAACAGATGAATGTTCGACAGCTGCTGGATCAGGCGATCCGGCATGCCGGCCGGCAGGTCGACGAAGCTGTGATCGGACTCGATCTCGATCGCGCCGATCTGCTTGCCGTGGATGCCACCCTCGTTGGTCAGCGCACCGACGATGTTGCCCGGCGTGACACCGTGCTCGCGGCCTACGCTGATGCGATAGCGGATCTTGTCGGAATCGTCGCGCGGGCCACGATCGTCTCGGTCGCGCTCGCGCATTGCCGGCGGCGGGGTCATTTCCTTGATCTGTTCGGCGATCACCGGGCGGTCCTTCTGCAGCAGGAAGGCAAGTGCGCCGGCCACCTCGGCCATCTCGATGTCGTGCTCGTTCTGGTATTCGTTCAACAGCTCGACGAACGGCGTCAGGTCCTCGGCCTCGCGTACGGCCGTGATCTGGTCCTTGAGCTGCGCACTGCGACGACTGGCAATGTCGGTGGCGCTCGGCAGACGCATCTGCTCGATCGGCTGGCGCGTGGCGCGCTCGATGGCCTTGAGCATGCGTTTCTCGCGCGGGGTAACGAACAGGATCGCCTCGCCCGAGCGACCGGCACGACCGGTCCGACCGATACGGTGCACGTAGGCCTCGGTGTCGTAGGGGATGTCGTAGTTGATCACGTGACTGATGCGCGGCACGTCGAGGCCACGGGCAGCGACGTCGGTGGCCACGACCAGGTCGAGCTGCCCGTTCTTGAGCTTGTCGACGGTCTTCTCACGCTCGGCCTGACCCATCTCGCCCGAGAGGGCTGCGGCAGAGTAGCCACGCGCAGCCAGCCGCTCGGCCAGTTCGTTGGTGGCCTGACGGGTGCGGACGAAGATGATGCCGGCATCGAAGTCCTCGACCTCGAGGATGCGGGTCAGTGCATCGGGCTTGTGCATGCCCGAGACCGGCCAGAAGCGCTGACGGATCGACGAGACGGTGCTGGTGGTCGCCTTGATCTTGATTTCCTGCGGGTCACGCAGGTGACGCTGGGCGATGCGACGGATCGGCTCGGGCATGGTGGCCGAGAACAGGGCGACCTGCCGTTCGGCCGGCACTTCCGCGAGGATCGCATCGACATCGTCGATGAAGCCCATGCGCAGCATTTCGTCGGCCTCGTCGAGGACGACCATGCGGATCTGGTCGAACTGCAGCGTGCCGCGGCGCAGGTGATCCTGGATGCGGCCCGGCGTGCCGACCACGACGTGCACGCCACGATCGAGCAGCTTGCGCTGCTGGAACATGGCCTGGCCGCCGTAGATCGGCGCGATGTGGAAGTCGGGCAGGTGGCGCGCGTAATTGGCCATCGCCTCGGCGACCTGGATCGCCAGCTCGCGGGTCGGGGCCAGGACCAGCATCTGCGGCGCGCGGATCGAGGTGTCGATGCGGCTCAGCAGCGGCAGCGAGAACGCGGCCGTCTTGCCGGTGCCGGTCTGGGCCATGCCGATCAGGTCACGGCCTTCGAGCAGCGGCGGAATGCTCTGTGCCTGGATCGGCGAGGGGGTTTCGTAGCCGACGTCCTGGATGGCCTGCTGGATGGCAGGGTTCAGACCAAGATCGGCAAAGCGTACCGAGGGTTGCTCGGTGGCGGGAGAATCGGACATGGGATGCTCACAATGGGCGGCGAATGCCGCAAGAAACACGGGCGCTTGGCCCTCACATCAGAGCGTGTCCCGGGGTGTGCGGGGGCTCTCTGGCGGGCTCGTGGCTCGGCGGAATCCGGGAAGCGGAGCCGATCCATCGGCGCAGTAGATCCCGGGAAGCCGAGCAGTATAACTAGCTATGCGACGTTTGTCTCCAACTTTCGCGCCGAGCGCTCGACAAGCCGACGATGGAGCCCTTGCGCTGCTATGTTGACGTCATGTACGCCGTTCGTATGAGTCGTAAATCGTATCGGAGCTGGCCTGCCGTGGTTCGGGGGCTTGAGCGGTTTTCCATGACCCGCGGCCATTCGCGGCAGCGAACCTCTGCCCATTTGTCGCTCTTCGCGACGTTGCGGCGTTTAGCTCGCGTGTTGGGGATTGCCGGGGTGCTGTTGCTGGCTACGCCATTGGCAGCAACGCCAACCGGGGCGTTGAACACGTCCGGTGCCACGGAAGAGTCGGGCAAGAGCGGCAAGGAAAGCGATGAGCCGCCGAAGGTGGATCTCGACTCACGTCTATATGGTGATAACGGCGAATTGCGGGACCCGGCGATCGGGGATCTCGACAATCCGCGCGGCACGTTGATGAATCTTCTCATGGCTGCCGGAGGCGGGGATTACAAACAGGCAGCAAAGTCCCTGCAATTGCCCGGGGACACCACGCATCAAGAGGCCGCGGACCTTGCTGGCAAGCTCACCTACGTGCTGCGTCAACGGCTCAAGCTCGAGGAAGACGTGTTGCCGAATAAGGCCGACGGCTTGCGTAACGCCGAGCGTGAGGAGGGACAGGAGCCACGAGAGTCGATCCTGTTGAGCACCTTTAAGGTCGCCGGCGAGCAGGTCCCGGTTCGGCTCGTGCGAACGAGCGCTGACGATGAGGTCCGCTGGTTGTTCGATTCGGAGACCGTTAAAGGCACGCCGGTGCTTTACGACAATACGGGCATGGGGAGACTCATTTCGGTGTTCCCCTTCTATCGGGTCAAGTACGAGTTGCTCGGGACCGGTTCGTTCCGGTTGGCGTTGGCGGTAGCGACGATCATAGCCAGCATGCTCCTGGCGTGGGCCATTCGAAGCGTGGGGCTGCGACTGACAGGGCGGCTGTTGCCCAAGCGTGTCGTCAAAGACTGGTTGCCGTTTCTGCAGCGCTACATGGGCCCGGGGTTTCTCTCCCTCGTCTTTTTCTTCCTGCTCAGTACCGTGTTCCGACCCTTGGTTCTGTTGCCGCCTCAATGGAACGATCTGTACGACTCGCTGGTATATGTCGGCGTGGTCGGCTCGATCACCTGGCTGTTGATCAATATGGTGCGCATGTATCTGTCTGCCTACGGCGCGCGCAAACTGCGGCGCCTAAAGGACAAGAGTGTGTTCCTCGCCCGGACCTATGACACCAAGATGACGGTGCTCAGCCGGTCGATGATCGGGGTGATTTTCTTCATCGGTATGGTCGTGGCCCTCTCGACTTTCGACTGGTTCGCCTCGCTGGGACTTTCGCTGCTCGCCTCGGCCGGCCTGATCAGTGTCGTGATCGGGATCGGTGCGCAGCGAACGATCGCCAACCTGTTTGCCGGGCTTCAGATTGCCCTTACCCAGCCGATGCGCATCGGCGACATGGTGATCTTCAAGGGCGAGTGGGGCTATATCGAGAACATCACCTACACCTACGTGGTGATTCGCATCTGGGATCTTCGTCGGCTCACCGTGCCGAGCACCATGCTGATCGACGAACCGGTTTATAACTATTCGTATGCCGACGAGGAGGGTGACCTCAACATCTACGGAGAGGTTTATCTCTATCTCGATTACACCGTGCCGATCGACCCGATCCGCGAGAAGCTGGCCGAGTTGGTCAAGGGTGACGACAACCACGACGGCGAGGTCGCCAGTGTGCTGGTTACTGATTGTCGCGATTGGAACATCGAGGTGCGAGTGTTGGTGAGTGCGACGGATGGGCTGGCAGCCTGGTACTTGCGCTGCAAGGTGCGCGAAGGGCTGATTCGCTTCCTGCAGGAATACGACGAGGGGCGTTACTTGCCACGCTCCAGGGTCGTGCTCGAGCGGCAGTCTGCGGAAGATCAGCCTGACCGGGACAAGTCGGAGGCGGCAAAGGAAGAGACGCCACGGCAATCCCAGGAAGAGCGCCGCGGGGTAGGGGAGCGCCCCGACGATCTGGGTGAGGAGTCGTGAGCCGTTGAATGCCCCCGGCTATCGGGACAAAAAAAACCCGGCCGAATGGCCGGGTTCTCGTTTTCGAGGGGACGGGCTCGCCGTTACTCGCCCTTGTCCTGCTCCGCCTTCGCGGCCGCTTCCTCGAACAGCGGCTTGAGCTCACCGCGCTCGTACATCTCGATGGTGATGTCGGCGCCGCCGATCAGTTCGCCGTTGACGTAGACCTGCGGAAAGGTCGGCCAGTCCTGGTAGCTCGGCAGGGCCTGCATGATCTCCGGGTCGGCCATGACGTTGACGTAACCGAACGGAACGCCACAGGCCTTCATCGCTTCCGCGGTGCGGCTGGAAAAGCCGCAGGTCGGGAACTGCGGGGTGCCCTTCATGAAGATCAGGATCGGGTTTTCCTTGACGAACTGGTCAATGCGCTCGAGAGCATCCATGGTGATGGCCTCCAAATCGGTGTCGCTGGGAACGAAGGTGTTCGTTGCCCATATAGGACCATATTGGTACCGATTTGGCAAGATCGCGGCCGGGTCAGTGCTCGTCGACGTGCCCGATCTGGACCTGGTTCCGGCCCGCCTGCTTGGCGCGGTACAGGGCGGCGTCCGCCGCATTGATGATTTCCTGCGGGGTGACGTGATCGGGATAGCAGGCCACCCCGGCACTGAAGTGGCAGTGCAGGGTCTCGCCCGATTCGGTAGTGATCTCCAGTTCAGCGAACTGCTCCCGCAGGCGGTCGATCAGCGTGGCAGCGGCGTCCACCGGCGTGGCGGGTAGGACCACCATGAATTCCTCGCCGCCGTATCGACCCACGCCGTCGTACTTGCGCAGACGGGTGTTGAGCAGGGTGGATAGCCGGCGGATGACGCGGTCGCCGCTCGGGTGGCCGTAGGTGTCGTTGATGGTCTTGAACTTGTCGATGTCGATCATGACGACCGACAGAGGCTGTTCCTGTCGGATGGCCCTATCGAGTTCGCTGTCGACCATCTCGGTAATTGCGCGGTGGTTCAGCAGCCCGGTGAGCGAATCGGTGCGTCGCTCGGCCCGGGCCTGGCGATAGCGCTGCGCACGGTAGCGGACCATGCGGATCAGGTCGTCGCCTGCGATCGACTTGTTGAGAAAGTCGTCGCCACCCTTGAGCTTGGCTTCCAGCCGGTGCTGGTCGCGCTCCTCGGTCGACATGAACAGGATCGGCACGTCCGACAGGCGGGGGTGTTCGCGAAATATCCGTGCCAGATCCACGCCGTCCATTTCCGGCATGTACAGATCAAGCAGGATCACGTCCGGCTCCTTGCCCAGTGCGGTTTCAAAGGCGGCCTCGGGGCGGGTTTCGAACAACAGCTCCACATTGGCATGGGCAAACTGCTTGCGCCAGTAGACCCCGGCCGTGGCCATGTCGTCGACCAGCAGCACGGTGATCTGCTCGTCGTCGCATTCGTAAGCGCGTGCGCCGGTCAGCAGGCTGTTGAGCCGTGCCGAGTCGATCGGGTGGGTGATGACGTGATCGATCCCGGCCCGGACTGCGGCGGCACGGATGCCGAAGTCGTCCCGCTGGCTGATCATCAGTGACTGGGCGCACGACGTCATGCGCTTTCTTAGCTCCTGAAGCCGTTCGAGCTCACGTTCGTGGTCGGCACCGCTGGTCGCGAGGTAGATCAGCAGGCCCGTGTGTTCCAGCAGGGCCGGGTCGGGGTTCTCGAGATTGATCGGGTGGGCGCCGAAGCCGCTGCGTCGCAGCGAATCGTCGAGCACTTCCGGGATTTCCCGGCTGCCCGTGTACAGCGCGATGGCCTCGGGGGTTTCTTCCCGGGTGCGCTCGATGTGCTGGGCTAGACGGTCGAAATAGCGGATCAGGCGATTGAGGCGCGACAGGTCGGCCGAACCCTGGGCGTGTTCGCGGGCGATTTCCTGATCGATCCGGTTTAGCACCCCCAACAGTACGCGCAGTTTCTGCTTGCGGGCACGCTGGATCAGCTCCTGGACCTGGTTCTGCAGATCGGCCAGCCGGGTGGGGCGTCGCGCGGTGGGATCGTCGACCGTCGAACGGAGGGAGGCGGCCGCCATCGGCCAGTCCGCCGCGTTGCCCTTCCACTGCGGCAGGTCCATCGAATCGGACTCGATCAAGGCATCATCGGGCATGGCGAACTCGTTCCGTTGAGTTGGGTAGTTGGTCCCATTCAGGACTCTAACGCAATCGGTGACCGACCTGTACTACATCGTTCCGACTGGATGTAGTACAGGTCGGCCGCGTAAAGCCACCCTTGCCACGGTGGCCGGCATGCGGGTTGTTCCGAGGGGCGCGTCAGGACACCCCTTGCTCCTGAAGCCAGAGCTCGAAAACGGCCAGGTGCCAGATCTTCGCCCCCTGCAGGCGCGTGAAATGTCGATCGGGCTCGGCGAGCAGCTTGTCCACATAGGCCGGCTCAAAAAGCCCGCGTGACCGTGCGGTGTCCGAGGACAGGATCTCGCGCATGAACTCCAGGAACGGACCGCGCACGAACTTCAGCGCCGGTACCGGGAAGTAACCCTTGGGGCGATCGATCACCGAGTCGGGAATCCGGCCGCGGGCGACGGACTTGAGGATGCCCTTGCCGCCCTGTGAGAGTTTCTGTTCCGCCGGGATGCGCATGGCCGTCTCGATCAGGGTCGTGTCGAGAAATGGCACGCGCGCCTCGAGTCCCCAGGCCATGGTCATGTTGTCGACCCGCTTGACCGGGTCGTCGACGATCAGCGTGCTGGCATCGAAACCCAACACCCGGTTGGCGAACGAGCCCTCGCCGTTGCCGGCCAGGCCCTGTCGGACCAGTTCGCTGGTCGCATCCGGGCCGCGGAACCGTTCGGTGACCATCGCCATCAGTTCCTTGTGGCTGCGGTCGAAGTAGTAGGGCGCGAACCGCTCTAGGTCGGAGCCCTCCGCTTCCGCCATCTTCGGGTACCAGAAGTAGCCACCGAAGACCTCGTCGGCGCCCTGGCCGGACAGCACGACCTTGACCTCGCGGGCCACTTTCTCTGAAAGCAGGTAAAACGCTACCGCGTCCTGGCCGAACATCGGCTCGTTCATTTCGCGTACCGCCTCGGGCAGGCGGGTGAGCACCTGCTCGTTGGGCACGTGGAAGCGGAAATGTTCGGTCTGATAGCGCTCGGCGACCGGATCGGCGTACTCGAACTCGCTGCCTTTCTCTTCCGGCTGGTCCTCGAAGCCGATGGTGAAGGTCTTGGGCGTCACACCGGCCTCGTGGGCGAGCGCGACGATCAGCGAGGAGTCGAGCCCACCGGAGAGCAGCACGCCCACCGGCACATCACTGATCGAGAGACGCTTTTTCACCGCATCGAGCAGCCGCTGGTGGATGATATCCGGCCATTCCTCGGCCGGAACGTCGTGATCCTCGGCGGTATCGATGGACCAGTAGCGCCGCAGTTGGCGATTCCCGTTGCGATCCACGCGCATCCAGTGTCCCGGCGGCAGCTTGTTCACGCCGCGGAAGATGGTCCGCGGCGCGGGCACGACCGCATGCAGGGTGAACTGGTGGTGCAGGGCGGCCGGATCGAAGGCGGTATCGACGTTTCCCGCGGCCAGCAGGGCGGGGATGCTGGAGGCGAATCGCAACGGTCCGTCGCCGACGGTGTGATACAGCGGCTTGATGCCCTGGCGGTCGCGGGCGAGGAAGAGGGACTCGTCGCGCATGTCCCAGATGGCGAAGGCGAACATGCCCTCGAGCCGTTCGACGGCCGCCGGCCCCCACTCGCGGAAGGCGGTGAGGATCACCTCGGTATCGCCGGAGGAGGCGAAACGATGGCCAAGGCTCTGCAATTCCGCGCGCAGGGCCGGGTGGTTGTAGATGGTGCCATTGAAGACGATCGCCAGGCCCCGCTCACGGTCGACCATTGGCTGGTGGCCGTGGAAAGAGAGGTCCAGGATCGACAGGCGTCGATGGCCGAAGGCGAGCGGACCATCCGAGAAGCTGCCCTCGTGATCCGGCCCCCGGCGTTCCAGCCGGCTCATCATTCGCCGTACTGCCGTCAGGTTGCCGTCACGCGCGCCGGTTTCCAGCCATCCGCAAATGCCACACATCGATTCGCTCGCCTGTCGTTTGGTTGGGGGAGGGAGTCTAGCGCAAGGGAACGGCTTACAGGCCGATCATGCCGTACCGGCTCAAGGTGGCTTCCCACTGGCGCCACGCCGGGTAGGCCCGGTCCATCACCCCGTAGAAACGCCGGTTGTGACCCCGTTCGATCAGGTGAGCGAGTTCATGAACGACGACCAGATCGATGGCCTCGACCGGCAAGCGCACGAGTTCGAGTGCCAGCCAGATGCGTTGCGCACCGATGTTGCAGGTACCCCAGCGCGTGCGCATGCGTCGCACCCGAATCTCAGGGCACGGCAGCGACATGCGTCCGCCCCACAGGGGCACGCGCTCGGCGAGAAGCGCCTTGAGCTGCTGGCGACAGTGATCGCGGAGCAGGACCCTCGCCCGGTCCAGGTCGGGGCTCTCGATCCTGACCGCGAAGTCGTCGCAAGTCAGTCGCCCTGGCGACGAGCCGGCGGTTTGCCGCCACTCGAGATCATGTTCCTCGCCCAGTAGATGAAGGCGTTCCGGAAGCCGGTTCTCGGTGATGGGCGCCGGGCGGCGGGCAAGCTTCTGTCGCTGCCTGTCGATCCAGTCACCACGCGAGGTGACGAAGGCATGGATGGCCCGATCGGGCGTTCGTCGCGGCGCACTGACGCGCAAGGATCCATCGTCCGGGTCCAGACGCAGGTAGAGGTGGCGGATCGCCTTGCGCTGGACGTGGATCTCGCCCAGGTCATGGGCCAGGCGACTGCTGTCGGGAATGGATCGCGTGATTCGTTTGGAAAATGGATTCATTGAGGCCTGCAGGAGCGTTGGTGGGCCGATGTGTAAGACCTTGGATGTAGTTACTTTCGACAAGTCGTCTACCGCCCGATGATCAGCCAATCCGCGCGCCATCGTGGCGTTGTTGCCGCCAATCGGCCCCGTGGTAACCGCACTAATGGACTAGTGCGCATGGCGACGATTGCCATTTACGATCCGTGCCCGATGGCTTCCAGAACGACGTGCCATCACCCGGAGATTCTGGAGCAGCCTGGCTGCGAGCTTCTCTGCCTTGTTGAGCTGACGAAGGAGCAACTGAAATGTCTCAGCGAACACGATTTCTGTTCCCCCTGACTGCTACCGCGTTGATTCTCGCAGGTTGCGCCGGTTCCGGGGGCACTTCACTGAACGATGGTGGTTCGAGCGGTACCGGTGGTAGCGAGTCGAGCGACAGCGGAACCGAGCAGACAGCGGGAGGAATGGCCACGTCCGGGGACGGTATGGCCAAGATGGTGTCCACCGCGGGTTCCGAGATCAAGGCGATGGATATGCCGGTCGGTGGTGAAATCACCTCCGGCACCGGAGAGCTCCTGATCGCATCGAGTGACAGCATTTCTGCCTTCTCTACCGGCTTGGAGGAGGGAGTCGGCAATTACCGCGACAACCACAACTTCCTAGGGACCACCTTCGCGGGCGGGGGCACATCGCTTTCCGAAGGAGGCGAGGCCATCGCGATGTCCGGGGAAATGATCGAGTCGATGCAGGGCCTGCCGGTATTCATGCAAATCGACGAATCATCGGGGTTCGTCACCGCGATGGGCGGCACGGTTTCCGACCTGGGCGTGACACTGAGCATTGTCGGCGATGAGATCGCCGCCGAGATGTCTGACGAGAACTCGACATTCGGTGGTGGCACGGCGTTCTTGAGCGCTGTCCTCCAGCCAGTACTGATCATGACGGAAGACGGTGTCGGCCGGATCGGTGATGCATTGCTCATCGGCCCGGTGGGCAGCGAGATGCTGGACAAGTCGGCCGGCCTGATGATCCAGGGAGCCGAAACGTTCGGTTCGTTTGACCCCCGCTTTGCTGGCCCCGAACAGATGATGGTCGGCGGGGCCCAAATGGTCTCGGGTGCCGGCAGCCTGCTCACCAACGGCGGTGACAACCAATTTTCATTTGGCCTACCGGAGCCGGGAGCCCCTGAGGGCGAAATGGCCGCAGTCAAGGAAAAAGCTGAAAGCGCGGGCGAGACACTCACGATGATGGGCGGGAAGATCACCCAGATTGATGGCCCTGTGGGCGAGGGGATCACGTCAGGAACGGGCGAAGTGCTCAGCGGTAATGTATCCGTCGGCTTGTCCGCCTTCGTCAGCGCATTCGCGTCGGTGGCTGTGCCGCTTGCCAGCGATCTGGCCGCACCTTTTGATCAGCAAATGATGACGGGCTCGTTGCCGGGTGCCGGGAAATTCTCGGAATTCGAAGAGCTCGCTATGAGTGATCCATCGTTCTCCAGTGTCACCGCGCCAATGGACGAGCTGACGGGGTCGTTCCGGGAAGCAGGCATTGATCAGCTGCAAGGTATGGACGGAGGCCAGCTCGACGTGCTCGACGGCAGTGCGTTGCCCATCGGGGACCTGTCGGCACTCGACGGAGGACAGCTTGAGGCAGCGGGTCTGAGTGACCTTGGTGGTGCGCTTGACGAGTCAAGCGCGACACTGACGGATGCCGGAGGCGAGCTCGATGGGACGGATTCCATGGAGGGTGCGCCTTCCGGCCTCGTCGGCAGCCTCTCCGGCGGGGCCATCTGAGCCCACGTCCGGGTATCAAAAGCGCCAACGCGTGCGTTGGCGGGGGTGAGTCCGAAAGGCCTGGTTGCGCAGTCGATGCGAGCCGGGCCTTTTTTTGGGATCACCCCTGCCCTAATCGTCGGCCGGTAGCCGAATCCGAGCTCGGTCGTCCTCGATTACGAATCAGAAACCACAGCGATTTTCAGTTATGGACAACGTTTTTCAGCCCTCGGCGCAAGGAATCACGCATCACCGCCAGGCTTGCGGGCTCGTGCGCTCAGGCTTTCGGTCACTATGTCTCGCAATATTGGCAACGCTAGCTCCCGCGGCCTACGGTCAGAGCGCTCCGGATCTGATCGACGAGCAACATCCGACCCAGGAGATGGGCGCAGATAACGCGCCATCGGCCACTGCCGAATCGACGGTCAGCCTGCCCGGGGCCACCGAAGGCGTCGATCCAGCGACGGTCGTCAAGGTGACGAGCGTCCGCTTTATGGGTGGCAACGTGTTTCCGCTCGAGGCGCTCGCACGGGATTTCCAGGGCATGATCGGGAAGACCGTTACCGTGGAGCGGATCTCGGCGGCAGTCGAGGACATCACGCATCGGTATCACGACGCGGGCTATCCGTTGTCCTATGCCTATCTTCGGAACCGGAAGCTGGACGCGGGCATTCTCGAGGTAGTTCTGGTCGAGGGCTACGTTGCGCGCACCGAGCTCGAAATAGAGGATCCGGCCGTCCGCAATCGCGTGGAGGCCCTGGCCGAGCGGGTCGTGGGTGAACGCCCACTGACACGGGAGACGTTCGAACGCTACACCGCACTGATGAATCGAATGCCGGGGGTAAACCTGAAGGTAAACGCACCGGTGCCTCGCACGCCAAATGGCGCGACGACCTTGCGCGTGGTTCAGAGCAAGGTCGACCATGTGCAGCCGCGCGTTTCGGTCTCCGGCGATAACGTGGATGAGTATCGCGTGTTGGGCGGGCTCGCGTTGCAGTCCAACACCCGTTATGCGGAAAAGCTGTCTGTGGCGGCCCTCGTCCCGACCGGGGACGATCGCTATTACGCGGCTGAATACCAGCAGGATATCGGCAGCGATGGCTGGCGTGCGTCCGCCAGCGCGAGCCGCTACGAGGCCGAGGAGGTCGGTGTCGCCCCCTGGGATGCCGACATTCGTCTGGCTCAGGAAAAGCGGGTGGATCGCTATCGCGTCGGCGCGGAGTACCCGATCAAGCTCGGCCATCGGCACGAATGGTCGCTGTCCGGTTATTTCGGCCACATCCGTGACTCTTCCCGATATGGCATTGGCGATCGGCTGACGGTAAGAAACGACATCGATTATTCGGTCGTCGAGCTGGGTACGGTAACCCGTCGATTGAGTGATTCCACACTGCTTGAGTTAAAGGCGGATATTCGTCAGGGCGTCGATGTGGGTCACCGAACCGACGATTTTTACCTTCAGAATGGAGGCTCAAGGGAATCGCTGGATTCGGGACATGACCTCGATTTCACTCGGTTGGGAATCGAGTCCCGTTGGAAAAAAGCGATTACGACCGCCTATCTGCTTGATGCACGCTGGGCAATGTTCTGGTCAGACGATTCGCTGCCGCCAACCGAACGTGGCAATTACGGAGGTAGACGATTCGGTAGGGGGTACAGCAGTGGCCAGGCCGAGGGTGACTACGGTGCCGGGGTCATGCTTGAGGCACGGCGGCGATTCGCGGTCGACATGGGATGGGTGAGTCGTGTCGAGCCCTACGTCGTGGCAGATGCCGCGCATACCCGATTTCATGAGAGTGACGTCGACAACAACCTCGCGTCGGTCGGTGTGGGCGTGGAGCTCGTTGGCGGCGACTCGTATCGGCTGGGGATCGAGTATGCCAAGCCGGTGGGTGACCGGGATGTAGAGACTGGCAACCGGGATGGGCGCATAAACGCCAGGTTCAGCTGGTCCATCGGTCAGTGATTGTCCGGTGGCTGGCCGATTTCATCAGAGTGGTTTTTAACTGTGTTTTTAAAATTGCCAGTATCCTTAATCGTGATTTTGCTTATCGTTATGTATTAGTTGGTACGTATTAGTGATTTACTCATATATTTGCAATTTGTATAAAAAATAGGAACGTTTTGTTTGTTCGCCGGTGCTTGCCTCCTTATTGTTTCCACTGCCGGTTAACGTTCGGCCGGAAGGAATCCCAATATTCATGAACAAGGGAGGTAGTTTGTTATGTCGGTTTTCAAAGGGATGTTTTGTCAGGGCGCTGCGGTCGCTTCACTCGTGATGGTATCGGCTGCGGTCAACGCCGACACGTTCATGGGCGAGAAGTGGGCCGAGGCAATGTGTGAGGAGTGGAACCAGACCGAAACGCTGGTTTCGGACCTCAGCGGTGACACCTGGGCTGCCAACACGTCCGACAAGGGGTACAAGGTCATCCAGATGTACCGTGACGAGTGCGGCGCGGAGACCCGCGTGGAGTTGCGCATCGAGGACCAGGAAGGCAAGGCGATGTGCACCTATGGTGGTGCGGCCAAAACGGCGTCGCTCAACGAGGATTCCGACTACCTGATGCACGCGACCGACGAGGACTGGCGGTGCATGGGTGAGGGTAGCTTCGGTTGCGGTGCCATGGGATCGATGATGTCGGGCAAGCTCAAGTTCGATGGCCCCAAGATGGAGGCGGCAAGCGTGGTCGAACCGTTCAACGCGTTCCTGAAGATGACCGGCGAGGTCGAGGGAAGCGAACAGTGCCCCTCCCGGACGTTGGCTTCCGGGACCTAGGTCGTACCATCCTGATTCTCCTGGAAGGCCCGGCCCTCGATGAGGTCGGGCTTTTTTGCTGCCACATCGGGGTCTTGGTGATCACCGGAACGCCGGCTTGCTCCCGGGCGCGGCAGCTTCGGGGCTATGGTGGCATGTCGGGCGGAGATACGGGCCTGTGGAGGTCCCGTCACGGGTCTATGGTTGTCCCACGTATACCGGCAAGCGATTCGAGATGCTCAAGACCCTTCAATCCCTGTTTTTCCCGGACGAGCCGGCCAGCGAGGCGCGCCGCGAGATGCGTGTCGATGCCGCGGTGGCCATCCTGCTCATGGAGGTCGCCCGTGCCGACTTCGATATTGCGGACGAGGAGCTGGCGGTCATCCGCCGCACTCTGGTCGAGGATTTCGACATGTCCGAGACAGACGCGGACGACCTCGTCCAACACGCGGCCGCCGAGGTCGACGATTCCACCGGCTTTTTTTTTCCCTTTGTCCGACTGCTGAACGAACGGCTTGACCCGGCCGCGAAGTGCCGCGTCGTCGAGACGCTATGGCGCGTGGCATATGCCGATGCCGGCAAGCATCACCTGGAAGAGTCGACCATCCGGCAGATTTCCGATCTTCTCTACGTCTCGCACAGCGATTTCATCCGGGCTCGGGTGCGAGCGGAGGAAGCAGCGGGGAGTCGCGGCGGGCCGCAATAAAAAAAGCCCCGCGGAATGCGGGGCTTCGTCTCGTCGGTCGCACTGACTCAGGTGCGGAACTGATTGACCAGTGCCTGCAGCTGCGAGGCCAGATGAGCCAGTTCGTGGCTGGCGGTCGATGTCTGAGCGCCGCCCTCGGCGGTCTGTGCCGCGGCCTCGTTGATGTTCGAGACGTTGCGGTTGATCTCCTCGGCGACCTGACCCTGTTCCTCGGCGGCCGAGGCGATCTGGTGGTTCATGTCGGTGATCGTCTCGATGGCGCGGGTGATGGTCACCAGTGACTGGCCGGCCTCGCGTGCCTGATCGGCGGTCTGACGGGCATGGTCCTGGCTGCTCTGCATGGCGCTGACCGCCTGCTTGGAGCCGCCCTGGATGCTCTCGACCATCTCGCGGATCTCCTGAGTGGAGGCCTGCGTCTTGCTCGCCAGAGAGCGCACTTCCTCGGCGACCACCGCAAAGCCACGGCCGTGCTCGCCGGCCCGGGCGGCCTCGATGGCGGCGTTGAGTGCCAGCAGGTTGGTCTGCTCGGCGATCTCGCGGATCACGTCGACTACCGTGCTGATCTTCTCGCTCGCGGTCTCGAGGTTGCCGATGATGGTACCGGCGGCCTCGATCTCGTCGGCCAGAGCGGCCACATGCGCGATGGTCTCGTCGACGACGCGCTGGCCGTCTTTGGCCTCTTCGTCCGCGTTGTGGGCGGCATCGGCCGCGCCGGAGGCGTTCTGGGCGATGTCCTGGACCGTGGTGGTCATCTCGTTCATCGCGGTCGCGACCATCTCGGTTTCCTGCCGTTGCCGCTGGACGCCCTCGTTGGTATCGGCGGTGATCTGCGACAGCTCCTCGGCAGAGGCCGACAGCTGACCGGTCGAGTTGGCCACCTCGTGGATGGAGTCGCGCATCTTGCCGGCGAAGCGGTTGAATGCGGCGGCCAGATCGGCGATCTCGTCGCGGCCGCTTTCATCGAGTCGCTGGGTGAGATCGCCGTCACCAGCGGCGATGTCGTCCATGGCACGAACGGTGCGCTGAAGCGGCTGCGTGATGCTTCGGGTGATGAAAAAGCCGATGAAGGCGGCGATCGCGATGGCCACGGCCATGACCGTGATCACCTGGTTGCGTGCGGCGGCAAGCCGGTCGACGTAATCGCTGCGGTCCATGGTGACGGCCAAAACGCCGACCGGATTGCCGGAAAAGTCCGCCACGGTGTGGGCGTAGGTCACCGACGGCGTCTCGCCGATCTCGTGCTCCCAGATGGTGGTTTCGGCTTTCGCGGCGGCCAGCTTGTCTGCGGTCAGGGTGTCGGGATTCGCCAGGGTCGAGCCGAAGGTCTCGAAACCGTTGTCGGCGACCAGGTAGAGGCCGATGTCGACGCCATAGTCGCTCTTGTACTTGTCGAAGAACGGCTGGCCGAAGCTCATCCCGAATTCGACGCTGCCCTGGTGCTGGCCCTGATGGCTGATCGAGGAGATGCCGCGCATCCCCAGCCCGGCCACGCCGCGCTCGAGTCCACGAATCCGCTCCTGGCGGTTGTTGGTCGCCAGCACCGTCTTGCGGAAGCCGGACAGGTCGTCACCGAATTTTTCCGGCTTGTGAACGCGGAAGAACGAAATCGCCGGCGGCAGATGGAAGTGGAACTGGCGTGCGCCGAAATCCTCCTTCAGCGGCGGGAAGATCGGCAGCATCATGTCGGCCAGGCGCTCGCGATCACGCTCGGCCATTGCCTGGCCGACATCCGGGATGCTCGAGACCACCACGCTCATCGCCTCGGCAAGGCGGCCCTCGGCGCGGATCTGGGCCTGCGCCGTTTCGAACAGACCCTTGAGTTCGCGTTGCTGCGCTTGTTTTATCGTGGAGGAAAACTCCGTCATCACCAATGGGATCACCAGGGCGGCGATGAAGACGATGACGAGGGCAAACCCGAGGGCAAGTCGGGCACCGATCGACAGATTCTTGAACAGGGCAGGCATGCTTTGTTGACTCCGCTTTAACTGGGTCGGAACGACACGACAATGCGCGATCCGCCTCAGGGAATCGGCCGATATGGCAAAAGCTTTAACCCGAGTCGATTACTGGGGGAATAGTTCACACCGCTACGGATCGCCGTTCGCTATCGGATGGCGCAACGGGGCGGTGAGCCTGACCGAAGATGGCTAAGCGAAAGGGGGGGCGAAGGCTGTCGGGTCAGTCGCCTTCGAGCTCCATCCAGCGCTCGAGGGCCTGTTCGAGCTCGGTTTCCAGCTCGCTGACACGGGCCAGCGTACGCTCCACCTCGGTGGGATCGCCCTGGTAGAAGCTCGGATCGTTGATCACCGCCTGGAGCTCCGCCTGCTCGTTTTCCAGCGACTCGATGCGACCGGGGAGGGCATCGAGTTCGCGCTGGTCCTTGTAGGAAAGCTTCTTGCTCGTCTTCTTGGGCTTGGCCGTGGGCGCCTTCTCGGTGGCGGCCTTTGGCGTGGATGCGGTCGTCGCGGCCTGCTGTCGAGACGCCTGATCAAGGTAATCCTGGTAGCCGCCGACGACGTCCTCGATCTCGCCGTGGCCCTTGAACACCAACAGGCTGGTGACGACGTTATCCAGGAACGCCCGGTCGTGACTGACCAGCAGCAGGGTGCCCTTGTAGTCCGCCAGTGCCTGTTCGAGCACTTCCAGGGTCTCGAGGTCGAGGTCGTTGGTGGGTTCGTCGAGCACCAGCAGGTTGGCCGGGCGGGCGAACAGCTTTGCGAGCAGCAGTCGGTTGCGTTCGCCCCCCGAGAGGGATTCCACTCGGGTTCGTGCACGGTCCGGAGTGAACAGGAATTGCTGCAGGTAGCCGATGCCGTGGACGTTGCTCTCGCCCACCTGAAGGCGGTCGCCGCCGTCGCAGAGGTTCTCGATGGCGGTCCAGTCGTCGCGCAGCTGGGCGCGGTGCTGATCGAAGTACGCCACCTCGAGCTGCGAGCCACGCTTGATCTTTCCGTCGGTCGGCTCGATCTGGCCGAGGATCAGCTTGATCAGGGTGGACTTGCCCGCGCCGTTGGGACCGACCAGCCCCACGCGATCGCCGCGCAGGATAGTGGTTGTCAGGTCGCGGATGACGGTCTTGTCACCGAAGGAGACGCTGGCGTGCTGCGTCTCGGCGATGATCTTGCCGGAGGTCTTGCCCGAGCTTGCGGAGAGCTCGACCTTGCCGGCCTTCTCCCGTCGGGCAGCGCGCTCGGCCCGCAGGCGCTCTAGGTTGCGCACACGGCCCTCGTTGCGGGTGCGGCGGGCCTTGATGCCCTGGCGGATCCAGACCTCTTCCTGTGCCAGTGTCTTGTCGAAACGGGCGTTTTCCTGCGCCTCGGCGTTGTCGCGTTCCTCGCGCCGGCGCAGGTAGTTGTCGTAGTCGCCCGGCCAGAGGGTGAGATGTCCCCGGTCGAGTTCGACGATGCCGGTCGCCAGACGTTGCAGGAAGGCGCGGTCGTGGGTGATGAACACCACCGCGCCATTAAAACGGCGTACCAGATCCTCGAGCCACTCGATACCGGCGATGTCGAGGTGGTTGGTCGGCTCGTCGAGCAGCAGCAGTTCCGGCTCGATCACCAGCGCCTGCCCGAGCAGCACGCGGCGGCGCTCACCGCCAGACAGCCCGCGGACCGGCACGTCCGGATCGAGACCCAGGCGCGTGATCACCTCGTCGATCTTCTGTCCGGCCAGCCAGCCGTCTCGCACCTCGAGCTGCTGCTGGAGATCGGCGAGTCGCTCGAGTGCCTTGTCGCTGTCCGCGTTCTGAGCAAGCTGGTGATACTCGGTGAGCACGTCGTGCAGGTCACCGAGGCCCTCGGCGATCACCGAGTAGACCGTCTCGTCGGTATCCAGATGCGGGTCCTGGGGCAGGTAGGCGACCTTCGCACCGGGCTCCAGGCGGATCTGGCCGTCGTCGGCGCGCTGGATACCGGCAAGCATCTTGAGAAAAGTGGACTTGCCCTCGCCGTTGCGGCCGATCAGGGCAAGCCGGTCGCCGCGCTCGACGGTGAGGTTGACGTGATCGAGCAGGGCGCGTTCGCCCAGCGAGAATTGCAGGTTGTCGACAGTCAGCAGGGGCATGGGGGATCCGTTGGGTGGCGGACGTTCAACGCCGCGCCTGAAAGAATTGGGTCAGCAGATCGGCCGCCTCGGCCTCGCAGGGGCCGGTGTCGATCACCGGTCGGAAGTGGTGCCAGTCCGACCGGTTGAGGTCGATCGCGCTGCCGCAGGCACCGGCGCGCGGGTCCGGGGCGGCATACACGATCCGCGCAATCCGGGCGTGAGAGGCGGCGGCTAGGCACATCGGACAGGGCTCGAGTGTGACGTAGAGTGTGCAGCCGTCGAGTCGGTAGTTGCCCAGGGCCTGGCCGGCCTCGCGCATGGCGAGGATCTCGGCATGTGCACTTGGGTCGTGGAAGCCGACGGGGCGGTTGTGGCCGCGGCCGATGGTCTTGCCGTCCGCGTCGATCACCACCGCGCCCACCGGTACCTCGCCCAGCATGATCGAGCGCCGGGCAAGCGCCAGGCACTCCCGCATGTGCTGTCGGTCGCGACCGCTCATGTGCACCCCGAAAAACCTACTGCGCCACCCGATTGCTGCCTCACGTGCTCGCTCGCTCCTCGCCTATCCTCTTGATATGTCTCGTCGCGCGCTCCGCGGCTCCTTGCACTCGGGCGGCTCGCCACGGTTTTTCAAGGTGCACTGGTGCTGGCAGGAGATCATTCCCACTCGATCGTGCCGGGCGGTTTGCCGGTGACGTCGTAGACGACCCGCGAGATGCCGCGGACCTCGTTGACGATGCGCAGCGAGACCTTTTCCAGGAACTCGTACGGCAGGCGGGCCCAGCGGGCGGTCATGAAGTCGATGGTTTCCACGGCGCGCAGGGCGACCACGTAGTCGTAGCGGCGGCCGTCGCCCATCACGCCTACCGAGCGAACAGGCAGGAACACGGCGAAGGCCTGGGAGACTTTGTCGTACAAGCCCGCTTCGCGCAGTTCGTGGATGAAGATCGCATCGGCACGGCGCAGCAGGTCGGCATACTCGCCCTTCACTTCACCGAGGATGCGCACGCCCAGGCCCGGCCCGGGGAAGGGGTGGCGCATGATCATCTCGCTGGGCAGACCCAGCTCGAGGCCGATCTCGCGTACCTCGTCCTTGAACAGTTCGCGCAGCGGCTCCACCAGGCCGAGCTTCATGTGCTCGGGCAGGCCGCCGACGTTGTGGTGCGACTTGATCACGTGCGCCTTGCCGGTCTTGGAGCCGGCAGACTCGATCACGTCGGGGTAGATGGTGCCCTGGGCCAGCCACTGGGCGTTCTCGCGCTTGCCGGCCTCCTCGTCGAAGATGTCGATGAAGGTGTTGCCGATGATCTTGCGCTTGGCCTCCGGGTCTGCCTCACCGGCCAGCCGCGAGAGGAACTGCTCCTCGGCGTCGACCCGGATCACGCGCACGCCCAGGTGTTCGGCGAAGGTGCGCATCACCTGGTCGCCTTCACCCTCACGCAGCAGGCCGTTGTCGACGAAGATGCAGGTCAGCTGGTCGCCGATGGCGCGGTGGAGCAGGGCGGCGACCACCGAGGAGTCGACCCCGCCGGACAGGCCGAGGATGACTTCCTCGTCACCGACCTTCTCGCGCACTTGCTCGATCATGGTGTCGATGATGGCATCCGAGCGCCACAAGCCCTGCGTGCCGCAGATCTCGCGTACGAAGCGCTCGATAATGCGCGCGCCCTGACGGGTGTGGGTGACCTCGGGGTGGAACTGCACGCCGTAGAAGTGGCGAGACTCGTCGGCCATGCCGGCGATCGGCGCATTGTCCGAGGAGGCCATCAGCTTGAAACCCTCGGGAATCTCGACGACATGATCGCCGTGGCTCATCCAGACGTCGAGCATGCCGAAGCCTTCCTCGGTGACCTCGTCCTCGATGTCCTTCAACAGCGCGGTGTGGCCGCGGGCGCGCACCTTGGCGAAGCCGAATTCCTGGTGGCTGGCATTCTCCACCGTGCCGCCGAGCTGGGCGGCCATGGTCTGCATGCCGTAGCAGATGCCGAGCACCGGCACGTCGAGGGTGAATACCATCTCGGGTGCCGACGGGGCGTTCTGCGGATCGATGACCGATTCGGGGCCACCGGACAGGATAATCCCGGTGGGTGCGAATTCACGCACGAAGGCATTGTCGACATCCCAGGAGTGGATTTCGCAGTAGACGCGCGATTCGCGTACCCGGCGGGCGATCAGCTGGGTGTACTGCGAGCCGAAGTCGAGTATCAGGATGCGCTCGGCGTGAATGTCCTGGTGCGGGATGGTCGAGGAATCGGTCATCGTCTTGTCCGTGGTTTTCAGCATGGGGCCCGGTCGTGAGTCGCGTGGGCCCTGTAACGACTCGACCCGGCGAACGGTGCCGGGTCGATCAGGTAGTCGGCCCCTCTCGGGGCGCCGGGTCGGATCAGACCCGGTAGTTGGGGCTTTCCTTGGTGATCGAGACGTCGTGGACGTGCGATTCGCGCATGCCGGCGTTCGTGATGCGCACGAACTGCGGCAGCTTTCGCATCGTCTCGACATCCTTGGCACCGACGTAGCCCATCGCGGAGCGCAGCCCGCCGACCATCTGGTGGATGATGGCCACCAGCGAGCCCTTGTACGGCACGCGGCCCTCGATGCCCTCGGGCACCAGCTTCTCGGCGGTGGTGTCGGCCTGGAAGTAGCGATCCGAAGAGCCTTGCTGCATGGCGCCCAGCGAACCCATGCCGCGATAGGACTTGTAGGAGCGGCCCTGGAACAGCTCTACCTCGCCCGGGGCTTCCTCGGTGCCGGCGAGCATCGAGCCCACCATCACGCTGTGGGCGCCGGCCGCCATCGCCTTGGCGAAATCGCCGGAGAAGCGTACGCCGCCGTCGGCGATCAGCGGCACGTCGGTGTCCTTGAGGGCTTCGGCCACGTTGGAGATCGCGGTGATCTGCGGGACACCCACGCCGGCAACGATCCGCGTGGTGCAGATCGAGCCCGGGCCGATGCCGACCTTGACCGCGTCGGCGCCCGCTTCGACCAGTTCGAGGGCCGCCTGGGCGGTACCGATATTGCCGCCGATCACGTCGACCTGCGGGAAGCGGCTCTTGACCCATGCCACCCGGTCGATCACGCCCTTGCTGTGCCCGTGGGCGGTGTCGACCACGATCACGTCCACGCCCGCAGCCACCAGGGCCTCGATGCGCTCCTCGGTGTCACCGCCGGTGCCTACGGCCGCGCCGCAACGCAGCTGACCCGAGGCATCCTTGCAGGCGTTCGGGTAGTCGGTGGACTTCTGGATGTCCTTGACGGTGATCAGCCCGCGCAGTTCGAAGTCGTCGTTGACCACCAGCACCTTCTCGATGCGATGCTTGTGGAGCAGCGCCTCGACTTCTTCGCGACCCGCGCCTTCCTTGACCGTGACCAGTTCGTCCTTGCCGGTCATGATGTTGGCGAACGACTGGTCGAGGTTCTGCTCGAAGCGCAGATCGCGGCTGGTAACGATACCGACCAGTTTGCCTTCGCTGACGACTGGCACACCGCTGATCGAGTGATCGCGCGTGATCTTCAGCACATCGCGAATGCTGATGTCGGGGCCCACGGTGATCGGGTCCTTGATGACGCCCGATTCATGCTTCTTCACCTGCCTGACGTGCTCGGCCTGCTGGGCGACCGACATGTTCTTGTGGATGATCCCCACGCCCCCTTCCTGTGCCAGGGCGATCGCGAGTCGCGCCTCGGTCACGGTATCCATCGCCGCGGAGAGCAGCGGGACGTTGATCTGGATGTTGCGGGTCAGGCGCGAGACGGTCGACACATCGCGTGGCAGCACGGAGGAGCGGGCCGGGATGAGCAACACGTCGTCGAAGGTGAGACCTTCCTCGAGGATTCGCATGATTTCGGGGACTCTTGCGGATGGTAGAAAGTGTCCGCGCAATTATAGTGGCGTCCGCGCGGCGGGTAAATGTCCGCATGGGGGTGCCGCCCCGTATGCCGGGTCCGCGAAGTACAATCGGGATGCGGGCCGGAGGGGTGTTGGCATCCCGACTTTGATTGCGCTAAAGTCGAACCCGCTACCAGAGCAAACCACCTAGGAGGCAGATAAACAATGATTAAAGCCAAGCACCTGATCGCTATGGGCGCCGGCGCGGCACTGTTCGCGACCTCCGGCATCGCAAGCGCTGCCGGCATGGAAGACTACAAAGAAGCTCGTTCCGCGGCGATCGAGGCGGCCGAGTCGGTCGAGAGCATGGGCGCTGGCGCGTTCGCCATGAGCCCGACCGGTTCCAAGTGGAAGAAGTCGCTGATGCACGGCGCGGACAAGATGGCCGAGAAAGGCAACTACGAAGAGGCCATCGCCGAAGCCGAGCGCATCGAAATGCTGCAAGGCCTGGCCAAGAAGCAGTACGAGAGCCAGCCGAACCCGGGCCCGTACAAGGCTTGGTAAGCCTTTGATTGGCTAGGGCTTCTTGCCGGCGCCTGCCTGAGGGCGTCGGTTTGCCGTCCGGAAACAGCAAGAATGACGCGGCCGCGGACCTAGGTTCGCGGCCTTTTTCGTTTCGCTCCCAGATCGAACGGGCCGACAAACATCGCAGGTAACCGATGTCGTCATCGAGTGGACAGACCGCGCTGTCGGTCACACAGATCAACAAGCAAGCCGGCGATCTCCTGAGCCAGGTCTTCGGCACGGTCGAAGTGATCGGTGAGGTCAGCGAGCACAAGCGTGCCGCCTCGGGCCATCACTATTTCGCCCTGAAAGACGATCAGTCGCAGTTGCGTTGCGCCTTCTTCCGCGGCAATGCGATGCGCTGTCGTTACCCTCTGCGCGAAGGCGAGGAGGTCGTGGTCACCGGGCGCCTCGGCATCTATGCCGCTCGCGGGGCATATCAGCTGATCGTTCAGTCAGTTGCCCCCGCCGGCGAGGGGCGGCTTGCTGCGGAATTCGAGCGACTCAAGCAGCGCCTGCTCGCCGAGGGGCTGTTCGACGCCGAGAAAAAGCGTGCCACACCGATGCTGCCGCGCCACATCGCGGTGATTTCCTCGGATACTGGCGCGGCCATTCACGACGTGAGGGTGACGCTGGCGAGGCGTTTTCCCCTCGCTCGGGTGAGCCTGTTTCCCGTTCGGGTGCAGGGGGCGGAATCGGCGGCAGAGCTTCGCCAGGCAGTCTCCCAGTTAGGTGATGGCGACTTCGATGTCGCGTTGGTCGTGCGCGGGGGCGGGTCCTTGTCCGACCTGTGGTCGTTCAACGACGAGGGTCTGGTGCGGGCTGTTCGTGATAGTCCGGTGCCGGTGATCAGCGGGGTAGGGCACGAGACGGATACCACGCTCTGCGATCTGGTGGCCGACCGGCGCGCGGCGACTCCTACCGGGGCGGCCGAACTGGCCACGCCGGTGACCGTTGCCGATTTGCGGCGTCAGGTGGTCGAGCGGGCCGGACGTATTGCTTCGTCCTGGTTGGGGCGTCTGCAGAACGAGGCCCAACGTGGCGACTGGCTGGCACGTCGTCTGGAGCGTGCTGGGCCGACCGAGCGGTTGCGACTGGCCCACCTGCAACTGGCCGGGCTGGACGCGCCGTTGCGTCGTTCCCTGGAGCGTCGGATCGGTACCGGCCGCCAACGGCTGCAGGCCATCCGGGGCGAGCTTGAAAGGCACCACCCACGGCGCCGCCTGCAAATCCTGCGGGCGCAACTCGACGAGCCGAGACGGATGCTTTGGCAGCTGCTGCGCCGCACCCTGGACGCGGAGGACGAACGGCACACACGGATTTCCCGGCGAATGCTGGTGGTGCGCGAGCGCCTGTTGCCCCGGTGGTCGGGTCTTCTCGAGCCGGTGCGCGTGGATCGCGAGATCATGTCGCGTCGTCTGGAGAACGAACGGATCCGGCTGGCCGGTCTGTCACGGCAACTGGAGGCTCTCGGCCCGGCCCAGGTGCAACGACGCGGATATGCCCTGGTACAGACACGGGACGAGCCGGCCGCGTTGATCAAGCGTGCAGGTGACGTCGAGGCGCGCGGACGGGCAGCAGGCCGCCTGCCGCTGACATTGCGCTTCATCGATGGCGAGGTGCCGGTCGTATGGCATGCCGAGGAAGCCCGTGAGCCGAAACACGGCCAACCGGAGGACGGTGGGGATCAGGAGGGCGCCAGGCCCTCCAGGTGACGCGTGACCCACTCGCGAGCGGGGACCGGGTGGGTGAAGTAGAACCCCTGGAATCGGTCGCAATGATGGGCTTTGAGGTAGTCGACCTGCTCGCGGGTTTCCACGCCCTCGGCGACGACCTGGATGCCGAGGCGGTTGGACATGGCCAGAATCGCCTCGACCATGGCGGCATCCCCCGGCGCGTTCGGCACGTCGTCGATGAAGCTCTTGTCGAGTTTGATCTCGGTCAGAGGCAGGCGCTTGAGATAGGCAAACGACGAATAGCCTGTACCAAAGTCGTCGATCGAGAACCGCACACCGATCGCGGCGAGTGAACGCATCCGGTCGATGGCGTCCGATGCGTGGCTGACGAGCACGTTCTCGGTGATCTCGATCATCAGGCGCGCGGGGTCGATGCCCGACTCCTGGATGATCTCACGCGCGCGGTCCGCGAACCCCGGGTCGCGGAACTGGCGTGGGCTCACGTTCACCGAAAGGGTCGGGGGCGGTACGTCAGAGCCCTCGGTTTCCTGAAGTCCATGGAGCAGGTGGCAGGCCTCGCGCAGCACCCATTCACCGATGTGAACGATCTGGCCGGTTTCCTCGGCCACCGGCACGAATTCGGCCGGCGAGACGAGCCCGCGGACCGGATGTCGCCAGCGCACCAGGACCTCCGCCCCGACGATGCGTTCGTTGCGGTCGAACTGGGTCTGCAGGTGAAGCTCGAACTCGCCATTGCTCAGGGCCTGATTGAGTTCCTGTTCGAGCCGGTAGCGTCGGGTCACCTTCTCCACCATGCCGGATTCGAAATTGACCTGGTTGTTTCTCCCCGCGCGCTTGGCCTGATACATCGCGATGTCCGCTTCGCGCAACAGGTCCTCGGCAAGATCCACCTTGCCGGAGAAGAGCGTCAGGCCGATGCTCGCCGAGGCCACATGCTGGAACTCGTGAAACTTGAAGGGCTGTTCCATTGCGTGACGCAGCTTGTCGGCGAGCGCAACCGCAGCCTGACGGGCAACGTCGACCTCATCCGCCACTTCCGGCACCAGTACCAGGAACTCGTCGCCGCCCAGCCGGGCAACGGTGTCGGTGTCCCGCACCAGACCGGTCAGTCGGCGGGCCACCTCGATCAGCACCTGATCGCCACGTTTATGACCATAGAGGTCGTTGATCTGCTTGAACTCGTCGAGATCGACGAAGAACAGTGCGCCAACCCCACCATTGCGCTGGCGCCGCCGGATTGCCTGATCCACCCGGTCGAGGAGCAACGCCCGGTTGGGCAGATTGGTGAGGCCGTCATGGTAGGCCAGTCGTTCGAGTTCGGCGGCTGTCTCCTTGTCGCTCGTGATATCCAGACATTGGCCGATGAAACCCACGAACTGGCCGTGGCTGTTGAACCTCGGCGTTCCCTTGATCAGAAGCCAGCGGTACTCGCCGCTGTGATGACGCAGCCGGTATTCGCGCGTGAAGTTCGCACGTTCGTGATAGGCGTGATCGACAGCCTTCAGGAGAAGATCGAGATCTTCCGGGTGGATGGCCTCTTGCCAGCCGCCGTTGAGTGCCTGCTCTAGCGTCATGCCGGTAAAGGAAAGCCACGGCTGGTTGACGTAGTCGCGGTTGCCGTCAATGTCGGCGGTCCAGATCAGCGCCTGACCACTGTTGGCCAGGGTGCGGAAGTGTTGCTCGCTCTCTGCCAGAGCCTCTCGAAGTTCGTATTCCCGGCTGACGTCGTGGAACGCCAGCACCACCCCCATGAGCGTGCCGTCCTCGCGCTTGAGCGGGGCGGCGCTGTCGGCGATGTGGTAACGCGTGCCGTGGCGGTCCGTCAGCACGGTGTGGTTGGCCAGTCCAACGAGGGTGCCATTTTCCAGCACCTGCCGGATCGGGACGGGAACCGGTTGTTCGTCGCCGGCATGGCAGATCACGAAGATCTTTTCGATCGGCTGTCCCGCCGCCTGCTCACGTGACCAGCCGGTGAGTCGCTCGGCAACCGGGTTCATCAAGGTGACGCGTCCGTCGAGGTCGGTTGCGATCAGGCCATCGCCGATGGACTCGAGGGCGACGCTCAGCTGCTCCTCGCTTGCCAGCAGTTTCTTACGTGCTTTGGCAACGGCGCGTGCCATGGCGTTGAAGCCTTCCGAGACCTCGGTGATCTCGCTGCTGCCCTGTTCTGGTAGACGGACGTCGTAGTTGCCCTGGCGCATGCGCTGTGCGGCCCGTCGCAGCCGGACGAGCGGGCGCGTTACCTGTGCGTTGAGCAGCCAGGCGGTGAGCAGAAGGATCAGGAGCATGGCTCCGGTCTCCGGCAACCGGCTGACGATCGCTTCGTTGCGAATATTCGCCAGGGAGCGGGTCAGATCAAAGCGCACGCAGACCACCCCGCGCCCCTGGCTGCCGGCTGCCTCGGTGCCAAACTGGAATGATTGCATCGCCTCGATGACGTGCTGCTCGTCCATGGGATCAAGGTACGGCAGTCGCTCACGCTGGCGTCGGCGGAAGATTTCCTCGTCGAATGCCATGTCGGCCGATTTGGCGGGCAGGCCGGCAAGCGTTGGGTCGGGGGCCATCAGGATGTGCTTGTCCGGTCCGACGACGAACAGGTCCTGAACGCGTTCATCGGTCATGATGCTGCTGATCTGGCTGCGTAGCAGCCCGCGCTCACTCACGCCCTGTTCGAGGATGCGTACCACTTCTGTGGTGTAACTCAGTGCGTCTCTTTCGGATTCCTTGATGAGCAGCTCGTACCGGTGGTGAATCCCGCTGATCAGCGACACCGTGGTGACCAGCAGGAAGATTAGGGCGAGCCCGAGGGGGATCATCACCCGGAGTGACAGGCGAGACATCGTCATGGTCCCTCCGGGAGAAAACGGGCCGTGGTCACGGAATCGAATCGGGGAATTTCATCGATCAAGGCATTGACCAGCATGATGCCGGCCACTTCTCCGGCCACCTCCTGGAAGGGGCGTGCCGGGGGATCGAGCCACTCTTGGTTCTTCCTAAGATCGAACAGCTCGATGCCCTGGAATGCACGGTGAGTTTCCTCGGTGGTCAGCCCCAGGTGCGGGGCGATTGTCTCGTGTGCCCGGCCGGGGTTGGCTCTGAGCACACCGAGTGCCTCGAAGTGGGCCTTGAGGAGCAGCGCGAGGGTTCGCGGCTGACGATCGATGGCCCGCTCATGCACGGCGAGCACGTCGACGATCAGACCGGGAAACGCGCTACTGTCGTGCAGTCGGTGGGCGCCGACGGCCTCGAGTCGCGTGGCGTTCGGTTCGTAGCTGATCAATGCGTCGACTTGCCCGGACCGGTAGGCGGCGAGGTGCTCGCCGCCCAGCAGCGGCACGCGAGTCACGTCTTTCGGTATGAGGCCGGCGGTTTCCAGCGACCTGCGTAGCATCAGAGCGCCGGCCGCGGTTTCCTCCACGCCGACGCGTTTGCCGGCGAGCTGTTCGACCGTCGTGATGTCGGGGCGACTCATGAGCACGTCTGCCCCGCGCGAGGTGTCGAAGATCAAGGCGGCTCGCACCGGGATGCCCCCGGCGCGCGCGAGTATGAATTCGTCGAGTGTGAGCGTGGCGGCCTCCACTTCACCGGCCGCAAGCTGCATCAGGGTGTTCGTATTCGAAGGAGAATCGATCAGGCGAACGCGGTCTGGCGGTAGGAGCTTCCATTCCCGGGCGAGGAAGAGTGGCTCGAAGCCGACCCAGGTGATGCCAGACACGCGCAGAAGCGGCTCGCGTCCCTCGCAGCCAATCAGGCCAGCGAGGGGCGCAAGCGCACCAATACTGAGAAAGCGCCTCCTATCCATGGCAGCCCCTCCCGAAGGGCGTCGACGACTTGCCACAATCCGTGGCCGATCCTTGTGTTTCGTCGAGCCGCTTGCCTGCCTGTCGTTCCGTCGTTCAAGACAGGTCCCGCGGCTTGGCGGGCAATATGCGTTTTAGAGTATTTTCTGGCTAGTTGCCTGCCAACTGTAGCTCACTTCCGTCCGGGGCGCGTCCACCGCCGACGTATCGACGTGCCCAGAAGCCTTTGTCGAGGCGGGAAAACGTGACGGTCTTGCCGCTGGACGGGGCGTGGATGAAGCGGTTCTCGCTAACGTAAATGCCCACGTGATCGATGCGGCTGCCACTGAGACGGAAGAAGACCAGGTCGCCCGGGCGTAGTTCGTCGCGTGCGACACGGCGGGTGGCGCGATATTGCTGGTAGGAGGTGCGCGGCAGTGGCAGCTCGGCGGCCTGGTAGGCGTACTGGGTCAGACCGCTGCAGTCGAAGCCGTTCTCGGCCGATGTACCACCCCAGCGATAGGGGGTTCCCAACTGGGCAACGGCCTGAACCACGGCTTCGCTGGAACGGCTGCGCATCCCGGAGAGCGAATCAATGTCCTTCAGGGGGCGAGAGGGGAGGTCCCTGACCGATTGATCCGACTCCAGATCTGGGATTCCCATGGCGAGCTCGGCTTCCTTGGCGGTATTCGCTATGGGCAAGGCAGACTTCTGGGCAGACATCGTGTTTGCGCTGTTCATCTGGCTCGCACAACCGCTCGTCAGAGCAATGGCCAGACCGGGGACGAGGGCCAGGGATGCGAGCCGTCCACGTGCCGTAACCCGCCTGCGCGCGGGGGCTGGCGGGATTTCAGCGGTGCCGGATTTCACAGACAAAACGCCGGCCAGGCGTCCTTGAAAAATCTTTTGGCAGCGTTTTTCTCGATAGATCATGCGCTTGGGACCGGTCTTCCACGCTTCGGTTCAATGTAAACCCTTTGCGATTGTTTGAAAAGAGCAGCACGCCCTCGGGTGCGAGCAGCCGCATGCATGCCTCGATCAGTGCCGGATGATCGCGCTGGATGTCGAGGTCGTCTTCCATCGCCTTTGAATTCGAGAAAGAGGGCGGGTCGAGAAAGATCACGTCATAGCGTGCGTCGGTGCCTCCTGCCTGATCGAGCCAGCGCAGCACGTCGGCGCGTATCAGTTGGTGATCACCGCCGACGGCAATGCCGTTGAGCTCGAAATTGTGTTCGGCCCAGTCGAGGTAGGTGTTGGACAGGTCCACCGAGGTGGTCGAACGGGCTCCGCCGACCGCCGCGCGCACGGAGGCACTGGCGGTGTAGCAGAACAGGTTCAGCATTCGCTTCCCACGGGCCAGCTCGACCAGTCGATCTCGGACCAGGCGGTGGTCGATGAACAGGCCGACGTCGAGGTAGTCGGTCAGGTTGATCAGAAGCCGGGTGTCCCGTTCGCGGATCACGCGCTCGATGTGCTCGCCGCCGAACCGTCCGTATTGCTGGCGGCCCGACTGGCGCGCCCGCTGGCGGACGACCACGCAGTTCTCGTCGATGTCGAGCGTCTCCACTGCGGCAGCCACGGCCGCCGCCAGACGCTCACGTGCCTTTTGCGGATCGATCTGACGCGGTGCCTGGTATTCCTGGATATCCAGCCACGCCTCGCCGTCTTCGGTGCGGTAGTAGTCTACGGCCAGCTTGAAGTCGGGGAGATCGGCATCGTACAGCCGCAGGGCGTTGTCGCCCTGCTTGAGCAGGAACTGGCGCTGCTTCCAGTTCTTCTTCAGCCGGTTGGCAAAATCCTCGGCACTGCGTTCGCCGGCACGTCCCTGGGCAATCAGGCGACCCGCCAGGGCGTGCGGTCCGGCCGGCTGGCGCAGGCTTTTCTCACTGAACTGGCCGCGAAGGAATTCGGCGTCGGCTCCGCCGTGGATCACGGTGAGGCGCTTGTCGAAACGCAGCGGCCAGGTCATCTCCGTTTCGCCGCCGCGCAGGATGCCCCAGTACCAGTTCGGCAGGCAGTGAATCCAACGCGAGCAGAGACGAGCCCAGTCGGCCTCGTCGCCGGCGGATTCGACTCGCTGGCCGAACGGGACGTTGCTGATCAGCAGGCCGGCATCGATTCCCTCAAGTGCCGCGGCGCAGGGCGCATTGAAACTGTCGGCGTGATGAATCTCGACGGCCTCGCCCAGTCCGGCCGCCTCGATATTCGCGTGAGCCGCCGCCAGCTGGAGTGGGTCCCGATCCTGCCCGAAGATCGTGATCGCCCCGCGTGCGGGCTGCTCAATGAGCCAGCTGTGCGGTGCGCCGTCGATGATCGCGGCACGTGCCGCCGGGTCATGGCCACGCCAGGCGGGGGAGCCGAAGCGTCGTTGGCGCATGGCCGGCGTCATGCCCCACACGGCAAGCGCCGCCTCGATCAGGAAAGTGCCGGAACCGCACATCGGATCGAACAGGCCGGCACCGGTGCCGGCGACCTGTGGCCAGCGTGCACGCCACAGCAGGCCGGCCGCTAGATTTTCACGCAAGGGGGCCTCGCCGCCGTCGACCCGGTAGCCGCGTCGGTGCAGTGAGCCGTCGGAGAGTTCGATCGCGAGGCTCGCGTCGCCCCGAGCCGGGACGTGGCAGTGAATACGCAGACCGGGGTTCTCGCTATCCACGTCCGGGCGCCGTCCGGTCGCATCACGGAACTGGTCCACGATGGCGTCCTTGATCCGAGTGGCGATGAAGCCGGTATGGCGCAGCTGGTCATTGCCGCCAGTGGCCGTGATCGACAGGCTATCGTCGGCCGTGAGGTGACTGGACCAGTCGACGCCTGCGGCAAGGTCGTAGAGCTGATCGGCCTGGCCAGCGGGTCCACGTGCGATCGGCAGATAGACCCGCCCCGCGATCAGGCTGTCCGCCAGGACCCGGTAGACGAGCTCGGCGGGCAGCTCCGCACTCGCACCGTACGGGCGATCGCTGATGGCCGCGCCGGTGAGATGGCGCAGCTCCTCGGCCAGTGCCGTCTCCAGCCCGGGCGGCGCGATGACGTCGATGGTCCAGGCGGCATCCAGGGGGGATTGGCCGACGTGATCGGTGTCCGCCGTGGCAGCAGGGGTCGAGACATGGGACATGGCGGCATCCGTCATGGCAAAACGCGCGAGTCTAACCGATCGGCAGACGGTCGGCGATGACGAGCGGTTCGTCAGTCCGTTCCGGTTTCCGGATTGCCGGTGGGAGCCGCACCGCTGACCAGATGAAGTCGGGAGGTCAGCCGTCCCTCGAAGTACGCCTCGAGGCGCAGCCCTGAGTCGTGCGTCTCGAGGGTTAGTCCCGGCTGCGCGGGCGGCTCGCTGCAGACAACCTCGAGCATCCGTTCCGGCCAGTCGACGGTCAGCGTGACTCGCATCGGGTAATAGCCGTCGAGAAAGCGGCGCATGAAGGGGCCGTTTTCCAGAAGATACCCCTCCGTCTGTGGGTCGGGCGTCAGGGCGAGCACGCGTGCAGCGACGCAGATCGAGGCACCGCGTTCGATCTCCCGCATCTGTACGCTCGGTCCTTCGACTCGTGCCTGTCCCACACCCTGTCGGCGGGTGATGCGGATGTCACGGGTTCGGTCGGGGTTGTAGACGATCTCCACGGCAGGGGCGGGGTCGAGGTGATAGTGGCACTGGTTCATGTCCGCCCAACCGCTGTCGAGGCTTTGCCGGTCGAGCACGAGGCGTTTTTCCATGCGCGCCGCATCGTCGGGTGGCGAGTCGGTCAGGAATTCGAGTTCCCCCTCATTGACCTGGCGCGCCTTCTCGATCAGGCGCTGTTCCTCTCGGGCTCGTTCCTCGGCCGCTTCCCACTCGGCATCCCAGTCGAATGCCTCGGTTTTATCGGTGCTCTGGGCAGGAGATGGCATCGCGTACAGCAGACCGGCCAGAGCGATGCCGGTGGCGACCAGGACACGTGTCGACAGGAGGTGGGGTGACGTTGCGCGTGGCGACATGCAGATGGATCGGGCCAGGTGGATATTGGAGGAAAATAGACTACCGTCCGATGGGAAACCGCCATCGGCGGACATTGTCTGACAGCTTGGATCCCTTCATGCCCCGTGGTCGGGGAGGAGTACGCCATGAAACGATCGATCTTTCCCCTTGCGGGCACGTTACTGCTCGCCTCCGGCTTAGTAGTGCCGTTGTCTGCCTCGGCGCAGCAAATGGGCGACGAAATGCGGGTCTACGGCAGTGAGTTGATGACGCAGCAGGAGCAGCTCGAGTACCGAGACCGTCTTCGGGAGGCGCAAACCCTGGAGGAACGTGAACGGATTCGGCAGGAACATCACGATCGGATGCTGGACCGAGCCCGCGAGCGCGGCGTCGATCTGCCGGAAGCGCCGCCGCGCGGCGGGGCGGGCATGGGGTCCGGCGGCGGCATCCCCGGCGCCGGCTATGACGGCCGTGAGCGCATGGAACAGCAGCAGATGGAGCGTCGCGAGCGCACCCAGGAGCAAATGGAGCATCGTGACCGCATGCGTGATTCCAATGGCGATTACCGGCGCAGCCCGGGCATGGGTGGCGGACGAAATTGAGTTCGCCACCGCGCAAGGATGATCAACCCCGCCGATTGGCGGGGTTTTTTGTAGACGTAGGATGCCGGTGCTAGCCCGTGATGGGCGCCACATCGGGGTGAGATGGGGGCGAGTGACCGGTGGGGCTCGCCAGGGATCTGCCGAAGCGCGCCGCGTTGAGGATGACCGTTAGGGAGCTTGCCGCCATGGCGGTCGCGGCGATGACCGGCTGGATCGCGCCCGCCACGGCCAGTGTGAGGCCGATACCGTTGTACGCCACGGCGAAACCGAGATTCTGGCGCATCATGCGCCGTCCCTGCCGGGCAAGATCGATGGCACGACTTACCCCCGCCACGCCATCGTTGCCGAGCACCACATCAGCGGCCATGGCGGCCGTACTGTTGGCATTGGCAACCGCGATGCCGACATCGGCGCTCGCCAGGGCCAGCGCGTCGTTGGCGCCGTCGCCGACAAAGGCGACCGGCCCGGCCGTTGCGCGGACCAACTTTGCCTTGTCGTCGGGCAGACAGTCGGATCGGACATCGCTGGGCGCGAGGCCGACTGCCGTGGCGATGCGCATCGCCGGCACCCGACGATCACCGGTGATCAGCCCACAGGTAATTCCGGCTTGCTGCAACTGCCGGATGGTGGTTGTGGCCGAGTCGCGCAACGGGTCGTCGAACACGATCGTGGCCACCCACTGGTCGTTGATCGCGACCTCCACCTGCAGGTCATCGCCCGGAGTCGGCTCGATTTGAACGTCATGATCGCGCAGAAGTCGTGGCGATCCGACCAGCACTTGCCCCCAGTCGGGGTGGCTTGCCGATACGCCGGCTGCGTGGCGGCGCGCCTCCATGGCCGGCATCGGCGTGTCGCCCGCGGCTCGTCGCAGGGCATCCGCAATCACGTGATCGACGCCGTTTTCCGCCGCGGCGGCGATCTGAAGCACGGTTGCGGCGTCCGTCCGTCTCTTGCCGGGCAACTGTCCTCGCACCATCACGTCGGTGACCGCAGGCCGTCCCTGCGTGAGGGTGCCCGTCTTGTCGAGATAAAGGGTGTCCACGTCGGCCAGTTGCTCGAGTGCGGCCGCATCGCGAAAGAGAATGCCTTCGTTGGCCGCCCGACCTGCCAGGCTGACGTACGCGATCGGCACGGCAATGCTCAGCGCGCAGGGGCAGGCGATCACCAACACCGAGGTCGCGCGGAGCAGGGATTCTTCCGGCGACAGGCCGAGAAGCCACGCGGCGAGCGCCGAGAGGGTAGCGAGGCCGATTGCGGTCGGTGCGATCCAGCGGGCGAATCGGTCGGCGATTCGTTGCGTGCCCGGCCGGCTGCGGACCGCCTCGATCACCCGCTCCCCAATGCGATCGATCGACCGTTCCCCGACTGTCGCCTCGACCCGGATGGTGATGGCACTCTCCAGATTGACGCTGCCCGCGAGCACCTTGTCGCCGGGATGAGCGGTTGCCGGTCGGGACTCGCCGGTCATCACTGACCGGTCCAGGCGGGTCTCGCCGTCCTCGATCACGCCATCGAGAGGTATCCGCTGGCCGGCCGGGACGCGCATGTGCTCGCCGATGGCGATGGTCTCGGCCGGCACGGTCTCGATCGCGCCCTCGGCAGTGAGTCGCTCGGCGCGCTCCGGCATTCGGGCGTGGAGGGCGTCGATGGTCGTGGCAGCCCGTCGCAGGGCGAGCGTCTCCAGCAGCCGGCCGAGGGTCAGAAGCACCACCAGCATCACGGCCGTGTCGGTGTAGACGTGATGGCTACCCTGGCCGAGCTGCCAGATGGACAGGCCGGCAGCCGCCAGCACGCCGAGGGTGACCAGCGTATCCATCCCGGGGATGCCGGTGCGCAGCGTGCGCCAGCCGGCCACAAATACGGGCAGACCGGCGATGCCCAGAACGGGCAGGGCGAACGAGGCGCTTGCCAGCGCGAGCCACCAGCCCGTGGTTTCGCCGCTCGCTTGTCCGACACCGAGGTAGAGCAGCAGGGAGAACAGCATCGTCCAGACGCCGAAAAATCCCGCGACGGTCAGTCGGATGCCGAGTGCACGCACCTGCTCGTCGAGTCGGGAACGCGTGGTCCGCTCGCTACGCGGTGGTGCCAGTCGATAACCGAGCCGGCGGACCTTCTCGGCGATCTGGGCAAGGGAGATACGCTCCGGATCCCAGCGCAGCATGGCGGCGGAGCCCAGAAAGCTCACCTGGGCCTCCTGCACCCCCGGGGTGTCACGCAGCAGTCTTTCGGTGGCCGCCGCGCAACTGGGGCACCACAGCCCCTCGATAGTCATCAGCGCCCTGCCGTGGGTTTCCGGTGACGGGGGGCAGGGGGCGGTTGCATCACTGATCACCTGAGCGATCTCCAGGGCCCGGTTTGAGCATGTCCGCGTACTGCGGCTGTGGTCTGGGTGGTGCGTTGCAGCCTCATGGCTGGGCGCTCGTCCGTGTCGGCAGATGTTTCTGCCGGAAGCGCTCCCACTGCGCCTGGTCGAATGACTCGCCGAGGAGCTTGCCTCGCAGGGTATGGCCGTAATAGCCCTTCTTGTCCTTGTGGTAGGCATCCCGCGCTTCGGCGACCGAGATATTCTCCTCGACCTGGCGCGGATCGGGGGGACGGGGAAAGCTGTTGATGTAGGCGGCCACGTCCCACGCTTCCTGGTCGCTGAGGTAGTTTCGTTTGCCCAGCGGCATGTTGGCCTTGATGAACTCGGCGGCAGTCGGAACACGGTGCATCCCGGCGCCCCAGTTGTAGGCGCCCGGTCCCCACAGTGGCGGAAAGACCTGGCGTCCGTTCAGGTCCTTCTGGCCCTGGCCATCGAGCCCGTGACACACCGCGCAGTTGGCTTTGAAAACCTTCTCGCCGCGGCGATAGTCGAAGCCCTTGTCGGTGCGCTCGAGCTTGGGGTAACTCCGGCCGGGCAGTTTCTGGCCGACTGGTGCGCCGTCGGCAAGCCAGAACATGTAGCTCTGCAGGTCCTTGTAGATCTGGTGGTTGGCAGGCGGCGGGCCGCCGTTGGGCGACTGCGGCGCGTTCATCGAGTAGGTGAAGCAGCCGCGGATTCGGTCCTCCATGGTATTGACCATGTCGTTCTTGCCGCGGTGCTTGGGGTAGACGCCCCAGGCCGCCCACAGCGGGGCGCTGCCCTGGCGGCGGCCGCTGTCCAGATGGCAGTTCGCGCAGGCGAGGTCATTGCCGGTGAATTCGGCTGCCCGGGTGCCCGTGTTCACGAACACGCTACGGCCGCGTCGGATCGCGTCGCCCATCTTTCCGTTGGGGATTTCCGAGTCGTCCGGCGGCACGAAGTGGTTATCGTTGCCCAATGGCACCTGGGGAAACGCGGCATCGCCGTTTTCCGCGAGCTCCTTGCGGCTCTCCGCCAACTGCTCGCGCGCCTCGCGAGAGGCCCGGTCCGCCAGGGTTGTGGGCGTTTCGTCGCTCGTGACGCTGGTGGACGTGAACGGCCAGACGTCGTAATGATCGGCCAGGAGGCCTGCCCCAAGCAGGAGTCCCGCACCGGCGACGGCGAGGGCGATCCGCACTGCCGTGGACTGTCCCTCTTCGGGATTCTCGGTCTGCCGGGTCATCGCGCGTCCTCCTCTTGGGTGGGTTGCCCGCGTTCGGACGGACGATCGGGTGCGAGTGTGTTCGGTGCCAGCCGGTTCGGCTCCTGACGGGGCGGTCGGCTGGCGAGGTAGTCTGCTAGGGCTCGGCGATCGGCGTCGGAGAGCACCTTGGCGACGTCGTGCATGAAATCTTCCGGGTCGTTCTGCCGCCGACGGGTCGCGAACGCCACGAGCTGTTGATAGATGTATTCCGGATGCTGCCCAGCGATAGCCGGGAATGCCTGCCCGACACCCCAGCCGGCTGAACCATGGCAGCTGTAACAGGCGGGCGCACCCGCCCGCCAGTCACCCTCCAGTGCCAGTTTTCGGCCGCGCTCGATTCGTCCCTCCAGAGAGGCCCCGGCCGGCGTGTCGAGGGTACGGTTGGCGTAATAGCGACCCAGGGCAGCCATCTCTTTGTCGGAGAGCGAGCGGGCCACGGAGGACATCGTGGCGTTTTCTCGCCGGCCGTCGGCGAAATCCTTCAGCTGTTTGGCGATGTAGCCCGCCGGTAAGCCGGCGAGTGCGGGAATGTGGTTGTTGCCCTCGCCATTCTCCCCATGACAGGAGGCACAGGCCCACGAACCCTCCGATCCGGTTACCAGCGGGCTGGCTGCGGCCGTCGAGACGTCGGTGGCACGTTCGGCCCATCGCACTGCGGCGAGCGGATCGATCTCGCTGCGTTCGCCCGATTGCGAGTGGGCGTTTGAATGGCCCTCCTCGCTCGAGCAGCCGCCAAGCAGGACCACGAACACAGCTGTGGCCATCCCAAACGCTAGTGGGCGGAATCGCCCGACGACAGTGGTCTGTGGTCGATGATGTGGGTTCACGAGCACGTCTCCTGTCAGCGAGTGGTCGAGGTTGCGCGGGCATCACTGGAGGAACCAGTCGACGAGGACCGATCCGCGGTGAGCAGGGCCGCGATGCCCCGATTGCCATCGAGCGGTGCGGTATCGTCGGCGAGTCGCTTTCGCACCTTGGCGACCTTGCTGGCGGTGATCGGCTCGGCATCGTTGCCCCAGGCCTGCCGGATGTAGGTAACCACCGCGGCAATCTCGGTGTCGCTGAGCGTCTTGCGGAAGGTCGGCATGCGACCGTTGTACGTCTCCCCCTTGACGACAAGTTGGCCGCTTACGCCCATCAGGACAATGCTGGCGGTGACGTCCGCCTGGCCGGTGACGAACGACGATCCGGCCAGGGGCGGGACGGCGCCCGACAGCCCGATGCCGTCTTCCTGATGGCAGGTCGCGCAGTTGGCATTGAAGACCGCCTGTCCGGGGGAGGCAGCCCCGGATCCGGCCTCCCGGCTCGCGGTTTGCTCGCTGGTCGGCGTGTTCGCAACCGCCGGAGCGTCGCTGTCCACGTTGAACAGGGTGAACGCGCCCCAGGCGGCCAGCGCGATGACCACCGAGTAGACCGGCCAGGGAATGCGCTTGTACGTCTCATACGGGATGAATGACTCGTCTCGGACACCCGCGATCGACTCGATGCGGCGTTTCTTGCTCATGAGTCACCCCCGGAATTGCGGTAGCCGTTATCGCGAAGATCGCGTCGCACGGGCGGATAGCTGCGATCCAGGCTCAACAGGTAGGCCACCAGGTCGAGTGCTGCCTGCCGTGCGACTACCACCTTGCCGTCGGGTTTGAATTCATCCGGTACGCTTACCACGACGTCGCCGCTCTCTGCCGAAGATTTGGTCTCGAACAGGAACGGGAAGGCCGGCATGATGCTGTCCGAGTGAAGGGAGCGTGGGGCGTAGAGATGTGTCAGTTGCCAGTCGCGCGACGGTTGTCTGACCCCGATGTTCAGCAAGTCGGGCCCGGTCCGCATCGTGCCGAGCTGATGCGGTCGGTCGTAGACGTAGTCCGCCGGCGTGGAGGCACGTCCCCATCCGCGGGTCTCGTCCGGGGCCTGTGCCGACGAGCGCGGCTGCTGCGAATGGCAGTAGACGCAGCCGAGGTTGACGTAGTGTGCCCGTCCCCGGAGCTCCGCCTTGGAGTAGGGCTCCAGTTCGTCGGGTGGCTCGATCGGCGCGATCTGCATGGCGGGTCCGATGACGAGAAACAGCATCGCCAGCGCCAGGATGGCGAGGGCGACGATACCGAGAGGAAGAAGTCGGTTCATCGTCCTGTCCCTCCGTTAGCTCGTACGTTGGCGGTTGCCGCCGTTGCCGCCTCGTTGCGAGGCAGCAGGAACACGATGAGATGGAAGGCGAACAGGAGGTGCCCCAGGGTCATCAGGGTGCCGCCCACGGAGCGCGTGGTGAGGTAGGGCAGGGTTACGTGGACACTCTCCATGAATGGCCGGGCTGGATCGAGCATGGAGAGGCCCTGCAGCCACCCGCCTATCGTAAGGGCACCGACGTACAGCGTGATCCCCAGGGTGACCAGCCAGAAATGCCACGTGATCAGGGCCGGGAAGGGCCAACGCCGCCCTGTCAGGTGCGGAAGCATGTAGTAGATGGCGCCGAACATGACCAGCGCGACGAAGCCGTACATGCCGAGATGCGCGTGACCCACCGTGTAATGGGTGAAGTGGGTGACGGTATTCACCGCACGGACGGCTTCGAGGGAGCCCTGCAGGGATACGATCGTATAGAGAATCGCGCCCAGGGCCACGAACCGCAGAGGAATACTCTCACGCCACGCCCAGCCATTGGTGAGGCTCAGGGTGTGCTGGTTGATCGCCACGGCCACGACCGGGACGACCATCATCACAGACTGCACCACGGAAAGGGTCACGGCCCAGGTTGGGATCGGCCCACCGACCAGGTGATGCAGTCCGACTTGGCTGTAGAACAGCGCCAGGGCCCAGAAGCCCAGTAGCGAAAGCCGGTAGGAGAAGATGGGTTTGCCGATGATGCGCGGGATGAAATAGTACGCGGCCGCGAGCCCGAGCGGGGTGGCCCACAGGCCGAGCACGTTGTGGGCATACCACCAGTTGACCGTCGCCGCCTGAGCGCCGGCGTAGAGCGACGGGACGTTCGCGGTGATGAACAGCACCGGGAACCAGAGCATCGAGGCACTGATGTACCAGCCCGAGACGTAGATGTGGTTGATCTGGCGGTGCTTGCCGGTCGCGAGAACCGAGATCCCGATCAGCAGCACCGAGACGGCCAGTGCGATGTCGATCTGCCAGGGAAATTCCAGCCATTCCATGCCGTCGGTCCAACCGGAGCCGATCGCGATCACGCCGGCGGCGGTGGCGAGGTTCCACAGCACGCCACCCGAGAGGGCCGCCCCGGGATGCCGCAGGCGTGTGCGGAACAAGGTCGGGATGAGCCAGAGTGCGGTGCCGAGTGCCGCAAGCGAGGTCCAGCCGTAGACGACACTGTTGAGGTGCATGGTGCGCATGCGGCCGAACGTCAGTGGCGCACTGCCGTCCAGCAGGCCCGGGATATGGAGTTTGAGCGAGGAGATCAGCCCGAATGCGGAGCCGACCACGAGCCAGGTCACGGCCGTAACGAAAAAGAACAGGATCAATCGTTGCTCGGGTGGCCCGAACGAGTTTTCCCCAACGGTCGTTTGTTCGTTCTCGCCTTCCGGGAGGATCGAGCGGGCCTGATCCTGCGAGATATCGAACTGGTTTGAATAGATAGCCCAGATCAGAGCGATGATCGCGATCAGCGACATCACGAAACTGAAGGCCAGCAATGAGCCGATGGAATAGAGCATGTGCGGAATTCCCCTCGCGCCACGTGATTCATGGCGACCGCTCGGTTTCGAGGTAACGACGCACTGACGCTAGATCATGAGTGGACGCTTAGCAAAGCCACTCGTTATGACACCATGGAATGTCAGAATGCGTCTGACCATCGCGCCAGAGGGGCCAGTGGTCGGGAGGAAATAAGCGAACGCGCACCTTGGCCCTTGGCCGGGACAACGACGAGGAAAATCGTGGAGTCGAATCGATCGAGCCCCCTGTTGGAAATCACCGACCTGGACGTGTCGGTGGGTCAAGCCTCGCTGGTACGTCGTATCTCCTTGACCGTGGAGGAGGGTGAGCGCCTTGCATTGGTGGGCGAGTCCGGGTCCGGCAAGACCGTGACTGCGCTTTCCATCCTGCGCCTGTTCGAGGCTAGTGACGCCACGACCAGCGGGCGTATCCGGTTCGAGGGCGAGGACGTCCTCGGCATGAGCGAACCGCGCATCCGTGCCTTGCGCGGCGGCCGGGTCGGCATGATCTTCCAGGAGCCCATGACTGCGCTCAATCCACTGAAAACGATCGGTGCGCAGATCGCCGAGGTGCTCAGCCGTCACCTGGGGCTGCGCGGCGAGTCGTTGCGGACGCGTGTCCGGGAGCTGCTCGATCAGGTGCATCTGCCCCAACCCGACCGCGTGATGCGTGCGATGCCCCATCAGCTATCCGGCGGCCAGCGTCAGCGCGCCATGATCGCCATGGCCATTGCCTGCAATCCCAGTCTGCTGATCGCCGACGAACCGACCACGGCCCTGGATGCCGGCCTGCGCAAGACCATCATGGACCTCCTGGTGGAGTTGCAGCAGCGCCTCGGCATGAGCCTGCTGTTGATCACGCATGATCTGCCGGTCGTGCGACGTTACGCCGATCGCGTGGCGGTGATGCGCAACGGACAGATCGTCGAATCCGGGCCGACGGAGACAATCTTTTCCCAGCCCAAGGACGGCTATACGCGCACGCTGCTGGAGGCTCGGCAGGTGGCGCCGATGATCGATCCGCCTCGATCTGAGGCAGACGAACGGCTTCGTTGCCGTGACCTTCGGGTGGTGGTGGGCAAGCGCCGCTGGCTTGGTGAGGACACGCGCAGCGAAATTCTCAAGGGCGTCGATCTGGCTCTACATGCGGGCCAGACGCTCGGGGTGGTGGGCGAATCCGGCTCCGGCAAGACCACGTTGGCCCTGGCGTTGTTGCAGCTGACCGGTGGGGCCAGTGGCGCCGTGTGGCTTGCCGGGCGGCGGGTCGACGAGTTGGCCGAGAAGCGCTTCCGTCCGTATCGGCGTGATTTGCAGGTCGTGTTCCAGGATCCCTTCGGTGCCCTGTCACCGCGAATGAACATCGCCCAGATCGTGGGCGAGGGGCTGGATGTCCACGAACCCGGCCTGACGCGCAGCGAACGAAACGCGCAAATCGAGCAGGTGCTCACCGAGGTCGGGTTGAGTCCGAAGGTGATGTCCCGCTATCCACACGAATTCTCCGGGGGGCAGCGCCAGCGCATTGCCATCGCACGAGCGTTGATTCTGAGGCCCAAGGTCCTGATTCTCGACGAGCCGACCAGCGCGCTCGATGCCGCGGTGCAGCTGCAGGTGCTGCGGCTGCTGCGCGACCTTCAGGCCGAGCACGGCCTGACCTATCTTCTGATCACCCATGATCTCGCCGTGGTGCGGGCATTGGCGCATCACGTGGTGGTGATGCTTGACGGCGAAGTGATCGAGAGCGGACAGACGGAGACGCTGCTGAGCAATCCGAGCCACGACTACACGCGGCAACTCATCGACAGTGCCTTGATGGCCTGATTGTGGTCCGGGCCGTGACGACACCGAATCGTCGAAAATAAAAAAAGCCAGGCCGATAGGGCCTGGCTCGATAACGCCGCCGGTCTGCTGGAGCGATCAGTCCTTGAAGCGCTCCATCACCAACGAGGCGTTGGTGCCGCCGAAGCCGAAGCTGTTGGAGAGGATCGTGTCGATCCGCTTGCCTTCGAGCTTCTCGGTGGCGATGTTCGCATTTTCGGCTTCCGGCTCGAGGTTCTCGACGTTGGCCGAGGCCGCGACGAAGTCATTCTGCATCATCAGCAGCGAGTAGATCGCCTCGTGGACGCCTGCCGCGCCCAGCGCATGGCCGGAGAGCGACTTGGTCGAGGTGACGATCGGCTGGTGGTCGCCGAAGACCTCGGTCATCGCCTGCAGCTCGCGCAGGTCGCCCACCTTGGTGCTGGTGCCGTGTGCGTTGACGTAGTCGATCGGTGCATCGACGGTCGCCAGCGCCTGCTGCATGCAGCGCACCGCGCCTTCGCCGGACGGCTGGACCATGTCGTAGCCGTCGGACGTGGCGCCGTAGCCGGTGACCTCGGCGATGATGTTCGCGCCACGGGCCTGGGCATGCTCGAGCGACTCGAGTACCACCATGCCGCCGCCGCCGGCGATGACGAAGCCGTCACGGTCGACGTCGTAGGGACGCGAGGCCTTGTCCGGGGTGTCGTTGAAGTTCGAGGACAGGGCGCCCATGGCGTCGAACATCGCCGACAGCGACCAGTGCAGCTCCTCGCCGCCACCGGCGAAGATCACGTCCTGCTTGCCGAACTGGATCTGCTCGACGCCGGCGCCGATGCAGTGCGCGGAAGTCGAGCAGGCCGAGCTGATCGAGTAGTTGATGCCCTTGATCTTGAACGGCGTGGCGAGGCAGGCAGAGGTTGTCGAGCCCATGGTCCGGGTGACCATGTAGGGGCCGACGCGCTTTATGCCGCGCTCGCGGGCGACGTCCGCCGTCTGGACGATGTTCTCGCAGGAGGAGCCACCGGACCCGGTGATCAGGCCGGCGCGCGGGGTGGAGACCTGCTCCTCGGTCAGGCCGGCCTGCTCGATCGCCTCCTGCATCGCCAGGTAGTTGTAGGCGGCAGCGGAGCCCATGAATCGCATCAGCTTGCGATCGATGTGCTCGGACGGATCGATCTTGAGGGTGCCGGCGACGTGCGAGCGGAAACCATGCTCGACCTGTTCCGGATTGCGCTCGATACCGGAGCGACCTTCCTTCAACGAGGCGAGCACCTCTTTGCAGTTGTTACCCAGGCTGGACACGATGCCCATGCCGGTAATGACGACTCGGCGCATTATAGAGCTTACTCCGAAAGTGCTTCTGTACTGGTGAACAGTCCGACGCGAAGGTCTTTGGCCTCGTAGATGACCGTGCCGTCGCAGAGCATCTGCGCATCGGCAATACCCATGGTCAGCTTGCGCATGATGACGCGCTTCATCTGCACGCGGTATTCGACCTTCTTGTTCCTCGGCAGAACCTGTCCCGAGAATTTTACATCACCAACGCCCAACGCGCGTCCGTGACCTTTGCCACCGCTCCAGCCGAGGAAGAAGCCGACCAGCTGCCACATGGCGTCGAGGCCGAGGCAGCCCGGCATGACCGGGTCGCCTTCGAAATGGCAGCCGAAGAACCAGAGATCCGGGTGGATCGACAGTTCAGCATGCATTTCGCCCTTGCCGAATTCGCCGCCTTCGTCGGTGATGAGGTTGATGCGGTCGAACATCAGCATCGGCGGCAGCGGCAGCTGCGCATTGCCCGGGCCGAACATCTCGCCCTTGGCGCAACGGATCAGATCATCGTACTCGAAGCTGGTTTGGGACATGCGTATTCCTGGCGCAAAAACGCGAATGGTACCGAAATCGGGCGCGCGACGCAGCCTGTGGGAAATCACGCGGCTTGCGCGCATGCGTCCTGAACTATGCTCTCAGGCGTATAACCCCGAGCTGACGTGATGGAGGTGGCTCTGGATGAAACGATGCACAACCCAGCTGATCCCTGCTGTCTTCGCTGCGCTGACGCTGGCCGGGCCGGCCATTGGTAGCGAGGGCGAGGATCGACACGACCGCGTTCACGAGTTTCACGAAATGATGGAGCAACTGGGCGAGCACACGCAACGTATCGTTCAGGCGATCAACCATGAGGACTGGGAATGGGTGGCCAGCGAGGCGCGTGCCATCGCCGAGCATTCCCGGCCACCCGCCGAGGAGCGACGACGGATCAGGGCGTTTACGGGGGACCGTCATGCGAAATTCGCCGAGTACGACAAGGCGGTGCATTCGGATGCGGCGGAACTGGCGGAGAGCGCCGACGAAGGCGATGGCCGTGAAGTGATCAACGCTTTTGCGCGCCTGCAGACGTCCTGTCTCGACTGTCATGGCGCGTTTCGCGCCGAGTTCCGCCGGCACTTCTACCTGACCGAGTAGCGCTTGGAAGCGGGGCGGACGAGGCCCGGCGAACCGAGGATGGGGTTCGTCGGGTTTTTTGTTGCCCGCTTACGGGGTCCGACTGGCGCCGAGCGATCCGACTAACCAACCCAGCCAGCCGAGCATCAGGAGCAGGCCACCCAGCGGTGTCAGTGCCCCCGGCCACGGTGCGGCAAACAGGGCCAGCGCATACAGGCTGCCGGCGAAGAGAGCCAGGCCCAGGCACCAGGCCAGGGCAATCCCCCGGCGCCAAAGGGCGGTAGACGGCCAGAAGGCCAGGATCATCAATCCCAGGCTGTGGACCAGGTGGAACAGGGTGGCCGTATCCAGCTGACGCTGGTAGGTGAGTGCGCTCGGGGCAAGAGGCCCGTGGGCGCCGATGGCGCCAAGCACCACCGCCACCAGCCCGCTTGCCAGACCGAGGGCGAGGACGAGCCGGTCTGGCAAGCGGTGCGGGTGGGTCGAGCTGTCTGCCATGTGGCGACTCCGTCAGGGTGGCGATTCGGAAACGTGGCGCGACATCGATCTCAGAAATCGTCGTCCATCGCCGCGCGCAGTCGTCGTTCCTCTAGCAGGTCGTCGAGACGCCGGCGGGCATCCTTGTGACCGGCAATGCTGTCGAGCAGGTTATCGCTTTCCTGCTCGTCGTCCGAATCGTCGTCGTCCCAGGCGTCGTCGAGATCCTGGTAGTCGGTTTCCTTGCTCATGTCTGTCTCCCCGAGATCAATACGTTCAAGGCGCGCGGTGTGGCCGCGTCGCGTTGGCATCGATCGACGGTCATGGCGAAGGCGTCGGACGCCGATATCCCTTTGGGCCATCATGGAACCCGGATGCGGGAGGAGGCTCCTCGCGGCATCCGGGCCGGCACCCGACTCCCGAGGCTGACCAGCCGATTTCCGGCGCGTTATACCGCGTTTTTCCGGGGTGGAAAAGCAAAATATCGATCGGATTGGGAAGAGGGACGTGGCGCCGTTTGCGCGCATACAACAGCGGGTCGGAAGTCGCGTGGCAGAGGTGCCAGCGTCAACGTCGAATCAGCGGGAAGAAGTGCCGGGAAAAGTGGACCCAGCCGGGCTCAGATGAGGTCGTGGTCGCGGAGCTTTTTTCGCAGGGTGCTGCGGTTGATGCCCAGGCAGGCGGCCGCGCGGCTCTGGTTGTGATCGCAACGCTCGAGGACGCGGGCTAGCAGCGGGCGTTCGACCTGGCCCATTACCAGCTGGTAGAGGTTGCTGGGCTGATCTTCCTCGAACGCGTCCCAGAGGATGTCGAGCGCGTCGATGATGGTCTCGTGCACGTCACGGTGGCACTCGGCCGCGCGGCGAGCGGTTCCGTTGAGGGCGGGTGCGGAGTCGGCGGATGTGCTGGTGGAGTAGGTCATGGTCATGAACACAACGCTGCTTGGCTGGGCCCTCCGGCCGGCGTGATGAATGACCTTCATCAGGCCGACCGACCTTTTCACCGATCCGTATGTGATCGGCTATCCGGGATGCCGTTGCGGCAAGCGTCCTAGGTCAGGTCGGCCTCCCGCCGGTCGAGCCAATGGCGCTGGGACTCGATGGTCTCCAGCCGGTTGAACTCCTTGCGCATCCCTTCCTCAATCGGGAGCCGTGAAGAATACCACCCCCAGTGCTTCCTCGCGATGCGAACGCCCATCACATTTCCGTAATGGGAATAAATTTTCTCGAATTGCGCTCTCACGAAACTCATGATCTCGGTCGGGGCAGGCTCCTCGGGCACGCCGCGGTTCTCGAGGGCGGCGCGCAGTTGGGCGAAGAGCCACGGCCGGCCGAAGGCTGCCCGGCCGATCATCAGTCCGGCCGCACCGGTGGCCGAGAGCACGTGGAAGGCGTCCGGAACGGAGTCGATGTCGCCGTTGGCCAGGACCGGGATGCCACGCTCGGCAACCACCTGCGCGATGGTGTCGTATTCGGCCGAGCCGGTGTATTTTTGAGCCCGTGTTCGTCCGTGAATGCTCAGCATGGCAATGCCGGCGTTCTCGGCGATGTGGGCGATTTCGGGGGCATTGCGCTGCGAGTCGTCGGGACCGGTGCGCATCTTCAACGTGACCGGGCAGGGCACGGCTTCGACGGTTGCCTCGAGGAGCCGGGCGACGGTGTCGGGCTCGGCCATCAGCGCCGAGCCGGCGGCCTTTCGGCAGACCTTCTTGGCCGGACAGCCAAGGTTGATATCGATGATCTGCGCGCCGTCGGCGTAGGCCTGACGGGCGGCTTGGGCCAGGTCGTCGGGGTCGTTGCCGAGTAACTGGACGGCACGCGGCTCGGGGTCGTCGGGGCGTAGCCGACGTTGTTCACTCTTGCGCGTGTTGCGCAGCTCGGGCTTGCTGCTGACCATCTCGTTGATCACGAGACCCGCACCCTGGTCGTGGCAAAGCTGGCGGAACGGGCGATCGGAAATGCCGGCCATGGGGGCAAGCGCCAGCGGGAAATCGATGCGTACCCGTTCGTCCCGCCCGACCAGTTCGATCGGCCTCAGGTGGGCGCCGCTATCGGGCTTACTGGTGGGCACGCACGTCAAGGCTTTCCGGCAACCACGTGACGAGATCGGGGAACAGCACCAGCAAGGCGATGACCGCGATCTGAATGGCGATGAAGGGCAGCACGCCGCGGTAGATCTGGCGCGTCTCGATGCTGGCCGGCGCCGCCCCGCGCAGATAGAACAGTGAGAAACCGAACGGCGGGGTGAGGAAGCTCGTCTGCAGGTTGACCGCGAGCAGCACGCCCAGCCAGACCGGGTCGATGCCCATCATCAGCAGTACCGGCGCGACGATGGGTACCACGACGAAGGTAATCTCGATGAAATCGAGCATGAAGCCCAGCAGGAACACGACCACCATCACTAGCAGTAGGGCGGTCATGGCGCCGCCGGGCAGTCCGGAGAGCAGGTCGTGGACCAGCGCGTCTCCGCCAAAGCCGCGGAAGACCAGCGAGAAGATCGAGGCGCCGATGAAGATCATGAACACCATCGCCGTCACGCGCAGGGTCGACGTCAGGCTGTCCTGCAGGACCGGCCAGGTCAGGCGCCGCTTGAGCAGGGCCAGCAGCAGGGCACCCACGGCTCCCACGCCCGCCGCTTCTGTCGGCGTGGCGATTCCGCCCATGATCGATCCCAGTACCAGCACGATGAGAAGGATCGGCGGTGCCAGTGCCAGCAGCAGGCGGCCGATTGGCGGTCGCTGCGCGAGTTCATCGGCGGTGAGTCCCGGTACGCGGTGCGGCTGGCGCCACGCGACGAACAGGATGTAGGCGGCATAGGCACCCACGAGGATTAGGCCGGGAATCAGTGCGCCGCTGAACAGATCGCCCACGGCGACCGTTTCCGGCGAGAAGATGCCCTGTTCCAGCTGGGCCTGGGTATAGGCGTTGGAGAGCTGGTCGCCGAGCAGTACAAGGATGATCGACGGCGGGATGATCTGCCCCAGCGTGCCGGCGGCTGCCACCGAGCCGCTGGCCAGGCGCGGGTCGTAGCCACGGCGCAGCATGACGGGCAGCGCGATCAGGCCGAGTGTGACCACGGTGGCCCCGACGATGCCTGTACTGGCGGCGAGAATCGCGCCGACCAGCATCATCGACAGGCCCAATCCGCCGGGGCGGCGGCCGAATAGCGCGCTCATGTTCTCGAGCAGATCGTCGGCCACGCGTGCCTTTTCCAGCAGCACGCCCATCAGAACGAACAGCGGCACAGCCACCAGCGTCTGGTTGAGCATGATGCCGAACAGCCGGTTCGGGGTCGCACCCAGCAGGGCGTAGTCGAACTGGCCGAGCAGGGTGCCGAGCCCGGCGAACAGCAGCGAGACGCCGGCGAGCGTGAAGGCGACCGGAAAGCCGCTCAGCAGGGCGGCGAACACGGTCACGATCATGAGGAGAAGCAACCACTCCATGGCTTACATTCCCTCCTCGATCGAGCCGTGATCGGGTTCGGTCGGCGACTGGTGGCGCAGACGGGCGATCTGGCGAAGCAGTTCGACCAGGCCCTGCCAGAACAGCAGCGCCGGCATCACGATCAGCAGGCTTTTCAGCAGGTAGAGCAGCGGGATGCCGCCGGGCTCGGGCGAACCCTCGCGCATCGCCCAGCTGTTGCCGACGTACTCGAAGCTGCTGACGGCGATGAACAGGCAGACCGGCCAAAGCAGCAGCACGATGCCGACGATCTCGATCCATGCACGCCGCCGTGGCGAGGCGCCGCGCGAGAGCACGTCAACCCGTACGTGACCGTCGTGGCGGTAGGTGTAGCCCATGCCGAGCATGAACATCAGCGCGAACCAGTAGTAGATCGATTCGGACAGCCACTGGTTGCTGTCGGACAGCCCGTAACGCAGTGCGACCACGCCGAACACGGTCAGCGTGAGCAGCAGGCCAAGCCAGGCGGTGATACGCCCGATCCACTCGTTGACCCGGTCGAGACGGTCGACCAGCGTTGTCAGCCGGCTGGATGGTCGGGCGTCGCTCATGAGCTTGCCTCGTGCGGCAGATTCGACGTGATCCAGGCTGCCGTTCGTGCGCCCGCATCGCGGTGATGCTCAAGGATCCGCCGGAACGGGGTCGGATCCTTGATGTAAGTCATCTCGGCCGCCCGCGGGAAGTACTGGTCCTGCATGCGCGAGACCCAGAAGCGCATCGCCGCCGCGCGCAACAGACCCGGCCACGCCTTTTGCTCGGCCGTATTGAAGGGACGTTCGGCCAGATAGGCGGACAGCAACGCGTCGCGTTCCGCCGGACGTGACTGTCCCCCCTCGTCGACGCACCAGTCGTTGAGGGTCACCGCCAAGTCATAGGCGAACGCATCGGTGCAGGCGTAGTAGAGATCGATGATCCCGGTGAGTCGCCCGTCGTCGAACAGGGCGTTGTCACGGAACAGGTCGGCGTGGATCGCGCCTCGCGGCAGGCCGTCGCGGGATTCGCCACGCTGGAAGGCGAGTTCGTCGGCGAGCAGGGTCCGTTCTTCCTCGGTGGCTCGTTCGTCGAGCTGCTCGGCGACCTGTTCTGCCCAGGCGAGATCGCGGTCGGGGGCGCGGTATTCCGGGAAGTCCGCCGAGACCCGGTGGAAGCGGGCCAGAGTGTGACCGATCTCCGCGCAGGCCGCCGGGTTGGGGTGATCGAGCGAGCCACCGGTAAGGCGCTGAACCAGGGCGGCGGGGCGGTCGTTGAGTTCGGTCAGGTACTTGCCGTCACGCGTGGGCACCGGATGCGCGGTCGGCACGTCGTGCTCGGCGAGGTAGGCCATCAGGTCGAGGAAGAACGGCAGCTCGTCGGCACCGTGGTTCTCGAACAGCGTCAGGACATACCGTCCACCGGTTGTGGTGACGAAGTAGTTGGTGTTCTCGATGCCCGCGGCAATGCCCCGGTGCTCGATCAGCTCGCCGCAGTCGAACTGTTGAAGGAACCTCTCGAGCTGATCGGTATCGACCTTGGTAAAAACCGACATGACGGTCTCGTCTGTGTAGGAAGTGTGCCCTGGGGTGAGTCGGGATCAGAGGTCGAGCAGCTTCTGCTGTTCTTCCTCGGTCGCCGTAACACCGCGGTTGCGGTAGAAATCGAAGATGGCGTCCACCGCTTCGTCAGCCGTGTCGCAAAGGGTGAACAGGTCCATGTCCTCCTCGGCGATGGTCTTCTCGCCAAGCAGTTGGGCCCGGAACCAGTCGATCAGTCCCTGCCAGAAACTCGAGCCCACCAGGATGATCGGGATGCGCCGCGACTTGCCGGTCTGTACCAGCGTGAGGATCTCCGCCAGTTCGTCGAGCGTGCCAAAACCGCCCGGCATGACCACGTAGGCCGAGGCGTGCTTGACGAACATCACCTTGCGGGCAAAGAAGTGCTGGAAATGCAGGGAGATGTCCTGGTAGGCGTTATCCATTTGTTCGTGGGGCAGGGCAATATTCAAGCCCACGCTTGGGGCGCCGCCTGCCTGTGCGCCCTTGTTGGCCGCTTCCATGATGCCGGGGCCACCGCCGGAGATCACCGAGAAACCGGCGTTGGAGAGTTTCTCCGACACTTCGACGGTCAGGCCATACCAGGGGTTGTCGTCGTTGTAACGCGCCGAGCCGAAGATGCTGACCGCCGGCTCGATGCTCGCCAGCGTCTCGTAGCCGTGTACGAACTCGGCCATGATCTGGAAGACCTTCCATGACTCCTGTGAGAGCCGCTGCTGCTGGTCCAGACGGGTCGGGTGATTCGGTAGCTTTCTGCTCATTGGCGCTGGCTGTTCGCAAACGGGTTCGAACCGGGTCGGGGGCGGACGACGAGTTGGCGGCCTGTGGCATAGTATCGGCACCCAAGGACGTCGCCTGCGCGAGTCCCGTCGATGCGCCGAAAGCCGCGTCCGGACTCGCGCCCGGCCATCCCAACCCACGGTTTCAAAGGGGCAAATCCTACCATGTCCGACCGCAACGGACCCGTGATTCTCGTCGACGGCAGTTCCTTCCTGTTCCGCGCCTTCCACGCTCTGCCGCCGCTCAACGCGCCAGACGGCACGCCGACCGGGGCGATGCACGGCGTGATCAACATGCTGTTGAAGATGCGCCGCGAGGCCAACCCCAGCCACATGGCAGTGGTGTTCGACGCCCCGGGCAAGACCTTTCGCGACGACATCTACCCCGAGTACAAGGCCCACCGCCCGCCGTTGCCGGACGACCTGCGGGTGCAGATCGAGCCGGTCCACGCACTAGTGCGCGCGCTGGGTTTTCCGCTGCTGTGCGTTGAGGGGGTCGAGGCTGACGACGTGATCGGCACGCTCATGCACGAAGCGCGCGAGAAAGACGAGGAGGTGATCGTCGCCACCGCGGACAAGGATTTCGCCCAGCTGGTTGCCCCGAGCGTGACGCTGGTCAACACCATGAGCAACAAGACAACGGACGTTGAGGCCGTCGAGGAGAAGTACGGCATCAGCCCGGCGCAGTTCATCGACTTCCTCGCGCTGGTCGGCGACAAGGTGGACAACATCCCCGGCGTGCCCGGTTGCGGGCCGAAGACGGCTACCAAGTGGATCAGCCAGTACGGCTCGCTTGACGACATCATCGCGCATGCCGAGGAGATCAAGGGCAAGGTCGGCCAGGCGTTGCGTGACTCGCTCGAATTTCTGCCCATCAGCCGTGAACTGGTCACTATCCGCACGGACTGCGACCTGCCGGTGAAGCTCAACGATCTGGTGATCGAGGCGCCCGACGTGCAAACCGGGCTGGCAATGGCTGATCGCTACGGCCTGAACACCTTGCGCCGCTGGTTCGGCGAACAGGGACTGGCCGAGGGCGAATCGGCGGTCGAGGCGGCAGAGCGTCCCGAGGTGGACTACCGAACCGTTACCGACATGGCGGCGCTCGACGAGTGGATCGAGCGCATCGAGGTGGCCCCGCGCGTGGCCTTCGACACCGAGACCAACTCGCTGGAGCCGATGCAGATGGCGGTGGTTGGCCTGTCGTTTGCCGTCGAGCCACACGAGGCCATCTACGTGCCGCTGGCGCACGTCGATGCCCACGGCGAACGGATCGAGCCCCAGCTGGATCGCGAGGCGGTATTCGAACGGCTGAAATCGTGGCTGGAGGACGAGCGGCCCACCAAGATCCTGCAGAACGCGAAGTTCGACATGCATGCGCTGGCCAACCACGGCATCACGCTACGTGGCCTGGTCGACGACAGCATGCTCGAGTCCTACGTGCTCGACCCGACCGCCTCGCGTCACGACATGGACACGCTTGCCGCGCGCGAGTTGTCGCACCAGACCACGACCTTCGAGGAGATTGCCGGCAAGGGCGCCAAGCAGCTGACCTTCGACCAGATCGAGATTGATGTGGCCTCGCCTTATGCCGCCGAGGACGCGGACATCACCCTGCAGCTGGCCGACCGGTTGCGGGCGAAGCTCGCCCAGGAGTCGTCCCTGATGTCGGTCTACGAGGAAATCGAACGGCCGCTGGTGCCGGTGTTGTTCGCCATGGAGCGCGCCGGTGTCGCAGTCGATGGCGAGGAATTGGCGCGTCAGGGCGAGGCGATCGGAGAGCGGATCACGGCAATCGAGGCCGAGGCGCACGAGATCGTCGGCGAGGCGTTCAACCTCGGTTCGACCAAGCAGCTCAAGGCGATTCTGTTCGAGCGGATGGAGCTACCGGTCAAGGTCAAGACGCCCAAGGGGGAGCCTTCCACCAACGAGGAGGCCCTGTCGGCGCTGGTCGACGAGCATCCGCTAGCCCAACTGATTCTCGACTATCGCAGCCTGACCAAGCTCAAGAGCACCTACATCGACCGGCTGCCCGAGCGCATCGATCCGGATACCGGTCGGGTGCACAGCATGTTCCACCAGGCCGTGACCGCCACCGGTCGGCTGTCGTCGTCCAATCCCAATCTGCAGAACATTCCGATCCGCACCGAGGAAGGGCGGCGCATCCGCAAGGCGTTTGTCGCTACCCCGGGGCACAAGCTGATATCTGCGGACTATTCGCAGATCGAGTTGCGCATCATGGCGCACCTGTCCGGCGACGAGGGGCTGCTGACGGCCTTTGCCCACGGCGAGGACATCCACCGGGCGACCGCCCGCGAGGTGTTCGCTGGCGGTGGTGAGGTGAGCGACGAGCAGCGTCGCGCCGCCAAGGCGATCAACTTCGGGCTGATCTACGGCATGTCGGCGTATGGCCTGGCGCGTCAGATCGGCGTGGGCCGGATCGAGGCCCAGGACTACATCGACCGCTACTTTGCCCGTTATCCGGGGGTCGCGCGGTACATGGACGAGACCCGCAAGCGAGCTCACGAACGTGGCTACGTGGAGACCGTCTTCGGTCGGCGCCTGTACCTGCCCGAGCTCAAGAGCCGCAACGGCCAGCGTCGCCAGTACGCCGAGCGCACCGCGATCAACGCACCCATGCAGGGCACGGCCGCCGACATCATCAAGCGGGCGATGCTGGCGCTACAGGAGAGCGTGGTCGCGAAGGGACAGGCCCGCATGATCATCCAGGTGCACGACGAGTTGATCTTCGAGGCACCGGCCGATCAAGCCGAGGCGCTTGCAAAGGAAATCGAGCGCATCATGATCGCCGCGGCCGATCTACGAGTGGCGCTGGAAGTGGGTGTCGGCATCGGCGAGAGCTGGGACGAGGCTCATTGATCCCGGCCTAATCGAAGGCGAGCCTGCGAAAAGAAAGCCCGCCCGGGCGAGCAGCCGGGGCGGGCTTTTTCGTGGACATTGGCGCTCGCCGTTAGTCGGTTTGGCGCGGAGGCTGGATGTCCGGCACCGGATAGTTCGGCACCTTGCCGTGCATGAACTCACCATCCCAGTAGTCCTCATCGAACGGCCGGGAGAAGACGAAGCCCTGGATCTGCAGCCGGCTGCCGAACTTGCGCAGCTCGACCAGCTGTTGTGGCGTTTCCACCCCTTCGACTACGACCTCGAATTCGAGCTTCTCGGCCATGGCCAGAATCGATCCGAGCAGTTTGCGAGCGTCCTCGCTGTGGACGATTTCGTCGACAAACTGCTTGTCGATCTTGAGCTTCGTGATCGGCAGGTTGTTGAGGTACGCGAGCGAGGAGTGTCCCGTGCCGAAGTCGTCGATCGCAATGGCGAATCCCTGCATGGCGAGCTGGTGCAGCCGCTCGGCCAGCAGGGCCGGATCGGAGCCGAAATCGCTTTCGGTGATTTCGAGCACAATGGACGAGGTGGGCAGGTTCGCGGCACGAGCGATCTGAATCAGCCGTTCCCCGATCTTGTCGAGCAGCAGCAACTGCGGCGGCATGTTGATCGAAATGGTGAATTCCTGACCGGACTGGCGCTGCCAATCGGCGATCCGCCGGCAGGCGTGGGTCAACGCCCATTCGGTGAATTCACCGATCAGGTTGTGCTCTTCCGCCAGCGGAATGAATTCGGACGGCGATATCCAGTCACCACGGTAGCGCCAGCGCATCAGCGCCTCGAATCCCAGCAAGGCGCCGCTTGCGAGGGATACCTGCGGCTGGTAGTGCACGCGCATTTCGCGATTGCCGAGCGCCTTGCCCAGGGCCTGGGTGAGTTCGAAGCGTCGTTCAGCGGCCTGGGTATGCCCCTCGGCATGCCCGATGATCCGGTTGCCACCCTGGGACTTGGCCTCCGATAGGCCGTTGTCCGTGATCCGCAACAGTTCTTCCGAGGTCTTGCCCTCTGCCGGGTAGTGAGCGGAAGACACGCTGGCCCGGATATCCAGACGATAACCAGCCAGCTCAACGCGGCGTGTGGTGACACTGTGCGCTTCCCGCATTGCCGCCTCGACCGTTTCGTCGAGCGCTTCTTCCTCCTCGGCAAACACCAGGAAGGCGAATTCGTCACCATCGACACGCGCCAATTGCGCGCGTGGCGCAGTCATCTCGGCGAGCCGGTCACCGATGACGCGCAGGATGCGGTCGCCGAAGCGGCGGCCGAGCGCCTCATTGAAGGCGGTGAAGCCGTCGAGGCCGATGGCAACCAAGGCAAACGGCTGATCGGGATGGGTGCGGATCTGTGTGTCGACCTGCTGAACGAAATAGCCGCGATTGAGTCGATCCGTGACACGGTCGAGGCGGGCGAGGGCGAGGATTTCGCGCTCCCGCGACCGGATTTCGGTGTGGTCGTTGATGACGACGATCACATGGCCACGTCCCTCGCGCGGCTCGCCGACCAGCCGGATGGAAACCAGTGCAATCAGCGGCTTGTCGTCGTCAGGACGGGTGAATTCGATCTCGCTGCGCCACTCGCCTTCTTCCAGCACGTGTTTCCAGATCGGGGCGATGACGTGGCCGGGCTGATGCAGAAGGATTTCAAGCAGCGGTCGCTCGGAGAGCTGGACTGCGGTCAGACCGAGCAGTTTTTCCGCGGCGGGGTTGGAGCGGGTGACGTGGCCCTCGATGTCCGTGACCAGCACCGCCTCCTGGACTTCGTCGAATACCGAGGCGGTCAGGCGCAGCGAACCCTCGGCCCGGCGGCGGCTGAGCGACTCCTTGTCGTGCTTCTTGAGCATCGCCTGCAGTTGTTCCCGGGAATTCGACAGGCTGACCAGCGAACTGCGGAACTGCTGAACGCTCCGAGCAATACGGCCAAGCTGGTCGCGGCGCTTCTGTTGCGAGCCCGCGCTGGCCTGCCTGCCGGCGACGATCCGTTCGGTGATGTCGGCCAGCTGGCGGATCTGGCGATTGGTGAGCCAGAGCACCACCATCAGCAGGAGTGCCTGGAGGGCGACGAACGCGACCAGTACCAGCTGGTAGTTGCCGACGACCGCCGCGTTCGCGCCGCGGATGGCGCGCATGGTGGATTCGAGTTCGTCGTTGGCGGCCTCGATCAGCTCACCGAACCCGCTGCTCATAATGCGGGCTCGCTGGTCGGCAAGTTGGCCCTGGATGCGGCTGACTTCGGCACGGTCGGCCGAGGGGAGGTTCTGGCTTGCCTCGACCAGCGCGTTGGCCTGCGACTCGATGGCCGCGGCCAGATTGTTGACCGCGCCGGGGTGGTTGTCACGCAACGGGCCCAGGGTGACGCTGTTGCGGACCGTCGAGGCAATTTGCTTGAGCTCGCCTCGCAGCTCGGTCACGTCGTGACGACCGCCGGGGGTGAAGCTCGCCACTGTCCGTTCCACGTTCGCGGCAACCGACGCATAGTCGCTGCGGATCTGTTCGATTGATTTGTGCGTGTCGACGAAGCCGCTGCTCGCCTCGGCGAAGGTTTCGACGTTCGATTCGGCCAGGTTGCCGAGGTAGAACACCAATCCGGCACTTAGCGCCAGTTGCACGAGAATGAAGATCAGAAACTGTAGCGGCAGGGGGAGCAGTCGCATTCGGGTCGTCCTGGGTCCGTGTTCTATCGCATTCCATTGAACCGGCCCGAGGTGGGCCGGTAACACCATCGTTGTGGCTACGCGGTGCGCTCAGAGTTTCTCGCAAGGCGTCGACCGAGTCCAGCGGCGATTGGCTGGACGCGGGCCAGCAGCTCGATCGGCATGAGTGGTTCCCGGTCGCCTGCGCCCCAGACGACGCCTGGCCAGGCAGGGTCGTCGGGGAAGCGGGCCACGCAGTGTACGTGAAGCTGGGGTACGAGGTTGCCGATTGCGCCGACATTGATTCGTTCGGGGTGATGTAACGCATCCAGCGTCCGGCTGGCCGCGTCGAGTGCCGCCATTGTCTGCCTGTGCCAGTCGTCCGGCAGTCGATGCAGTTGCTCGGCATTCGTCAACATGGGTACGACCAGTAGCCAGACGAACCGGCGGTCGTTCATCAGGCGGAACTGCATGCCCTCGTGCGCAATGACCGGCACGGTATCGGCCATCAGTCGAGGATGCAGCTCCCAGTCAGGATCAGGCACGAGGGGCTCGGTCACGGGGCGTTCTCCTTAGCGGGCGGGCATTTCCAGAACCAGATCGACACGACGATTCTCGGCTCGCCCGACGGAATTGTCATTAGTTGCGATCGGCTGGGTGTCGGCCAACCCGACGGCGTGCAGGCGCTGAGGACGAATGCCGGCATCGATAAGCTGACGCACGACCGCGGCCGCACGGGCTGCCGAGAGCTCCCAGTTGGAAGGATACCGCCAGGTCTCGATCGGGCGGTTGTCGGTGTGGCCCTCCACGGTGATCCGGTAGTCGCTTCCGGTCAGGCGTGTCGCCAGTTGGCCCAGCAGGGAGGCGCCCGACGCGGACAGACTTGCTTCGCCGGTGGGGAACAGGATGTTGTCCTTGACGCGCAACTGGACGTGGTCGGCGATGGTGGAGACCTCGATGTTCTCGCCCATGCCGACGAACCGCTCGGCGAGGGCTCTGGCTTGCGCGTCGGCGCTTGATTCCTCGGCGGTCGACGCTGTGGGTTGGGCGTCCGCGTTGCGAGGTGGGTCCAGCACCAGATCGCTGCGCTCGCCGATCAGGGCGGTGCCACTGGCGGTCCGGGCATCCGGATACGGCTGATCACCGCCGGTGACGGCATCTGGTGGATCCATTTGGCCGGTTGAACCACTGGCGGCCGGGCGATCGGTATTGGCCGGCTGATCGACCTGTGCGCCGCTGCCGGGGGCGATCGGGTTCTCGGCCTTGTGTTGATAGGCATAGGCAGCCAGAAGGACGAACAGCGTCAACAGCAGGGTCATCAGGTCGACCATCGTCAGCAGCCAGTAGGACTGATCGTCCTCGACCTGACGGACATCCGGTTCCCAGCCCTCGCTCCAGGGGCGTCCCGAGTCGCGGGCCGCGGCGGCGACGCGGGCTTCCTGCAGCTCGATCTCCCGGTCACCGGGATCGGCGTTTACGACGTTCATTCGCTGGCCTGTCGGGGGCGACGGCGCGGGCTTGGGTGCCGTGCTCCGCGTTCGCCACGGCGGTCACCATCACGCAGTTCGTCCTCGCTCTGGGCGAGGAAGGAGCTCAACGTTTCGCGGATGAAGGCCGGCGATCGCTCCTCCTGCATTAGCAGCACACCCTCGACCATCATGTTCATCAGCATTACGCGCTGCTCGGTACGCCGCTCGAGCTTCAGCGCGATCGGTTTGAAAAACATGTTGGAGAGCAGGATGCCGTAGAGCGTCGTGATCAGCGCCAGTGCCATGTTGGTGCCGATGGCGCCGAACTGGTCGGCGTCCATGGCGCTGAGCATGTTGATCAGGCCGAGCAGCGTGCCCAGCATGCCGAAGGCCGGTGCGAACGTGGCCATGGTGCGGAAAATCTGTGCCTCCGCCCGTTCGCGGGCTCGCATGCGAGAGATGCGCCACTGCATCAGGGTGATCAGATCCTCGCTGGAAGCCCCGTCGAGCACCATCTGCATGCCCGAGCGCAGAAAGGGGTTCTTGATCCGGTTGAGCTTTTCGTCCGCGCGGCTGATCTGCCCCTGGAACTTGAGCTTGGCCACCTCGACCAGTTCGTTGATGTCGCGCTCGGCGTAGAGCCGCTCGTTCTTGAGGACGATGCCGAACACGCGGAAGACCCGCAGCAGCTCGTGCAGGGGGTAGCTCACCAGTGTCGCGGCCACCGTGCCGCCGACCACGAGCAGAAGGCCGGGAAGGTTCAGGAAGCTGGTGGGATCCTCGGTGGAGAGTCCGATCGCCGCGACGACGATGGCCAGGCCGGTGAACATGCCGAGTAGCGTGCTGGGATTCACGGATCGATGGTCCTCGGGGGCAAAAGGTGCACGATGAAAACGATAGCATTGGCCGCAGTCGTCGGAACGACCGTGCTTAGCCATTATGATCGGCCGGGAAGCGGCATTCTTGATAGCGAACTGACCGACTGAGGAGGCCGGCTACGCCATGGAATTGATCGACACCCATTGTCACCTGGACGCGGCCGCTTTTGCCGACGATCTGCCGGCCGTTATGCGGCACGCCGTCGAGCAGGGGGTCGCCGGTGTCGTGGCCGTGGGTGTCTCGCCAATGGACTTTTCAGCGCAGTGCCGCGCAATAACTCAGGCCAGGCGGGCTGGTTTGTCGGCCTGGGCGGCGTTCGGCACCCACCCCTGGTGGGCGAACCGCGTGGATCCGGCGGAGGCCGTGGACGGCCTCGAGGCGCAGTGGGCGGGAGCCGAGCGGCCGGTCGCGGTGGGTGAAGTCGGGCTGGACTTTGCCCGTGATGACATCGAAACCGAACAGCAGAACGCGCTGTTCACCGCCCAGCTCGACTGGGCGGCCGAGCGGGATCTGCCTGTGATTCTCCACGAACAAAAGTCCGCCGACCGACTGCTGTACTGGCTGCGGCGGCGCCGTCACGCCGGCGGCGTGGTGCATGGCTTCACCGGCTCTCAGCAGCAGGCCGAGCAGTTCATCGAGCAGGGCTTTTTCATCGGCGTTGGCGGGGCGATCACGCATCCCGGCGCTCACCGCATGCATCGGATGATGCGCGAGTTGCCGCTCGACTCGCTGGTGCTGGAGACCGATGCCCCCAACCAGCCTGGCCATGCCCACCGCGGCGAGCGCAACAGGCCCGGCTATCTGCCGGAGAACCTGACTGCCCTGGCGTCCCTGCGCGGCCTTGACGAGGGTCAGTTGCGCGAGGCAATTGCTCGCAACGTCGAGCGGTTGTTCAAGGGCCGTCTTCGCTACAATGCCGCCGGCTGACCATTCATCCAACAGGACCGATCCCTCGTGACTGCCATCAATCCCGTCGACGAACGCACCGAACTGCTCATCGGAGAAGAGGGCATCCAGCAGCTCAGACACGCCACGGTGCTGGTGGCCGGGCTGGGCGGGGTCGGCGGCGCGGCTGCCGAATCACTGGCGCGTGCCGGGGTAGGGCGACTGATCCTGCTTGATCACGACACGTTCGCCGCCTCGAACCTCAACCGCCAACTGCTGTCGACCGGCGACGTACTGGGGCGTGGCAAGGCGGAGGTGGCCGTCGAGCGGCTTGCCTCGATCCGTGACGACATCGAGCTGGTCGCCAGTCCCGAGTTTCTCGACGTCTCGGGGGTGGACGGGTTTCTGGAACGGCACCAGCCGGATTTCGTGGCCGACTGTATCGACTCGATTGCGGTCAAGGCTCGCCTGCTGGCGGTGGCCCGTGAACAGGGGCGTGGCACGTTCACCGCGCTTGGTGCCGGCAACCGTATCGACCCTCGCAAGATGCATGTCGGTCGGCTCGATCGTGTGCACGGCTGCGGTCTGGGTGCGGTGTTGCGTCGCAAGCTGAGGAAGGCGGGCGCGCCGGTTGATTTTCCGGTGGTCTACTCGAGCGAGCAGCCACGCAAGCCCGCGCCGCATCAGCCGACCGAGGACGGCAGCCAGCCACGCGCGATCAATGGCACCATCAGCTACCTGCCCAACCTGTTCGGCCACATGGTGGCCGGCGAAATCATTCGCCGAATCCTTCAGGGCACGCGCTGACGCCGCTGCGAATTATTCCTCGCGCAGGAACACCCGTCGGCCGTTGACCCAGGTTGCCTCGACCCGGTGGGCAAAATCCCAGCCAGCGAAGGGCGTGTTCGAACCCGCGCTGGCCATGCCGGTTGAGTCGAGGCTCCACATGGCGTCCGGATCGATCAGTGCCAGGTCGGCCCGTTGACCAACGGCGATCGAGCCGGCATCGCTCAGACCGAACAGTGATGCCGGACGCGTCGCCAGCGCATCGATCGCGCGGTCGAAAGTGATCACGTCTTCTTCGACAAGCTTCAATACCAGCGGTAGCAGCGTCTCGAGCCCCGATATGCCCGGTTCGGTTTCCGGGAAGGGGGCGAGCTTGGCGTCCGGCTCGTGCGGCTGGTGGTCCGAGACCACCGTGTCGATCAGCCCCTCGGCTAGCCCGCGGCGCAGCGCGTCGCGGTCACGCATGGTTCGCAATGGCGGGATCACGTGTGCGTTGGGGTCAAGCGCGTCCGTGTCCATCTCGGTCAGCCAGAGCTGATGTGCGGACACGCCGGCCGTGATCGGCAGCCCATCGGCCTTGGCCCGCTCGATCAGCTTGAGCGCAGCGGCCGAGGAAATCATGGGCACATGCACCCGCGCGCCGGTCTCGTTGATCATCGCGATCAGTTGCGCCAGCGGAGCGGTCTCTGCGGAAACCGGTAGGCCGGGCAGCCCGAGTCGTGTGGCGACTGCACCGTCGTGGGCGCAGCCACGGGCGGACAGTGACGGGTCGATCGGCTGGAGCAGCACCTGCAGGTTGAAGGTGGCAGCATATTCGAGTGCCCGGCGCATCAACCGCAGGTCATGGAACGGGTAGTGCGCGTTGGAGATCGCGACGCACCCGCCTTCGTCGAGGGCCGCCATCTCGGCCAACAGTTCGCCCTCGAGCTGCTGGGTCATCGCGCCGATGGCGACTACACGCGCTCGACCGGCCAGTTGCGCGCGCCGCTTGATGTAGCGCGCGACGGCGACGGTATCCAGAACCGGGGTAGTGTCCGGGGGCATCACCAGCGTCGAGATGCCGCCGGCGACAGCAGCTGCGCTCTCGGTGGCTATGGTGGCCTTGTGCTCCAGACCCGGCTCACGCAGTCGGGCCCAGCCGTCGATGATGCCGGGGATCAGCCAGTGGCCCTCGGCACAGAGGTGTTCGGCAGTGTCGCCCGGCCAGTCGCCCGGTGCTTCGCCGATAGCGATGATGCGCCCGTTGGACAGGTAGATGTCGTCGTTGCGGTCAAGTTCGCTGGACGGATCGCGCAGGCGCGCGCCGCGGATCACCCAGTGGTCGCAATCGATGCCGGGCCGGCAGCCTTCCGGGTGGCGGACCGGATCGTAGTCCAGACCGAGGTTTTCCGGTGCGTCCTTCATGCGTTCTCTCCCCGGTTGGCGCTCATGCACAGGCTCATCACCGCCATGCGCACACCAATGCCGTTGGATACCTGTTCGAGGATCACCGACTGCGGACCGTCGGCAACCGAGGATTCGATCTCCACGCCGCGGTTCGCCGGTCCCGGATGCATGACGATCGCGTCATCCTTGGCCCAGGCAAGCTTCTCCTCGGTCAGGCCGTAAAGGCGGTAGAACTCTTCTTCGCTGGGCAGCAGGCCCGATTCCATCCGTTCGCGCTGCAGGCGCAGCATGATGATCACATCGACGTCGCGCAGGCCCTCGCGCATGTCGTGGAAGACGCGCACGCCGAGTTTTTCGACATCGGTGGGTATCAGGGTGCGCGGCGCGATCACGCGCAGTTCGCCGACGTTGAGCGAGTTGAGCACATGCATCTGCGACCGGGCGACGCGCGAGTGCCGGATATCGCCGACGATCGCGACGCGCAGCGGGGTGAAGTCACCTTTGTGGCGACGGATCGTGAACGCATCCAGCAGCGCTTGGGTTGGGTGCGAATGCCAGCCGTCGCCGGCGTTGAGCACAGAGACGTGCGGAGCGACGTGGCGGGCGATGAAGTGTGCCGCACCGGACTGCTCGTGGCGGACGACGAACATGTCCGCCTGCATGGCCTCGATGTTGCGCAGTGTGTCGAGCAGGCTTTCGCCCTTCTTGGTGGCCGATGTGGCGAGATTGAGGTTGAGCACGTCGGCCGAGAGGCGCTTGGCGGCGAGTTCGAAGGTGGTGCGGGTCCGGGTCGAGGACTCGAAGAACAGGTTGACCACGGTGCGCCCGCGCAGCAACGGCACCTTCTTGATCTCGCGGTCGGTGACCGAGACGAAGCCCTCGGCCGTGTCGAGGATGCGCGTGATCCACTGGGGGCCGAGGCCCTCGATGGTAAGCAGGTGGCGCAGATGGCCTTGTTCGTCGAACTGGATCGCCCAGGGGTCGGGCGCAAATTTCGGGATCTTGGGGCGGACGAAGTTCACGGCCATGGCGCTCAGCTCTCCTTGCTAGAAACGAGGCGGGCGGTGATCGGCTCCGGCCCGTCGACGTGAATCTGTTCATCGGGGCCGAGCGCGACTTCCTGGCCGGCCCAGTCGGCGCATATCGGCAGTTCGCGACCGTCGCGCTGGTAGAGAACGGCCAGCGCGATACAGCGCGGCCGGCCGTAATCGAACAGCTCGTTCATCGCGGCGCGCACCGTGCGACCGGTGAACAGGACGTCGTCAACGAGAATGATATCGCGGCCGTCCACGTCCACCGACAGGTCCGACGGGCTGACCTGCGGATGCAGGCCGAGGGTATGAAAATCATCACGATAGAACGTGATGTTAAGGCGGCCTAGCGGTTCGGTGCAGCCGAGAGCCCGGTGCAGGGCGTCGGCGACCCAGACACCGCCGGTGTGGATGCCGACGATCAGCGGATCGGTGAATTCGCCACGTTGCCGTGACTCACGGATCTGAGCCTCGAGTCGGTCGATGGCCTCGTTCACCGGCAGCAGGCGATCGGTTGGTGTCATCGGTGCAGCATCCCGGTCAGGTGATTGGCGAGGGATTGTATCAATCTCGCGCGGCAGCGGGAGTGTCGACGAGGTTCTGGGTGACCTCGGCCTTGGAGACGTCCTCGATCGGGCGGGGGGCGGAGAGGGTGAAGAAGCCGTCGAGGATGATGGCGGCGGCCATCGCGTCAAGACGGCCCCGGTCTCGCTCGATTGCCCGTCGGCCGAGCCGTTCGGCTGCCTGCTCGGAGCTCAGCCGTTCGTCGACCACGTACACGGGTAGACCGCTGCGTACGCGCAGTCGATTGCCAAAGCGCCGGATCGCGGCGGCCTGCGGGTAGCAGCGCCCGGCATCATCGATCGGCCAGCCGATGACCAAAAGATCCGGCTGCCACTCCGCGATCAGCTCCTCGATCGCCTGCCAGTCGATCTGGTCGGCATTGCGATTGTGCAGCGTCGTCAGTGGGCGACCGTTGCCGATGCGCCGGTCGCCAACGGCGATGCCGATACGCCATTCGCCGTAATCGAAGCCCAGGGCCTGCGTTCCGGGCGTCGCCTCGGCCATCAGGCGTGCCCGGCCTCGCCGGAGAGCAGGTTGATGTCGATGCCGAGCTGTTCGGCGGCCGTGGTCCAGCGCTGGTCGACCGGCTGCTGGAACAGGATTTCCTCGGTTGCCTCGACGTTGAGCCAGCTGTTCTCGGCCATCTCCTGATCCATCTGCTCACGGCTCCAGCCGGAGTAGCCCAGCGCGACGATGACGTTTTGCGGGCCGGCGCCGTCGGCCAGGGCCTGGAGGATATCCTTCGAGGTCGTCAGACCAATGCGATCGGTGACTTCCAGCGTCGAGTCCCATCCGCCGTGCGGGGCGTGAAGTACGAAGCCACGCTCCAGGTCGATCGGTCCGCCCATGAAGACTGGCTGGGCGCGAACGTCCGAGTCGGTGCAGGTGATCTGCATGTGATCGAAGATGTCGCCCAGATCGAGTTCGAGCGGGCGGTTGATGGTGATGCCCATCACGCCGTCATCGTTGTCCTCGCAGATATAGGTCACGCTCCGGCTGAAGTTGGGATCCTCCAGGTTGGGCATGGCGATGAGGAGTTGGTTGGTGAGCGAGCTGTGTTCTTGCATGGTCTTCCCAGTATTGTTGGCGGGAGTCCGGCCTTCAACCGTTCCCGTCGCAATCGGTATCAGCCGCGAGGGCCGCGTCGCCGGTTGGGAGCCGCGCCGGCCTTGCGGCGCGAGCGGGCCGGCTTGACGGTGGTCTCGCGCTTGAGCGAGTGCCCCTTGGGCTCTTCGCGTTGGGTTCGGTTTCGCGCCGGTCGTTTCGCTTCGCGCACGGACTTCCCGGCCTTGAAGGGCTTGTGGGCGCGGCGCGCCGCGTGTCGGCCGAGCGTTTTGTGCCGGGTTTCGGCCTTGAGACCCACCAGTTCGGCCAGTGCGCCCTCGATTGCCGGCTCCACTTCCTGCACCTTGCCCGGACGCAGGCGAGGGGGCAGGTTCACTCCCGCGTAGCTGATCCGTATCAGTCGCGAGACTTGGCCGCCGACGGCCTCGATCATCCGGCGCACTTCCCGGTTACGCCCCTCGTGCAGAGTGACGTGGTACCAGTGGTTCGCGCCCTGGCCGCCAGCGTCATGGAGGCGGGTGAAGTGCGCGACCCCGTCTTCGAGTGTGACGCCCTCGACCAGCTGTTTCTGCTGTTCGTCGTCCAGGCCGCCAAGCACCCGGACGGCATAGGTGCGTTCGATGCCGTAGCTCGGATGCATCAGTCGGTTGGCGAGTTCACCGTCGTTGGTGACGAGCAGCAGGCCACTGGTGTTGAAGTCGAGTCGACCCACCGTGATCCAGCGTCCTTCACGGATCGGCGGGAGGTTTTCGGCGACGGTGGGGCGCCCCTCCGGGTCATGGTTGGCCGTGATCTGGCCTTCGGGCTTGTGATAGATCAGCACGCGGCGGACCGGACGCACGTCGGGGACCTGGACGCGCTTGTCTCCCAGCTCGATGGTGTCTCCCGGTCCGGCCTGGTCGCCGAGGGTGGCGAGAGTGCCGTTGACGCGGACTCGGCCTTCGGCGATCCAGTTCTCGATCTTGCGGCGCGAACCGAGTCCCATGGCCGCCAGAACTTTCTGCAAGCGTTGTTTTTCCATGGGGTCTCCTGCGCGATAGGCGCCGTCGGCCGGTTGTCCGGACGGCGTGTCGAAAATGGCCGTGCATTCTAACAGGCCGGGTGGCCGATGATCGGCTATTGCTCCACCAGTTGGCCTGCAGATTGGCAAGGGTGCCTGTGGACGCGCTCGCTTCATGATCCTACGCTTGGAGCAGTCTGCCCGGGGTGACGGTTGGGGCCGTGTGGCGACCCGGAACGAAATTGGATGTCGACTAGAGCAGCGAGGAACGAAACGATCGACGCATTCGACCAGCGAACTTCCCCGCCCTCCCTGCGGCTGGACGACTCCGCAGGGGAGGTGACCATGGTGCTGTCTGGCGCGTGGGTGCTCGCGCAACTCGCCGAGAAGGTGCCCCGCCCGCCGGACCCGGGGGCGGGGAGCGGCTCCTTGCGGCTCGACGGCGCCGCCGATGCGCTCGACAGTGCCGGTGCGCTGGCCATCGCCCGGTACATTTCCCGCTGGGAAGAAGATGGCTGGAGCGTCGACGTGGCAAGCCTGCCCGATTCCCAGCGCAGGTTGATCTCCCTGCTCAAATCCCGGCTCCCGGACATGCATCCGCCCGCCGCCTCGCGGGAAGGCCCGCTGGCCCGGCTGGGGCGCGCTACCGTCGGCAAGCTCATCGAGGCGAATGCGTTTCTCGCGTTCATCGGCGAACTGGTCAGTCGGGGCGGGCGATTGTTGCTTCTGCCGTGGCGCATTCGCTGGCGCCAAGTGATCGCCGAGATCGAGGCCGCCGGACTGCGTGCGCTGGGGATCGTCGGCCTGCTTTCCTTTCTGGTGGGCATGGTAATGGCCTACCAGGCGGGCGCGACGCTGCAGGATTACGGTGCCAACGTACTGATCGTGAACCTGGTCGGGATCATCACCCTGCGCGAGATGGGCCCGTTGCTGACCGCGATCATCGTGGCCGGGCGTACCGGCTCCTCGTACACCGCCCAGATTGGCACCATGCGGATCACCGAGGAGATTGACGCCCTGCGCGCAATCGGCATCCCGCCGTTCGACATGCTGATCCTGCCCAAGGTGATCGCGCTGATTCTGGTCATGCCGTTGCTCACCGTGTTCGCGAATCTGATGGGGTTGCTAGGTGGTGCCGTGGTCGCTGCATACCGCTTCGAGGTCAGCTTTGCCGTGTATTTCGATCGGTTGCCGGAAGTGGTGAATCTCACCACCCTAATGCTCGGCCTGGTCAAGATGCCGGTTTTCGCCGTCGTCATCGCCCTGATCGGCTGCATGCAGGGCATGCGGGTGGCTGGCAGCGCCCTGGCCGTTGGCCGCGCCACCACGGTCAGCGTCGTACAGGCGACCTTCCTGGTGATCGTGATCGACGCCGTGTTCTCAGTCCTGTTCAACTTGCTGGGGTATTGAGATGAGCGGCTCGACGCACGAGATCACGGCGCGGCTGGACGGCATTCGCAATTGCTTCGGCAGCGAATGCGTGCATGACGGACTCGAGCTCGCATTGCCTGCCGGGCGGATCACGGCGTTGGTGGGTGGTTCGGGCAGCGGCAAGACGGTGTTGTTGCGTACGCTCGCGATGCTGCACGAACCGGATGCCGGCTCGGTGGAACTGTTCGGTGTGGATGCCGCCCAAAGCGGCGAATCCGCCCGTCTGGCCTTGCGCCGCCGGATCGGGCTGCTGTTCCAGGGCGGGGCGTTGTTTACCGCGTTGACGGTGTTGGAGAACGTGATGCTGCCGCTGCGTGAGCACACGGAGATCGGCGGTTCCTGGCTCAAGGAGTTGGCGATGAGCAAGGTGCTGTTGGCCGGACTCCCGGCGGACAGTGCCCGCAAATACCCGGCGGAGTTGTCGGGGGGCATGGTCAAGCGTGCCGCCCTGGCGCGGGCGCTCGCGCTTGATCCCGGTCTGTTGATCCTGGACGAGCCGACGTCCGGGCTCGATCCGATTTCGGCGGCCAGCTTCGACGCACTGATCCGTGACCTGACCGACTCGCTCGGCCTGACCGTGATTCAGGCCACCCATGATCTCGATTCGATCTGGCGTGGCTCGGATCAGGTCGCGTTTCTGGCCAGGAAGCGCGTTCTGGCGATCGGGCCGGCAGCAGAATTGGCGCAGCGCGATGAGCCCGAGCTCGTGGCCTACTTTCGCGGGTCGCGTTCGGCGGAGTATGCGAAACTCCATACAAGCCTGCCTCCGGAGGAGTGAGACACCGGCATGGAATCGAAGGTTAATTACAGCATCGTCGGGTTGTTCGTCATCCTGCTGCTGATCGCCTCCATGGTCACTGGCTGGTGGCTTCACAGCGGTGGCACCAATCGCCAGTACAATCCCTATCTGGTATTCGCCACGGACAGCGTCTCGGGGCTCAACTCCGACAGTCGCGTGTACTACCACGGCGTGGATGTGGGCTACGTCGACAGTATCCGCATCGACCGCGAAAACCCGGACAGCATCCGGATTCGACTGCTGATCGACCACACGGTGCCCATTCGCGCCGATATCCGCGCCCAACTGCAACCCCAGGGCGTGACGGGGTTGAGCGTGCTGAACCTGAAGGGCGGCGGGTCCGGCAAGCCCTTGGCTCCAGCGCCCGGTGAGTGCTGCCCGGTGATTCCCTACGAACCGTCGCTGTTTTCCAAGCTCGAAGGCGGCATAAACGACACGATGGTGCGCATGGTGGCGGTGAGCGAACGTCTCGATCGGCTCCTGCGCGAGGAAAACCTCGACGCGATCGAGCGGACGGTGCATCAGCTTGACCAGATCACCGGCGCGCTCGCCTCCGAGCGGGACCAGATGCGCTCGCTGCTGCAGGATGCCGCCGAGACGGTGGAGAACACGGCCAGCCTGACCGCCAAGGGCGACCGGCTGATGGGGCACGCAGAATCGACGCTATCGTCGGTTGATGAGGCCGTCGGCAAGGTATCCAGCGCGATGGATAGCTTCGAATCCACCGCCGCTCGCGTATCGACGGCTGCCGATGCCACCGTCGGCTTCAGTCAGGCCGGCGAGCAGGCTGCCCGCGAGATATCGCGTCAGACCCTGCCTGACATGAGCTTGCTGATCCGCGACCTGCGTGAGCTTTCGAGACGGTTGTCCGCATTCACCTCAACGCTTGACGCGAATCCGTCTCGGGCGCTGATCGGTGGGGACCAGCGTCCGGCCGGCCCCGGAGAGGCTGCACAGTGATGGTGAAAAACATGAATAATATCCCTCAACATACGGTTTTTATGGGGTTTTTCATCCCTTCGAAAGGGCGAGGTCTGTTGGGTTTCATGGCTGTCATGCTGGCCACGGCGCTGGCCGGTTGCTCGATCTTGCCGAAACCGGCCGGCGAACCGGATCACTGGCGACTGGTAGCGCCGTCTCTGGAAGAAAAGGGCGATTTTGACGGGGCCCCGGTGGTGCTTCGTCTGATCGAGCCGCGGGCAAACAGCGCCATCGACCGCCGCGACATGGCCTACAGCCGTACGCCCCAGTCGCTCGCGTATTACCGGGACAATCGCTGGATCGCCTCGCCGGCAGTAATGCTTGACGAGATCATCGACGAGACCCTGTCGGCCCAGCCCTGGGTGCGTAACGTGATGCGGGGTGGTGGACGCGTATCGACCGACTTGGCGCTGTATTGCGAAGTGCAGCAGCTCGAACACCAGGTTGAGTACGTCGATGGTCGCGTGCAATTGAAGGCGGCCTGCAGCTGGTACCGCGGGGAGAATCGCAAGTTGATTGAGACGCTGCAGTTCGACCAGGCGGTCGACATCGATCGCAATGACGCGCCGCATTATGCCGCCGGTGCACAGGAGCTGGTGGCGGACTTCATGCGCGCATTGACCCGCCAGGGTCGTGCCTTGGCCGCCGCCGGGGGCGAAGCGGGCGGAGGCTGAACGGTCCCGTCAGTCCTGCCGGTACCAGTCGTCCGGTATCGGCAGGTGGCCGGTCTTGACCCAGATGGTGCAGCCGCTGTCCGAGTAGGGCGCGTGCCGGCTCCAGTGCGGGTTGCGTAGCCAGGTGCCGGCGGGATATTCCCCGTATTCGTCCGCGAAGGTTCCCTCAAGGACGAAGATCTCCTCGCCACCGAAGTGTCGGTGCGCCTTGAACCGTGTGCCTGGCGCCCAGCGGACCAGCGCCGTGTGCTCTCCCTCGAAACCGCCCAACGGCATGACCTCGAGTCCGTCGACCAGCCCTGGCTGCCAGGGCTCTTTGCGGGTGTCGACGAGGATCTGTTCCGTCTCGCGCGGGTCGAGGTGGTGCAGCTTGACTAGGATCACGCAGCCGTCCGGCGCACTGGGGCGGTGCCGGGAGCCGGGCGGATTGCGCACGTAGTGCCCGGCGGGAAAGCAGCCGGTTTCGTCACAGAATGCACCTTCGAGGACGAGGAACTCCTCGCCGCCGTGGTGTACGTGCTCGGGAAAGGAGGCACCGGGCGTGAAACGCACCAGACTGGTCGCCCGGGTACCGTCGCCACCTTCGCGCTCGATCAGCTTGCGTTGAACGGTCGGCTCCGGCGATTGCACCCAGGGCAGGGCGTCTGTGTCGACGACAGCACGTTCCGAGAGATCGGCATGTCGGGGTGTCAGGGGATGTTCAGCCATGGGTCCGTCGCTGAAAAAACTGGAGGGAGGCAAAGGGTAGACAAAAAAAACCGCGACCGGCCGTTTCGGCGGGTCGCGGTACGTTTCGGCGTCAAAGATCCCGTCAGGCGGTCTTGGCCTTTTTGGCCTTCTTATCGGCCTTGATCTGCTGATCGAGCTGCCAGAAGTAGTACATGATCGGGATCACCAGCAGCGTGAGCATCGTCGAGGCGAACGTGCCGAAGATCAGCGAGACAGCCAGCCCGCCGAAGACTGGGTCGGTGATCATGATCGCCGAGCCGAACATGATGGCCAGCGCGGTCAGCAGGATCGGGCGGAAGCGCACTGCGCCGGCCTCGAGCACCGATTCCTTCAGGCCGTAGCCCTGATGGCGGTAATCGAGGATGAAGTCGATCAGCAGCAGCGAGTTGCGCACCACGATGCCCGCCAGCGCGATGAAGCCGATCATCGAGGTGGCGTTGAAAGGCATGTCGAAAATCCAGTGGCCCGGGAAGATGCCCACCAGCGTGAGCGGAATCGCGCCCATCACGATCACCGGCAGCATGAACGACTGGTAGTAGGCCACCAGCAGCAGGTAGATGAACACCAGGGCGACGATGAACGCGGCCCCCAGATCGCGGAACACGTCCAGCGTCAGGCGCATGTCACCGCCCCACAGTAGCTGGTAGCCCTCCAGGTCGTCCGGCTGGGTGTCGACAAAGCCGAGGTTGCCGGTGGTGATGGTGACGTTCTCGCCCAGTTGCATCTCGTCGAGCCACTTGTTGAGTGTCAGCGTGGCGTAGACCGGGCTGGAGCCAAGCAGGTCGCCCTGGACCATCACCATCGGGTGCTGGTCGCGGTCCATGATCGGCTTGGTGGCGATTCCCTGTTCGATTTCGACCAGATCGCCGATCTTGACCGCCGTTCCCTGCTGGTTGGTGACAGTGAGATCGCGAATCTGCCGAATCCAGGCGCGATTGGCCTGGTCGAGCTTGAGGACGATGTTCACCGGCTCGGAGGAGTTGGTGCCGTGCACCGTACCCAGAGTCTGCCCGCTGACGTACTCGTGCACGACCTTGGCGATTTGCGCCGGGGCGACACCGGATTGCAGTGCCTTGGTCTGGTTGACGTCGATGCGGTATTCCGGGGCGTCGGCCGTGATCGAATCATCGATGTTGATCATGCCGTAGACGTCCTCGAAGCGTGCGCGCACCTTGGTGGCGATCTCGCGCAGCGTCTCGTAGTCCGGGCCGTGGATGCGGGCGAGCACCTGTGCCTGCACCGGCGGACCCGGCGGGGTGAGGAACAGCTTGATGCCGGCGCTGGCGTACTGCTCGCGCACCGGCTCGAGCTGCTGCCACATCTCGGTGGCGACCTCGCTGGTCACCGGTCGGTGGTGCCGGTCGACGATGTTGACCCGGATCTGCGCCATGTTGGGTGCCTGGCGCATCATGTCGCCACGTACCATGCCGGCGAAGGTCAGCGGGCCGGTACGGCCGACGTAGGTCTGATAGTCGGTGACGTACTGGTTCTGCGAGACGACCTGGCCGACGGCGTCGGCGACCAGCGCAGTGCGCTCGGCGGCCGTGCCTTCCGGGGTGTTCACCTCCAGGAGAAAGGTGTTCACGTTGCCCTCGGGTAGCATCTTGAGGCTGACGCCGGCCGGGGAGAGCGGGCCGTTCATCCCGGAGTCGCGGATGAATTGCCAGGCCGGCATCAGCATCGAGGCGATCATCAGGCCGAGCACGAACAGGAGGAAGGCCAGCGAGAAGCCGCGCGAGCCCAGCAGCGGCTTGGCGACGCGCTTGTAGTTGCGCATCAGCCAGTCCTCGTGGTGCGGGTCGCCTTCGAGGGTCTCGCGCGTGGCCAGCGCCTTGCGCGCCTTCGTGCTGAGCCAGCGATAGGCCGTCCACGGCACGATGATGTAGGCCAGCACCAGCGAGGCGATCATGGCCACCGAGACGTTGATTGGGATCGGCAGCATGAACGGCCCCATCATCCCGGAGACGAACGCCATCGGCACGAAGGCGAGGATGACAGCCAGCGTGGCGATGTTGGTGGGATTGCCCACCTCGTTGGTGGCCCGGACGAGCAGGTCGGCGAACGACGGTTCCTTGCCCTCGTGAAGGTGGCGGTGGATGTTCTCGATCACCACGATCGCGGCATCCACCAGCAGGCCGAGAGACAGGATCAGGCCGAACAGCGAAATACGGTTGATCGTCTGGCCGAAGATCCAGCCCACGCCAAGGACCACGAACAGCGTAAGCGGCACGGTCAGGGTGACGATCAGGGCCTCGCGCCAGCCGAGGAAGAAGAACAGGATGATCAGCACCACCAGCACGGCCACGCCGAGGTGCTCGATCAGCGTGTTGACGGCGTCGTCGGCGCGGTCGCCATAGTCGCGGGTGATGGTCATGTCGACCTGCTCGGGGAGCAGCTCGTCCTGGACCACCTTGAGCTTGTCCTTGACGGCACCGGCCACGGTGACCGCGTTTGCCCCTGCGCGCTTGCCGATGGTGACCGTGACCGAGGCGGTGGGGTCGCCGGCGGCTTCGCCCTGGTGGTTCGCCGGACCGAAGGCGTGCGAGGTGAACTGGTCGTTCTCCTCCGGTGCGTAGCCGATCTCGGCGACCTGGCTGAGGTAGATCGGTCGCTTGTCATGCTGGCCGATCACCAGGTTTTTCAGATCCTTGGGGCCCTCGAACGCCGCGTCGGTGCGCAGGCGGAATTCGCGGTTGTCGTGGGTGATGGTGCCGCCCGGCAGCACGACATTGGCGCCCTTGAGCATCTCGCTGAGCTGGGTCATGGAGACGCCTGTGGCAGCCAGGCGCTGCGGGTCGACGTTGACCGAAAGCACCCGGCGATGGCCGCCGATCACATCGCTTGCCCCGACGTTGGGCACGTTCTGCAGCTGCTCGAGCAGCCGCTGGCCTACCTCGCGCAGCTGCGTGCTGTCGAGCTCTTTCGAGCTCAGGGTGATACCCATGATGGGCACGTCGGTGATGCCGATGCTCTTGACCAGCGGCATCCGAGTGTTGGGTGGCAGCCGGTCGATGTTGCGGGAGATCTCGTTGTAGAGGAGCAGCAGGCTCGATTCCTCGTCGCTGCCGACCTCGAACTGGACCGTGACGACGCCCATGTCGTCCATGGCCACGCCGTAGGTGTGATCAACCCCCTTGAGGCGTGCCATGAGCGCCTCAAGCGGTTTGACCACCTGATCGTGTATCTGGGGGGCGGAGTTGCCCGGGCGCTGCACGAATATCTGCGCACCCGGAACGACGATCTCGGGGTTATACAGGCGCGGCGTGATCAGCACCGCCATCAGCCCGAACAGGGTGATGGCGATCATGATCAGCGCCGTGATCTTCGAATACAGGAAGCCGCTGGCAAGCTTCCCGGCGAGGTTCAGCTTCGGCTGCTTCGGATTCGTCGACTGGCTCATGAGTCAGCGCCACCCTTGCTGTTCGCGTTGCGGGTCACCTTCACACCGTTGGAGAGATGGTCGGCCGCGCGCACGACCACGCGGTCGCCATCACGCAGCCCGGCGAGCACGACTACCTCGTCACCGCGTTGCTGGCCGATGCGGACCAGACGGAAGCGGGCGCGGTCGTCGTCATCGAGCACGAACACGCCCTGCATGCCGGCACGGTCGTGAAGGGCGCTCGCGGGGACGGTGATGGCCGGCTTCTGGTCGAGCACGACGTTGACGGTGACGTAGTTGCCCGGCGAGAGCGGCACGTCGGCGGGAACGCTGATCTTGACCGTGTGGGTGCGCGTGATCGGGTCGGCGGCACCAACCAGCCGGAGCACTTCGCCGTCGAAGCTGGCCGCGGTGCCATCGGTGCTCCGGTAACCCACCTCGATACGATCGCCTTCGTCGAGCTTGGCGAAGGCTTGGTCGTCCACCTCGACCTGGATCTCGCGGTCACCGCTGCCCATCAGCATCAGCAGAGGCTGGCCGGGCGTGGCCAGCTGGCCGGGATCGGCCATGCGCTGGACGATGGTGCCGGCGAACGGTGCGCGAATCTGGGCGTAGCTGACCTGGGACTCTGCCTGTTCGACGGCTGCCTGGGCGGCACGGTAATCGCCCTGTGCCACTTCGTAGGCCGTTCGCATCTGTTCGAACTGCTGCTTGGGTACGGCGTTCTCTTCGTAAAGCCGCTTGAAACGCTCGTAGTTGCTGCGCGCATTGGCGAGCCCCGAGCGCGCCTTGGCCAGGGCAGCCTCGGCCTGGCGGATTTGGCTGGTGACGTCGCTCTGGTCGATGGTGAGCAGGACCTGATCCTTATCGACCGTTTCCCCCTCGCGCACGTTGATCTCCCGCACGTAACCCATCATCCGGGAGGCGATGGGCGAGCGGTCGCTGGCCATGACTGTGCCGGGGAACAGGGCGGTGTCGTCGACCTTGCTGGCATCGACGGTGATCCAGTCGCCCTGAATCGTGGTTTCGGCGCCAGCCGCAGCGTGTTTCTCACCTTCGTCGCCGCCACAGCCGGCCAGGCCGAGGGACGCGAGGGCGACGAGGAGAGAGCCGGCCAGCCGGCGGGCAGAGGCGGACGTGAGGAACGAATGAGTCGCGTGATTCATGATCAGGGGTTCTCGCTCAGTACGGATCGCGATAAGACGGTTGAGATACAGGAGCGCTGGCGTGATCAGGCGTCGTTGTGCGCCAGCGCGTCACGAATGCCGTTGCCGTTTTCGGTCGCCACGCGCTCCGGCGCCAGTTCGCCCAGTGCCAACCAGAGTGCGGCACGTTGCATGGTGCGTTGGAAATGTGCGCGGATGAGTTCGGCCCGGGCGTTGTCGAGTTCGGTCTGCGCGGCCAGAAGTTCGGTCATCGTGGCCAGGCCCTGCTGGTAGCGCAGAGTCTCGAGTCGGACGGCTTCCTCGCTCTGGTCGATGGCCAGTTGGCGGACCTCGACGCGTTTTTCGGCCATGTTGGCCTCACGCCAGACCTTGCCCACCTGGCTGACGAGCTTGTCGAGTGCCTGCTGGCGTTCGGCGAGGCTGGCGTTGACCTTGGCCTGGGCGCGATCGACCTTGCCCGAGCGGGCGCCGAAGTCGAAGATTCGCCAGGTGAGCTGGCCGCCGACGGTATAGCTCTCGTTGTCCAGTGCCACGGACTCGCTGTTGAAGTCCTGCTGGGCCATCAGGTTGAAATGCGGCTTGTAATCCGCGCGGGCGACATCCACCTCGGCACGCGCCGCGTCGACCTGACCGCGCAACGCCTTGATGCGTGGGTTGTTTGCCAGCGCTCGCTGGCGCGCCTCGCTCAGATCGGTGTTCGGCAGTGCCACATCGATCGTCTCGGAGAGGTCGACGGGGCGTGCCGTATCGATGCCGGCGAGAACCTTGAGGCCGTCGGACGCGTTTTCCGCCTGGTTGCGGGCGTTTTCCAGATCCAGTTCCCGTTCGCCGAGGTTGACCTTCGCCTTCAGCAGATCTGCCTTGGTAACCACGCCCTCGTCGTAGAGCTTCTGCGACAGGTCACGGTAGGAACCGGCGGCTTCGTGCGCCTGGCGCGCAACCTTGACGAAGGCCTCGGCGGTGTTGATGCCTGCATAGGCCTCGATGGTATGCAGCACCAGTTGTTGGCGTGCCGCCTCGTCGCCGGCCTGTGCAGCCTGCAGCAGCGCCTGGGCCTGTGTACGCATCTCGCGGATCTTGCCGCCGTTGTAGATCGGGATCGACAGCTTCAGCGAGGTCTGGACATTCCGGTGCCAGCCCGGGTCGTTGAGATTATCCGGCTCGGTTTCCAAGGCCGTCGGCAGGTTGCCGAAGTTAGGACCGGCTGCCTCGAAGAACTCACCGGCACCGAAATCGTTGAAACTGGCCTGCTCCTGCTGGAGCTTCATGCCGAAGACGTTAAGCGGATTGTTCGAGGCCATCACGCCGAACGAGAGGTCGAGCGTCGGCAACAGGTTGCCGTTGGCTTGTTCGATTGCCGCACGTGCCTCGGCGATGCGGGCCTGAGAGAGGTCCATCGCGGCGTTCTGACTCAGGGTGCGCTCGATCGCCTCGGAAAAGGTGAGGGCGACCGTTTGTCCGCTCGTCGCGTTCGTGTTCGTTGCCGCGCTCGACGGGGCGGCAGTGAAGGTGGGCTGCTGGCCGGCGGCGGCCCAGCCCGACAAGGGGGCGGCCAAGATAGCTGCCAGTGCCGCGGCGAGTGGCGCGCGGACAAGTCCCGGCATCCGTTGTCGAGCGCGCGAAGCGCACGGTCCACTGAGGTGAGAAGTCGTCTGCCCGCCAGTCTGCTGGTTGCGCACCATGCTGCGTGTCCTTCCTCGGGTGTCTGCGGTGGTCGCCCGCCTGGTGGGCGGGCCAGGCTCCGGCTCCTTTTGGGAGCCGAGCGGTGATGCCCGGCACAATATCAGAAAACGCTAATATATGGAAAACGGACCCGTTGCCGATGTTTCCAATATTGTTTTGTCCTTGGCTACCGAAAAGGAGACTAGCATGCGCTTTGTGGCCATGTTCGAGTATCAGTGCATGGTGAAAAACTTATGCATGTGACGCGCTGAATCGGTACTTCGTTTGCCTGTGTCGGCGGCCCTGGATCGGGCGGACGCGTTATCATCGCGCCTCGTTTGATTGGGGAGGGCACGGCATGCGGCTGGCCATGGGCATCGAATACGACGGCGGGCGCTACCACGGCTGGCAGCGTCAGTCGCACTGTGACTCGGTCCAGGCTCGTCTGGAGAAAGCCATCAGTCGGGTGGCGGATGCGCCGGTCGAGGTGGTGTGCGCCGGGCGGACCGACCGTGGTGTGCACGCGACGAATCAGGTGGTGCATGCCGATGTGACGGTGGACCGGCCGCTCTATGGCTGGCAGATGGGTACGATGCAGCACTTGCCGCGCGACATCACGGTGCTGTGGGTGCGCGAGGTCGACGACACCTTCCACGCCCGCTTTTCGGCGACTGCCCGCGAATACCGTTACTGCCTGATCAATCGCTCGACCCGCCCGGCAATCGCAGCGGGGCGGCTTAGCTGGTGGTACCGCCCGCTGGACGAAGGGCGCATGCAGGCCGCCGCTGATCGACTGCTGGGCGAACACGACTTTTCCAGTTTCCGCGGCAAGGATTGCCAGGCCCACTCGCCGGTGCGCACCGTGGAGATGATCCGCATCACGCGCCAGGGCGACTACCTGTTCTTCGACGTGCGCGCGAACGCGTTCCTGCACCACATGGTGCGCAATATCGTGGGCAGCCTGTTCGCAGTTGGTACGGGAGAACGGCCGGTCGACTGGATAGTCGAGGCGCTGGGCGAACGGGATCGCGAGGCAGCCGGTATTACCGCGCCCGCCGACGGGCTTTACCTCACCGGCGTGGAATATTCGGCCGAATTCGATCTGCCGACCGAGCCGCGCCGGCCCATGTTCGAGCAGGTCGACTGAGCCGCTGCCATTCGAGGCCAACGGCGAATCCTGCTAGTATTCCCCGCCCGATTCCCAATACCGCGAGGGCCGTCACCCAGGTGGACACCAGCCGTACCCGGGTCAAGATTTGCGGCATCACCCGCTTGACCGACATCCAGGCCGCCGTGGCCGCCGGCGCCGATGCGCTCGGCTTTGTCTTCGTGCCTGCCAGTCGCCGCTCGATCAAGGTCGAGACGGCCAGGGAGCTGGTGGGGCGGGTGCCGGCCTTCGTCCAGACCGTGGCGCTGTTCTCGGACCCATCCGTCGACTGGGTCGAGATGGTGGTCGATCAGGTCGGACCGGACCTGCTGCAGTTTCATGGCAGCGAAAGCGGTCGGTTCTGCCGGCAGTTTGGCCGGCCGTACATCAAGGCCATCAGTGCGGACCTCGACGAAGCCGCACGCGAGAGCGTGCTGAAAGATCATTACACCGCCCGCGGCTTTCTGCTCGACAGCCATGCGTTGAGCGGGCTCGGCGGGACGGGCCACACGTTCGACTGGAGCCGCTGGCCGCGCGAGGCGGGTCCGGGCCGTCGGCCGTGGATTCTGGCCGGTGGACTGTCGCCGGAAAACATCGCCGATGCCGTCGCCAGTCTGGCGCCGTATGCCGTGGACGTGTCCAGCGGCGTCGAGGAAGCGCCCGGCATCAAGTCGGCGGACAAAATCAATGCATTCATTCGAGGGGTAGGGCATGCCCGAGACCAACAACAGGGTGACTGACGCACCGGTCGATTACGGGAGCTTCCCGGACGTGCGCGGTCGTTTCGGGGATTACGGCGGCCGCTATGTGGCCGAGACCCTGATGGCGCCGATCGAGGAGCTGACCGCCGCCTACGCCAAGTACCGCAACGACCCCGGGTTCCTCGAGGAATTCGAGACCGACCTGCGCGACTACGTCGGTCGTCCGACCGCGCTGTACCACGCCAAGCGACTCTCCGAGCTTTACGGTGCCGAGATCTGGCTCAAGCGTGAGGACCTGAACCACACCGGCGCGCACAAGATCAACAACGCACTTGGCCAGGCGTTGCTCGCCAAGCGCATGGGCAAGACACGCATCATCGCCGAGACCGGTGCCGGTCAGCACGGCGTGGCCACCGCGACCGTCGCCGCGCGGCTGGGCATCGAATGCGTCGTCTACATGGGCGCCGACGATATCCAGCGCCAGGCGCCCAATGTGTTTCGCATGCGATTGCTCGGGGCGAAGGTGGTGCCGGTGGATTCCGGCACCCGGACCCTGAAGGACGCGCTCAACGAGGCAATGCGCGATTGGGTCACCAACGTTGACGACACCTTCTACATCATCGGCACCGTCGCCGGGCCGCATCCGTACCCGCAGATGGTGCGCGACTTCCAGTCCGTGATCGGACGCGAGGCGCGCGAGCAGATGCTGGAGAAGACCGGCGAGTTGCCCGATCAGGTGGTCGCCTGCGTCGGTGGCGGCTCGAACGCCATCGGCATCTTCCACGAGTTTCTCGCCGACGAGTCGGTCGAGCTGCACGGCTCGGAGGCCGGCGGCGAGGGCGTCGAGACTGGCCGCCACGCCGCGCCGCTGACGGCCGGGCGCCCGGGCGTGCTGCACGGCAACCGCACTTACCTGATGGAAGACGAGAACGGCCAGATCATTGGCACGCACTCGATTTCCGCCGGGCTCGACTATCCGGGCGTGGGACCGGAGCACGCCTGGCTCAAGGACATCGGTCGCGTGCAGTACGCGGCAATCACCGACGAACAGGCGATGGAAGCGTTCCACGACATGATGCGCTGCGAGGGCATCATTCCGGCGCTGGAATCCTCCCACGCGGTCGCCCATGCGCGCCTGCTCGCCGAGGCGCGTGGTGGCCAGCGCATCCTGGTCAACCTGTCCGGTCGGGGCGACAAGGACATCAACACCGTGGCACGACTCGAGGGGATCGAACTGTGAGCGACACCAGTCAGCAGACCGGCAGCCGCCTGGCGCCGCTTTTTCAGCGGCTTTCCGCCGAAAACCGTGCCGCACTGATTCCTTACATCACCGCTGGCGATCCGAGCGCCGAAGCCACTCTCGACCTGATGCATGCGCTGGTCGAGGGCGGTGCCGATGCGATCGAGATCGGCGTGCCATTCTCCGACCCGATGGCCGACGGCCCGGTTATCCAGGCCGCACATGAGCGTGCGCTGCGATCCGGGCTGGGCCTGCGCGGCGTGCTCGACCTGGTTGCCGAATTCCGTCGCAAGGACGCCGAGACGCCCGTGATCCTGATGGGCTATCAGAACCCGATCGAGGCCATGGGCGTGGCGCGCTTTGCCGAGCGGGCCGCGGAGGTCGGGGTGGATGGTGTGCTCACCGTCGACCTGCCGCCCGAAGAGGCGGACGAGCTGGCCGGGGCACTTGGCGCGCCCGGACTGGACTGCATCTTCCTTCTCGCCCCCACTACCACGGGAGAGCGCACGCGGGCCGTAGCGGCCAAGGGCTCGGGTTTCGTCTATTACGTCTCGTTGAAGGGCGTCACCGGTGCGGCGAATCTCGATACGGACGCGCTGGGTGATCAGCTCGGCCGCATTCGCGAGACCTGCGAGTTGCCTGTAGGGGTCGGTTTCGGAATTCGCGATGCCGATACGGCCGGCCGGGTCGGCGCTGCCGCCGATGCCGTCATCGTGGGCAGCGCCATCGTCAGGCTGATTCACGAACGGGCCGAGGCCGCAGGGGGCGTGAATGGCTCGGTGCTCGACGAGGTAAAGGACTTCGTCGCTGGTATGCGTCAGGCAATCGAAGCCGCACGCGGATAGCGAACGACACGCTAACGGACAAAGCGCCGCGACCTGGTCGGCGGCAGATACATCCTGGGAGACTGGATCATGAGCTGGCTCGACAAGCTGATTCCATCACGTATCCGAACCGAGAGCACCGGCAAACGCGGTGTGCCGGAAGGGCTTTGGGTGAAATGCCCGGGTTGCGACGCGGTTCTTTACCGCGAGGAGCTGCGGCGCAATCTGGAGGTCTGCCCCAAGTGCGGCCACCACATGCGTATCGGTGTGCGGGAGCGGCTGGACGCATTCCTCGACGAGCGCGGGCGTGAGGAGCTGTTTACCGATATCGCGCCGGTCGACATGCTCAAGTTCCGCGACCAGAAGAAGTATCGAGACCGCATCAACGTCAGCCAGAAGAAGACCGGCGAGAAGGATGCCCTGGTGGTCATGCGCGGTCAGGTCGACGGCGTGCCGGTGATCACGGCGGCCTTCAACTTTGCGTTCATGGGTGGCTCGATGGGCTCGGTCGTCGGCGAGAAGTTCGTACGCGCGGTGGAAGCGGCGATTCAGAACCGATGCGCGCTGGTCTGCTTCACCGCTTCCGGCGGGGCGCGCATGCAGGAAGCGCTGTTTTCCCTGATGCAGATGGCCAAGACGTCCGCGGCGTTGACGCGCCTGTCGAACAAGCGGCTCCCGTTCATTGTCGTGCTCACTGACCCGACCATGGGCGGTGTGTCCGCGTCACTGGCGATGCTGGGAGACGTGCAGATCGCCGAGCCCAATGCCCTGATCGGTTTTGCCGGGCCGCGCGTCATCGAGCAGACCGTGCGGGAAACCCTGCCAGAGGGCTTCCAGCGCAGCGAATTCCTGCTCGAGCATGGGGCGATCGACATGATCGTCTCGCGTGGCGAGTTGCCGGAGACGATCGCACTGCTGGTTGCCAACCTGCAGAAGAAGGACCTACCTAAGGCGGACGCAAAAGCCGCTTCGTGATGCGGGAAATCTTCTCTCCTTTCCCGGCTGGCGGTTTGTCGCCGAGGACGCGTTGAGCAAGCCAGTCTCACGCTGGCTGGACGAACTGCTGGCTCGGGATCCGAACCGGATCGAACCGGGGGTCGAGCGCACGCGTCGTCTCGCTCACGACCTGCTTGGCGGCAAGCCCTCCGCCTGCGTGATCAGTGTCGCTGGCACCAACGGCAAGGGCTCGAGCGTGATGATGGCGTCGGCGATCTGCCGGGCGGCCGGCTACCGGGTCGGCAGCTATACGTCGCCGCATCTGGAAGATGTCCGTGAACGGTTTCTGATTGACGGCGAACAGGTCGATGAGGCGGCGTTGGTTGAAGCGTTCGAGCGCATCGACTCCCACCCGGACAGTGACGCGCTGACGTATTTCGAATGGCTCACCCTGGCGGCGTTTCTGGTCTTCGAGCAGGCCGGGGTCGATGTCTGGGTACTGGAAGTCGGCCTGGGAGGTCGGCTCGACGCGGTCAACGCCCTGGATGCGGACCTGGCCTTGATCACGCCGATCGGGCTCGACCACCAGGCCTGGCTCGGTGACAGTCGCGAGGTCATCGGGCGGGAGAAGGCCGGCATTCTTCGACCGGGGCAGGTGGCCGTCTACGCCGACCCGGACGCGGTCGATTCGGTAGCCAAGATCGCGGATCGCCTCGGTGCCGAGTTGTGGTGCTTTGGCCGAGACTACGAATTGCGCCGCCGGGGTGTGTCGCCGACCGCCGAGGCGTGGGAATTGGTCACCAGGGAGCGTTCCTCCCCGTTGCCGGTTCCGGCGCTGTTCGGGCGGCACCAGTGCCGAAATGCTGCCGGGGTCGTTGCGTTGCTGCAACATCCCGCGAGCCCGCTTGCAGTGCCGGATTCCGCGATCCAAGCGGGGCTGTCCACGGTGCGATTGGCCGGTCGTCTGGAGCGTGGCCATGATCGAGACCGGGTGGTCTGGTTCGATGTGGCCCATAATGCTGAGGCAGCGACCGCTCTCGCGGAGTCGCTCGCCTCGAAGCCTGTCCGGGGACGTCGACTCGCCGTTTTTTCCGCTTTGGCGGACAAACCGATCGAGGCGGTGGTCAGACCGATGGCGGAGGTGATCGATGCGTGGTGGGTTGCGCCGCTGGCGGAACCGAGGGCCGCGGACATCGGTCGGATCGAATCGGCCCTGGCCGACATCGGCGTTGACGCAGTGACGCGTGAAGCCGACCTGTTCGGTGCGTATAATGCCGCGCTGGCGACGGCCGGGGAGGGAGATGAACTCGTGGTGTTCGGCTCCTTTCACGTGGTTGGCCCGTTACGGGGCCGTCTGACCGGGCAAGAGATAGCGGACGTCTGAATCGACGTCCTGGCCGACTCGACAAGGGGGTGCCGTGGCAGAGCAAACCGAATCAAACTGGACCGAATCGCGCTTTCGTCAACGGTTGGTTGGCGCATCGGTCGTAGTCGCCCTGGCGGTGCTCCTGCTGCCGCTATGGCTGGACGGCAGCGGCATCGATAGCCTGCGGGTCCAGTCCGTGCCCGAGAAGCCCGAGGTGGAAGGCGCCGAGAAGGTGGATATTCCCCAGCCGCCGGGTGATAGCGGTGAGCCACTCGAGGACCCGCCACAATCCCTCTTTCCGGACCAGACTCCCATCGAGGCGCGCTCCGGCGACGACGGCGAAGCGATGAGGCAGGAAACCGTCGCACCGCCAAAAGAGAAAACGGTCGAGCCGTCGACCGTCGAGACATCGACGCAGGAGAGCGGCGACGCGTCCGACGAGGATGCTCCGTCGAGCGAATCGGCAGCAGCTGACGAGCCCAAGGAAAAAGAACAACCCGAGAAGGATTCCAGCGACGCATCCCAGAAGCAGCCTGATGACAAGACGAGCGAGACTGCTGACAAGGGTGCCGAGGAGGACTCGGGCGATGCGGCCGCGCTCCCGGAAAGCGCGACTGATGGGGAGTTCGTCGTGCAGCTGGGCAGTTTCTCCGATGAGCGCAACGCCCGGGCGCTGGCCGAGTCGGTGAAGTCATCCGGATTCGACGTGTTTGTCACGCCGCTGTTCTCGGAGCAGGGGACGGTCTGGCGGGTGCGCGTCGGGCCGTACGCGACTCGCGAGCAGGCGAGCGAGGCGACAGAGCGTTTGCGGCAGCGCATCGGTCGTGACGGCCTGGTGATGACCAAATGACACGTGACCGGGTCGCTCGGTTGCGCAGAGCGGAAGCGACGGGGAGAGCAGCATGACGCTGGTGGATTGGATCCTGCTGGCAATCGTCCTGATATCGACTGCGATCGCGCTGGTGCGCGGTTTCATCAAGGAAGTAATCTCCCTGGTCACCTGGCTGGCGGCATTCGGCATTGCCCTGGGCTTTTCCCAGGCGGCCGCCGTACTGGTGCCGGAAGCGGTCGACATTCCCTCGGCGCGAGTGGCAATCGCCTTCGTGGCGCTGTTCGTCATCGTCCTGATTCTCGGCGGGATCATTAACTGGGCGGTGTCGAAGCTGGTGGAGACCACCGGCCTGTCGGGGACCGATCGCTCGGTTGGTATGGTGTTCGGCCTGTTGCGGGGCGTGCTGATCGTGGCAGGCCTGCTGCTTCTGGCGGGATTTACCGCGCTGCCGCAGGAGTCGTGGTGGGAGGCTTCGGCTCTCATCCCGCACTTCAAGGTCGTGGCCGGCTGGTTGCTCGCGGTCCTGCCTTCAGACGTGGCGAGTAACGTTCAGTGGTGACCCCGGTAAGATGGGGGTCGATTTTTTAGGCGACGTGCCGGATGATGCGTCGCCATCGGGGCAACCCGATTGACGCCGGGCTGGTCGGTTGACCGGTCCGGCGTAGCCGTTTCGGCAGCCGGCAGGGACGCGCCGGGTCGAGGCCTTCTGACGTTTTTGCACGGTTAAGTACCGAGGTGGTTTGACGCATGTGCGGCATTATTGGGATGGTGGCGAAATCGCCGGTCAATCAGGCGCTGTATGACGGGTTGACCGTTCTTCAGCACCGCGGTCAGGATGCGGCAGGCATCCTGACTTCCGACGAGGAACGCCTTTTTCTCCGCAAGGAAAACGGTCTGGTCAAGGACGTTTTTCACACCCGTCACATGCGCCAGCTGATGGGCAACATGGGCATCGGCCATGTCCGCTACCCGACGGCCGGCTGCGATTCCTCGGCCGAGGCGCAGCCGTTCTACGTCAACGCCCCGTTCGGTATCGCCATGGGGCACAACGGCAACCTCACCAACGTCGACGAGCTGCGTGCCGCCGTCGTGGCCGAGGATCGCCGTCACCTGAACACCAATTCCGACTCGGAAGTTCTGCTCAACGTCTTCGCGCACGAGCTTGCCGCGATTGCCGAGGCGCGTCCGACGGCCGATGACGTGTTTTCCGCCATCACGAACGTGCACCGCCGGGCGCGCGGCGCCTATGCCGTTATCGGCCTGATCGCGGGCGAAGGCGTGTTCGCGTTCCGTGATCCGCGCGGCATCCGTCCGGTTTGCTACGGCAAGCGCGAGACCGAACACGGCACCGAATACATGATCGCCTCCGAGTCGGTCGCGATCGAGGCGGGCGAGTTCGAGCTGGTCCGCGACCTGGCGCCCGGCGAGGCGATCTTTATCTCGCGTGAGGGTGAGGTCACACTTCGCCAGTGCGCCGACGACCCGTCCTATTCCAGCTGCATTTTCGAGTACGTCTATCTTGCACGTCCCGACTCGATCATCGACGACGTGTCGGTTTATCGGGCCCGCATGCGCATGGGCGAGAAACTCGCCGAGAAGATCCAGCGCGACTGGGCGCACCACGATATCGACGTGGTGATCCCGATTCCGGACACGAGCCGGACGGCGGCTCTGGAGATCGCGGTCAACCTGAACATCAAGTACCGCGAAGGCTTCGTGAAGAACCGCTACATCGCGCGCACCTTCATCATGCCGGGGCAGGCCAAGCGCAAGCGTTCGGTCCGGCAGAAACTCAATGCCATCGATCTCGAATTCCGCGGCAAGAACGTGCTGCTGGTCGACGATTCGATAGTCCGCGGCACGACCTCGAGCGAGATCATTCGCATGGCGCGTGAGGCCGGGGCGAAGAAGGTCTTCATGGCGTCTGCTGCGCCGGCGGTTCGGTTCCCGAACGTCTACGGCATCGACATGCCGGCCGCCGACGAATTCGTCGCTCACAACCGGGACGTCGAGGAGATCCGCGACGCGATCGGCGCCGACGACCTGATCTACCAGGATCTCGATGACCTCAAGGAGGCAGTTCGCCTCGGCAACTCGACCCTGGCGGAATTCGACTGCTCGTGCTTCACGGGCGATTACGTCACCAACGACATCGACAAGACCTACCTGGCCAACCTGGCCAGCTGCCGGGCCGACAGCGAACGTGACAAGGCAAACGGGGCGGCCGGTGCGTCGCGTCGGTCCCGGGATATCGTGTCGGTCGGCCTTTACAATGACCAGTGAGGCGCGCCGTTCGGTCGTCCGGGGACTGATGCTCCTGGCCGTGGTCGGCCTGTTCGGACTGCAGGTTCCCGTCGCGACGGCCGCGGCCGCGAGTGACGGCAAGTCCATGAACGATCCCAGAACCTCGCTACCCGAGCGGGTGCAGCGTTCGTCTGCGATGATGGCGGATCGGCTTGAAGCCGAGGGCGGGAACGGCACCGCCCAGGCGATCGTGGTCGACGTGACCAGTCAGCGGATGTACCTGTTCGAGCAGGGCAGCCTGGTCGGTTCGTATCCCGTCTCGACCGCCGAGCGCGGCACCGGTAACCAGGAAGGCAGCCTGCAGACCCCGTTGGGGTTGCATCGGGTCGACGAGAAGATCGGCGCCGATGCCCCCATGGGCATGATCTTCCGCGGTCGCCGTCCGACCGGCCAGCAGGCCGAGATCCTCACCGGCCCGGACGAGCGGGCTGAGCGGGACGACGTCACCAGTCGCATCCTGTGGCTTTCCGGCCTGGAGCCGGGCGTCAACCAGGGCGGCGACGTCGACTCCAAACGCCGGTATATCTATATCCACGGCACGCCGGAGGAGGGCCGCATCGGCCGTCCGGCCTCGCACGGTTGCGTGCGCATGACCAACGCCGACGTGATCGCGCTTTTCGATCGCGTGGAAGTCGGTGCGCTGGTCGACATCATCGAATAACGGACCCCGGTCCACTCGTTCCCAGATCGTTTGCGGAGAGCCATCCATGCCCGATTATCGTTCCAAGACCACCACCCACGGCCGCAACATGGCCGGTGCCCGCGCCCTGTGGCGCGCGACGGGCGTGAAGGATGACGATTTCGGCAAACCGATCATTGCGATCGCGAACTCATTTACCCAGTTCGTACCGGGCCACGTTCACCTGAAGGACCTCGGCCAGCTCGTCGCGCGCGAAGTGGAAGCCGCCGGCGGGATCGCCAAGGAATTCAACACCATCGCGGTCGATGACGGCATCGCGATGGGGCACGGTGGCATGCTCTACTCGCTGCCGAGCCGCGACATCATTGCCGACTCGGTCGAGTACATGGTCAATGCGCACTGCGCCGACGCGCTGGTGTGCATCTCCAACTGCGACAAGATCACCCCGGGCATGCTCAACGCCGCCATGCGGCTGAACATTCCAGTGATCTTCGTCTCCGGCGGCCCGATGGAGGCCGGCAAGACGCGCCTGTCCGAGGATTCCGACGAGATCATCAAGCTCGATCTGGTCGATGCCATGGTTCAGGCCGCCGACGACTCGGTTTCCGACGATACGCTCGCGCAGATCGAGCGCTCGGCCTGCCCGACCTGCGGCTCATGCTCGGGCATGTTCACCGCCAACTCGATGAACTGCCTTACCGAAGCGCTGGGCTTGTCCTTGCCGGGCAACGGCTCGCTCTTGGCCACCCACGCCGACCGCAAGGAGCTGTTCCTCGAGGCCGGCCGGCAGATCGTCCGTCTGGCCAAGACCTACTATGAGAACGACGACGCCTCCGTGCTGCCGCGTTCGATCGCCACCCGTGAGGCGTTCGAAAACGCCATGGCGCTCGATATCGCCATGGGCGGCTCAACCAACACCGTGCTACACCTGCTGGCCGCGGCACGCGAGGGCGAGGTCGAGTTCGACATGACCGACATCGATCGCATGAGCCGCAAGATCCCGCACCTGTGCAAGGTCGCGCCAAGCACGGCGCAATACCACATGGAAGACGTGCATCGCGCTGGTGGCGTGATCGCGATCCTCGGCGAGCTCGACCGGGCCGGTCTGCTGCACAGCGACATCCCCAACGTCCACAGCAAGACCGTCAAGGAAGGGCTGGACCGCTGGGACATCGCCCGAGATACCGTCTGCGAGGAAGCCAAGCTGCGCTTCTCGGCCGGCCCGGCTGGCATCCCGACGCAGACGGCGTTCTCCCAGGACACCCGCTGGCCGAGCCTGGACATCGACCGCGCCAAGGGCTGTATCCGCGACTACGAGCACGCCTACTCGAAGGATGGCGGCCTGGCGGTGCTGTTCGGCAATATCGCCCGTGACGGCTGCATCGTGAAGACGGCCGGCGTCGACGAGTCGATCCTCAAGTTCACGGGCCGCGCGCGCTGTTTCGAGTCGCAGGATACGGCCGTCGAGGCGATCCTGGCCGACCAGATCGTGCCGGGCGACGTGGTCGTCATCCAGTACGAGGGCCCGAAGGGTGGGCCGGGCATGCAGGAGATGCTTTACCCGACCAGCTATCTCAAGTCGAAGGGGCTGGGCAAGGACTGCGCGCTGCTCACCGATGGCCGTTTCTCCGGTGGGACCTCCGGCCTGTCGATCGGCCACGCCTCGCCCGAGGCGGCCGCCGGCGGCGAGATCGCGTTGGTGGAAGAGGGCGACACCATCGTCATCGACATCCCCGAGCGCACCATCCATCTCGACATCAGCGATGCCGATCTCGCGCATCGCCGCGAGAAGATGATCGAGAAGGGCGATGCCGCCTACAAGCCGGTCAATCGCGAGCGCTACGTTAGCCAGGCGCTCAAGGCCTACGCGGCCCTGACGACGTCGGCGTCACTGGGTGCGGTGCGCGATCTCTCGCAGATCGGCGTCAAGTAACCCGGCCGGCCGCGAGGGAACGCATGTCGGGCCATACCTACATCCCGCCGGCATTCCAGCAGGACGATCCCGAACGACTCGCGGCCACCGTCAGCGCGCATCCTCTCGGCTTGCTGATGCTGGGCGGGCTCGACACGCTCGAGGCGGTGCACCTGCCGTTTCTGCGGGTCGGTGAGCGCGATGATCCCGCTGCCTGGCACTTTCAGTCGCACCTCGCGCGCGCCAATCCGGTGGCCAAGGCACTGAGTGACGGTCGGGAATGCCCCGGCATGCTTGTCTTCACCGGCCCGGACGCCTATGTGAGCCCGCACTGGTATGTCGATGCGCGCGAGAGCAGCGTACCGACCTGGAACTACCAGGCGGTTCACGTGCGGGGTAGGGCGCGCCTGCTGGGCGAGGATGCAGCCGATTGGCTCGATGGACATCTGCACGACCTGATTGCCACCCAACAAGCCCGTATCGGGCAGCCGCCGTTCGATTACTCGCACCTGCCTGACGAGCGGCTTGCAGCGATGAAGGCGGCCATTGTCGGTATCGAGCTGACCGTCGAAACGATCGAGGGGATCGAGAAACTCAGCCAGAACAAGAGCGCCGCCGATCGCGCGGGTGTGATCGAAGGATTGCGTGCTCGTGGTGATGCCGAGTGCGCGGCGATGGCCGAACTCATGCGCCAACGCGAACAGGGAACATCGTCCGACTGACGTGGCGTGATCAGCCGTGCGTCGTGTCGCGATTGGATCCGCGAAGGCGTCGGCGAAGCAGCCGGGGTAATCGCCACAGAAAGCCGGCCAGCAGTCGCAGGTGCATCCAGATCAGCAACCGGTTGTCTCGTGCATAGTGAAAGTGCGAGACGCCATCGGTTTGTGCATCGAAGTAGCGCACCGGCGCGTCGAGATTGATTGCCGGCACGCCCAGCCAGACCAGCCGAACGGCTGCCTCCGGGTCGAAATCGAACCGGCGCATCCAGTGCGTCTGCCGCATCACGCGGACCAACGGTTCGAAGGGATAGACCCGCATCCCGAACAGCGAATCGCCGATGCCGCCCCACAGGGTCTCGAGGTTCGCCCAGAAGTTCGAGATCTTGCGCCCCTGAACCCGCAGTGCCGGGGCGTCTTCAGAGAACACCGGTCGACCCAGGATCATGGCCTCCGGTCGCTGTCGGGCTGCTTCGATGAATGCCGGGATCCGCTCGGCCGGGTGCTGGCCGTCGGCGTCCATCGTCAATGCGTGCGTATAGCCTCGTTCCAGCGCGGCCTGGATGCCGGTGAGCACGGCAGCCCCCTTGCCACGGTTCGTTTCGTGGCGGATCACCCTGAGCTCTGCATGGTCGCTTTCCAGCGCGGCCAGCCGTCGACGTGTCTCCTCATCGCTGCCGTCGTCGACGATCCAGATGGGCACATCGGCCTGCGTTGCATCGCGTACTGTCGTTTCGATCCGCCGTCCCGGGTTGTAGCAGGGGATCAGGATGAGCGGGCGAAAGTCATTGATCGACGGCTTCATGCTGCCTCCAGTGCGTGTCGGTAGGCAGTTTGCCACGCACGAGCCTGCGCGCGCGGCTCCGAGCCCGGTGCCGGGGTATCGGCAAACCGGGTGACGCGCAGACGGACAGGCGACAACGGCGGGCGCCACAACGGCTCATCCTTGCCGAGCAGCGGAGCGTCGTAGCGGAACAGGTAGGCGTGGATCGGTGCGCGTGCACGCTCGGCCAGCATGAACGCCGCCGGATGAAAGGGGTCGACACCGCCTTTGTCGGTGCCACGGGTACGCGAACCTTCCGGAAACAGCAGCACGTGACAACCGGCGCGGATCGCCGCCCGGCCGCCTAGCATCATCTCCACCGGACTGTCGTTGGGCAGGTAGCCTGCCAGCCGTGCCGGTAGGGCGAGAAGCGGGTTTCTCAGTAGCCCGGCGCGCATCACGCAAACGACGTTGGGCGCATGGGCGAGCACGACCAGCGCATCGAGGAGCGCGGGATGGTTGGCGATGATCACGCCGGGCTGCGCATGCTTAAGCTCGTCGAGCGCTTTGGTATCGAATCGGCAGCCGCCGATCAGGGATAGCCAGCCGCGGTAGGCGCGCATCGCATGATGGATGACCCGCCGGGTCATTGCCGGTCGGCGCTTGCCCGGGGCGAGTAGCAGGAGCAGCGCCAGTGGGAGCCAGACGATCAGTAACAGGCCGAGACCGCCGAACCCCAGCAGTAGGGCGAGAATACCCAGCAGTCGGTGCCAGCCCGGTCGTCGGCGGTCACTGCTCATAACAGGGCCCTTGAGGCGTCCGTGCTCGCTCTTTCGTTGCGGGGCTGGCGCAGTGTCGCCTCGATCTCGACCAGCAGGTCCGAGCGACAGATATCCGCCTGCAGATACAGGATTTCGGCGGGGCCGCTCAGCCAGGCTTTCAGGCGTTCTCGGACCGGAGCGAGATCCTCGGGATGGCGCAGATAGACGCGCAGCAGAGCGAGCCCGTCGAATTCGAAGGACGAAGCCTGATTGGGGCGTGCAGCATTGGCCTCCAGGCGCACGGTCTCGAGGTTCGCCAGTGTTTCGTCGGTCTGCGCGCGAATGTCGCCCACGTGGCGGCTTGCGTGCCCGGTAATCGACGCGGTCCCGGAAATGAACAGCCAGTCATGACCGTGGCCGCTGGCCACCGCCGCGCGGGCAAAGATCGGGCTTCTGGGCCCGTATTCCCGCGGGTAATGGTAGGCGCTTACCTGGCGGGGATTCTCGATCGGCCGTGGCGGCATGTCCGAGGCGAGGAAGAGGAGCTGGCCGCGCGTTCCCTCGGCACAGCCGAGCGCGCAGGCAGCCGGTGCGCTTTGGGTCGCGTCGCGACCGGCATTGGCAAAGGCATCCGCCCGGCCCTGATTGAACAGGCGATAACGTTCCTGTCCCGTGTCTGGGTCGGTGTCGTTGATGGCGGGGAGGTATTGCCAGACGCGCCAGAGATGCGGGGTCCCGGACTGTTCGAGCACGTCGAACAGCTGTCGATAGGCGCGCTCGGTGCCGGCCGTCAGCCCGGCGCTTTCATCGAGATCGAACACGCCGAAGGCAAATCCGGGGGCCGTGGCGATGCAGCGACCCCGCTCGCTGCTCGTCTCGACGGCGTGGTTCGTGAAAAAGGCCTCGATGGGCTGATCCGGCCCTTCCTGCAAAAGTGCCAAGGGCAGTTCGCCTACGCAGCCAGTCTGGCCCGGAGACTGCCATCCCCACAGGGACAGGGCACCCAGCAGGGTCGCTTGACCTCGGGAAGCCGTGTCGCGGCTGGTGGGCGCGTCGGTCATCGGGCCCTCAGGACTCTTGATCGAGCGGTTGGACCTTGCGGCGATGCGCCCGCCAGTCACGAAGGGAGTGGCGCAAACGCCCGAGAGAGGTGATGTAGTAGATGCCCTTGAGAATGCCGATCGAGCGCCAGATGGGCGTGCCGCGGTAGATATCGGCGGCCAGCAAGGAGATCAGCGCCTCCTTGACCCGGAAGATGTTGCGCGGGCCCATGAACAGATCCCGCATGACCGGCTTGGTGATCCGGTAGATGAACCAGGAGAACTCCTTCGGTCCGTGACGCACCTGGCGGTCGTACGCCTTCAGTGCCTTCTTGGCCTGGCTGGGCTCGCGCAGGACCGTGTCGATGGCATCGGCCCCGAACACGCCGCTCTGCATGGCCAGCATCACGCCACTGGAAAATACAGGGTCGATGAACATGAAGGCGTCACCGACCAGCAGAAAGCGGTCGCCGTGACTGCGGTCGGCCGAGTAGGAGAAATTGCCGGTCGCCTGGACGTCACGTACCAGCGTCGCGTCGGCAAGCCGCCGCTTCAGCTCGGGCACGGTGTCGATGTTGTCGAACAGGAACTGTTCCAGCGATCGTCCCTCGCGCGATTTCATGTGATAAGGCCAGGTCACCATGCCGACACTGGTCACGCCGTTTTTCAGCGGGATGAACCAGAACCAGCCGTGGTCGAACCAGAACAGGGTGATGTTGCCTTCTTCCTTGCCCGGATTGCGCTTGGCATTCCGGAAATGACCGAACACCGCCGCGCTGTTGTGCTTGCGACTGCGGCGCTTCCAGCCATGTCGATTGGCGAGGAAGGTGTCGCGACCGGTCGCGTCGACGAGAAACGCCGCGCGCCATTCGTGACGCCGCTTGTCCTCGTCCTCCGTGGTGACGGTCACGTAATACTCGTTGCCTTGCTCGTCGCGACGGGCATTGTCGTGGAAGTCGATATCGACCACCTTCGTACCTTCGACCGTCTGCGCGCCGTCGCGTTCGGCGTTGCGGAACAAGATGCGGTCGAATTCGGCCCGTTCGACCTCGTAGGCCTTGGGCATGGACTTGTCCCAGGCATCGCCGAAGTTGTACGGCTGAACGTGGTCGTGGACGGGCGAGACGAATTCCGCACCCCATTTGTCGATACCGATCTCGGCAATCTCGTCGGCCACGCCGAGGGTCTCGAACAGCTTGAGGTTGGCGGGCAGCAGCGACTCGCCAATGTGGAAGCGGGGGTGGTGTTCCTTTTCGGCGAGAACCACGTCGTGGCCCTTCCGCGAGAGCAGGGTGGCGACGGTCGATCCCCCGGGGCCGCCACCGACGACGAAAACATCGCAAAAACGGCCGTGCCGATCGGCATCGGGGTGGCTGGACCGGGATGCAGTCGGTTCAGTGCTTGGATCGGTCGTGGGGCGTCCGGCCATCGTGGCTCCTTGCGTTATTCGGGCTTGTCCTCCGGGAACTCGATCCACGGGAAGCGCGTTTGAGGCCGGTATGATCGGTTCCCGCACACGACGCGTCAATATGCTTAGCCGTACAAAGCAAGTGCGCGTCATCGACGCCGCTACCGGCCGTACGTGCGGCCGGCGGTATATTGAATGTGGCCGGGGGGCATGCGATAGTCCCGCGCACTTTGCGGACTCAGGCGATAGGGAATCAGGCGTGCCATCGACACCGACACAGCGAGGCGAGACGGGAACGATGGCCGGGTCCCGGCGCCGGGAAATCGTACGGCGGCTGGCATGCTGCTGGATTCTCAAGGCGGTGGGCACGACCGGAGCAATGAGCCTGTTCTTCGTCGCCTATTTTCACCTGCTCGATCAGCCCACGGGCACGCCGACCGTGGTGCCGGCGTCCGTGATCGATCACCTCGTGGGCTTTCAGCCGCAGTTCTTCTACCTCTACGCCTCGCTGTGGCTGTATGTCTCGCTGGTGCCGGCGATCATGCCGGACCGCCGGTCCCTGATTCGTTACGGGGTCGTGATAGGCATGGTCTGCCTGGTCGGCCTCGCGGTGTTCTATCTCTACCCGACGCGCATCGAACGCGATCCGTCGCTCTGGATCAACCAGCCCGAATTCGCCTGGCTGAGCGCGGTGGACAGCAGTGGCAACGCCTTTCCGTCCCTGCATGTCGCCACTGCCTTGTTCAGCGCCTACTGGCTGGATCGGACGATCCGCGCGCTGCGCATGCCGGCATCGATTCGCTGGCTTTCGGCACTTTGGGCGCTCGGGATCGTCTACTCCACACTGGCGATCGCCCAGCACGTCATGTGGGATGTCGTGGGTGGCGTGGTGCTGGCCATGGTCGGTGTCATGCTGAGCGCCCCCTGGGTATTCGTTGGCTCCAACGCGCCGGAGGCCAATGCCGCGCCCATCTCAGTCGCCCGTTTCAGAACTGGCCGGAAGTGACCACGTGAATTCTCATTCCCATCTGCCACGTCTTCGGATCCGTCGCTGCACAGCCACCAATGCGGCGGGTACCGGCAATGATGCGTTTCTCGACGCGCTCCGTGAGCGCCGCAGCGGCCTGGCGCCCTGTGAGTTCCTCGATGCCGATCTGGATACCTACGTCGGTCGGGTCGACGGACTGGAGACGATGCCGTGGCCGGCCGAGTGGGCAGCCTGGGACTGTCGCAACAATCGTCTCGCCTGGCTGGGTCTCGAGCAGGACGGTTTCGTCGCTGCCGTCGATGACGCGGTCAAACGCTTCGGGGTCCATCGGGTCGGGGTGGTGCTGGGAACCAGTACCTCCGGGATCCTGCACACGGAACTGGCGTTTCGTGAGCGCGACCCGCAAACGGGGCGCCTGCCGACACCGTTGCATTACGCGACCACGCACGAGTTGTCCTCCGCGCCGCGATTCGTCCGTGAGCGGCTCGGTCTCAAGGGACCGATGTACGCCATCTCCACAGCCTGTTCGTCCAGCGGCAAGGTGTTCGCCAGCGCACAGCGACTCATCGGCAGCGGCATTTGCGACGCGGTGGTAGTCGGTGGAGTCGACACCCTCTGCCTGACGACCTTGTACGGGTTTTCCTCCCTGGAGTTGACCGCTCCCGAACCGTGCCGTCCGGGTGACCCGGAGCGTAGCGGGATTTCGATCGGCGAGGCCGCCGGGTTCGCGCTGGTGGAAGCCGATACGGACGACGCCGACGACCTGTGCGTCTTCGGCGTCGGCGAGAGCGTGGACGCATATCACATGTCCACGCCGCACCCGGACGGCGTAGGCGCGGAGCTCGCCATGCGCCGTGCGCTGGAAGCCGCCGAGATGTCGGCCGACGCGATCGACTACGTCAATCTGCACGGCACGGCCAGTCGGGTGAACGATGCGGCCGAGGACCGCGCGCTCGAGGCGGTATTCGGCGCGGGGCAGGTCTGCTCGTCGACCAAGGGCTGGACCGGCCACACCCTGGGGGCGGCGGGCATTACGGAAATGGTGATCGGCGCGCTCGCGGTCGAACACGGCTTCGTTCCCGGCACGCTCAATACACGCCAGGTGGACCCGGCATTCAGTGCCGACTACCGGCTGGAAAACCGCGCCGGGCGACCGACGCGGGTGCTCTCGAACTCGTTCGGGTTCGGCGGCAATAACTGCAGCCTTCTGTTGGGTCGCAAGGAGGGTGTGGCATGAAGCTGTCTATCGAGGGCGTCGGGTTCGTCGGGGCCGGGTTGGCCGACTGGCAGGCTGCCGTCGAGGCACTGCGGGCCGATACCTCGCCCGGGAGCCTGCCGCTGGCCGAACTCGGGCGTGCGCTGAAGGCCGATCGCCTGCCGCGCACCGAACGTCGCCGGGCCGGCAAGAGCGTTCGTCTCTCGATGACGGCCTGCTGGGAGGCGGTCGAGTCGGCGGGGCTCGATCCGGCGGATCTCCCCATGGTGTTCGCTTCCACGTCCGGGGATACCGAGGTGTTGTCGCATATCTGCGCGGCACTGGCGGAACCCGAACGGATGGTTTCGCCGACCCGTTTTCACAACTCCGTACACAACGCGGCCTCGGGCTACTGGTCCATTGCTGTGGGTACGCACCAGCCGGCCACGGCCATTGCGGCTCACCACGAGACTGCTGCAGCGGGTCTACTCGAGGCGGCGATGCAGGCCGTCAGCGAGAATCGGCCGGTGCTGCTGGTGATCTACGACATCCCGTTCCCCGAGCCGATGAATCAGGCCGAGCCGATCGCCGAGCCGTTGGCCGTCGCCCTGGTCCTGCGGCCGGCGAGCGCTGATTCGTCGAACCGGCTGAACCTCTCTCTGAGTGGGGAGCACCGTGACGCCACGTCGATGCAGGCAGAACAGTGGTTGGCGCTGTGGGAGGGCGTACCCGCCGGGCGCATCCTGCCGCTGCTTGAGGCGGTCGCGCGTGACGAGGCACGTGAGATCGCCATGCCGACCGGCGACGGACCCACACTGGTCGTCGACTACGAACCGATGCAACGAGGAGAGCAGGCATGAGCGAGTCCGGGGAATCACCTCGTCTGGCGCTGGTGACGGGTGCCAGCGGTGCGATCGGTGCCGCCATTGCCCGCGAGTTGGCCGCCGATGGATTCGATCTGTTGCTGCATGCCAACCGGCAGGTCGACAAGGTCGCGGCACTGGCCGAGGAACTCCAGGCGGCCGGCCACTCGGCGGAGCCGGTGGTGTTCGATGTCACCGACCCCGAGGCAGTCGAGGCCGTGCTCGAACCGATCGTCAGCGAACGGCCGATCCAGGTGCTGGTGAACAATGCGGGAATGCACGATGACGGCCCGCTGGCGGGGCTCTCCGCCGCCCGTTGGCGCGCCGTGATCGACGTGTCCCTCAACGGCTTTCACCATGTCACTCAGCCGGTGTTGCTGCCGATGATCCGCACGCGCTGGGGACGGGTAATCAACATTGCCTCGGTCAGCGGTCTGATCGGCAACCGGGGACAGACGAACTATTCGGCGGCCAAGGCCGGTCTCGTCGGTGCAACCCGAGCGCTGTCGCGAGAAGTGGCGTCGCGGGGCGTGCTGGTCAACGCGGTCGCTCCGGGATTGATCGAGACAGACATGAGCGAGGGCTCGGCCGCCGCCGACGAAGTGAAGTCGCATGTGCCGATGAAGCGGGCCGGGCGTCCCGAAGAAGTGGCATCCGTGGTGAGTTTTCTGGCCAGCGATCGGGCGGCCTACGTCACGGGGCAGGTCATTGCCGTCGATGGCGGCATGACGTGAGGAAGAGATGAGCCCCCAATCCGGCGGAACGCCGCGTAGCCCGGTGATGCTCAGCTTCGACGACGGTCCGCGCCCCGGGTACACCGATCGGGTGCTGGATGTGCTGAGCACAACCCTCAACGAATCGGGTGCGCCGCTGCGGGCCGGTTTTTTTGCCCTAGCCGACAATCCTCTCGGCCTGTTTAGACAGCGTCGCGTATTCGCGCCCTACGAACTGTGGACGCGAAAGGGCAGCATGATTCGTCACCCGCAACTTGCTCGTCGCATCGTCGAGGAGGGGCACTGGCTGGGCAACCACGGAGGTGAGCACTTCTGGCCGCGCTGGCCGCGGTATCGGGACGAGCGACGGGTGGATGAGCGACTGGCCGAATGGGAGGCCGCTGCCGACGTGGTGGTGCCGGGGTGGCGGGACCAGCCGATGACACCGGCCCGCGCGCCGTACCTCGTGCGCACAGCCGCCTGGCGACAGGCGGTTACGGCACGGGGCTATCGAGACGTCGCCGGGCTGACCACCGGGGATGCCGTTCCACGCGCCGACCGGGACAGCGTCGCGCGCGAGTTGTTCAAGAAGCTCGAACAGCATCAGCGACAGGCAACAGACCTCACTCATCCCGTGATCCTGATCTTCCATGACATCCGCGCGGTGACCGCCACCCATCTGGGTGACTGGCTTGTCGCCATCCGGGAAGCCGGGTACCCGCTGGTCGACTTCGATCCGATGAAGTTGCCGCCGGCAGAGGGCGGTTCGGCAGGCTGACGCTATCCTCGGGCGTCAATCCTGATCGGCGAGAAAGACCGAGGCGGTTCCCTTCAGCAGACAGGTCTCGGCCCGCATGAGAGCGAATCCGTAACGGGCCACCTGCCCCGCCATCGTCTGGCATTCTGCCGTGACCGTGAGCGGTCCTTCTATCGTATCCAGCCGATCGACCGTCCACGACACGCCGTTGAGACGGGTGATCATGCCTTGGCGCGGCTGGTGTTTCTCGGCGGATTCGGCGGCCAGCAGGGCCATGTGCAGCGCCATGGCCTGTCCCGCGATCTCGATGCCCGCGTGTACCGACAGGCGCTCATCGCGTCGCAGGGGGTTGTCGGGCCGCCGGTGCGCCTCGGTGGTACAGACGATCCGGTTCTCGTCGCACACACTCACGGCCTCGATCTGACAGACCCCGCCGGCGTGCGGCAGGAGTGCGCAGATGGCGTCGGCCGTGAGCTGGTCGAGGGCAAGGCTCATGCGTGGGGCTCCGTGACTTGGTTCCGGTTGCCGTCGGGTTCGCGGGCGAAGACGGCGGCGAGCAGGAAGGCGGCCAGCGCCCCCGGCGCGACCACGGCACCGATCGCCTGCAGTACCGGCACGGACGACAGCGAGAGTACGCCGAAGGCGCTCACCGTAGTCGCGTTGGCCAGCGTGAGGGACGCCAGTGTCCGTGCCCCCATGACATCACGCTGCTCGCGTGGCTGGAAGAAAAGCGCGTAATTGGATCCGACGGCCACCGTCAGCAACAGGCCGATCAGGTGCAGCAAGGTCAGCCCGCCGCCGGCGAGGCGGTGGCCGGCCAGCACCAACAGTACGGCCAGGGCAATGGGCAGCAGGGTGCGAAGCGTACGGCGAGGCGCGCGCTGGACGGCGAAAAGCAGCAGAACGATGGCCACGGCGCCCAGCAGCGCCACGGCGAGGGTCGTATCGAGGTAGTGCGCGTAGAGCCGGTTGGACTCGCCGAGCATGTCGACCAGCGTCGCCGAGGCCACCGGGGCGATCGCCTGGCGAATGGCCGCGATGTCCAGCCTGCCGTCCGAACCTTCCTGCAGCGTCATCATTGCCAACTGACGCTGCTGCCCGTCCGATGGCAATTGACCGGCCACGGCCAGCCACAACGGCGTGCCCTTGAGGGAGGCGAGGTCCATCGTGGACGAGTTGCGCTGGCGCGCCACGTCCTCGACAAAGCCGTCGAGCCGGTCTGCCGAAACGGGCAGATCCGCAAGCGCGGACTCGAGGCGCTGCCGCAAATCCTCAGGCGCCGGGAGGGCGGACTGCCGCGCGGTCTGCGTTGCCTTGGAAGGAAGCACGTCGGTCGGTGAGCGGTAACCCGCCAGGGCGCCCGATGCCACCAGTCGATCGAGGATGGGCGTGACGCGTTCGGCCTGCTGCAGCGCCGCTTCCCGGTCCCGACCGGTCACCACGACAAGATAGCGCGGGCTTGCTGAGCCGAGATCGTCGCGCAGGCGCGCATCGGCGGCCTCGAGTGCCGGGTCGATCGGTACCAGGCCCGAGAGCGTGCCCCGCCAGAGTTCGTTCGATCCAAGCACCACGATCACCAGCGCGATACCACCGGCGACAAGGGCGGGCAGGCGGAATCGACGCAGGGCTTGCAACGGCGAGGCCAGTCGGTAACCCAAGCCGGCAATATCCGCTCGCGGCAGTCGTGAGCCGAATATGGGCAGGATGTAGCGCGTGACCAGGGCGGCGGTGATCAGCCCGGTCATCGCGTAGACGCCGATCTGCATCAGGCCCGGAAAGCCGGAGAAGAGCAGGGCCGCAAAGCCGATCAGCGAGGTGATCAGACCAAGACGAATCGTGGGCCAGTAGTGACGCACCCAGTGGCGCTGACCGGCTTGCGAGTCGTCCGCCTGGCGCGACTGAACAAAGAAATAGATGCTGTAGTCGATCGCCTCGCCCATCAGCGCGGTGCCGAAGCCGATGGTGATGCCGTGGACCTGGTCGAATCCGAGGGACACCGCGGCGATGCCGACCACCACACCGCTTGCGACCGGCAGGAGCCCCGCCAGCAACACGCGGATCGAGCGATACGCCGCCAGCAGCACCACGGTGACCAGGAGAAGACTGGCAGCGGAGAACCACGTGACTTCCGTCTTGATCGTGTCGCGAGCGGCGATGGCGAAGGCGGGCGAGCCGGCGATGGTCAGGCTCATATCCGACGCAACGGACGCTCTTACGCTTCGGAAGGTGTCTTCTATGCGCGAGTGGGCCTGTGCCAGTGCGTCGGTGTCGGACCCACTGGCAGCGACCTGCGCGATCAACAGTGTCCTTTCGCCTGACTCGGATGACCAGACGCCGCAACAGCGGGCCGGTCCATCGCCGTCCCGATCATCCAGCAGCGCCAGCATCTCCCCGGTGGGATCGCGCGGGAACAGCTCAGCCATCATGTCGCCCAGCGGGGAATTGAGCTGTTCGATCGAGTGGCCGATCGCCGCATTCAGCCCGTCGACGCTGAAACGGTCGGCATCAACGGCTGGGCTGAGCAGGTAGCGGTGTGCGAACAGATGCTCCCGTGCCCGGTCCAGATCCGCCCGGCTGCCGTTCTGCACGGTTGCGAAGGCGGGGTCGTCGCGCAGACGGTCCTTGAGGAGATTGCTGGCCTCGGCGCGGTTCTCGGACGTACCGCCTTCGATGCCGATCAGGAAGGTTCGGGAGATGCCGCCTTGCTGGAGTTGTTCGACGAGCAGGCGCTGGGCGTCGGTCGGGGAGGCCGGCAGGAATGCCGACATGTCGGCGGTAAAGCGCGTCTGGGTCGTGATGCCGATTGCGGCGACGATCACGACCAGCCAGACGGTCAACAGAAAGGGCGCTCGGGCGAATCGCCGTGTCATGGCGCGTCGTCGCGATGCGTGATCTGCATGACGTTCACGTTGCCATTGGTGTGCTCGATGGTGAGACGTTCGACCGTCGCCACTCCATCCTCGAGCCGGCCCCGTACCACGATTCCAGCGATCCGCTTGGCCAGCGCCTCCGTGCGCGGGTCAAGCTTCAGGCCCCATTGCCCGTCGTCGAAATCCCGGAAAGCGACGTCGTAGTCATGCTGCAAAGCGTCGATTCGGCCGTTGAGGATGCCGCGCAGGCTGGATGCGATGGCGGCCCCCTCGGGGTTTTCCGACAGGGAGAGCCGACGCTCGCGACCTTCGGCTTTGAGGATCAGCTGGTCACCGTCGAGGGTCAGCGTCTGGGCGCTGGGCTCGGTTTGTTGCTGAACCAGATAGTCGGGCGGCCGATAGCGCAGGATGCCGCGAGACTCGAGCGGCTTGTCGAGCATGTCGAGGTAGCGGGTCTGCTGGTATTCGGCGCTCGAGGCACCACGCTTGGATAGCGCCTGGGCCAGCTTCTCGAGCGAGGCGTTGTCCGCCGCGAGGCTGGCGAACGGCAGCGTCGAGAGCAGGGCGAGCCAGAATCCACCCAGGTATCCCAACGAACGACGTCGCATCAGTCGGTTCCTCGTGTCGACGTGGGACTGTGGGATTCGTCCGAGGCCCAGAAATCGAAGAAGTTGAACCAGTTTGTCGGATGCTCGCGGACCAGCGATTCGAGACGGGCCACATAGCGGTCCATGGCGGCGTCGATGGCCCGCCGTCGCTCGCCTCGGGTGATGTCACGGAAATCCGCGATCGGTTCGAAACGGACCTCGTAACGGTTGTCACCGAGGTAGATGCCGGCCATGACGAGTACCCGCTGTCGCAACAGGGCCGCCATGCGGAACGGCCCCTCGGCAAACGATGCCGGCGCGCCAAGGAACAGGCGTTCCGCCATCGGATCGGTGGCGAGGCTCCGGTCGGCCAGCATGCCGACCAAATGGCCCTGTCGCAGGCGATGGTCCGCCTCGATCATGGAGTCGATCTGGCCGAGTTCGATAATGTCACCTGCCCGCTCGGGGTTGATGGCGTTGAGCACGCGCTGGATTTTCCGCGCATTTTCCGGGTACATCATCATGGTGATGGGCAGGTCGCGTTCGGACCAGGCCGAGGCCCGCAGTGCATCGAAACTGCCGAAATGTGCCCCCACGAGAATCGCCGGCTCGGGTGGGTCGAAACACTCGCGGCCCACCACGCGGATATCGAAGGCCTCGAAGCGCCCGTTGAGGAAATAGACCCGGTCGTGGATGGTGCTGGCGAAGTGGTGGATGTGGTCGAACACCTCGGTGATACGCGCCGGGCGGCCGTGAACGTGGCCGAGAAACGAACGGCTGGCACGGCGCGCCTCGGGCACGAACAGCAGGAAATACAGGCTGATGGGCACGAGAAGGTGGCGCGTGATGCGCCGGCCCAGGCGAAGCGACAGGAACACCATCAGCCGCATCAGCCCCTGATGGCCGCGTTCCTTTCCGGACTGCCAGCGAGGTACGTTCTTGCTCATCGAATCGCTCACGATTCCCCCGCCGGCTCGTCGCAACAGCCGGTTTCCACCAGCAGTTCGAGCACCAGTGTCGGCTCCTTGTCCGGCTGCCGGGCCATGACCCGAAGCTTTCCTCGGCCGCGGGGTGTCACGGCGTAGTCCACGGTCAGGGGGGCGCCTGGCCTGGCCGGGGAAACAAACTTCGCCTGGCGGATCGCACCGTGTTCAGGCGTCGATTCCGTGTGACGGGCGAGGGCCGCGATCGCCCAGTCGATCAGAAGTGCGCCAGGAAGTAGCGGGTTGCCGGGGAAATGGCCGGCGAATACCGGTTCGTCCGCGTGGGGCGTCCATTGCGCCAGTTGCACGGGATTCGAGGGCGCGGCCATCAGGATGCCTCTTCCTGTCGCGTGTCGGGCGCGGCATCGAGCAGCCGATGGAGGTTTTCGCGAGTGACCTTGCCGGTGGCGTTGACCGGCAGGCGGTCCACCAGCAGCAGCGGTCGGGGCAGGAACACCGGGTCGACCTCGGCGCGCAGCGCTTCACGCACCTCGTCGGCGGTCAGGTCCGGTGCACAGACGATCGCCGCGAGCCGGGTGTTCGCATGTGCCTTGTCCATGGCCGGATCGAAAAACAGTCCTTCGACGACGCCATCGATGTCCTGCAACTTGGCATTGAGGAATTCGATCGAGCTGCGCTTGCCGGCGATATTCACCTGATTACTCTCGCGCCCGAGCAGGTGAAACCGCCGCCCCTGTAGAGGCTCGATCCGGTCGCCGAGACGGATCGGGGTTTCGATATGACCCGATTGCGCTATCGTGCTGTCCCCCTCGTGGCGGAACTCGATCCCCGGCATCAGCGACCAGGCAGCATCGCGGGTGGGTCGGCGGACCGCGATCTGGCCAGTCTCGGTGCAGCCGTAGATCTCGTGCAGAGCGCCGCCGAATGCCTGCTCCGCCCGGCGTGCCAGTGCCGGCTCGAGCGGTGCGGTCGCGCAGAGCACCCGCTCGCAGGCCGGCAGCTCGATTCCGGAGGCCAGCAGGTGATGCAGGTGATAGGGCGTGGTCACCAGCATCCGCGGGGCAGGCAGCCGCGACAGGGCATCGGCGATGTCGGTGGGGAAGAATGGCTGGTCGATCGAGAGGATCGCCCCGCCGCATACGGCGGCGAGAATCAGCGACTCGAAGCCGTACATGTGTTGCGACGGGACCGTTCCCAGCACATGCAGCGGCTCGCCGGCAGGCGAGGAGAGCTGGTCGAGCGCTTCTCTGGCGGCATGCGCATTTGCGATCAATCGTCCCCACGTCTTGTCGTGGCCGCAGGGCCTGCCGGTACTGCCGGAGGTGAACACCCGGGCGACTACGGTATCGGCCGCGATGTGTGGCATGACGTCTGGGCCGTCGAATCCCGACGTGCCCTGCAGCCGGGGAATGGGGACGTGCGGCAGATGCGCGGCGATGCGGGAATCGATCACATCCCCGGCCCCACGCAGCAGGACGGTGTCCGGATGGCTCTCGAGCAGGTCGTTGATGGCGCCCGGCGTCTGACTCGCCGGCATCAGATTGATGTGATTGCCGATCATGCCGGCGAGCAGACCGACGAGGAAGTCGTCACGGCGGGCGGCCAGGTTGATCAGATAGCGGGGGCGCTCAGGCAGATCCCGTAATCGGTCGACCAATACCCCCGCAGCGACGAGGAGGTCGGCCGCGGTCCAGTCGTGTTCCGTCGAATGGAGAATGGTGCGATCAAGCCGGTCGTCGGCCAGCACCGGGAGCTGATCGGGAACGCGATTCGAATGTGTCATTTTCGCTCTCCCGCCATCTGAAGCATGTGGCGCCGATAGGCGCGCACGGCAGCGATCGGTCCGGTCCAGTCCTCCCGCGGCAATACCCACAGACGCACCATGTACTCGCCGGCAAACATGGCGGCCACCAGCGGGAAGGTCGCGTAGACCGCGTAGGCGGACCAGAGCGAGGGACCTAATGCTGCCATCAGGGCGATCGAGAGAATGGCGTTCGCGATGAAGAACAGTCCCCAAGCCCAGGTGATCTGGCGGGTATAGCGACGCAGGGGTGCGGTTAAGTGATCGTGCACCTGGGCGGCGAAACGGGCGCAGGCCGGCTGCTGATCGCCGCGTAAGCTGCCGAGGAAGAACACGGCGAGCGCAAGATTTACCCCGAGATGCTGCACCAGATAGTAGAAGGCAATGTGCGTGTCGAGGACATCGGCGAGGCCGAGCGAGCTCAGGCCGAGCAGGACAGCCAGGAGCAGGGTGGTGGGCCAGGCGAGTCGCGGTTGCATCGCGAGAACGATCACGCCAACCAATGGCGCGAGCGCGAGTATCGCCATGCCCGGGCCGATCGGCGACTGGTCACCAAGCCAGTGCGCGAGGCCCAGGTTGGCTACCAGCAGCGCCCCGATGAGCCAGCGCCTGACCGTTGGCCAGCTCGGCATGAGGACTACTTGGTTCGGTTCTCGGCGATGAAGCGGCATAGATTGCGCAGGGAGGCGAAGATCTGCTCGTTGCGCTCGTCGTCGGAACGCAGGTTCAGGCCGTAGCGCTTGGAGACGACCAGTGCGATTTCGAGCACGTCGATCGAATCCAGCCCGAGTCCGTCGCCAAACAGCGGCGCATCGGGATCAATCTCGTGAGGCGTCTCGTCGAGGTTGAGGGCGTCGACCAGATGAGCGGCTACTTCCGGGATCAGGGCGTCGGTTTGTGTCTCGATGTTGTCGGTCATTGCGTGGAATCGTGATGATGGAATGGTGAAAACGCGAGCCGCTTGTCAGAGGTCATTTCGTCGGGCAAATGCCAGTACGGCGTTGCTGCCGCCGAACGCGAAGGAGTTCGATAGTGCGGCTACTATACCGGTAACGTCGCGGGCCCGTTCGCGAATGTGGTCGACGCCTTCGCAGGCCGGGTCGACCTGATCGAGGTGGGCCGTCGGCGGCAGTCTTTCTCGTTGCAGCGCCATGATCGTGATGGCGGCCTCGATGGCGCCCGTGGCTCCCATGGCATGGCCGTGCGCTGCCTTCGTAGCACTGACAGGCAATCGGGCGGCCAGTTCATCGCCGAAGACCTCACGTAGTGCACTTACTTCCACCGCGTCCCCCTCGGTAGTGGCCGTACCGTGGGCGTTGACGTAGCCGATGGATTCGAGTGGGAGCTCAGCATCGGCCAGGGCGCGTTGAATGGCGCGGACCTGACCGTCCTTCTGCGGCCTCACCACGTGATTGGCGTCGTTGGATGCACCGAAGCCACCGACCTCGGCGAGAATCGTGGCGCCCCGCGCCTGGGCGTGACTCAGGGATTCCAGCACCAGGCAGGCCGCGCCCTCGGCGAGTACCAACCCCCGGCGCTCGGGGTGGAAAGGTCGACACGCCCGGTGCGCGGTGGTCTCGTCGCCGGGGGCGAGCATGTGCATGGCATCCCAGGCGCGCAGCACGCCCAGGGCGAGTGGCAGGTCCGAGCCTCCTGCCAGCATCAGATCCATGTGTCCGTCGCGAATGCGCTCGTAGGCATCACCGATCGCGATAGCGCCCGAGGCACAGGCGACACTGTGCGTCACGGCCTGACCGCCAAGGCCAAAGCGGATGCCGATCTGTGCCGAGGCCGCGTTGTTCATGCCCATTACCACGGACATCGGCGACAGGCGCTTTCGTCCCTCCTTCCAGAAAGAGCGATAGCCGTTCTCGAAAGTGTTGATGCCACCGAGCGCCGTACCCCAGTTCACACCCGCACGCGGGTTTACCTCGGTCGGCTTGCTCAGGCCGGCGTTTTCCCACGCCTCGTCGGCGGCGAGCAGCGCGAGGCGGGCGAAGGGGTCGGTGCTACGGCAGGTCGCTTTGCCCAGACGTGCCTCGAAATCGATCGGTTCGAAGAAGACCGCCGGGGTGCGCCCGCCGATGGTTTCGTCCCCGTAGTCGAGGAGTCGGACGCTCGATTCACCGGTTAGCAGCCGATCCATGACGGTATCGGTGTTACCGCCGAGCGGGTCGAGGAGGGAAAGTCCGGTGACGACGACCCGCTCTCTGGTGCGGCGTTCACTCATCGGCGGGCAGGTGCTCCGAGAGGATGTCGATCAGTCCCTGGACTGTTTCGGGGGTACCGATGTCGCTGCCCAGTTCGATGTTCATCTGTTCCTCGAGCGAGAAGATCAGCTCCAGCAGGGTGAACGAGTCGATACCGAGCTCGTCGAGCCGGCTTTCGGGCGTGACCGTTGCCGGATCGATGTCGGTGTTCTCGGCAATGCCGGTTCGGATGATGTCGAGTGCCTGCATGCTGACCTTCCTATGGGGCAGTTTCCGTGTCCGTCTCACTCCCACCCCGGCTGTGATCATGAATCCGGCATATAGGGTGCGGGTGCCATAAAAAAAAGACACCCGAAGGTGCCTGATTTCGTGCAATTCGTGGCGGAGGGTCAGGGATTCGAACCCTGGAAGGGCTATTAACCCTTGCCGGTTTTCAAGACCGGTGCATTCAACCGCTCTGCCAACCCTCCAGTGCCCGCGCATCTTCGGGTATCGCCCCAGGGCTGTCAAGATGAGGTCGCCATTGTTGCGTCGAAACAACGCCCCTTGTCGTTTGAGCGCAAGATCCGGTCAACTTAACCGGAACCGGCCCGCAATCGTCCGGTCACATTCGCGCAACCCGATCAAACATGGTGTCGGGGATGTGCTAAAGTTTTTTGCAGTTTTCGTATTGCAGTATCGATAAACAAGGAGATCGAATTATGCGTTGGTCCTATCTTGCCTCTGTGGGCGCCCTGGCTGTTGTTCTGTCCGCTTGTAGCTCCACTCCGGAGAAGGGTGCCGAAGGCGGTGCTGCCGGTGCCAACGGTGCACAGAGTGCCGGCATGGCCAATGGCGCCGGTATGAGCGAATCGCGGATGTACGAAGGCCAGCCGGCCGAGCGTCAGCGCATCGTGTACTTCGGCTTCGACGAGTATTCGGTCGCCGCTCGGTACCAGAGCATGCTGGAAGCGAATGCCGACTTCCTCAAGGCGAATGGCAACCGCGAGGTAGTCATCGAGGGGCACACCGACGAGCGGGGCAGCCGCGAGTACAACGTCGCCCTGGGCGAGAAGCGCGCCAACGCCGTTCGTGACATTCTGCTCTCCTACGGTGTTTCGTCCAGCCAGGTAGAGACTGTCAGTTACGGCGAAGAGCGTCCGGCTGTCGAAGGCACCGGCGAGCGTGCCTGGTCGCAGAACCGTCGCGCTGTGATCGAGTACGGTCAATAAGCATGACCTAAAAGGGGTTGCCGGGTCGCCGGCGCCCCTTGCTTTCAGGTGAAAAAAAGCCGGGCATTTGCCCGGCTTTTTTTGTGGCCGCCTAGCTCTGTAGCGAGTTTGGGCGCGAGCGATCTTTCACGCTCGGGTAGGGGCGCGCCGGGGGTGGCACCAGCACGGTATCGAAGTGATCCGCCCGGGGGTTGGTTGCCGGGAAGTCCTTGGAGAAGTGCAGGCCGCGACTTTCGTGCCGTGTCAGGGCGGAGCGGACGATCAGGTCGGCGATCTCGACTAGGTTGCGAAGCTCGATCAGGTCGTTGGTGACCCGGAAGTGCGCGTAGTAGTCGTGGATCTCCCGCCGCAGCAGCTGGACTCGGTCCCGAGCGCGATAAAGACGCTTCGTCGTGCGGACGATGCCGACATAACTCCACATGCTGCGACGCAGTTCGTCCCAGTTATGGGTAACCACGACCGCCTCATCGGGGTCGGTGACCTGACTTTCGTCCCAGGGCGGGATCGGCGGGTGTTTATGCTCGCTTGCGTTCGGGATGTTCGCGAGGTGTTCGGCCGCGGCCTGTGCGAATACCAGACATTCGAGCAGCGAGTTGCTGGCCAGGCGATTGGCGCCATGGAGGCCGGTATGTGAGGCCTCGCCAATCGCATACAGGTTCGGGATATCGGTGCCGCCGTGCTCATCCACCATGATGCCGCCGCAGGTATAGTGCGCGGCCGGAACCACGGGCAGCGGTTCGCGGGTCATGTCGTAGCCGAATTCCAGGCAGCGTTCATGAATCATCGGAAAGTGCTTCTCGATGAAGTCGCGCCCCTTGAAGCTGATGTCGAGGTAGACGCAGTCGATACCGAGACGCTTGATCTCGGCGTCGATGGCGCGGGCGACGATGTCCCGCGGAGCCAGTTCGGCATCCGGGTGGTGGTCTGGCATGAAGCGCGTCCCGTCGGGGCGGAGCAGCACGCCGCCTTCGCCACGGACGGCCTCGCTGATCAGGAACGACTTGGCGCGCGGCTCGTACAGGCAGGTGGGGTGGAACTGGATGAATTCCATGTTCGCCACCCGGCAGCCGGCGCGCCAGCCCATCGCGATGCCGTCGCCGGTTGCCCCGTCCGGGTTGGTGGTGAAGAGATAGGCCTTGGCAGCTCCTCCGGTCGCGAGCGCCGTGTGCCGTGCGCGTACAGTGACGACGCGATCATTCTTGATGTCGAGCACGTAGGCACCGAGACAGGCGTCGCGCGTTTCGCCAAGGCGACGGGCGGTAATCAGGTCGATCGCATTATGGTGCTCGAGGACCGTGACGTTCTTCCGCTTGCGCACCGTCTCGACAAGGGTTTCCATCAGCGAGCGACCGGTGTGGTCCGCCGCGTGGGCGACCCGTCGCTGGCTGTGACCGCCCTCACGGGTCAGGTGCAGGCGCTCGGGATGGTCATGGTCGTGATCGTGACTGAAGGGCATGCCGAGTGATTCCAGCCACTCGATCTGCTCCGGGCCGGCACGGACCACGCGTTCGACCATGTCGCGATCCGGCAGCTGGGCGCCGGCATTGATCGTGTCCTGGACGTGTTGCTCGAGGTCCTGCGGGCCGTTGAGGGCTGCGGCGATGCCTCCCTGGGCCCAGGGGGTGCTGCCGCCCACCAGCTTTCCCTTGCTGATGACCAGGATCTGGAGGTGCTCAGGAAGGCGCAACGCCATTGCCAGTCCGGCGGCACCGGAACCAATGATCAGAACATCACTCTGATGCATGGTCGGGGATCGGATCGGTTCGCTCATGGACGGCAGATTTCCTCAACGCTGGTGGGCCGTCGGTTTTTTGACGACGGCACCGTGTCTAGTATGGCCGGTTTCCGGTACACTATCGCCCCTTAAGTATACGTGCTCGGGTGCGTTGTTCGGCCTTCATCCTACGGTTCGGTCCGAGGTTGGCCCACGTTATCCAGCATTTTCATCAATGTCATCGCAGAAACACAGGCAGGATCCGATACCCGAATGAGCGCCGAGGAGACAGACAAGGCCCTGGTGGCCCGTGCCCAGAAGGGCGATCGGCGTGCTTTCGACCTTCTGGTGCTGAAGTACCAGCATCGGGTGCAGAGATTGATTGCCCGCTACATCCGCGACCCCGAACAGGTGTTCGACCTGGCACAGGAGACGTTCATCAAGGCCTTCCGGGCACTGGAGCGATTCCGCGGGGACAGCGCGTTCTATACCTGGATTTACCGGATCGCCGTCAACACCGCTAAGAACCAGCTTGCGTCCGACGCTCGTGGCGGCTACATGGTTTCGTTGAACTCTGGTGGATCGGACGAGTCTGACGAACCAATGATCGAGCCTGAAGCTCTTCGCGATGGCAGTACGCCTGACGCGCTGGCAGCGACGGAAGAGCTGAGAGGGGCCATCGATCAGGCGATCTCGGAGTTGCCCGAGGACCTGCGTACCGCTTTGACGTTGCGCGAGATGGAAGGGTTGAGCTACGACGAGATCGCATCGGTAATGGACTGCCCGATCGGCACGGTGAGGTCACGGATCTTTCGTGCCCGCGAGGCGATCGAGCAGTCGATACAGCCACTCAAGGGTGGCTAACGCAGGTGACACTATGATGAAACAACGGCACGCAAACGATCCGGATGCCCTCCGCGCGGCAATTTCCGCCTGGTGGGACGACGAGTCGCACGGCAATGACAAGGCGCTCGAGTCGATGCTCGACGGCGTCGAACAGGTTGACTCCCGGACCCAGAATTACGACCTCATCGGAAGTCGTATTCGGGGCGAGTCGTTCCAGACGAAAGACCTGTTGGGCGCGATCAACGCGCGACTGGACGAGTTGCCGAGTGACGAACAGTCAGCCGGCGATAACGTCGTTCTGTTCCCGGACCGCGGCGCTCTGCAGCGCCGCCTCTGGCAGGGCGCGATGGCCGCTTCGCTGTTCGCCGCGGTGACGGCTGTGGGGCTGACGCTCTATACCGGCAACGATCCGGCAGGTGATAGTGTGGCCCCGATGCAGGCGAAGGCTCCCACGCCCAACGACCGGGCCGTGAAGGCTTCACTCAACGATGATTCCGTCCCGCAAGGGGCGTCGCTGGCCTCCGTGGTGGCCACACAGAGCCCGGCTGGTCGCGCCGTGCCGGCGTCATCGTCGCCGGCGAGCACGCCGGAGCTGCCCGATTGGGCGACCGGCCGTAGCAGCGGGGGTGCGGATCCCTATGTCGTGACGCACTACCGTACGGCCGCACCGGAATTCGGCACAACCGGCCCGGAAGCACGGGCTGCTACCTTCGGACGGGAATAACCCAATCGCGATGCGATCAAAACGTTTTCACATTTTGCCCCTCAAGCATCTGGTCACTGGCACTCTCGTGTCGGTGACCTTATTTTGTGTGTCCAGCGTCTCTGCGGAGCCGCTGGTCAAGGCGTTGCCCGCTGAACCGGAAGCGCCGAGTGAGCTGGAAACGACGGCTAGCGGCGAGTCCGGCCAAGCAGGCAACGAACGGGACCTTCGTCAAACGATCGCATCGATGGTCGACGCCATGGCGCACGGGACCTATGGCGGGCGATTCATCCACATGCGCGGCGACCAGCTCGACCTGATGCGGGTAATCCACCGTTACGTGGATGGTCAGCGCGTCGAGTTGATGGTGTCCGAAAATGGCGAGATTCGTGAGATCCGCCGCCTCGGCGACCGTTGCGCCTGCGTATGGCCCGAACGTCAGCAAGTCATGTTGGGTGACTACCCGAACATCAACAGTCGGCTGTCCGGTGAACGGTTCGAATCGGCCGACCGGCTGTCGGAAAATTACCGTTTGATCGATCTGGGTGGCAGCCGGGTTGCGGGTCAGGCATGTCACCTGATGGCCGTGGTTCCGCGCGACGAGTTCCGCTACGGCTACAAGCTCTGTATTGGCGAAACGACTCCGCTGTTGCTCCGCATGAGCATCTACGACGAGGCAGGCAGTCCGATCGAACACAACCAGTTCACGGAGCTGGAGCAGATCGATTCGGTGGAGCTGACTTTCCAGGACAACCTGACTGCCGGTCTTGAGGAAGAGTTTCATCAGATTGAACTCGGCGGCGAGCCGGTCGAGCGCCCCCCGGTACGTCAGCAGCAATGGGTGGTCGAGCCGCTGCCGGCGGGCTTCGATGTCCGGTCCCGCGGATGGCGCCGCAATCCGGTGACCGGCCAGTATTTCGAACACATCGTGGTAAGTGACGGGCTCGCGACCGCGTCGGTTTTCGTCGAAAAGCGTGACGGTGATGCCGCACGCCAGGTGAGTCGCACGGATCAGGGCATGACGAAGGCTGCCCGCAGTGTCGACAACGTCCGGATCACCGCCATCGGTGACGTTCCCACAGCCACGGTTGAACTGCTCGTCGAAAACACCGTGCGTCACCCGTTGAGCGGACCGGCCACCGAAGGAGCGTCCGACGTCAGCCGCTGATGGACAGGTCGCATATCGCACCCGATGACCTGGCGCTCGAATCGGCCCGGGTCGTTGCCGTGGAAACCGGTGGCGTCTGGCTGGAGACTGGAATCCAACGTGGTTGTGCCAATTGCCGAGAAGGTCGCGGCTGCGGGGTGAGCATCTTTCAGCGTCTGTTCCGTCTGCCACGCCATCGCGTCTTCCTGCCGACCGACGAGTCGCTATCGGTCGGAGATCATGTGGTGATCGGATTGGCCCAGCGAGCACTGCTTACCGCTTCGTTGTGGCTCTATCTGGCGCCGCTGGCTGGGCTTCTGGCCAGTGCCCTGACGATGGACCTTCTGTTTTCCTCCGAATGGCTTACCGCGCTCGGTGGGCTGTTCGGCATGTTCGTCATGCTGGTGGTGGTTCGTCGGCGACAGGCCCGCCAGGCCCGTTCGGGTCAGTTCTTCCCGGTTCTTCACGAAGTCACCCTGCGCGACGCGCCCGGTTCTGATTGCTGATTACGCGAGTCGTGGTGTCCGGCCTAACGGACGTGTTCTTTATGCGTGTCGTTTTGGGCCGGATCACAGTAAGCTTTGTCGGCTCTCAGCAAGCCGAGTCTTACCCTGATCTGCCCGTATTAATCTAATGCCTATCCTGTCTTCTTCGCGTTACACCTCCCGAGCCATGACTGCGGTTTTTGCCCGTTGGGTCGCGGTGTTGTTGACGACGGCAATACTGTTGTCCGGTTGCGCCGATCCGGAAGATCAGCCACCTCGCAAGCAGGTCACCGGCCTTCCGGATTTTTCGACGCTGGTGGAGGTGAATTCGCCCTCCGTGGTGAACGTGACGGGTGTCCGCAGTCTGCCGTCGTTGTCGGGGGCATCCGAGGAGGAGAACCCCCACGAGTGGTTGCGCGGGCTTTTCGGGGAAGACAGCGATCAGCTTCCGGGCCCGCTGCTGCCACGGGAAAACGACGGGTCGGGGTTCATCCTCAGCGAAGACGGCTATATCGCGACCAATGCGCACGTGATCGATAGCGCTAGCAAGGTATTCGTGCGTCTCTCCGATGGCCGGGAGCTTGCTGCCGAGGTGGTCGGTGTGGACAACATCGGTGACATCGCATTGCTGAAGGTGCAGGCCAAGGGGCTGCCGCCCGTGTCCCTGGGCGATTCGGACGACGTTCGCCCGGGGCAATGGGCGTTGGCAATCGGTTCGCCGTACGGTTTCGATCAGACGGTCACGGCCGGCATCATCAGCGGCGTGGGGCGGCATCTGCCCTCCGAGACGACGCAGCCTTATGTGCCGTTCATCCAGAGCGACGTGGCCATCAACCCCGGTAATTCCGGCGGGCCTCTGTTCAATACAAGCGGTCAGGTGATCGGGATCAATGCGCAGATTTTCACCGAGTCCGGGGCGTTCAACGGCATCTCCTTCGCGATTCCGATCAACTACGTGGTCGATGTGATTCGCCAGATCAAGGAAACCGGCCAGGTAAAGCGTGGTTTCCTTGGCGTCGAGGCCCGTGCGGTCGATCGTGAACTGGCGGATCGCCTCGGCATGGAGCATGCGCGCGGGGCTGAGGTGGTCGGCACGATTAAGGGGTCGCCAGCCGACAAATCGGCCCTGATGCGCGGTGACGTGATACTAGGCGTCAATGGGGTGGCGATTGCTGACAGCGCCGACCTGACCGAGGTGCTCGGATCGCTGATGCCGGGATCTCTGGTCAGCCTGCACGTCCGCTCCGGCAGCGAGGAGCATGACGTCGATGTCGTACTCTCGGGTCTGCCTGATATCGCGCCGCGGCCGGACAAGCCGGACGCGCCGACCCCGAAGGTGCCCGAAGAGCCGGAACTGGTCGTGATCGACCCGTTGGGCATGATCTTGCGCCCGCTGGAAGGGGGCGGGGTGCGCATCGGCGAGCTGGACCCGAAGGGGCCGGCGAAACTGGCTGGCCTGATGACGGGGGATCGGCTCATATCGATCGACCGTCAGCCGGTCGAGAACCTCTCCCAAGCCTATCGCCTGATTGCCCGCATCGCCCACAGTCGCGGCAAGCGGGGTAACGACCTGGTGTTGTTCCTGGTCGAGCGCGAGGGCGAGAAGCGCTTCTTCATGCCGGCATTTTCCGGTAATCCCCACCAGTCGGACTGACTTCGGCTGCCCTTGGGCTATATACTGTGCGGCCTTTCTCGCCGCCTGCCCCGGACTGGCGGGATCCAACCCCACGAACCAAAAGTTAAACCTCTATGGCGTCCGAGCGACTCTCCCGGATTCGCAACTTCTCGATCATTGCCCACATCGACCATGGGAAATCCACCCTGGCCGACCGCATCATCCAGCGTTGCGAAGGGCTGGAAGAGCGTGAAATGAGCGCTCAGGTGCTCGATTCGATGGATCTCGAGCGCGAGCGCGGCATCACGATCAAGGCCCAGAGCGTGTCACTCGACTATCGCTCCCGGGATGGCGAGACCTATCGCCTCAACTTCATCGACACGCCGGGGCACGTCGATTTCTCCTACGAGGTCTCGCGCTCTCTGGCTGCCTGTGAAGGCGCGCTGCTGGTGGTGGATGCCTCGCAGGGGGTGGAAGCCCAGTCCGTGGCCAATTGCTATACGGCCATCGACCTCGGACTCGAGGTGGTCCCGGTTCTCAACAAGATCGACCTGCCGGCCGCCGAGCCCGACCGGGTCAAGGCCGAGATCGAGGACATCATCGGCCTCGAGGCGCAGAACGCGGTGACCTGTTCGGCGAAGACGGGCGAGGGCGTCGACGAAGTGGTCGAGCGCCTCATCCAGGAGATCCCGCCCCCCGAAGGTGACGAGGACGGTCCGCTCAAGGCGCTGATCGTCGACTCCTGGTTCGACAACTATGTCGGCGTGGTCGCACTGGTGCGCGTCATCGACGGTGCCATCCGTCCCAAGGCCAAGATCAAGGCGATGGGGACTGGTGACGTGTTCACGGTCGACAAGACCGGGGTGTTCACGCCGAAGACCCTGGCACGAGAGGGCCTCTTCGCCGGCGAGGTCGGGTTCGTGATCGCCGGCATCAAGGACATTGATTCGGCCAAGGTGGGTGACACGCTTACCGATGCCGAGCATCCCGCCGACTCCCCCTTGCCGGGCTTCAAGGAGATGCAGCCGCGGGTGTTCTCCGGCCTGTATCCGGTCGAGTCGGACAACTACGACGACCTGCGCGAGGCGCTGCGCAAGCTGCGGCTGAACGACGCGGCACTGGCCTTCGAGCCCGAGGTGTCGACCGCACTGGGCTTCGGCTTCCGTTGTGGCTTCCTTGGTCTGCTGCACATGGAGATCATCCAGGAGCGACTCGAACGCGAGTACGGCATCGACCTGATTACCACCGCTCCCACGGTCATCTTCGAGGTCGAGGAGAAGGGCGGCGATACCTACCAGATTCACAATCCCTCGCAGCTGCCGGACCCGTCGGAGATCAACGAGATCCGCGAGCCGATCATCGAGGCCAACATTCTCTGCCCGCAGGATTTCGTCGGTCCGGTGCTGAACCTTTGCATGGAAAAGCGCGGTGTGCAGAAGAACATGCTCTACTCGGGCAACCAGGTGACGCTGATCTTCGACCTCCCGCTGGCCGAGGTGGTGCTGGATTTCTTCGATCGGCTCAAATCGGTGTCTCGCGGCTACGCCTCGTTCGATTACCAGCTTGATCGGTTCGAGGCGGCCAATCTGGTGAAGATGGACATCTTAATCAACGGCGAGGCGGTCGATTCGCTGTCGTTGATCGTTCACCGCGACAAGGCCGAGCAGCGTGGCCGGGACCTGATCGAGAAGCTCAAGGAGCTGATACCGCAGCAGATGTTCGAGGTTGCACTCCAGGCAGCTATCGGCGGCAAGATCATCGCCCGGACCAACGTGAAGGCGTTGCGCAAGAACGTGCTTGCGAAGTGTTATGGCGGTGACGTGTCGCGCAAGAAGAAGCTGATCGAGAAGCAGAAGGCCGGCAAGAAGCGAATGAAGAGCATCGGCAAGGTCGAGGTGCCGCAGGAGGCGTTCCTCGCGGTCCTGCAGATGGACAACAAGAACTGACTCGGGCCTACGGGTTCGGCTGACACATACGGGAGCACGCCTTGGATTTCGAACTCCTTCTAGTGGTCGCCACCTTCGCGAGTGGCCTCATATGGCTCATCGATCGGCTGGCGTTTCGGCCCAGGCGGCAAGCCCGCTTGGCAGCAGAGGCGCGGCAGCTCGGCAGCGAGTCAGGCGCCGATCAAAAGACGGTGAGCGACGATGAGCCTCTGCTGGTCGATTACGCCAAGTCGTTTTTCCCGATCCTGTTGGTGGTGCTCGTCATCCGCTCGTTTCTGTTCGAGCCGTTTCGGATCCCCTCCGGGTCGATGATGCCTTCTCTCCTGGTCGGCGATTTCATCCTGGTCAACAAGTTCGAGTACGGGCTGCGTTTACCGGTCGTGAACACCAAGGTGGTGCCGATTTCCGAACCCGAGCGCGGCGATGTGGTGGTCTTCCGCTACCCGCAGCAGCCTGAGGTCGACTACATCAAACGCGTAGTGGGCCTGCCCGGCGATACCGTTCGCGTCGAGGACCAGCGCTTGTGGATCAATGGCAATGAGGTGCCACTCGAAACCGCCGGCCGCTACCCCGGGGACGCCAATCTGAAGCACGCCGGGTTGACCGTCGGCATCGAGAGCCTGCCGGACGACGACGGACCGCACCGAATTCTCATGGATCCGTCGCGCACCCTCGGGGTGGGGGAGTGGTCCGTTCCTGACGGGCACTTTTTCGTGATGGGCGACAACCGCAATCACAGCAACGACAGCCGTTACTGGGGCTTTGTCCCGGAATCGAATCTGGTCGGCAAAGCGGTTATGATTTGGATGCACTGGAACTGGCATGACGGCGGCTTCGATGCGAGCCGCATCGGACGGTCGATCGATGCCATCGAGAGCGACGGGAAATAACGGAACGGCCGTGTGCCGAGGACGAGGGATATGGAACAGACCACGTTGAAGGAAAACAACCGCAGTGTCGGGCCGGCTGTAAGCCGGCGGCAGGATGGCATGTCACTGGTCGGGCTCTTCTTGGCGGCCATCGCCTTGGGTCTGGCCGCGTTGGTAGTGATGAAGGTCGTGCCGCTCTACATCGCCGACCAGAAGCTCACTTCGGTCTTCAAGAGCATCGAGCAAGAGACCGCCGGCAGTCCCAACGAGATTCGGCGCATGCTCGCCAAGCGTCTCGACATCAACGAAGTCGACGACAAGTTCGATCCCAAGGATTTCGAGATTCGCCCGGTGACCGGCGGTTATCGCGTGACATACAACTACGACGGGCGGGCGCAATTGTTCGGCAATCTGTCGCTCGTGGCTGCATTCAAACACCAGACTCGTGTCAGCAACTAGAAACAGAAACCCCCTTATCCGCGACCCGGACATCCTGGCAGAATCGCTGGGATTGACGTTCGAGAACCATGACCTCTTCGGTCTGGCCTTACGACACCGCTCGTCCGGGCGCCGGAACAACGAGCGTCTGGAATTCCTGGGCGACTCGATTCTGAACCTCACGATCTCCGACTACCTGTATCGCCACAAGCCCGACGCTTCCGAGGGCGCATTGTCCCGGCTTCGGGCCTCGGTGGTAAGGGAGGAAACCCTCGCTCGGGTAGCGCGCCGTATCGGCCTCGGGGATTATCTCGTAATGGGATCAGGCGAGCTCAAGAGTGGCGGGCATCGTCGCGATTCGATCCTTGCCGACGCCCTTGAAGCCATTATCGGTGCCCTGTATCTCGATCAGGGATTTCATCCAGCCCATGATTGGGTGCTGAGCCTGTTCGGCGACGAGTTGGTATCGCTGCCGGATGCGCAGGAACTGAAAGATGCCAAGACCCAGCTGCAGGAGTACCTGCAGCGGGACAGATTGCCCTTGCCCGAGTACGAAGTGCTCGAGCAGACAGGGCAGGCACACAAACAGACCTTCGAAGTGGCCTGTCGCGTGGAATGCAACGGTGAGGCGTTCGCGACACGCGCCAGCGGCTCGTCGCGCCGGCGTGCGGAACAGACCGCAGCGCGGCGTATGCTCAAGACGCTGTGCGAGTCGCGTGAAGGCAAATCCTCCACGGAGAGCCGCGCATGAGCGAGTCCACCCGCTTCGGTAACGTGGCCATCGTCGGACGCCCCAACGTCGGCAAGTCGACATTGGTTAACCGGCTGGTGGGCCAGAAGGTGTCGATCACGGCACCCAAGCCGCAGACCACGCGCCATCGCATCACCGGCATCATCACCGAGCCACGCGGGCAGATCGTCCTGATCGACACCCCTGGCCTGCACGAAGGCGGTAAGGACGCGCTGAACCGGCAGCTCAACCGCACGGCACGCAGCGCACTTGAAGGTGTCGACCTGATCCTTTTCATGGTGCAGGCCGGCCAGTTCGGCGGTGAGGATGAAACCGTTCTGCGCCTGCTGGAGCATGTCGAGGCACCCGTGGTGCTGGTCGTGAACAAGGTCGATCTGGTCAACGACAAGACCGAGCTGCTGCCGTTTCTGGCAAAGATGGGCGAGAAACGGGACTTTGCCGAGATTTATCCGATGAGCGCGCGGCGGCGACGTGGGCTGGAAGGGCTGGTCGACCTGATCTTCTCGTACCTCCCGGAGGGTCCGATCGGTTACGACCAGGACCAGGTGACGACCGCCCCGGTGCGTTTCATGGCGGCCGAGATCATTCGCGAGAAGCTGGCCCGGTCGCTGCACGACGAGTTGCCGTACCAGACCACCGTCATGATCGAGCGCTTCGAGGAGACCGACCGACTGGTCACCATCGGTGCGGTCATCTACGTCGCTCGTGCCGGTCAGAAGGGCATCGTGATCGGCAATCGTGGCTCCCGGCTCAAGACCGTCGGCCAGCAGGCGCGCGAGGCGATCGAGCATCTGTTGGAAAAGCGCGTCATGCTTGATCTGTGGGTCAAGGTGGCCGACGACTGGGCGGATGACGAGCGCTCGGTCGCGTCACTCGGATACCAGCTGCCCGAATGAGGCGCGGCCGGCAACCCGGGTGGCAAAGTCCCGGCGAGTTGGGCGGAGGCTGAGCTGTGCGCGGGTTCCTGCTTCATGCCAGACCGTTTCAGGAACATGGCCTGCTGCTGGACTGGCTGACCGATACGCGCGGCTGGGTTCGCATGCGACAGAACGGTGGTCGGCGGATCAAGAAGCGGGGCTCGTCGCGACCGCCCAATTTCGTCTGCCTGGAGTTGCAGACGGCAGGGCGGGGCGGCTGGCCGGTGCTTACGGCCGCCGAGCCGGTCGAAGCGCTGCGTTTTCTGCGCGGGCAGTCGCTCGCGACCGCCTTCTACCTGCATGAACTGATCCTGCGCGCGTTGCGCCCCGAGGAGGCCATGCCCGGTCTGTTCCTCGACTACTGGAAAAGCCTTGCAATGCTCGAGAGTCCCGAGATGCCGCTGTCGGTGGTGATCCGGCGGTTCGAGCGTCAGCTGCTTGCCCACCTGGGGGCGGGGATCGACTGGCAGCGCGACGTGAATGGTGAGCCCGTGCATCCGACCGGACGCTATCGGGTCGGGCTCGAATCCGGCATCGTGCCGGCCGGTTCCGCCGGTGGAGTGCCCGGGCATGTGCTGGAAGCAATTGCCGCGGATGACGTGCTCGTGGGCGCCGAGGATCGCCGGATTGCACGAGATCTGATGCAATCCCTCCTGGCGGGACATGTGGGTCGGGCGCCTTTCGTCTCCCGGCGATTGTGGCCTGCCTCTCGGGACGATGCGGCGGTCTCCCCGGAATAGCAACCGGTACATGCCTGGTGTCCCGCGAAGTCAAAGCGCTCGTGGCGGGCACGGAACCAAGCGAAGACATTGTCGATTCGATCGGTGTTTCCCTAGACTGGTGCCCCTGAATCGTCAGCCATCCCTCACTGCGGAAATCGAGAACCCATGACCAATCGCGTCACTGCTCAATACCCTTTGCTGGGTCTGAATATCGATCACGTCGCCACGCTGCGTCAGGCGCGGGGCACGCGCTACCCCGACCCGGTCAGCGCTGCGCTGCTGGCCGAACAGTCCGGTGCCGACAGCATCACGCTGCATTTGCGCGAGGACCGCCGACACATCCAGGATCGTGACGTCGAGATCCTGCGCGAACTGCTGCAGACGCGCATGAACCTGGAAATGGCCGCCACCGACGAGATGATCGATCTCGCCTGTCGGCTGCGTCCACATGACGTCTGTCTCGTGCCAGAGCGGCGCGAGGAACTGACCACCGAGGGCGGACTGGACGTCGCCGGTCAGATCGAACGTATTCACGCGGCCTGTGATCGGATGGCCGAAGCCGGCATTCGGGTGTCGCTGTTCGTTGATGCCGATCCGCGCCAGATCGACGCAGCCGTCGCCTGCGAGGCGCCGGTGATCGAGATTCATACCGGGCACTACGCCGATGCCGACTGCGACGTGGCGGTCCAGGAACAGCTCGATCTGATTCGCCAATGTGCTCGCGATGCGGCCGACGTGGGACTGGTGGTGAATGCCGGTCACGGCCTTCACTATCACAACGTTTCCGTGATCGCGGCGATTGATGAAATCGAAGAGCTCAATATCGGCCACGCAATCATCGGGCAGGCGGTTTTCTCCGGTCTGCCCGCCGCGGTGCGCGAGATGAAGGATCTGATGCACGCTGCCCGCTACCGACGTCCCGCCGCCACGAGCTGATCGTCAATGATCCTCGGCATCGGTACCGACCTGGTCGAGATCGCTCGCATCCAAGGTGCACTCGATCGCCATGGGGAGCGCTTGGTCGATCGCGTGCTGGGCCCCGAGGAGCTTGAGCGGTTGCCCGAGACGAACCGTGCTGCCTGGCTTGCCAAGCGATTCGCCACCAAGGAGGCGGTCGCCAAGGCGCTAGGGACCGGCTTTCGGGACGGTCTGCGGCTCGTTGACATCCAGACACGCCACGACGAATTCGGTCGCCCCGACGTCGTCCTGAGCGGTCAGGCGCAACAGACCTTCGAGCGGATGGGGGCGAGCGAGATCAGCCTGTCGGTGAGTGACGAGCGTTCATACGCGTTGGCCTTCGTCGTCATCAGCCGCTGAACCGCATTGCTCCGGCTTGCAACGGGCGGCCGGAGCGCCTAGAATGCGCCGCTTGTTTCTCCTGCCTGACCGTTCCGCATGCGGCAGGCTGCCTTCAATCCACAGGAGTTCTATCCATGCGTCATTATGAAATCGTCTTCATGGTCCACCCGGACCAGAGCGACCAGGTCCCGGCGATGATCGAGCGCTACCGCGGCATCATCGAGTCCGCGAAGGGCACGGTTCACCGTCTCGAGGACTGGGGTCGCCGCCAGCTGGCCTACCCGATCAAGAAACTGGTCAAGGCGCACTACGTGCTGATGAACGTCGAGACCGACCAGGATGCCCTGGCCGAGCTCGAGGAAGCGTTCAAGTTCAACGACGCCGTCCTGCGCCACATGACCATCCGTTGCGACGAGGCCTACACCGAAGCCTCCCCGATGATGCAGGAGCGCGAGTCCGAGCGTCGTCCGCGCCGTCGTGACGATGACAACAAGCGCGAAGAGCGTCGTGACAGCGACAAGAAGTCGGAAGAGAAGTCCGACGCTTCCAGCGAATAAGTTTCGAGAGGATTTGATCCATGGCCCGTTTTTTCCGTCGCAAGCGTTTTTGCCGTTTCACCGCCGAGGGCGTGAAGCACATCGACTACAAGGACATTGACACCCTGCGTCAGTACGTCACCGAGACCGGCAAGATCGTGCCGAGCCGTGTGACCGGTACCAAGGCCCGCTATCAGCGTCAGCTGCAGGCTGCCATCAAGCGTGCGCGCTTCCTGGCCCTGCTGTCGTACACCGACCGTCACTGATCGCGTCCGTCCCCAGATTCCAGGAGTCAATATCCATGCAAGTCATTCTGTTGAGTAAGGTCGAGAACCTGGGCTCGCTGGGCGACGTCGTTCGCGTCCGCCCGGGCTACGCCCGCAACTTCCTGATCCCGTACGGCAAGGCCAAGCCGGCGACCAAGGCCAACATGGCCGAGTTCGAAGAGCGCCGTGCCGAGCTGGAGAAGAAGGCCGCTGAAGAGCTGGCCGCCGCACAAGCCCGTGCCGGCAAGCTGGGCGAAGAGCCGAGCGTCACCATCCCGGTCAAGGCCGGTGCCGAGGGCAAGCTGTTCGGTTCCGTCGGTACCGACGAGATCGCCAAGGCAGTCACCGACACCTACGGCGTCGATATGGAGAAGCGCGAAGTGCGCATGCCGGAAGGTGCGCTGCGTGCGCTGGGTGAGTTCCCGATCCAGCTGCACCTGCACTCGGAAGTCGACGTCGACATCAACGTCGTGGTCGTCCCCGAGCAGTAAGCCGATACCCGATCGCCGATCCGTCAGCGACGGTCGGCCGATCCAAGAGCCCGCCCCCCAAAGGGGCGGGTTTTTTTTGTCCTGCTGAAGGTGATCGTTGTGAGGAACCGAGTTGGCGAGTCGTGGTCAACTGCCGGCACAGGGCGTATCATCTATTCCTCCCCGCGACCGCGATTTCGTCCTTGCCTGGCGATGCGGGGTCCGTACGCCGAACAGCCGCTGGTAGCCGTTGCCCATGTCTCTTCCGGAATACACTTCCGATTCGCCGAAACCTGATCGTCGCCCCAAGCCGGCGGCCGTCGGTTCGCCGCTGTCTCTGCGGGTTCCGCCTCACTCTCAGGAGGCCGAGCAGGCCGTTCTCGGTGGGCTGATGCTCGATCCGCTTGCCTTCGAGCAGGTTGGCGACAAGCTGCGCGACGAGGATTTCTATTTCCACGATCACCGGGTGATTTTCCGGGTGATCGACGAGCTGGCCGAGCGCAATCAGCCGTTCGACGCCATGGTCGTCTCCGAACGCCTCAAGACGATCGAAAAACTCGAGGACGTTGGTGGTAACGATTACCTGGCCGCATTGGTCGACTCCGTTCCGAGTGCGGCCAACATCGCGGCCTACGCCGAAATCATTCGCGAGCACTCGCTGCTCCGTCGTCTGATCGAGGTCGGCACCGAGATTTCCCGGAAGAGCTATCAGACCGAAGGGCAGACCGCCTACGACGTCCTCGAGACTGCCGAAAAGGCCATCTTTGCGATCGCCGACGAGGGCGCGCGCACGCGCCGCGGTTTCCAGAGCATCACGGACCTGCTCACGGTGGCGATGGACCGGATCGCCGAGCTCTACGAGAACAAGGGCGAGGTCACTGGCATCAGTACCGGTTTCCGTGACCTTGACGACATGACGACCGGTCTTGGCAAGGGTGACCTTGTGATCGTCGCCGGGCGCCCGTCGATGGGTAAGACCACCTTCTCGATGAACATCGCCGAAAACGTCGCGCTGTACGGCGAGAAAGCCGTGGCGGTGTTCTCGATGGAAATGCCGGGGGACCAGCTCGCGGTGCGGATGCTGTCCTCTCTCGGTCGTATCGACCAGACCAAAGTGCGCACGGGCCAACTCGAGGACAGCGATTGGCACCGGATTTCCGGCGCAGTGGGCCAGCTCAGCCAGGCCAAGATATTCATCGACGACACGCCAGCGCTTTCGCCGAGCGATCTGCGTTCGCGTGCCCGACGGCTTGCTCGTGAGCAGGATCTGGGTCTTATTGTGGTCGACTACCTGCAGCTGATGCAGGTGCCGGGTTCGAAGGAAAACCGCACCAACGAAATTTCCGAGATCTCCCGCTCGCTGAAGGCGGTGGCCAAGGAGCTCGATGTACCGTTGATCGCGCTTTCGCAGCTCAACCGCTCTCTCGAGCAGCGCCCCAACAAGCGCCCGGTGATGTCGGACCTGCGCGAATCAGGCGCGATCGAGCAGGACGCCGACGTCATCATGTTCATCTACCGGGAAGAGGTCTACGAACCGGACACCGAGAAGAAGGGCATGGCGGAAATCATCATCGGCAAGCAGCGTAACGGTCCGACCGGGACCGTGCCGATGACCTTCCGCGGCAAGAACACCCGGTTCGAGGACTTCATCAGCCCCGAGAGCGTGCCGGAAGCCTACCGTTGATGCGTCGGGCCCGACTGACCATTCTCGTCGACGCATTGCGTCACAACCTTGCGGTGGCGCGGTCCGCGGCCGACGGGCGAGCGGTGTTCGCCGCGGTCAAGGCCGATGGCTATGGTCACGGGCTGCTGACGGCCGCACGGGCGTTCTCGGCAGCCGGCACCGACGGCTTCGCCGTGGCAACCCCGGCGGAGGGCCTTGCTCTCCGTGAAGCCGGTCTCACCGAGCGCCTCTTGGTTCTGCAGGGCGCGATGACAGCGCAGGAACTCGACCTGGCCTTGGATCACTCGCTCGAAGTCGTCTTCCATGATGTGGCTCAGCTGGACGTGCTCGAATCGCACGCCACAGATCTGCCCGAGGGAGCCCTGCGTGCCTGGATCAAGGTGGATACCGGCATGCATCGCGCGGGGCTGTCACCCGAGCAGGTGGCCGACGCCAGGGCCCGGCTCGACTCCTGCGCGGCGATCGATCCGCATGTCGGACTGATGACGCATTTTGCGCGTGCCGACGAGCCTGACCTCTCCGCAACCGACGCGCAGATCGACGTGTTTCGCTCGGTGGCCGCCGGCTGGAAGGGTGAGACCAGTCTGTGCAATTCCGCGGCGCTGCTGGGCTGTGAGACAGCCGGTGGCGATTGGGTCCGCCCGGGCATCATGCTGTACGGAGGCAACCCGTTCATCTTCGGTGAAGCCGCACAGTACGACCTTAGGCCGGCCATGGAGCTCAAGACACAGTTGATCGCGGTACGCGAGGTCCCTCGCGGTGGTGCCATTGGTTACGGCGGGCGTTTCGTCGCGCCGGAGACCATGCCCGTGGGGGTGGCGTCGGTGGGTTACGGTGACGGGTACCCCCGTCACGCACCGGACGGGACGCCTATCCTGGTCAATGGTCGTCGCACGCAGATTGTCGGTCGTGTCTCGATGGACCTGGTCACCATCGATCTGCGTGGCGTCGAGGCGCAGGTGGGCGACGAGGTCGAATGCTGGGGTAGTGGCCTGGCGATCGACGAGATCGCGCAGGCCTCCGGCACCATCAGTTACGAGCTGATGTGCCAGGTGAGCGGCCAGCTTCGCGCCGAGGCCCGCATCCTCGGGCAGAGTTGACGGTCAGCCGTCAGCGTCTCCCTCGCGGCGGGTAAGGGCGTTCAGCGTCGCTTCGAGCAGGCCGCTCTGGGCGCTGGGGTGGGCCGCGATCAGGGCATCCGGCCGGCGTTCACCCTCTACCATCGCGATGAAGGCATGTGCGGTCGAATCCGGGATCCCGGCGGCCTGCGCGGCATCACGCATCTCGTCGAGCGCGGCGAGCGCTTCATGCTCTCCCCAGGTGGCGGCGAGGATCAGTGCGGCAAGCTGGTCGGCCGCCTCGGCCTCCGCCTCGGCAACCACCCGGTCCAGCCAGCCCGGCTCGACGGCGGCGCGGTCGATGGTCTCCAGTATCATCCGGTCCTCGTCATCCAGACTCGCGGCATCGAACGCCCGATTTGCGAGCCGCGCGTCGACGGCATCGCACAGCCCGGCCCAGCCGTTCTCGCGATAATGCGCGATCATGAACTCAGCGGCTTCGCGTTGGGCGACGGTCGGAGACCTGGCGGGGAGGGCGGAGCTGATCGGTTCGATGAACTCCAGGTGCGCCGCGGCGACCTGACTGGAAACATCCGGCATCTTGGCTACTCTACGTGGCTCGTTATCGACGCGAACCGCAGGGCGGCGGTTCGCCTGAAACAGAGCTTAAGGATCGACGACATCAGGAGCAACGACTGACGATGGAATACCGACGATTGGGCAACAGCGGACTCGAGGTCAGCGCCATCTGTCTCGGCACCATGACATTCGGCGAGCAGAACACCGAGGCCGAGGCACACCAGCAGCTGGATCGGGCCGTCGCCTCGGGGATCAACTTCATCGATACCGCGGAAATGTACCCGGTGCCACCATGCGCAGAGACCCAGGGGCGCACCGAGTCGTTCGTCGGCAGCTGGTTGAAACATCAAAAGCGCGACGATCTGATCGTCGCCACCAAGGTCACCGGAGCGGGGCGTGCCAGCCTCAACCACGTTCGTGGCGGGCCGCGTGTCACGCGCGACCAGGTCCACAAGGCGATCGACGACAGCCTGCAGCGTCTGCAGACAGACTACGTCGATCTCTATCAGATTCACTGGCCGGACCGCTACGTGCCCAAGTTCGGCGACGTCTACTACGATCCGGCCCGGCGCCAGGACGCCGAGCCCATCGAGGCGCAGCTCGCGGCCCTCGCTGAACTGGTCGAGGGAGGCAAGGTCCGGCACATCGGCTTGTCCAACGAAACGCCTTTCGGCGTGATGACTTTCGCCGAAGCGGCCCGTCAGCATGGTCTGCCCATGGTGACATCCTTGCAGAACGCCTATCACCTGATGAACCGCAGCTTCGAGACAGGGGGGCTGGCCGAGGTCTGCACCGAGCTCGACGTGGCACTACTGCCCTACAGCCCGCTGGCATTCGGTCATCTGACCGGCAAGTATCTCGACGATCCGAACGCGGCAGGCCGGATCACCGAATTCCCGACCTTCGGGCAGCGTTACGAAAAGACCAACGCGGCGGCCGCGACGCGCGCCTACGTCGAGCTGGCTCGCGAGCATGGACTCTCTCCCGCCCAGATGGCGATCGCCTTCACGTTGCGGCGTCCCGAGGTGGCCTCGACCATCATCGGCGCAACCTCGCTTGCGCAACTGGATGAAAACATTGCAGCCGGCGAACTGGCACTCTCGGATGACCTGCTAAAGGCGATCGACGAGATCGATGCCCGCTACCCGAATCCCACCGTCTGAACGGACCCGCTCATGAGTCTCGATGTTCTGTCAGAAACACGCGATAACCGACTGTTTCGGGAGAGTTGCTTTGTCGGCGGGAAGTGGGTTCCCGCGAGCGGTGACGACCGAATCGCCGTCACCAATCCCGCCAACGGAGAGACGTTGGGTCACGTGCCCCGGCTGGGCACTGACGAGACCCGCCGGGCGATCGAGTCGGCTGCGGAAGCGTGGCCGGCCTGGCGCAAGCTGACGGCGGAGGCCCGCGGAGCGATCCTGTATCGCTGGCATGAGCTGATGCTGGCCCACGAGGACACACTCGCGACGATCATGACGCTGGAACAGGGTAAGCCACACGCGGAGTCCGCCGGCGAGATCCGTTATGCCGCGTCGTTTCTCAAGTGGTTTGCCGAGGAGGCCCGACGGGCCTACGGTCGGACGATCCCGCCGGCCGCCGCCGGCCAGCACATTGTCGTGCTCCGACAGCCTATCGGGGTTGCCGCGGCGATCACCCCGTGGAATTTCCCCTCGTCGATGATTACCCGCAAGGCGGGCGCCGCACTGGCAGCCGGCTGCCCCATGGTGGTCAAGCCAGCCAGTGCCACACCGTTCTCGGCGCTCGCGCTCGCCGTACTGGCAGACGAGGCGGGCGTTCCCGCGGGGGTATTCAACGTGGTGACTGGGTCGGCACGAGAAATCGCCTCAGAAATGACGTCCAACCCTCTGGTCAGGAAGGTGTCGTTTACCGGGTCGACCGAGGTGGGTAGTGCCCTGATGCGCGACTCTGCCGCCAATGTGCAGAAGGTTTCCCTGGAACTTGGCGGCAATGCTCCATTCATCGTGTTCGATGATGCGGATCTCGACGCGGCCGTGGATGGGGCGATCGCCGCCAAGTTTCGCAATACCGGCCAGACCTGTGTCTGCGTGAATCGCTTCTACGTCCATGAGGCGGTCCACGATACGTTCGTGGAGAAGCTCAGGCACCGAGTGGAGGCGCTTCGCCTGGGTGACGGCCTCGATCCGGAGACCGACGTCACGCCGCTGATCGATTCGGCAGCAGCCGACAAGGTGTTGTCCCACGTCGAGGACGCCACGAGTCGTGGCGCGACGCTGGTTAGCGGTGGCAGACGTCACGATCGGGGTGAAAACTACGTGCTGCCGACATTGCTCACGGGTATACGACACTCGATGCGCGTGGCGCAGGAGGAGACCTTCGGTCCGCTGGTCGCGATTTCCACCTTCCACGACGAGCAGGAAGCGATCAAGCTGGCCAACGACACACCGTTCGGGCTTGCTGCCTACTTCTACAGCGAGAACGTGCATCGCGTCTGGCGTGTTGCCGAAGGGATCGAGGCCGGGATGATCGGCATCAACGCCGGCCTGATTTCCAACGCAGCCGCGCCTTTTGGCGGGGTCAAGGCATCCGGGCTTGGCCGAGAAGGCGCCACCGAAGGTCTCGATGAGTACCTCGAGACCAAGTACCTGCTGATGGGCTGATGACCAGCTTGTTTTGGCGGTGAACTCGAAGGCTCTGCGTCGGCGTAGCCGCCTTCCGCCGTGAGGCCCGGGGTAATTCGCCAATACGTATTGGATTCCCGTCGCGTGGCGACTACGCTCAGGTCGTCTCAGCCGAATTCAATCCTGGAGGATTCCGACATGGCACAATCGAGCGAGAAAGACAGCAACGCCGAACTTGAAGCGGTCAAGGCCGATCTCGCGCAGCTGCGCGGCGACGTCGGTGACCTGCTGAAAGCATTTCGCGAACAGAGCCAGGAACGCGTGCGCGATCGCGCCACCCAGGCACGTGACGACGTCCAGGCCGCCTTCGATGAGGGCATGGACACGTTGAATCGCGGCTATCGGCGCGCCCGCGAGCAGGGCGAACGTCGGGTCGAGGATGCCGAGCAGCTGGTCGGCAATCATCCGCTGACGTCGGTGGTTGCCGCGTTCGGCATCGGTTTCGTCATCGCCAAGTTGCTTGACGGAGGCCGGCACTGAAACCTCTCACCGATTATGTACTCGCGCTGACTGCACTGGTCGAGGCCGAAGGCCGGCTGCTGCGGCAGCAGGTCGGGCGCACGGCGGCCGCCGTGGTGCTGATCGGGCTGGTCGGGCTGCTCGTTGCGGTCGCCATCGGGTTCGGCATGGCGGGTCTCTATTACTGGCTCGTCCCGTACTGGGGTGTCGCGCCCACGCTCGCTGCCATGGGCGGTCTCTGCCTGGCCGTCGCGGCCGTGTTGGGTGGCTGGGCCTATCGCTGGTTACGGCGATGAATGGCAGCGAACGGCTTCGCCAGCGCGCCGCGCAGCGGGATGATCGGGTAGGGCGGTCGGAAACCGTTTCACCGGCGGTGGAGGTCGAGCTGGCCAAGCGCCGCCTGCGCCACAGTGGCGATCGACTGCAGGCGCGTGTCGATCTGCTGGGGCTGCCGCTGGAAATCGAAGCGCGCTATCACCCTTGGCGGACCCTAATGGTCGCCGCCGCGTCAGGTGTCGCCGTCGCAGAGCTCGACCGGGCAACGCATGGATCTCTCCGGCGACCGCTACTGCGCGAGCTGATGCCCTTGCTTCGAACCCTCAAAGCGTGCGGTGGTCTCACTAGGCGCTAATCCACCCCTTGGAGGCGTCATGCCGCGGCAGGAAAGCCAGACCAACCCGACCGGTGGGGGATCCGTCGAGGCTCCCCCGCACAATCTTGGTGACCTGTTGCAACGGATCGCCGAGGTGGCATCGGACCGGGAGGACGTCTACCTGGCGACCATCATGGAGGCGCTGGGCACCCGGTCGTTCGGCCCGGTGGTGCTGCTCGTCGGCCTGGTGATGGTTTCTCCATTGAGCGGCATTCCCGGATTGCCCACGACAATGGCAATCGGGCTGCTACTGATCTCGATGCAACTAATGTTCGGCCGGGAGTCCTTCTGGCTGCCCGGCTGGTTGATGAATCGTCACTTGTCCTCCGGCCGGGTTCAGCGGACCGTGCGCTGGCTCGACCGGCCGGCGCGCTTTATCGACTGGTGGTTGCGGCCTCGATTCTGCGTGCTTGCCTCGAATGGCGGAGCCATGCTGATCGCGGGTATCTGTACCGTCCTCGCCCTGATCATGCCGGTGCTCGAACTGGTGCCGTTCTCGACCACGGCCGTCGGCATCGCGGTCGTCGCCTTCGGTCTGGCGCTGGTGGCCCTCGACGGACTGTTCGTCCTGATGGGGCTTGCCTATCTGCTGATCGTCGCCGGACTGGCCGTCACCGGCTTTACCGTCGGCGGCTGACGAGCCCGATTTCCTCAGTCGGCACGCACGCAGTCGATGAAGTAGCGGATACCTTCGTCGGTCTCTTCCGCCACCAGTCCGTGCACGTCCGTCTCGAAGCCGGGTACCTGGCGGTTGAAGTGCCGGACAAACTTCAGATATTCCACGATTCGGGCGTTGAAGCGCTCACCCGGGATCAGTAGCGGAATGCCCGGCGGGTAGGGCGTCACCAGCGAGGCGGTGATGCGGCCCTCGAGCTCGTCGATCGGCACGCGGTCGATCTGCTTGCGCGCCATCTTCGACCAGGCATCGGCCGGACGCATGGCCGGCTCGATGTTCGACAGGTACATCTCGGTGGTCAGCTTGGCGACGTCGTGCTCGCGGTAGACGGCGTGGAGCTTGTCGCAGAGATCGCGCAGGCCGACGCGCTCGTAGCGCGGATGCTTGTTCACGAACTCCGGCAGGATGCGCCACAGGGGCTGGTTGCGCTGGTACTCGTCCTTGAATTGCTGCAGGGCAGTCAAAAGCGTGTTCCAGCGGCCCTTGGTGATGCCGATGGTGAACATGATGAAGAAGCTGTACAGGCCGGCCTTCTCCACCACCACCCCGTGTTCGGCCAGATAACGGGTGACGATCGCCGCGGGGATACCCCAGTCGTGGAAGTCGCCGTCGACGTCGAGCCCCGGCGTGATGATGGTCGCCTTGATCGGGTCGAGCATGTTGAACCCGGTCGGAACCTGGCCGAAGCCGTGCCAGCGGTCGTCCTCGTGCAGCATCCAGTCGTCGCGAGTGCCGATGCCTTCCTCGGGTATGGTGTCCGGGCCCCAGACCTTGAACCACCAGTCGTCGCCGTATTCGACATCCACCTTCTGCATCGCGCGGCGGAAATCCATCGCCTCGAAGATCGATTCCTCGACCAGCGCGGTACCTCCCGGCGGCTCCATCATCGAGGCGGCCACGTCGCACGAGGCGATGATCGCGTACTGCGGCGAGGTCGAGGAGTGCATCAGGTACGCCTCGTTGAAGACGTCCTGATCGAACCGCTGCTTCTGGCAGTCCTGCACCAGTACCTGCGAGGCCTGCGACAGGCCGGCCAGCAGCTTGTGTGTGGACTGGGTCGAATAGACCACCGAGTCCGAGCAGCGCCGGCGATCCTCGCCGATGGCGTGGTAATCGCCGTAGAAGTCGTGGAAGGCCGCATGCGGCAGCCAGGCCTCGTCGAAATGCAGGCACTCGACAAAGCCATCGAGCTCGTCCTTGATCTCCTCGACGTTGTAGAGGATGCCGTCATAGGTCGACTGCGTGATCGTGAGGATCTTTGGCTGCCGGTCTTCGGCCTGGCTGGCGAAGGGGTGTTCGGCGATCTTTTTCTCGATGTTCTCGCGCGTGAACTCGCTTCGCGGTATCGGCCCGATAATGCCGTAGTGATTGCGCGTCGGCATCAGGAAAACCGGGATCGCGCCGGTGAGGATGATTGAGTGCAGGATCGACTTGTGGCAATTGCGATCGACTACCACCACGTCGCCCGGGGCCACGTTCGAGTTCCAGACCATGCGGTTGGAGGTCGAGGTGCCGTTGGTGACGAAGAACAGGTGGTCGGCATTGAAGATTCGCGCGGCATTGCGCTCCGAGGCGGCTACCGGCCCAGTGTGATCCAGCAGCTGGCCAAGCTCGTCCACGGCGTTGCAGACGTCCGCGCGCAGCAGGTTCTCGCCGAAGAACTGGTGGAACATCTGGCCGACCGGGCTCTTGAGGAACGCCACGCCACCGGAATGACCCGGGCAGTGCCACGAGTACGAACCGTCGGCGGCGTAGCCAGTCAGGGCGCGGAAGAAGGGCGGGGCGAGCGAGTTGAGATAGCTGCGCGCCTCGCGGATCACGTGACGGGCGACGAACTCCGGCGTGTCCTCGAACATGTGGATGAAGCCGTGCAGTTCCTTGAGGACGTCGTTCGGCAGGTGACGGCTGGTCCGCGTCTCGCCATACAGAAAGATCGGAATGTCCGCGTTGCGGAAGCGGATTTCCTGGATGAAGTTGCGCAGCTGGACAATGACTTCCAGCGACTCGTCCACCGGCTCGTTGCCGGCATGGAATTCCTCGTCGTCGATCGAGATCACGAAGGCCGATACCCGCGCCTGCTGCTGGGCGAAAGCCGCCAGATCCACGTAGCTGGTCACGCCCAGCACTTCCTCGCCTTCGGCACGAATGGCATCGGCCAATGCCCGGATGCCGAGGCCGGAGACGTTCTCGGAGCGGAAATCCTCGTCGATAATGACGATGGGGAAGCGGAAGATCATGAATGGACAACCTCGGAAGCCGCAGGTGGCTGGATCGGCGAAACCATCGGTGGCCAAGTTCGTCGTACAGCTTGCCGCCGCAATGGCAAAACCCGGGGCAGGGCCCCGGGCGTGTTCGGTGCCCCGAGTTTACAACAAATGTTGTTGAACGCCGGGGTGAAATTGCGGCTGAAGTCCCGTCCGGTCGGGGATCCCGTGCCCTCGAGGTCTACCATCGTCAGGACGATTGATACCGCGGCGGATGCGGTTGGGACGCAGTGAGCAGCACATGAGCGAAGAGAAAGACATGCGACAGAGCGAGCCGCCCGAACCCGATAGCCTTGTTGGGTTGCTGCGGCTGGTCGGCAGGGTGCGCGACGACACGTCGTCCGTGCACCTCGGGGCGGTACTCGACATGGTGGGTCGGCGCTCGTTCGGACCGATGCTGTTACTGGCCGGTCTGATCGTGATGGCTCCCCTGATCGGCGACATTCCCGGCGTGCCCACGGTCATCGGCATCTTCGTGTTCCTGCTGGCCTTGCAACTGCTGCTGGGACGGGAGCATTTCTGGCTGCCGAAGTGGCTGCTTGCTCGGCGGATCCCGCGCGCGACCCTGCGTAAGGCGATTGGGTGGATGATGCCGGTGGCTCGGTTCGTCGATCGATTCCTGCGGCCGCGGCTGACCGGCCTGGTGAATGGCGGGGCACGATTCGGTGTGGCATTGCTGGCGATGGTGGTTTCACTGCTGATGCCGGCAATGGAGTTCATACCGTTCTCGGCCAATGCCGCCGGCCTCACCTTGACCGTGTTCGGGCTCGCACTGATTGCGCGTGATGGGTTGCTGGCGTTGATCGCCTTCGGCCTGACGGCGCTGACAGTGGGCGTGATCGTGTGGGCTTTGCTCTAGCAGGACACGAACGGCGTGCCCGAGCCGCCTGATGCAGCAGACCCCAGACACAAAAAATCCCGCACGAGGCGGGATTTTTTCGAGCCGTTGCGGGCGGTGACTTAGACGGTCACGTTCGCTGCGGCCGGGCCTTTCTGGCCTTGCTCGATGTCGAAGGTCACGGTCTGACCTTCGGCGAGCGACTTGAAGCCGCTGCCCTGGATGGCGCTGTGGTGGACGAATACGTCCTTGGAGCCGTCGGACGGGGCGATGAAACCAAAGCCTTTTTCGTCACTGAACCACTTAACGGTGCCTGTAGCCATGATGGATACCTCTGATGCAATTGCATGTGCTGAATGAAAACGAGGGGTACTGCTGAAGGACTGCAAAAGCGTCAGAGAACCGCAGTTCCATGCGGGTAGGACAAATGGAGATTTGACTCTTCTATCCGGGCGGGGGTTCTGGTCTGGTGCTAATGAGGAGTCCTAACATCGATTCCTCGAGGCGCATTATCCGCGTATTGCGAAAAAAACGATAATTTTTTTGCTTCAGCTGTGGAATTCGAGGGCCAAATGGTCAGGAAAACGCGCAGCCTGGTGTATGGCGCATCCCCGGAGATGGCCGTGTGACGGGCGATGGCGCGATCTCGGTTCTCATTGAGCCCGGCGAATATTCGGTGCCGGGCAACCTCCCGAAAAGCGCGGAAAATGCGGTCGATGGACGGTCGGGCTGCGTCTAAGAGGCCGAAACGGCGATGTTCGCGGTGAGCGTATGGGTCTGCCCCGGGCCAAGCGAATAGGCATCATCCCGTGCATTCGCGGTCTCCACGCAGAGCATCTGCGGCCACGCATCATCCGGCATGTCACCCAGGGCGGCCGCTCCCTCCGGACCGGGATTCCAGACCACGGTGCTTCGACTACCGCTCTTGCCGATGCGGATATCGCGTCCCTGATCGTGGATGACCGCTGCATTTTCGTGACCGAAATAGACCCGGTCGAACGGCGGCTCGATTTCCAGCGGCGTGTCCTGAGTGCCGCGCAGGCCATCGCGCTGCTTGTCCCAGTAGTGAAGGCCGTCCAGCCCTGCAACCGGCAGGCTGCGCGCGTTCGCCACCCGGAAGTAGCTGTGAAGCGCCTCGCTGACCGTCCAGGTCTCCTCGCTGAGGTTGGTCGCCCGCAGGTCGATGGCCAGAGTCTGGCCCAGGGTGAGCTCGAGCTCCAGCCGGAAGGGCCATGGCCATTGGCTGGCCGTGGTCGCGTCGGATTGCAGGCGCAAGACGGCACAGCTGAGGTGCTCGCCGCCTTCGGCATCGACGAGCTCCCAGGTGGCGCGCCGGGCAAAGCCGTGGGTGGGCAGGGTGGGGTCGCTCGGGTGGGGGCCGAACCAGGGCCAGCAGACCGGAATGCCGCCGCGTATCGGCTTGCTGCCATCGTAACGTGCGGTATCGCTGACCCAGATGACCTCATCCTCGCCGGTTGGGACGTAACTGATCACAGTCGCCCCCAGGGTGGAGACAACGGCGGTGCCGTGGGTGTTGCTCAACTCGAGCATCGTGAGATTCTCACGCTCGAACAGATGAATACCGGGCTGCTCGAAGCGTTGCAGAAGAGGGTCGATCATCGTGCCTCTCCGAAGGCGGCAGGTGGTGGCTTGGGTTATGGCGCCCGACTAGTCGTAACGGATGTCGACGATTTCCCAGGGGAGGTGGCCGCGATCCTCGCCGGCGGGCAGATGGACCACGTCGCCCGGGCGTCGTCCGATAAGTTTGCGAGCGACTGGTGAATCAATGCTGATCCAGCCGCGCGTCGGGTCGATCTCGTCGGGCCCGACCAGGCGCAGGGTGCGTTCCAGCTCCTGTGCCTCGCATTCCATTTCGACGAACGCGGCGAAGTAGACCTTGTCGGTGTCGTCCGGTTCCCGCCAGACCACCTTGAGGTTCGGTAGCCGTTTTTGCAGATAGCGAATGCGCCTGTCGATCTCGCGCAGGCGCTTCTTGCCGTAGATGTACTCGGCGTTTTCCGATCGGTCCCCCAGGGCGGCCGCCTCGGAAACCGCCTGGACCACCTCACGGCGCTCGACGCGCCACAGGCGATCCAGCTCGGCCTCGAGTGCCTTGAAGCCGGACTGGGTGATGATCGGCGTGCTCATTTCTCGCCGGCAGAGAGGGTCTTCTGGATGGCGCTGACGGCATGGGCCAAGTCACGCAGGCGAGTGTCCTTGAGTTCGCCGCCGGCCGCGCCCGGATGGCCGCCACCACCGAAGTAGCGTGCCGAGATCTCGCCGGCATTCACGCCCGGGTTGGCGCGCAGGGACAGCCGGCCGTTGCCGCGGATGCCCATGGCCATGTCGATCTGGCCGCGTACTTCCATCATGTCCATGATCACGCCACGCCAGACGTCGTGCGGCCAGTTGAAGAACACGCCGGTGCGCACGCCCTCGATCTCGAGCACCGGGACGAAATCCTCGTCGAGTACCGAGGCCGACAGCATGTGGAACTTGTCGTTGAGCGGCAGGTTCTCGTCATTGAAGATGCGCTTCTCGACTCGTCCCTTGAGGAAAGCCTTGCGCACTTCGAACAGCTGACGCTCGAAGCTCTCGAGCGACTCGCCGGACTCGTGCGAGCGGAAGAATGCCTCCATCACGTGGAAACGGTAGGCACGCTTCAGGTCTTTGAGCGGCGGGGCGAGATGATCGTCCTGCATGACCAGGCCGATCAGGTAGATCGCGCGACGGAAGTCGTCGTGGTCGCGCAGCCAGCGATCACCGATGTCGATGAATTCGGCACGCTGGCGCAACAGCTCGCGCTTGGTCTCGTCGAACTGATCGGCCACCGCGTCGAAGGTCAGCAGGCTCGCGCAGCGGTTGGTGTCGAGGTAGTACCAATCGAAGGCCTCGGCGCAATCCGCGCCGGTGGCGTGATGGTCGAGCAGCTGCAACTCGATAGGCACCTTGGACTTGGCGATGCGCTTGTCGAGCGCGCGGGCCTGGTCAAGCGTGAGGTTCAGATCGGTTATCAGCAGCCCCGCCGGCTCGCCGGCCTTGACGATGCGCCCGATGATGTCGTCGATGGCGTTGTTGATGTCGCGGTAGTCGGCGTTGAAGAAATGGCAGCGCTGATCGGTCTGGTCGACCATGTACTGCGCGCCGTAGCCGTCGAGGTCGGTGTGCGACAGGTGATACAGCCAGCCTTCGGGGCGGATGATGTTCGGTGTGCTCATGGGTGCTCGCTGACGGCGACCGCCGCGGTCTCGTGCATCGAAGACACGGCTTGCGGTCGTGAGTGAAATGATGGACTCAAGATGTTGATGACCGGGCGGAATTCAAGCATTCGCCCGGTCGGGGGTGTTCATTGCCGGCGCCAGGTGGTGCCCTGCGGGCCGTCCTCGAGGGTGACGCCGTTGTCCAGCAGCAGGTCGCGGATACGGTCGGACTCCTCGAAGTTGCGCGCGGCACGCGCCTCGGCGCGCTGCGCGATCAGCTGGTTGATGTCGGCGTCGTCGAGCGTGTCCTCGCGGTCGCCCTCGGCACTCCAGTGGAGGAAGGCGTCCGGGTCCAGCTGGCCGAGATTGAGGATCGCGCCCATGGCGTTGACGGTCGCCGCGTGCGGGGCAGCTGCTTCCTTGTCCTCTTCGCCCATCTTGTGGACCAAGCTCAACTGCTCGTGGATCAGGGCGATCGCTTTCGGCGTGTTGAAGTCGTCGTCCATGGCGTCATGGAAGGCATCCATCACCTCGGGGATCGGCTCGGCATTGGCCGGCACCTTCTTCAACGCGCTGTACCAGCGCGACAGGCTGGCCTGGGCCGCATCGAGGTTCTGGTCGGAGTAGTTGAGCGGGCTGCGGTAGTGGCTGGAGAGGATGAATAGGCGAACCACCTCGGGGTGATAGCGCTGGGTGACTTCCTCGACGGTGAAGAAGTTGCCCAGCGACTTGGACATCTTCTCGTCGTCGATCCGGACGAAGCCGTTGTGCATCCAGTAGTTGACGAAATGGCAGCCCGTGGCGCATTCGCTCTGGGCGATCTCGTTCTCGTGGTGCGGAAACATCAGGTCGTGGCCGCCACCGTGGATGTCGAAGGTGGTGCCGAGCGCCTCGGTGGACATGGCCGAGCATTCGATGTGCCAGCCCGGACGGCCCGAGCCGAAGGGCGCGTCCCACTGCGGGTCGCCCGGCTTGGCGTGCTTCCAGAGGACGAAATCGAGCGGATCGTCCTTGGCCTCGTCGACGGCCACCCGGGCGCCGGCCCGCAGGTCCTCGGGGTGGCGGCCGGACAGCGTGCCGTAGCGGTCGAAGGTGGAGACGTCGAAGTAGACGTCGCCGTTGTCGGCCCGGTAGGCGTTGCCGCGTTCGATCAGCGTCTCGATCATCGCGATCATCTCGTCGATGTTCTCGGTCGCGCGCGGCTGCGAGGTCGGCGGCAGGCAGCCGAGTGCCTCGGCATCGCGATGCATCAGCTTGATGAACCGGTTGGTCAGCGACTCGATGCTCTCCCCGTTCTCGGCGGCGCGGGCGATGATCTTGTCGTCGATGTCGGTGATGTTGCGGACGTAGTTGACGTCGAAGCCGCGCTCCTTGAGGTAGCGCACCACCATGTCGAACACCACCAGTACCCGGGCGTGGCCTATATGACAGCGATCGTAGACGGTCATCCCGCAGACGTAGATCCCGACATGGCCGGGACGGATCGGGGTGAACTCGCGCTTGGCGCGGGAGGCGCTGTCATAGATTGTGAGCATGTTGGCTACGATTCCGGGTCGAAGGTCGTTAGACTGTTTCGCATTCTGACAAAGGCGCGTGCCGAGGGCAGCACGCCTTCGAGCAAATGCGTAGTTTAACGGTCCGCACTGACGAGATAAAACGCATGAGTGACATCAAGAGCAAGATCCGCTTTTCCACCCGCCTGGGCGACATCGAGATCGGCCTGTACGACGACAAGGCCCCGAAGACCGTGGAGAACATCCTTGCCTACGTCGATGCCGGCCACTTCGACGGCACGACGTTCCACCGCGTCATCCCGGGCTTCGTTGTCCAGGGTGGCGGTCTGACGCCGGACATGGAACAGAAGTCCACCCGCGCACCGATCGAGAACGAGGCCAACAACGGCCTGAAGAACAAGCGCGGCACGCTCTCGATGGCCCGCACGCCGGATCCGCACTCGGCCACCAGCCAGTTCTTCATCAACCTCGCCGACAACGCGTTCCTCGACTTTTCTTCGGAAACGCCGCAGGGCTGGGGTTACGCGGTGTTCGGCGAAGTGACCAACGGCATGGACGTGGTCGACAAGATGGCCACCCTGCAGACCGGTTCTCGCTACGGGCACCAGGACGTGCCGGTCGACGACGTGCTGATCGACAAGGCCGAGCGCATCGACTGAACACTCAAGGAGACGAGTCCGGTCATGGCCGAAACGCTGATCATCGCGGACCTGCACCTCGCCAAGCCCGACCCGCGCACCCTCGCGCTGCTGGACACATTCCTCGAGCGGGCGAAGGACGCCGAGGCGGTGTATCTGCTGGGCGATCTGTTCGACTACTGGATCGGCGACGACCAGCCGCTCGATCCGGCCATCGCCGAGCGCCTCGAGCGTTTTGCCTCACTCCCCGGGCCGGTGACCTTCCAGTCGGGTAACCGGGATTTCCTCGTCGGCAACGCGCTGCTTGAGCGTCTCGGAGCCAAGCGGCTTCCGGATCAATTTGTTCTCGAGCACGGCGGGCGTCGCTTGCTGCTCACCCATGGTGACGAGCTCTGCGTGGACGACCCGGCCTATCAGGCCATGCGGGCGCAGCTGCGTGATCCCGCGTTCGTGCGCGACTTTCTCGCCCGCTCGCTCGAGGAGCGGATCGCGATCGCCGAAGGTCTTCGCAGCAAGAGCAAGACAGCATCGTCCAGCAAGCCCGAGGACATCATGGACGTCAACGCCGCCGCGGTCGAGGAGATCCTCGAGCGTACCGGTGCCGACGGCCTGATCCACGGCCATACTCACCGGCCGGCGATCCATCGGCTTGATGGCGGTCGGCCGCGCGTGGTGACCGGAGACTGGGGCGAGTCGGGCTGGCTGGTGGCTCTCGAGGGCGACGGGCTGACGCTGGAGCGCTTCACGCCGGAAGCGACAGAGATCATGGCGACCTGGCCGCCGGGCAAGGAGACATGACATGACGCTGCCGATGTTTCTGACCTGGTTGCGCATCGCGGCAATCCCGCTGCTGGTGATCGTGTTCCTTTTCACGCCGGCGGAGTTCGCCCGGCCGGCATCGGCCTGGATCTTCGGTCTGGCCTCGCTGACCGATTTTCTCGACGGCTATCTGGCCCGCCGCTGGAACCAGCAATCGGCGTTCGGGGCGTTCCTCGACCCGGTTGCGGACAAGTTGATCGTGGCCGTGGCACTGGTCCTGCTGGTCTTTAGCGACGGCGACTTGCCGATCGTGATCGCCACGGCGGTGATCATCGGCCGAGAGGTGTTCGTCTCCGCGCTGCGCGAATGGATGGCCGGGCGCGGCATCAGCGCCGCGGTGAAGGTGTCCTCGCTGGGCAAGATCAAGACCACGGCGCAGATGTTCGCCATCCTGTTTCTGCTCTATTACTTCCCGCTGTTTGGCCTGATCGATGTCCACACCCTGGGCTACTGGCTGCTGATGCTCGCCGCGCTGCTGACATTCATTTCCGGTGCGCAGTACGGTCGTGCGGCTGTCGTGGCCGTTCGGAACGCCGAGTCGGGCCACTAACTGCGTGATGCGGCCCTTGTTTCGTGCCGCTGGCCGCCTGTTTCGGCTTTTGGGCTACCTCGGAGTCGGCCTGTGGCGGGCTCGCCGCCTGGGTCGGATGGAGGAGGGCGAACGCCTCGAGACCGTCCGTGCCTGGCTGGCCGATGCCGCGGGGATTCTCGGTGTGAGCGTTCGCGTGCGCGGGCTGGAGCGAGTGGACGCCTTGCCTCCGGGCGGAAGCCTGTGGCTGCCCAACCATGTCAGCTGGCTGGATATTCCGTTGCTGGGTAGCCTGCTTCCCGGCACGGTCTTTCTCGCCAAGAGCGAGATTCGCCGCTGGCCCGTGATCGGCCGGCTGGCCAGACTCGCGGGGACGGAATTCATCGAACGCGGTCGCGGCAGCGAGGCCGCTGCGGCGGCCGTGGCCGACGGCCTGTCGCGGGGTCGGCAGATGGTGGTGTTCGCCGAGGGTACGACCAGCGAGGGACATACCGTCCGGCGTTTCCACGCCCGTCTTCTCGGCCCTGCCGTGGAGACGGCCGAGCCGGTCGTGCCCGTCGCCGTGCGCTACTGTGACGCGAAGGGTAACCGGACCATCGCGCCGGCATTCGTTGGCGGGGAGTCGTTGTGGCCGTCGCTATGGCGCGTGCTCTCGGCACGCGGGCTGGAAGCCCGGATCGACATCCTCGAGCCGATCGAACCCCGGGAAGGGGAGACCCGCAGCGAGATCGCGCGGCGCGCTCACCACGCGGTCTCGGCAGTGGTTGCCGCGGACGATTAGCCGCCCATCATTCCACGCATCATCCGTTGCAGGTCGACCGGTTTGCCGGGCAGGGCGAAGCGCTCGTCGGGTTGATCGGACCGCTCGATCGATTCCAGCCGGAAATCGTCGCCGAAACGCAGCACGGCAAGTCCCCGGCGCTCCAGTTCGCGTTGCGCCTGTTCGTGCCCGGAGACGCCGGTGCCACTGGCGATGGCGCGGGTCATTCCCCCGATCAGCGCGGTCTGCATTTCCTGGACCAACGCGTCGCCGGTGAACACCGCCTCGTCGACATGGGCCTTTCCGTTGCTGTCCTGCCAGCTCACGCGGTAGACCTCGCCCTGGATTCCGGCCACCGTTTCGGTCTGTCCGGTGCGTTCCATTGCCGTCAGTTGCGCCGGGACCACCGTGTTGGGGCCGAGCTGGGTCAGGCTGCTGTCCTTGCCCAGAAGCTTCGCCAGGGACTCGAGATCCATGCTCACCGGCCGTCCGGCGACTGAGGCCACGCCCCATGCCTTCCCGTCGATGGCGAGGACATGGGCGGGCTGATTCGGGGTGTCGAGGCGACTGTGTGCGACGTCCTGCCAGCTGAAGGTCAGTGTCGGCACATTGGGATCGCCCGTCGAAAAGCGCGCCGAACCGGCCGCATAGGCGGCCGTGACGGGCAGCAGGAGACTGACGAGCGCGCCCAGCATGAGCGGACGATTGATACGCATTCAGTTGTCCTCGGAATATCGGGGTGTTCTCCCTCTGACACGTCCGAGGCGCTCGGGTTGCATGGCGGGACGGATTCAGGCGCGGCTCGCGCGTGACAGCAGTGTTTCGATACCGACGATCGACAGGTACAGCAGACTGGCCGTCGCAATGATCGCCGGGCCGGATCCGATGTCGAACCAGTAGCTCGCGTACAGGCCGGTGAGGCAGAACAACAGGCTGAACAGGCCGGAGGCGAGCATCATGCCGCCAAGCGTGCGCGTGTAGCGCTGCGCAAGGTAGGGCGGCAGGGTGAGCAGGGCGATGACCAGCAACAGGCCGACGACCTGGATCATCATGACCACCGTTTCCGCGATTAGCAGCAGGAGCATCAGGTACAGGCCGGTCACCGGGATACCGCGGGTGCGGGCAAAGACCGGATCGAACGAGAACGACAGGAGATCACGGTAGTAGTACAGCGCCAGCCCGAGGATGAGCGCGTCTATACCGGCCATCAGCCACAGCTCGAGACTGCCGACGGTGAGGATCGAGCCGAACAGATAGGTCATCAGCCCCGCCTGATAGCCGGGCGTGAGATCCACCAGGATCAGGCCGAAGGCCATGCCGGCGGCCCAGATCACCCCGATCAGCGTGTCGGTGCGCTCGCGACGCCGGATGGTCAGCCCGCCCAGCAGGAGAGCGGCCGCGGCAGTGAACAGCCCGGTGACGGGCAGGACGGGCAGGCCGAGGAAGATCGCGGTGCCCACGCCGCCATAGGCCGTGTGGGCGATGCCGCCGGTCATGAACACCAGCCGGTTGACCACCACCAGCGCACCGACGATACCGGCAGCAATGCTGACCAGTACCGCCGCGATCAGCGCGTGTTGGACGAACCCCTGCGAGAACAGATCGACGAAGCTCACGAGCGCGATCTCCCATGGTCATGGGCGTGCGTCTCGCCGGGGAGCGGCTGACCCATCGGGCAGTCCTTGCCGTGCTGGCCGTACATCAGCGCGAGCATCTCGTCGGTGATGGCGGGGCCGTCGCCACTGACCAGCCACCGGTTGACCGCGAGCACCTGAGACACGGCCTGTCGCGTTATGCCGAGATCATGGCTGACCATGACCCGCGTGATCTCGTGCCCAAGCCCCTCGAGGGTGTCGTGGATGCAGGCCCGGCCGTAGGGGTCGATGTTGGAGAACGGCTCGTCCAGGAGCAGCAGATCCGGGTCGGTAATCAGGGCCCGCGCGATCAGCACCCGTTGGCGTTGACCACCCGAGAGTGCGCCGAACGGGCGGTCGGCCAGCTCGACGATACCGGCCCGGTCGAGAGCCTGCCGGGCGCGGTCGCGCTCGTCCCGATGAAAACGAGGGCCATGCCGGTGGCCGTGAGGCAGTCCCATGAGCACCACCTGTTCGACCGTGGCCGGGAAGCCCGGCGCGAGGTTGCCGTGCTGCGGAACGTAGCCGATGCGGTCAGGGTGTTGGCCGGGCGGATCGCCGAAGACACGTACCCGGCCGCGTTCCGGCCGATACAGCCCGAGGATGAGATGCAGCAGGGTGGTTTTCCCGCCACCGTTGGGGCCGACGATGACGGTAAAGCTTCCGCTCGGGACTTGCAGGTCTACCGCCTCGAGGATCGGTTCGTCGTCGAAACGAAATCCGACCTGCTCGAGGGTAATGACATCCGTTTCGGTTGCGGCGTCCATCATGGTCCCGTTCAGTGTTCGTGTGCCGGCTCGGCGGCGTGTGTCGGCGTGCCGCCCAGCGACTCGGCGAGAGTCTTGGCGATCGCCCGCATGCCGGCCGGCCAGTCCCGGGCCAGCGGGTCGAGCGTGACTACCTGGCCACCGATCTCCCTGGCGATGGTACGCGCTGCCCCCTGGGCGAACTGCGGCTCGATGAAGATCACTCGAATGCCGTGGCCGCGGGCCTCGTCGATGATGCGTGCGAGTTCGCGTGGGCCGGGCTCCTTGCCTTCAACCTCGATTGCCATCTGCTCGAGACCGTAGCTCGCAGCGAAATAGCCGAAGGCGGGGTGAAACACCAGGAATCGGCGCGCGGACGGATCGATATCGGTGAGGGCTTCGAGAATGGCCTGGTCGAGCGTATTGATTTCCTCGGCAAGCCGACGGAACCCGCGGTGATAGTCGGCGGCATGGTCGGGGTCCGCGGCGATCAGCGCATCCCGGATAGCTTCGGCTTGCAGGCGTGCCAATGGCGGCGCGAGCCAGACGTGGGGGTCGAGCGCGTCTTGCGAGGGCGCATCGCGATCACCGTGTTCGTGCTGATGATCGACATCCATCGCGCGACGCTGGATGCGCGCAGTGGTATCGATGACCGTCATGGCCGGGTTGACGTCGCGAAAGCGCGGTAGCCAGCCCTTCTCGAACGGCACGCCGACGGCAAAGTAGAGTTCGGCCCCGGACAGGGCGGTCATCTGTCGCGGTGTCGGTTCATAGGTGACCGGTTCGGCATTGGCGGGCACCATGACCTGCACCTCGACGTGATCGCCACCAATGGCTTCCACGAAATGCGCCTGCGGGGCGATGGAAACGGCGACCGGCAGTGCCGCCTGCACCGCATTCACAAGCCCGAGGGCGGCGATCAGCGACAAGGCGATGGTTCGGACGATCGACGACATGGGTGATGTCTCCCCGGGGCGCGGGCGAATGGACAAAACGTTATTGTATAACATTTGTGCCGCTGGCCGTTCCAGGCCTCACGCTCCCCGGGGTGGTCGATTCAGGCGCGCGCGCCACCAAAGGCGCCTGTGCAGATTGGACAGACGAGTGATGAGCAGGCGCTCCTGACGCGCGCTGCTGTGTCGTGCATACCGCTGGGTTTCGATCAGTGAAGCCAGGCGGGTGAGGTCCGTGGCCGACTTCGGCAGTGCTCGGGCCGCGCGGACGAGCAGGGCGCGCTCGGTTTCCTCTGGGTGACGTTGCACGCCGAGCCGGTCGAGATCCTCGAGCAGGCGCTCCCACAGGTAGTCGGTTTCACTGCCGGCAAGTCGTCGCCGTTCGCGCCGCGTGAACGCCCATAACGTCAACCACCATACGACGCCGGCGAGGACCAGTGCCCAGAACGCCGACGACCAGGGCCGGGCGCCGGACAGGCCGATCCAGCCGAACAGATCGAGCTGCAGTTGCCCGTCATAACCGAGCACGTATTGGTTCCAGCGGTTGTCGAACTGTTCCAGCCACAGCCGCGCCTGACGGCCGAGCGAGTCCGGGTCCCGGCGGACGGTGGCCGGCAAGCTGGCATCGTCCCGCACCGACTGGGCCACACCGGTCTCGATACGTTCCGGCGCGACCGTACGGGTCGGGTCGATGCGCAGCCAGCCGGAATCGGCCAGCCAGACCTCGGCCCAGGCATGGGCGTCGGATTGCCGCACCACCAGATAATCGCCATTGATCTCGCCGCCCTGATAACCCGTAACGACACGTGCCGGCACGCCGGCAGCGCGCATCAGACGGACGAAGGCATCGGCATAATCGGCGCAGTAGCCCTGACGAGTCTCGAAGAGAAAGGCATCGGCGCGGTCGCTGCCTTCACGCCGCCCCGGCGAGCGGGTATAGCGGAAATCGTTCTCGCGGAAGTACTCCAGTGCCCGGTCGACGCGTTGTGCCGGAGGCAGGTTCTTCCATCCCGCAGCAAGATCGGCGAGCAGCGGGTTGAGTCCGCCGGTGCGCAGATAGTGCGCCTTTCGAAAGCGGGGCAGGTTACCGACATGAAGGCGATAGGTGGTTGCCGAGGTGATGGCGTAGCGCAGACGGTCGTTGGCCTCGCGGGCACGATGCACGACCAGGTTGGCATCGACGTGAGTCCGCTCCGGTGTTTTCACAGCGGCTGCAAGGCTGGGCAGCTGGCGCGAGCCGGTGGGCTCGAGGGTGATCTGATAGCTGAGCCGCGAGGCCGACACCGTCTCCAGCCGCGGCGCGGGAGAAACCGGATCCGCGATCCAGCTTTCCGGGTCGTTCTCGGCGAAGCCGCTCATGACGTAGACACGCCAGTAACGCGCTTGTGGCGGAATGATCTCGTCCTCGAAGCGAACCCGGAATGCCGGGGCAGGGTTCTCGGCGAGGCGGTCGAACTGGCCGGGACGTAGTTGCTCCGAGAGGCCGGTGACCGCTTGTCCCCCCGGTTGCTGTACGCCCCACAGCCCGCCCGGCGGGCGCGGAAAGAGGGCAAAGAGTATGAGGGTGAACGGCAGCCCGACAATCAGTAGCCGCCCGGCGTGGCGCATGCGCCATCCGATCGGCAGGCTGGTCGACTGGCTCACGCCGATCCAGGCACCGACCAGCAGCCAGAAAAGCAGCATCACCAGCGCGAATATCACCGGCGCCTGATCGAACAGCAACACGCTGACCAGCAAGAAGAACGTCAGTAGCAGTACGCTGTTGTGGTCGCGTGCCTCGCGCGTCTCGAGGAGCTTGAGCCCGGCGGTCAGGACCAATAGCGAGACCCCGGCATCACGCCCCCACAACGCATGGAACTGGGACAGCACCAGCGCGGCACTGGCCAACGCCAGCAACAGCAGCAGCCATCGTGGCGGCAACGGCCAGTTGCGCACCTCGTGCAGACGACGCCAGATCAACGCGGTCACCAGGACCGGGATGATGGCAAACGGCAAATGCGGCAACAGCAGGCCGATGCTGCCGATCAGGACCAGCCACAGCAGCGGGTCGAGACGGCGGATCACCACGAGCCCTCCGTCCCCGGCGGGACATGATCGAATCCCATGGCGTCCCGGCGCCGCTCGAAACGCGCCAGGTGGCGTAGTGCCTGTCGTCTAGCCTGGCTAGTCTCGCTGGTCGCGCCCGACGAGCTGATCGGTCGGATTCCAGGCAACCGAAGCGTCCAGGGTTCGCCGCGCTCGGATAGGGAGAGCAGCCGCTGGGTCATGGCCGAGAGTCTTACCTCCACCGAACCACGGTAGTGGTCGTAATCGATGACCACCGGCTCGATCGCCTGCGGTTCGCCCTCGGTCTGGCGACTGACCAGTCGACCGGTCTTGGCATAGTGTCGGAAGACAATGCGCCGCATCGGATCACCCGGCTGGTAGGCACGCAGATGCGTCGGGTCACCACCCGGATCTCGCTGGCTTCCTGTCTCCCCGTCGTGATCGAGTTGAACGTCATGGCTCGGCCCGGCGATCGGAGAGGGGTAGATCCACTGGCCAAGGGATGGCCTCAGGCGTCTCTCCACGCGCCACAGGCCCAGCGGAAAGGTGGTGGCGATCTTCACCTCGGGCAAGGGCTGGTAGCCGCGTGGCGCGGCCGGGAGATCAAGCGTGACGCGCGTGCGTTCCTCGGCTGGTAGAGAGGCATGGATCGCCGGAAGATCGTCATCGAGGGAGAGCCTTAAGGCCGGTAGGCCCGGACGGCTGACAAGGTGCAGCGACCATTCGCTCGGCGTTCCGGCTGGGCGCATGGCAGGCGGCAGGGGCTGAACCCGCACGGAAGTCAGTGCGCGCCACCCCTGCCAGGCACTGTTGGCGATCATCGCCAGCATGGCGAAGGCGAGCAGAAAGATCAGGTTGTTGCCGTAGTTGATCGCGGCCAGCAGCATCGCCCCCGTAACGGCGGCGACGCCCAGACCGAATCGACGCGGGCGGATACGGGGAGTGGTCAGCGTCGTATCGGTCACGGCTTCAGGGCGCCGGCACCCGTTCGAGCAGGAGGGCGGCGGCATCACGGCCGTCGTGATCGTCCAGTCCGACGCGATGGTTGATCAGGTCGGGCAAAACGGCCTGCACGTCATCGGGCAGGACGTGGTCGCGAGCGTCGATCAGCGCCCAGGCTCGGGCAAGGTTGAGCAGCATCAGCCCGGCGCGCGGCGAGAGGCCGACGCGAAATTCCGGTGCCTCGCGGCTGGCCGCCAGTAGCGACTGCACGTAACCGATTACGCGCTCGGCGACGTGGACCTGGGCGGCTCGGTCTCGCAGTTGCTGCAGGCCGTTGGCGTCGGTGACCGGCGTCACCTCGCCCAGGTGTGCCCGACCGCCCCCGGAAACGAGCATGCGCCGCTCGGTCTCGGCATCCGGGTAACCCAGACGGATCACCATGGCGAAGCGGTCGAGCTGCGATTCCGGCAGGGGATAGGTGCCGGCCTGCTCCAACGGATTCTGCGTGGCGATGACGAAGAACACGCCCGGCAATGGATAGCGCTTGCCGTCGACGCTGACCTGCCGCTCCTCCATCGCCTCGAGCAGGGCGCTCTGCACCTTCGGCGGCGCGCGATTGATCTCGTCGGCCAGCAGCATCTGGGTGAATACCGGGCCGGGCATGAAGCGAAAGCCGCTTTCGCCGCCGGTCTGCCCCGCCGTCTGCCCGGGCATGAACACCGAGCTGCCGACCACATCCGCCGGCAGCATGTCCGCGGTGAACTGCAACCGCTTGAACGACAATCCCAGCACGGTGGCGAGCGTATGCGCGAGGGTGGTCTTGCCCAACCCCGGCAGATCCTCGATCAGCAGATGCCCACCCGCCAGAATGCAGGTCAGCGCACGGCGAATGGCCGGCCGTTGACCGACCACCACGCGATCCGTGGCGTCGATGATGGTCGAGCAGATGCGCGCATCCACTGCGTTCATGGGGCTCTCCTTGATCCTTAAGCGAGCTTGGCGCGATAGGCGCGCTGGTAGGCATCCATCAGGGCCGCATGGCGCGGTTCGTTGCGAAACCCCGGTGCGAGGGTGGTCAGCGGGCGGTAGCCCCAGCGACCGGCCATCAGCTCGTGTGCCTCGTCGACTGTCATGCCCGGGAACAGGCCGGTAAGGCTCTTTTCGACCGACGCCGGCTCGCAATCCGATTCGTGGGTCAGTTGCCACAGGGTATGGGCGGCCCGGTAGCGTGCCTGGCGCTCGGCCGGCAGTGGCGGGACATGTGCCAGCCAATGCAGGTCCATGCCGATCTCTTCTGCATCCCGAGGCGTGTGCGAGTGGCCGTGCAGCCGGGCGAGGATCTCGACCTCGCCGATACGCGTGCCCGACCAGGTGGATTCCGGTCCGGCACACAGCCCGATCACGTCGCTGATCGGTGTGAGCGGGTCGAGGGCGAGCTCGCCGATGGCATCAGCGAATGCCGCACTTTCCTCCGCCGTGAGTTCTTCGAGGCGGTGGAAGTAGTCGAGCAGCTCGAGGCCCTGGTTATTGTTGCGCTCGACCAGTTCCTCGACCGGATAGATCTCGGAGACACCCGGCACCAGGATGCGGCAGGCGGGTAGGCCCAGATGGGTGAAGTCGGCGATGTAGACGTCGTGGCCGTGCTCGTGGAAGCGCTCGACCAGCGCACGCTCGTACTCGCGGTTGCGGCCCTCGCGATCGAGGTTCTCGACGTCCGACTCCTCCATGCCCCATGGGGTGAACGGGTAATCGGGTTCGTCACGCAGCATCCGCCACGGGAGGATCCCGGAGGAATCGATGAAGTGCAGCTCGATGTTGTCGGGGTCCGCGGCGAGCTCGTCGTCGGTAGTCGGTGCCGGGAAGGCGTGCAGGTCATCGAGATCGCGCCCCTGCACCAGCTCGGTCAGCGTGCGCTCGAGGGCGACGTCAAAGCGCGGGTGCGCACCGAAGCTCGCGAACACGCCGCCGCTGGCCGGATCGAACAGCAGTACACAGATGACCGGGAAACGACCGCCGAGCGAGGAATCGTAGGCCCGCGCGGTAAAACCCGACTCGTTGAGCGCGTCGAGTGCCGCCCGGCTTGCCGGGAAGCGGTCCATCACCTCGTCGGGGATCTCCGGCAGGGCGATGCCCTCGGTGATTACCTGTTCCTTCACTGCCCGCTCGAATACCTCGGACAGGCCCTGTGTGTGGGTCTCGGCAAGCGTATTGCCGGCCGACAGGCCGTTGGAGACGTAGAGGTTGCCGACGACGTTGACCGGGAAGTAGATCGTCTCCCCGTCGCGCTGGCGCACGAACGGCAGGGCGCAGATCTGATGGGTCTCGCCGCTGTTGAGATCGCCCCAATCGGCGGTCGATTGCAGTGAATCGCCGCCGTAGAACGACCAAAGTCGGTCGTCGAGCAGGCCCTCGGGCCGCTTGCCGGGTTCCTCAAGGGTGAAACAGCGCTCGGCCGGGTCGTGCAGCGTCGTCGCATCGATGCTCGCAAGCTCACGGTGCCAGTGGAAGTCGGCAAAGAAGTACTGCGAGGCCAGACGCTCGACGAACTCACCCAGGGCCGAGGCCAGTGCGGCCTCGCGGGTCGCCCCCTTGCCGTTGGTGAACAGCGCCGGACAGCCGCGGTCCTTGATATGCACGGACCAGCAGTTGGGCAGCGGGTTGTGCCATAGGCTGGCCTCGATATCGAAGCCGAGCTCGGCAAGGCGGTTCTGGACCCGTTCGATGGTCCGTTCGAGCGGGGCGTCCTTGCCGGGGATGAGGGTTTCGGTCATTGAGTGTCTACGTTGATGAAAGGGGCGTTGAAAGAGTGAATTACTGGAAGATCACGAGCAGGCTGACGCGCCGCAGTTCGGAGGCGAGCACCGTGTAGGTGCGTAGGGCCGCGGCGGTGTCCATGTATTCGATGCCCACGCCCTGACGCATCAGTAGCGCGGAGAGGGCGGAGGGCCCCATTCGAGTCCGACTGCCGGTGCCGATCAGCACCACTTCCGGGTCGTCCCGCAACAGCAGCGACTCGCCGTGTTTCTCGAGATCGTCGAGGTCCTCGACTGGAATCTCGGATTCGAGATTTTCCGGGGTCAACAGGAAGCTCTGCTGGAGCTGCTGATCGTTGACCGTCACATGGGACTCGGAAAAGCTGCGGATCACGAAATTGAGGCCGCGATCATCCTGGGTCAAGCGCATGACGTTGATCCGTCGGCGTGAATGTGGGGCTAGCCTAATGCGTCGTCGGCTTGAACGCCACCGGCGTCCCTGTGTTCAGGGCCGTCGACCAGCCGATGCAGCAGGCGTCGTCGCAGGTTGCCGGAACGCCGTGTGACCCCGGATACCGCGCTGGCAACCACCTCGCGGGCGAGCCGGGCCGGATCCTCCCCGTTTCGGACCGGCGAGACCAGGGCGAACCGCCGTCGTGCCCGTGTGATGGCGGTGTAGAGAAGCTCGCGGGTCAGGATCGGGTTGCTGCGCTCGGGCATCACCATCGCGACCTGCGTAAACTCGGAGCCCTGTGACTTGTGAACGGTGAGGGCAAAGGCGGTTTCGGCGTCGGCCAGCCGAGTCGGGCTGATCCAGCGGAAGTCGCGATCATTCCCCGCAGCCACCGGGAAGACCGCTCGCAGGCCGATCTCGCCATCGGGCAGCCGGGTGGGCAGGGTCAGGCCCATGTCGCCGTTGGCCAGTCCCAGTTGAGGTGCGTTGCGCGTCACCATCACGGGTCGTCCCGGGTACCACGCGGCGTGACGCATGCCGGGCTCGGCCGGCGGTAGAAGGCCTGCATCGGTCAACCAGCCGTGAATCCGGGTATTGAGGCCCTCGACGCCGGCATCGCCGCGACGCAGCGCACACAGCGCCTGGAATTCGTTGTGTCGACGGAATAGATCGGACACGGCCGCCTGATCGCTCGGAGAGTCGGGATCGAAGCCCTCCGGCCGAGCGGCGATCGTCTCGAGCCATGGACGCAGGCCCTCGATTACCAGCCGTGTGAACGGGGTGTGGTCGCGGGCACCCGGGTCGTCTAGCAGCCAGGAGATCTCGCCCGTTTGTTCATGCGCGCCCGGCATGCCCAGTGCGGCGGTTGCCGCGGTCACGTCGCCGTTGTTGACTGCCCGAGCCAATCCGCCGATGGCGCTGTCCTCGCCGAAGCGATGGGACACTCGAAGTGTGGCGATGCGGGCCTGGATGGCATCGGCAGGTCTCGTGCCGGTGATCGGCAGCGGTTCGCCGGAAGCCGCCTCGAGGTAGCGATTCAGCGCCTCGGGATAAGCGCCGTTGTCGGCGTTGCGGCACAATTCGCCCAGTACCGCACCGGCCTCGACCGAGGCCAGCTGGTCCTTGTCCCCCAGCATGATCAGTCGGCAGCCCGGGGGCAGGGCATCGACAAGCTGGGCCATCAGCTCGATACCCACCATCGAGGCCTCGTCGACCACCACGACGTCGAGATCGAGCGGGTTTTGAGCATGGTGCCGCGGCCGTTCGGCAAGTGGACGGGTGCCGATCAGTCGGTGGATGGTGTGAACCTCCCCGGGGAGTTGTGCCGCGACCGATTCCCAGTGGTGAGCCGGAAACCCGTCCGCCTGGATCGAGGCGATCTCGCGCACCTTGTCGCCAATGGACTCGGACAGGCGCGCGGCGGCCTTGCCGGTGGGCGCGCAGAGGGCCATCCGCGGTGTGTCGTCGAGGTGCAGCGAGGTGAGGGCGGCAAGCAGGCGCACCACCGTAGTGGTCTTTCCGGTACCCGGGCCACCGGTGACGATCGAGAACGGCTGGTAGGTGGCAAGGGCACAGGCGAACTTCTGCCAGTCGGTGGGAGAGTCGTTCCCGACCGACGGGAACAAGGCATCGAGCGCCTGGCGCACCGATTGGGGGGTCGGAATACCCGCTTGATGACGCGACGCCAGACCGGCGGCCACTCGGCCTTCGACCTGCCAGTAGCGGCGTAGATACAGCTGTGGTCTCTCGTCGTTCACCATCACCAGCGGCCGTCCACCGAGCTCGACCCGGTCGTCGGACCAGCCGAGCGTGCGAACCGCCGGGTGGTTGGCCAGCGCCTCACGCCAAGCGGTGAGCTCCACCCCGGCGAGGACCGCGGCCGGCGTGTCGGCCGTCGTCGTACCGCGCCCGACCGGTTCGGCCGGCGGCATGCGCAGGGTGAAGTCGGGGTTGTCGAGCACATCGGCGAGGTCGAGGCAGACGTGTCCACCGCCGCCCTGATGGCTGGCGAGCACCGCGGCAATCGTCGCCAGCGGCGCCCCGTCCGGGGCACGACTGTCGAGGAAATCGGCCACGGCCCGATCGATGGGTCGCAGCCAGCCGGCGGCAACCCAGCCATCGAGCAGCGCACCCAGGGCAACCGGATCGGTGAGGGCGGGATGTCGGTTCATGCCACTTCCTCCGCATCACCGGTGAACAGCGCATCGAGTGCCTCGATCAAGGCGCGGTCGGGGCGGCAGGTGTACACACCGGCATTGCCGCCATCGCCCGCCTCGATTCCCCGCAGGAAGACGTAGGCAGCCCCGCCGACGTGTCGGTCGTAGTCATAGTCCGGGAGCCGGTCGGCGAGATGTCGATGCAAGGCAACGAGATAGAGGACGAACTGCAGGTCATATCGTGAATCCAGAACCGCGCGTTCGATCGCTTCCGGCATGTAGGCGGCGGCATCCGGTCCCAGCCAGTTGGATTTCCAGTCGATCAGGTAGTACCGGCCCTCGTGCTCGACGGTAAGGTCGATAAAGCCCTTGAGCATGCCGTTGATGGTTTGTCCGGACAGCATGGGGCGCGGTTTTCCGGCTGCGACGTGTCGTCGCACCAGACGGTCGAGTTGCTCCGGATCGGTGGTCTCGACCGCCAGCCAGAATTCCATCTCCGCCTGGTAGCGGGACAGTCGCGCCAGTGCCATCGGGTGTTCGGCTTGTGGCATCGCCCAGCGGGTGGCGAGCAGGGTGTCGAGCAACGCGGCAACCACCTCGATCTGGGCCTCGTCCAGATCACGCAGGCCGGGGTGAGCCGAGCGCGCCATAAGCGCACGGGTGCGCTCGGGTTCGTCGGCATACCGGCTGAAACCGTCGTTGGCGATCGCCTCGATGAGATCATGCAGCAAGGTGCCGATATGGGCCCCGCGCGGAAGGGCATGGATACCTTCCACGGGGGCTGAACGGGCCGTGGAGGCGTCGGGAATCGAATCCAGCGTTTCCGTCTCCAGCCGAATCTCGTCTCTTGCGGCCTCCGGGGCGGGCAGGGGAGCCGCGTGCCCGACCGAGGCGGTCAGCGCGGAGAAGCTCGATATCCACCACGGCTCGAACGTGGAAAACACAGGTTGCCTCGGCCCCACAAGCGCAGGCTCAGCCGGCGGCGTGAAGCGTTGCTGCCTGGGGTCCCGTTGTTCGGGAACCGTCGTGAGTGCGATGGCCGGATGCTCGGCCCAGTCGGTCAGCGCGGCGATGACTTCCTCGCCGCTGGCCTTTGCCCCCGGTTCGAAACCGAGGAACTGACCGAACGCGGTCTTGCCGGGGTTGGGTTCCTTCGTGCCGATGGCGACCGGCCCCGCCCCCAGATAACAGGCAAACTCGGCGCGCGTGAGCGCGACGTAAAGCAGGCGGATCTCTTCGGCGACCGACTCGCGTGCAGCACGATCCCGCGTGGTCGGGTCGGGACGCATGTCCCAGACATTCCGGCCGTGTCGATGCCGCCGGGTCGGTTCGATTTCCGTGCTTCCCTTGCCGCTTTTCGCCGCGCTGGACTCGTCACGACCGATCATTGCCGCGAACGGCAGGAACACCACGGGATACTGCAGCCCCTTGGCGCTGTGAATGGTCACGATGCGCACCATCTCACTGTCCTGCTCGAGACGGATCTCCTGCTCCGCCGCCCCCTCGGTGATAGCCAGGTGGAGGCGATGGATGAGCGCAGTCTCGCCGTCGACATCGTGGTCGACGGTCTGCAACCATTCAGCCAGGTGGAGCAGGTTCGTCAGGCGGCGTTCACCGCGCTTCGCCTGGCGGGTTTCGGACTCGAGCATGCGGGCGGGAATGGCGAAGTGGTGAAGCAGGCCCATCAGGGCCGCCAGAACACCCTGCGATTGCCAGATACGATGCCATTCGTAGAATCGCTGACAGATACCGTCAAAGGCAACCTCGTCCCGCAGCATTTCCTCGAGCTCTTCCAGAGACAGGGCGAAACTCGTGGTGGACACCGCCAGACGGATGCGGTCGCTGCGGGAAGGGTCCGCCAGGGCATCGAGCCAGAGCAGCATGTCGGCGGCCTCGGTGGAACCGAAGACCGAGGCACGCTCGGAAAGAAAGACCGCCGGGACACCGAAGGCGGTCAGTGCCAGGCGCATGGCCTGACCCTGGTCTGCCGTACGTACCAGCACGGCAATGTCGCGCGGCTGAAGTCCGGTGCGCGCACCGTCGTCTGTCTCGAAGCCGCAGCTTCCCGACTGGCCGGCATTGAGCATCGCCGCGATCTCGCCGGCGGCGCGCACCGCGAGCTGTTCCACGTAAGCGCCGGCGTTCCAGGTCTCCGCCGGGGGCGTGACCCAGGCGGTGAGGGCGGGCAACTCGCCGCCAACGCGGTCGTCGACCAGCCGGGCAGCGCGTCCCTGGGCCTCGACAGGCGCGAACGGGACAGGGTTGTCGCCGCCATCGGCCGGAAAGCGGAAGGCGCCGTCGGGGTGCCGGTCGGCAAGCGTGAACAGATGGTTCACCGCAGCGACCATCGCCTTAGTGGAGCGGAAGTTGCGCGGCAGGTTGGCGTGCCGGCCCGCGGTCGCCTGTCGTGCCGTCAGGTAGCTGTGAATATCGGCGCCGCGGAAGCTGTAGATGGCCTGCTTGGGATCGCCGATCAGGACGATGGCGTGTTCGTCGGAGACAGGGGACGCCTCGCCGAGCGGATAGATCGCCGAGAAGATGGCGTACTGCAGCGGGTCGGTGTCCTGGAACTCGTCAATCAGCGCCACCGGGTACTGGTCGCGAATCGCCTCGATCATGCCGCCCGCATTCGGGTTTCGGTCGGCATCGACCGAGTCGCGCATCTGAATCAGCATGTCCTCGAAGCCCATGGATCGTTTGCTGGCGAGCAGTGCGGCGATGCGCTCACGGATCCACAGGGCGGCAAAGGCGCGGATCACCGGCTGGATTTCCGCGATTTCGGCCTGGACGAATTGTTCGGCTTCGCGCCAGTCGCCGATGGCCTCCAGTGCGGGGTGGGTTGGTGGCTCCCATTTGGCCTTCATGCGTGGCTCGGCGAGCTTGTCGCGCGACTTTGCCTCGAGCCCTGCCTCACCACGCGCCCAGGCGTCGATGCCGGCCAGCCAGTCGTCAAAGCCTTCGGCCGTCTTTGCCTCGCGATGGGTGCCGGCGTGCAATCCTTCCCGCTTCTCCTGCCACAGGGCATGCAGCGCTTCGGCGTCGGCCAGCCAGGTGTCGCGCGCCGCCTCTTCGGCGGTGTCCGCCTTGTGCTGCGTTTCGGCCAGTCGATCGAGCAGATCGGCCGGCGAGGGCAAGTCGCCGGAGGCTCTCGCGAGGGCATCGCCCAACGCCACCGGACTCCCGTCGCGGCGGATCAGGTCGCGAATGCGCTCCTTGAGTCTGACCGGCGTTTCCACGATACGCGCGAACTGGCCGGCGAGGCGCTTGTCACGCTGTGCCAGCGGGTAGCCGTGGGTGCGCCAGAAGTCACGGATGGCCTCACTCACGATGGGGTCAAGGTCGGTGACCAGCTCCTGCTCGAACAGCGCGCGGCTGTGGAAGGCATGCTCGCGCAGCATGCGTTGGCAGAAACCGTGGATGGTGAAGATCGCCGCCTCGTCCATCCATTCGGCCGCTCGTTGCAGCAAAAAGCCGCCGCGCACGCGCTCGGCCTCGTCGAACTCGTCGAACAGCGCACGCAGCGGCGGATCGACCTCGTCGGGCGTCAACGTGCCGCCGAACAGCCACGCCGCCTGCTGCAGACGTGCCCGGATGCGGTCACGCAGCTCGGCCACCGCCGCTTCGGTGAAGGTGCTCACTAGAATCTCGGGTGGAGTCAGCGGGCGGGAGTTGCGCTGGTCCGGGCCGCGATGTCCCAGTACCAGCCGCAGGTAAAGCAGCGAGATGGTGAAGGTCTTGCCGGTGCCCGCGCTCGCCTCGATCAGGCGGCTGCCCTGCAGGGGGAAGGTAATCGGGTCGAGCTGGTTCATTCGTCACCCTCCGGCAGGATCGCCTTCTGGTGGGCGCCGCGGGTCGCCTGTGCCAGGGGGAGATACATGGCGCGGGCGACGTGTGCGAAGTCGGGATGAGTCACGAGGCTGTCGACGTCGGGCCACAGCCGGACGAGCTCGGCATCGAACTGGGCGGCATTCTGGAATTGTTTGCGCGCATCCGCCCGGCCGGCGGTTTCATTGCCTGCCGTGAGCCACGCGATCTGGGTGCGCGGTTCGGCGGGTAGCGGCATCCGTCCGGCACGGTGCCAGAGCTCGATCAGTTGCATCAGGATTGTCCGCGCCCGAGCCGGGTCGATCGGTTCCATGACAACGGGACGCTCGAGAAGGTTTTCCTTGTGTGCGTCGGATTCACTGATCAGATAGGTCGTGACGGGCCTGCCCCCGAGCTGGGCGGCCAGATGCGCTGGCCATTCGCCAACCAGTCGATGCCATTTGAGCTGCTTGCCCTTGTGCAACGAGCCGGATACCAGGCGAAGCCGAACCGCGTCGTCTTCATCGCAGAGGATGTCATTGATTTCCCCGTTGAGCGGCGGTTCACCATCGGGTACCAGCCGTTCGCCCGAGTGGAATGCCGGCAGGCTCTCGGTATAGCGGGCCCGAAAGGCGGCCCAGGTGCGCAGTTGGCGGCCGACGGCCTCACCGTGAGCCCGACGCAGGCCTTCGTCGAACGGTGACAGGGGCAGTTGCCCACTTCCGCTGATCCGATCGAAGGCCGCGTCGATCCATTCCGGCAGTCGCTGTTCGAGGGTCTCGGGAGTGAGGGTTTCGATCGGCTCGCATTGCATCCGGTTGACGATGCGGTCGAGCAGTTGGGCGCTGAGCTGCGATTCACCCAGTGCGTCGAGGGCGAAGGGTTCGTCGTCCTCGGGGATCGCGATGTCACGACGCGCGGGGACGTTCAGGCGGTGATGCAGATACACACGCCAGGGCTTTTTGAGAAGGGTGGCCAGATCGACCAGCGATGGCACGGACGACTCTTCCTCCGTCACCAGGCGGGACTCGGTTGCAGCCGGGTCGCGGGCGGACGTATCGGCGTGATGCACGCGATGCCATTCCTCGGCGTAGCTGAACAGTTCGGGGTGCTCGCGGCCGAAATATTCGCGGCTGAACGGTTGCAGCGGGTGTTCGGTCGTCAGGACCTCGGAAGGCGTATTCGTGCCGTCGTGGCACGACCAGCCGCGATCGATGTGGTCGCGCAGCTGATTGACCAGCACAGAGGCGGGGCGCTCGTGATTGTCGCGGATATGTCGACCGACCCAGCTGATCCACAGCCGGTCACGCGCCGAGAGCAGGGCCTCCAGAAACAGGTAGCGATCATCCTCGCGGCGCGAGCGGTCGCCGGGGCGGTAGCGACCGGCCATCAGGTCGAAGTCGGCCGGTGGCTGACGACGCGGATAGGCGGTGTCGTCCATTCCGAGGAGGTATACCTGGCGGAAGGGGATGGCCCGCATTGGCATTAGCGTCGCGAAATTCACCGCGCCGACGAGAAAACGCTGGTTGAGACGATGCTCGTCGAGTCGATCGAGCCAGGCGCTGCGGGCGGTCTCGATGCCGATTTCACGGTCGAATGCCGCCGATCGGCAGTCGTCGAGCCACGCCACGCTGGCATCGAGGATGCGATCGCGCAGGCTTACCGCCGTTTCCCGCTCGGCCAACGGGTTGGCCTCGTCATCGCCAGCCGGAATGGCCTCGGGGTCGAAGAATGCGGCCAGCATCGCCTCGAACTGCGCCACCCAATCCGTCGGCGTGTGCGATTCCTTGAGGCGATCACGCCACCGTTTCAGCGCACTCACCAGCATGTGGAGCGGACCGATCACCTCGGCGCTCATCCCATCCATGCCGCCGACCGGCACGATGTGTTCCCAGTCTTCGTCGCTGCCGGCCAGGTAGGCGTACAGCAGGCGGTCGAGGCCGAAGCGCCAGGTGTTCTGCTCGATGCCCGCGGGCAGACCGAAGTCGGGACGGTGCTCACCGTCCAGCCCCCAGCGGATCCCGGCCGTCTCGATCCAGTGTCGTAGCAGTGCGACGTGGTCCGCCGCGATATCGAAACGGGCGCGCAGGGCGTCCACCTCGAGCAGGTCCATGACCTCGCTTGCGGTAAGACGTGCGTCCGGCAGGCGCAGCAGGGCATCCAGTGCGCGGCGCATGGGGTGGGTCTCGCGCTCGGGACGGTCCGAGATGGCGAACGGCAGGAACCGCGGGTCGGTACGCGCGACGCGGCCGAACACCGCACTGATCGCCGGGGCGTAATCGGTCATGTCGGGGACCATCACGATCACGTCGCGCGGCCGCAGTGTCGGGTCGGCATCGAATGCGGCGAGCAGCTGATCCTGCAAGATCTCGACTTCGCGCAACGGGCTGTGGGCCACGGTGAAGCGAATCGACGCATCGTCGCTCTCGATGAGCCGTTTCTCGGCATCGATCTCGTTCATCGGCCGCAGGTCGAGCAGGTCCGACTGGATCTGACCGAGCACCCGGTCGGCCTTGGGTTCGTCGAACAGGTCGATATTGAGCGCTTCGGTGCCGGCGACACGATCCGGCGCCTGGTCGAAGGCGTCGACAAGGCGAACCAGGTCACGGCCCTGCTTACCCCAGGATGCGAGCAGCGGATGGGCATGCTGGTGCAGGGCGTGGTCGTCCAGCGAAGCGTCGATCTTGCGCTCGGCGATGCGACGGTAGGCGTTTCGGAACAGATGCCGATCCTCGACGATATCGCCCCAGTAGTGACGGCAGGGGTTCTGCAGGCAGAAGATCACCTGTGTCCAGCGGGAGATGGCGCCGAGCACCTCGAGCACTTGCGGGGGCAGGGCGGAGACACCAAAGACCACGATGCGGCGGGGGAGGTCGACCGGGCGTTCGGCCAGTTGCCTGGTGCGATCGAGGAACGCCTGGTGGACCAGCGCACGCCCGGCGTAGCCGGTGGGGACCGGGTCGTCGTCGAGCGAAACCGGTGGCTGCTCGGCCAGGTCGGCAAGGATGGCGCGCCACAGGGCCGGCTGCCAGCCCGAATGCGCGGGGACCTCCGACGAGTGGCCGAGCGGACCGGGCAGGATGGCCTGATTGTCGGCCCAGTGTTCCAGCCAGTCGGCGCGATAGACCTGGTATTGGTCGAACTGGTCGGCCAGGCGCGCAGCGAGCTGGTAGGCACGGTGCTCATCGCTATCGATGTAGTGGGTCAGCGGCTCGAAGACCGGGTCGTCGATGATCGACGGGTCGCGCAACAGACGGAATAGCCGCCAAGTCAGTCTCGACTTGTCGAGGGGCGCCTCGGGCGGGACGGCGTCGTGCCCCAGAACCGCGCGGTAGCACTGCCACTGCAGGCGCGCTGGGAGCAGCAGATCCATCGCGGTCGCAACGCCCAGGCCGCCGTCCCGACGCGAACGCCCCAGAGCGAGGCGCAGCCACTGGGCCATGCCGTTGCTCTGAACCAGGACGTGTTCGTCCTCCAGCGGGGCGAGGGGCGCGCGGTCCAGCCACTGGACCAGCAGATCCCGCAATCCCTCGAGGCGATTTCCCTGCAGGACGATGAAGCCGGGGGTGATCGATGCGTGGGCGTCCGTGGAGCGATTCAAGACGTCGTGTCTTCCCGGTTGGCGACAGAGTGGCAGGCGGTGTGTGGAAGTGTATGGGATCGGCGCTCGGCACGAAACCGCGACGCCCGTCATCGTCGCCCCGAATCCCGGATTGGTGAAAAATTGTTCATGTATCGGTATGGACCTATACTCTCTCCCCTGGGTCGGCGACGTGCGTGTCTCACGACGTACCGATCAACCGTCAAGGATTGGCGTTCGCAGCGCAGGAGGGATGGTTGCCATGAGCAACGAAGGCCGGACAACCCGGCTGCTCCCTATGCTCAGTCTGCGCGGCCCCGATGCCAGCGAAGAGATCAGGCAGATCGCCGGGTCCTTTCTCTGGGACGTCGTTGCCGTGGACTCACCGGAACAACTGCAACAGTTGTTGCGGCGTGGGGACGTGCGTGTCGCGTTGATCGATCTGCGCGGCGCCATGCAGACGGCGATGAGCTGGCTTCCGGCCTTCGCTCGTGAGCATCCCTGCCTGCAACTGGTCGCCCTGGTCGAGCGGGCACAGGCCGAGAACGTCGAAAACGCCGCCTTCCTGCACGCCTATTTCTTCGATATCTGCTTTGCGCCCGTCGAACCGATGCGACTGACGTTTTCCATCGGCCACGCCTGGACGATGGCCGGCGTCGCCAGCATGCAGTATGCCGACGAGGGATGCCGACTGGCCGTTGACGAGACCGACGAGCTGGTAGGGCAGAGTCCGGCAATGGCGGCGGTACGTCGCACGATTCGACGCTACGCGGTCACGTCGCTACCGGTACTGATCAACGGACCGACCGGGACCGGCAAGGAACTCGCCGCCCGCTCGATCCACCGTTCCTCCGTGCGAGCGAGCCAGCGCTTTATCGCGGTCAATTGCGGCGCGCTGACGCCCAATCTCGTGCAATCCGAGCTGTTCGGCCACGAGAAGGGCGCATTCACCGGCGCGTCCCGGCGACGCATCGGCTGGGTGGAGGCCGCCAACGGTGGCACGCTGTTCCTCGACGAGATCGGCGACCTGCCACTGGATACCCAGACCAGCTTGCTGAGATTCCTGCAACAGGGCGAAATCCAGCGAGTGGGTGGCGAAGCCACCATCCCGGTGGACGCACGCATTATCGCCGCCACCCATGTCGACCTTGCCGACGCCGTGCTGAACGGCGATTTCCGTGAAGACCTGTACTTCCGTCTCGATGTATTGCCGCTGGCAATGCCTTCCCTGGCCCATCGCGGTCCCGATGTGCTGGAACTGGCCCAGTACTTTCTCGACCGGTTCTGTGACGAGCTTGGGGTCAAGCGAAAGCGTCTCGCTCCGGCCACGGAAGCGGCCATGTTGTCCTATGACTGGCCGGGCAATATCCGTGAGCTGATGAACCGGTTGCGCCGTGGGATCGTGCTGGCCGATGGGCCTACCGTGTCTCTGCCGGATCTGGAGGCTCTCCGGACCGGGGAGGACAACGCGATCGTTACCTTGGCCGAAGCCCGAGAGCGGGCGGATCGCGACGCGATTGTCACGGCGATCGCACAGGCCGGTCATAACGTCAGCGAAGCCGCGCGGCTGCTCGATGTCTCCCGCTGCACACTGCATCGCCTGATCCGCAAACACGGCCTGGCGATCGAGTGACGGCGTGATCACGCCGTGCGAAGTACGCGCGCGCTATCGATCCTGACACGCCTGTTGCCTGTCCTCCTCGCATCGACACGACAGGGCGCCAGCCGCGCGCCTATCCCGCGTTTGTTACCCACACGGTCGCCGGACAAGACAGCGGCCGAGGGTAGCGACCGTTTCAAATCTGCGACAGGTTCACTTCTCCTCAAGCCCGCTGTAACGGGCTATCCCCCTTCACCCCGCCAAGGGCGTGTCTCACACATGAGACACGTTGGTCGTTGGCCGCGTACCGGCATTTTGTAACTCGTTGTTTTTACGCGTTTGTCCAAGTTGGCCCCGGTTTTGCCACTGTCGACACCGTGAACGCATGACGGATCACGGCAAGAGGAAGGCAGTCATGAATGACGTTACGGCCAATCTCCATCCGACAGGGCTTGACGAACGCCGAGCCAGCGACGCCCGGCGATTCGCCGTCATGCTTGCTGCCGGCCTGCTGCTGGGCACGGCCTGGCCCGTCGCCGGGCACGCCGCGGGTTCCCGCGCGGCGGTCGAAGCCCAGCCGGGAGAAATGGTGCTCTTGCGCGCCGTCCCGGCACGTCACGCCACCCGCACCATGCCACCCGGCCGAGCGCTGATGGTGAATCCCAGCCCGGAATCCGAACTGGAGTCGGGCCTTTCACACCTCGAAATCGCCAATGACAGCTACGGGCAGGTCGCGGCCGGTGGCCAGGGGGCCCCCGGTGGTGTCGTCGCCGGTTCAATGTCGTCGTTCATGTCGCCGCTGGGTGTGGGCGCACGCGGCGGTGACCGCACGCCGGCGCCCCGGGCTGCCACAGGCGGAGCAATGGGTGCCGCTACCGGCTCGATCGCTTCACAGGTCACCGGCGCGCTGGCAGGTGCGGGGCTGATGGGACAGGGAGGGTCGCGGTAATGGCTAGAAGGATGTCACGTCGATTCGACCTGGAACGCGGCCTGCGATCGCTGCTCGCGGCAATCGGTTTTGCCGCCTTGCTGATCACCGCGCAGATGATTCTCTCTGGCGATGCTCGGGCCGAGGCGGGCTCGGAGGCAGCCCCTAGCGATTACGACTGGATGCTCGCGGTGCTCAACGACAATCGCATCGGCAGCCGAGTCGGGCACGGCGCGACCGGCAATGTCGCGGTGAACACGGCCGCTGGATCGAGCAACGTCCAGGCCAACCTGCGCGTGATCAACGGTCACGTCCAGGCAATCCAGCGGGTAGACAACCCGACGCCTACCGGTGCGACCGCCACTCGGGATCGAACCCGGATCGACGGGCGGGCATTCGCCGGCGGGCAGGGCGTGTTGGGTGTCAACCAGGTCGCCGGGAACAACAACGCCCAGATCAACACGGTGGCACTCGGTGCCACCAACCCCATTCGTACTCTCGAGCCGGTCATGCCGGCGCGGGAGTCGGATACGGCCGCCCGGGAGGACGGGCAGTCGTCGGAGTCGGAGTCTTCTCTGAACCGGTATCGCGCGGTCGTCGCAGACACCGCCTTCACGGGATTCGGAGGGGTACTCCAAATCAATCAGGTGTCGGGAGCTCGAAACGTGACGGGCAATCACTTCTCGATTTCCGGCCCCCGACCCTGAATTCATGATCGAAGTAACCCCAACAAGAAGGTAGTCGCCATGAAAACGCAACTCAAGATGACCCTGATCGCTTCGGCGGTCGCAGCAGTGGTCGCCAGCCCCGCGATGGCTGAGTCTTACGAGAAGACGGTAGACCTCCAGTGGAATCTGGGGATCGATGTGGACAAAGACATCGATGTCTCGAAGAGCCTGGAAGTGGACAAGGACATCGACATCGATAAGAACGTGGATGTCGAGAAGAATCTCACGATCAACAAGTCGATGAGCACGTCCGTGGACAACTTCCTGCGTGACATTGCCATCAACGCCCAGGCGGGCGCTGCCGCGATGGATCGGCAGTTCATTCACGCCAACCAGGTGAACAACAAGAAGCTCACCAACAACGCCAGCCTTGGTGACGAGGTCGGCAGTGGTGCCTCCGGCAACATCGGCATGAACGTCGCGGCCGGCGACACGAACATCCAGGACAACGCCGCCGCACTTGCAGCCGTTGATGCCGGGTTCGTGTTCGGCGAATCCGCAGCCGCCGTCGGTGTTCATCAGGCCAACCTGCTCAACACGACGTTCAACAGCGGCGTGATGAACAACGCCAGCATCGGTCAGAGCGCGTTTGCCAATGCCTCCGGCAACATCGGTGTGAACGTGGCGGCCGGTACCGGCAACGCGCAGAAGAACACCATGGCGGCTTCGGTCTCCACGGCACGCGTGGCCAACGCCACCCTGGATAGCAGCCAGGAGTCGGTCGGCAACAACATCCGCAACGAGGGCCGCACCGAGCGTTACACCGAGCTGACCCGCGTGACACTCACGGGTAGCAGCCAGGGCGGTTACGTAGGCGCTGGCGCCGGAAGCTACTCGGGCGACACCGAGTCCACGATCACCGGTTCGCTGGACCAGATCGGCGATGTCTATCCGGACATCTGGACCGACGCTCCGCATCCGGGCGGTTCTGCTGACGGTCACTTCGACCTGGATACCGCAACCCAGGGCGGCTCAGACCTGAACGACGATGGTGGGGCACTCGCCTTTGGAACCAACGACATGACCTCCGAGGGCAGCGAAAGCGGTGACCTTGGCTTCCGTGAGCGCGGAAGCATCGGTCTTGAGACGGTCATGAGCGGTCAGGTAGCCACTACCCGCTACGTCGTGGTCAACGCGAAGAACGATGCCTCCCTGCTGGGCAGCGCGTTCTCCGGCGCGGCCGGCAACATCGGCGTCAACGTCGCGGCCGGCACCGGCAATCTGCAGAGCAACAGCCTGTCGATGGCTGTGTCCTGCGTCACCTGCGCCGGTGGCAGCAACGGCGGCGAAGAATAACCCGATCTAAGGATCGGTCGACGAGGCGGTTCGCCGCCTCGTCTTTCCAGGTGGCGTGGACGGCAACCCCGCGTCACCCGGAAAGACGATCAACGTCGACAGGAGGAAGAGCCCGTGAAACCGGCTGGCATCAAGCACATCGGGACGAAAGGCAAACGGCGGACCACCCTGGTGGCCGGTCTCGTTGCCGGGCTGGGGCTGGTCTGGAGCGTCAACGGGGCAGCGGCCAACGTGCGTTTTGCCGGGGTGCTGCCTCATGGGCAGATCATCGACAAGCCGGTGGAGAGCATGCTCGAACATCGCTACCGCAACGTCGTTCGCCAGCAGTTCGATTTCTCCTGCGGAGCGGCGGCTCTGGCGACCCTGTTGCGCTATGCCTACGGCCTGCGCCTCGACGAGGCAACCGTGCTTGCCGGCATGTGGGGTGTATCGGATCCGGATCTTGTGCGCACCCGCGGCTTTTCCCTGCTCGAGATGAAGCATTACCTGGCTCGCCTGGGGTATCGCGGGCGTGGCTACGAAATCGATTTGACACGGCTTGGCCGCATCAACGTGCCGACCATCGTGTTGATGGACATCAACGGTTATCAGCACTTCGTGGTGCTCAAGACCGTTGGCGACGGCTACGTGCACGTGGCCGACCCCGCACTGGGGAATCGCCGCTACCCGGTCGAGGAATTCATCGAGAGCTGGCCGTCGCGGACCGTGTTCGCCGTGATCGGTCCCGGCTTCGACAGGCGGACGGTATTGCTCGACGACACGGATATTCCCAGCAGCAGAGAACTTCATCGGCGGTCGGGTGAGGTGCCCACGGCCGAGTTGTTGGACTTCGGATTCAAGCACGCCGATCTCTTCTGATCGACGGGTATCGAGGACAACGCCATGAAACGTCAATTCAATGTCTTTGAAAGCGAGCCCAAGGATCCCGGATTCCCAATCCGCGTGCTGGTGGTCGGCGGGGTCGCGGTGGGACTGGCCTGCGGGCTGCTCCTGTTCAGCAGTGCCGTTGGCGCGGCCAATCCGGCGATCGTCGCCCTGACCGATCCGGAGCTCTCCCAGATGCGGGGACGCTATGTGGTCGGCGACAACCGCGTGATGTATTTCGGTGTCGAGATGGTCTCCCATTGGCAGGCAACCGGCGGAACGCTATCCGCCGGCCTGACCGTGGGGATCGACCGCAGCCGGTCGCTGCCGACCGTGACCTTCGAGCCCACCGTGGCGATCGAGGGCACGCCCTCGGTTACTCAGAACGGCGAGCACGAGGTGATCGGCTCGATGCCGACCGAATCGCACGGCGTGCGCCAACAGATCCAGGTGGCCGGAACCGATAACCGGGCAACCAACTCGTTCGATGTCCGCATCGAGCCCGATGTAGGAGGCCATGCGGGTGGCGAGGGCAGTTATCGCGTTCAGGTCAGTCAGAACGGCGCGGTAGTCGCCTCGGGGCTGACCGGCGAGGGTCACCAGGCGGGCGTCAGCATGCGGCTGGGCAACTCGCAGGTCTTCCAGGGGTTCCAGGCGGGCGCGGCGACCCAGCTCATCCAGCTGGCTGGCAGCCATCAGGCGATCACCAACCAGTTGCGGCTGATGGTGGGCATCGATCCCACCGCCATGAGCGATCGCGAGCGTCTGCAGCGACAGGTGGGCCAGTGCCTGGCCTCCCTGCGCGGGGGAATCTGATCGGGCATCACCGGATGGAGCGGTGGTCTCGAACGGCAATCACGGGGTGAAACCCAAGGAGTGTGACCATGGATGATCGCGTGAGGGAAGTGAGCGGGCGAGGGGCAGCAGTTCCTGTCGGTCTCTCGATACTCGCACTGGGGCTGACGATGGGGTTGTCACCGGCCGCACTTGCGGCAAACGAGGCCGACAACGTTCAGCAGATGCGTGAAGAGCTGGAATCCCTGAAACAGCGTTACGTCAACGAGGTACGACGACTTCGTGAGCTGGATGCGCGGTTGATGGCCGTCCAGACCCGGCTCTCGGAAGCGGGTGTGGAGCCGGAAGGCGATTTGCAACCCGACATGCCGATCGGTGCCGCGGCAGCCGCCGAAGGGGATACGGCCACGGCGCCCACCGAAGAGGACAAGCGGCAGGCGACCCGGCGCAGCGTCGACGACTTCCTGCAGCAGGAGCACGTCGCCTTCGATCGACCGCTGGTCGTCGAGGCCGGATTCGAGTACAGCCGGTACGACCGGACGCAACTCACGCTCAACGGCTTCCTTGCGCTGGATGCGATCTTCCTCGGCAATATCGCGGTCGACAATGTCGCCAGTGACACCTTCAAGTACACCCTGGCGGCACGCTACGGCCTGACCCCGCGCTGGAACGTCGGCGTCTCCGCACCATTCATCCAGCGTTACACGACCTACCAGAAAGGCGGTGCCGGCGGATCGGCGGCCGCGTTCGCCGAAGTGGATCAGAGCAGTGACATCGCGCTTGGCGACACCACCTTCAACCTCAGTTATCGGCTGTTGCCCGAAACGGTGAACCGGCCCGATGTGGTGCTGACCGGCAGCGTGATCGCTCCGACCGGGCAAGAGCCGTACGGGATCGACTGGCGCGTGATCGAGACCGGCGAGGATGCCGAGGGCAACGCCTTCGTGCGGTTCGCCATTCCCGAGGAGCAGGCCACCGGTAATGGCCTGTGGGGCGTCGGCGCGTCCGTCTCGGCGGTCAAGACACTCGATCCGGCCCTGCTGTTCGCCAATTTGGGCTACACGCACTACCTGTCGCGCAGTTTCGACGACCTGAACAACGATCCGGATACCGTCAATCCGGGCGATGTCGAGCTGGGCGACTCCTGGACGGTGGGGTTGGGGCTGGCCTTCGCGCTCAACGACAAGGCAAGCCTGTCCATGTCCTACTCGCAGCAGATAAACGGCCAGGCCCGGACTCGTTACGACGGGGAGGATTGGGTCGATCTCATTGGCAGCGATGCCAATTCGGCCACCCTCAACCTGGGACTGACGTACGCGCTCGGGCCGAAAACGACGCTGGTCACCAGCCTGGGCGTCGGCCTGACACCGGATGCCCCGGATTTCACCCTTGGAGTGCGCATTCCCTACGCACTCTGATTCCACCGGTTTTCCTGCGGTGTTCCCCGGTGTCGATTCAATCGGCCCCGGGGATTTTTTATTTGGGCGGGGCCGATGATGGCCATGTCGCGGTGTGGGTGGGTATAGTCCACTTTCTGCCCCACACGGATCTCGAACGATGGATGACTTCCGCACCTGGCACTGGCTGGAAACGGTGATCGAGCTGGGCGGGCTCAAACCGGCGTCTGAACGCCTGCACCGTACCCCGTCGACCATCAGCCACGCCATCAAGCAGCTCGAGCGCCGCATCGGGGTCACGCTGGTCGAGACCCGCGCGCGGCGTATCCGACTGACCGAGGCCGGCTCCATCCTGCTCGAACACATGCGCCCGCTGATCAGGGAGCTCGAGGGCGTGCAGGGGGTCATCGATCAGTTTCGCGCCACCGGTGCCTCGGTCCTTCGCCTGGCGGTGGATCAGGTGTTCCCTCACGAACAGCTCATCAAGGCGATGGAACGGTTTTCACAGGATTATCCGCATACTCGCCTCGAGTTGTTCGAGACGGTGCTGGGCGGCGGCCCGGCAATGTTCCGCGAGGGGGAGGTGGGGATCTATCTCGGGCTTGAGCCGGTGGGTGATCACACTGGGGTGCAGCTTGGCCGGGTGCGGTTCGTTCCTTGCGCCGGCCCGAGGCATCCCTTGGTCGAACAGGCCGAATCCAAATCATCCGGACAGCTGCTGGCCGACGGTCAGCTACGCCAATATCGCCAGATCGTCCTGCGCGACTCGCACCCGGAACGGGGCGCCAATGCCGGCTGGCTGGGCGCGGCCCAGCGAGTCACCGTGGATCACATGCACACGGCCGTGGAGCTGATGCGTTCCGGCTTGGGATTCGGCTGGCTGCCCGAGCATCAGGTGCGCGACGAGCCGGACCTGCGTGTGCTGCCGGTCAACGAAGGACTCTGTCCCGAGGCGGCTGTCATGCTTTATCGCCAGCGCGACTTACAGGCCAGCCCAGCCCACCAGTGCATGATGGAGGCGTTCGTGGAAGCCTGTCGGGACGACTAGGGAAAAAAGAGGGGGATCAGGCTGCCCGTTCGGCAGCCAGTCCGCGGATCTTCTCGATCATGTTGGAGAGCCCTGTCGCTCGGTTCGCCGACAGGTGGGCCGACAGCCCCAGATCGTCGATAAACCCGCTGTCGGTCGCCAGGATCTCCTCGGCACTACGATCGGAATAAACGCGGAAGAGCAGGGCGATGAGCCCGTTGACGATCATGGCGTCGCTGGTGCCGATCAGCTTGAGCTGATCACCGTCCCACTCATAGTCGAACCACACCTGGGATTGGCAGCCGTGGAACTTGTGGGCCTCGTCCTGCTTCTCCGGTGGAAAGGTGGGCATTTGCTTGCCCATGTCCATGATGTACTGATAGCGCTCGGTCCAGTCGCCGAGGAAGGCGAACTCGTCCTTCAGGGCATTGATCTCGGCGTCGATGCTGGGCGCTTTGTCGGTCATGGATCTCCTCCGGAATGCATGGCAGGGGCGCGGTGGGCTTAGGCCTCTTCGCGCACGGTGAAACTCTCGCCGCAGCCGCAGCTGTCCTCGACGTTGGGATTGTCGACGTGAAGCATGCGGGTGAGGCCTTCGACCACGTAGTCGAGTGTCGAGCCGCGCAGTGCGTTAAAGCTCTCCTCGTCGGTGATCACCGCGATGCCGTCGCCGCAGTCGAACCACAGGTCGTCGTCTTCGACCGAGCGGGCAACGTCCATCACGTAGGCGAACCCGGAGCAGCCGGACTTTTTGATGCCCAGCCGCAGACCGAGCGCGCCCTCGTCGCCCTCGAATGCCTTGGTCAGATGCCGGCGGGCGGCCTCGGTGGCCGACAGGCGCTGCTCGGCCGGCAGGGCGGTGGCGCGTGCGCGAGCGGCCTCGATACGGGCCGGATCAACGGGCGCGGTGGTCTCGTTTGCCGGTTGGGCGCTGTGTACCTCGGCGGTCATGAGCCTTCCTCCAGCTGGTTTCAGCTCGCCTCGCGGGGCGTGCTGGCAACGTAAATGGTGTCGTTTTCGACACGGACATCGTAGCAGTCGATCGGTTCGTAGGCCGGGGCCGACAGCGGTTCACCGTCACGCAGGCAGAACTCGGCGTTATGCCAGGGGCAGGTGATGATGTCGCCGTCCAGCGGTCCTTCCGAAATCGGCAGTTCCTGGTGACTGCATTCGTCGACCACCGCGAGAATCACGCCATCGGCATTGACCACCAGAATGTCCACGTCCGGCCCTTCGACCACACGGCGTTCGCCGGGGGCCAGTTCGCGCTGTTCGCAGACGCGGATCCAGTTATCGTCGATCGGCTGATTGGCGGTGTCGGTCATGCGTAATCTCGTCGTCAGTTCGAATAATGATTGGGGTATGAAGACCTCAAGAACCGTAGCGAGCCGCCCGAGTGCAAGGAGCCGCACAGCGAGCGACGAGACATATCAACCCGATAGGCGAGGAGCGAGTGAGCACGCGACGCGGCAATCGGGTGGCGCAGTAGGTTCATCAGAACATGCCCGTGGCGAGCTGAGCCTCCTCGGACATCATCTCCTTGCTCCACGGCGGATCGAAGACCAGCTCCACGGCGGCTTCCTCGATGGTCGGGATCTCCATGATGCGTTGGTGGGCATCGGAGGCGATCACCCCGCCCATGCCGCAGCCGGGTGCGGTGAGTGTCATGTCGACCTCGACACGCCGTCCGGCAACCGGCAACGACTCGACCTTGACCTTGTAGACCAGGCCGAGATCGACGATGTTGATCGGGATCTCGGGGTCGAACACGCCGCGCAGCTGATCCCAGACCATCTTCTCGACCTCCTCGTCGGAGGCGTTTTCCGGCAGTTCGGGCTGCGGGGGCGGCTCCTTGCCCAGCGCGTCGGCATCCTTCCCCTCGACGCGCAGCAGATGGCCGCGTGCCTTGATGGTGAAGCTGCCGCCCAGGGCCTGCATCAGCTCGACGGGGGTGTCCTTGGAGGCGAGCACCTTCTGCCCTGAGGGCACCATGGTGCAGACCACGTCGCGGCTCAGTCGAATGCGTTCCATCGGTTCCACGGTTCGTTCTCCCGGCTTGGTCAGACGAGCATGTTGCGCACGCGGGTGACCGCGGCGACGAACTGGTCGATCTCGTCGAGTGTGTTGTAGAACGCCGCCGAGGCGCGGGCGGTGCCCGCGGGTGCCTCGAAGCAGCGCATCAGCGGCATCGCGCAGTGATGCCCGGTGCGCACCGCGATGCCCATGGAATCCAGCAGCGTGCCCACGTCGTGCGGGTGCGCGCCGTCGATCAGGAACGAGACCACCGGCACCTTGTGCGCGGCCTGGCCGACGATCCGCAGCCCGGGAATCTCGTTGAGCCCCTCGGTCATGCGGTCGAGCAGGGCGGCCTCGTGGCGTTCGATCGCGAGCCAGTCGAGGCTGTCCGCCCACTCGAGAGCCGCGCCGAAACCGATCGCGCCCTCGATGTTGGGCGTGCCCGCCTCGAACTTGGACGGTGGCGGTGCGAAGCGCACGCCGTCGAAGCGCACTTCCTCGATCATGTCGCCGCCACCCATGAATGGCGGCAGCCGGTCGAGCCAGTCGCCACGGGCGTACAGCGCACCCACGCCACTCGGTCCGAAGACCTTGTGGCTGGAGCAGGCATAGAAGTCGCAGTCGAGTGCCTGAACATCGACCGGTCCGTGCGGCAGTCCCTGCGCACCGTCGACCAGAACCGGGATGCCCCGCTCGTGGGCGATCTCGGCAATGCGGGCAACCGGGTTGATGGTGCCCAGCGCGTTGGAGACGTGGTTGACCCCGACCAGTCGCGTCCGGTCGGTGATCAGGCCGGGCAGGGCGTCAATCTCGAGCTCGCCACGGTCGTTGACCGGGATGGTGCGAATCGTCAGCCCCTTGCGTTCGCCCAGCATCAGCCACGGGACGATGTTGGCGTGATGCTCGAGCTCGCTCAGGATCACCTCGTCGCCGGCCTGCCAGTCGGTCGACAGCGAATGGGCCAGCAGGTTGATCGCCTCGGTTACGCCGCGGACGAACACGATCTCGCGCTCGCTCTCGGCACCCAGCGACCGCGCGATGCGGGCGCGGGCGTTCTCGAAGCGCTCACTGGCCCGGGCCGACAGCGTGTGCACGCCGCGGTGGATGTTGGCGTTGTCCCGCTCGTAGAACTCGCGGATGGTGTCGATCACCACCTGCGGTTTCTGCGTGGTGGCCGCGTTGTCCAGGTAGACCAACGGCTTGCCGTGGACTTCCTGGTCGAGCGCCGGGAACTGCTCCCGGATCGACTCGACCGAGAACGGGTGGTTGCGGCCCTCGGTAGTCATCACGCGTCCGAATCGGCGGGCAGGCTACGCTCGCCGAGGCGTCGCTCGACTTGTTCGGTCAGCCACTCGCGCAGCTCGGCCAGCGGCAACTCGTCGATGACTTCCTGGGCGAAGCCGGCGATCAGCAGGCCGCGAGCCTCGGCCAGCGGAACGCCCCGGGTGCGCAGGTAGAACAGCGCCTCCTCGTCGAGACGACCGATGGTCGCGCCGTGCGAGCAGCTCACGTCGTCGGCATAGATCTCGAGTTCCGGCTTGGCATCGATCTCAGCATTGTCCGACAACAGCAGGTTGTTGCTCGACTGGTACGCTTCGATGCGCTGCGCGTCCTCTTCGATCAGGATGCGGCCCTTGAACACGCCCCGACCAGCGTCGTCGGCGATGGTGCGGTAGTGCTCGTTGCTGGTGGTATCAGCGGCGGCGTGCGTGATCCGCGTGTGCGTGTCCAGCAGCTGCTTTCCGTGCGGCATCATCAGGCCGATCAGGTCGGTATGCGCGCCCGAGCCGCCGACATGGATGTCGTATTCGCGGCGGATCATGCGCCCACCAAGCTGGACGTTGTAGCTGTGGTAGCGCGCGTCGCGCTCAAGCTCGGCGAACGTGCGGGCCGTGGTCAGGCGCGACTCACCGTCCAGCCCCAGGGCGATATGCGTCAGCGCGGCATTGGCCGCGATCGTCGAGACGATCACGCTGTTGCGCCAGGCCGGCTGCTCACCGACCGTCTCGATGTGCTCGAGCAGGGTGGCGGCCGCGCTCTGACCCAGGCGGACCAGTACGCGCGGGTGGGTCATGACCGACTCGGTCGCCCCATCGAGCCACTCGATCACGATCGGGCGCTCGACGATGGCATTGGCCGCGACATCCACGACCACGCCCTCGCGGGCCATAGCGGTGTTGAGCGTGACCAGCGCATCGTTCGGATTGTCGACGCTCGGGGCCGGCGTCGGCGAGAAGGCCGCCGCGCGGGTGGCCTCGTCGGCATCAGCCAGTGCGGTGATGGTGACACCTTCGGGCAGGTCACTCGGCACACCCTGGAACACGCCGTCGACGAAGCGCAGCCGAACGGGGTTGTTCAGCGGCAGACGGGTGCTCGGCTCGATATCCGCACCCACGCCGGCCGCGGCGTTGAATTGGCCGCGTTGGATCGAGCGCAGGTTGGTCCAGCGCCATTCCTCGTCACGCATGCCCGGCAGGCCGATGGTCTCGACCTGGTTGCGGGCGGCCTGCGCGATCTCGGACGGGGCCGCTGCCTGCTCCGGCAGGGCGTCGCTCAGCCAATCGGGAAGACCGGTCCGCTTCATGATGCCTCCTCGAGGATCTCCTGGTAGCCCTCGGCTTCCAGGCGGTGGGCGAGGGACTTGTCACCGGACTTGATGATCTTGCCCTTGTAGAGGACGTGGACGAAGTCCGGCTCGACGTAGTTGAGCAGGCGCTGGTAGTGCGTCACCAGGATGATGCCGCGCTCCTCGCCGCGCATGCGGTTGATGCCGTCGGAAACGACCTTCAGCGCGTCGATGTCCAGACCCGAGTCGGTCTCGTCGAGCAGGGCGAGCTTCGGCTCGAGCAGCAGCATCTGCAGGATTTCGTTGCGCTTCTTCTCGCCCCCGGAGAAGCCGGCGTTCACGCCGCGATGGAGGAAGGCGTCGTCCATGTCCATACTCGCGACCAGCTCGCGCACCTGCTTCATGAAGGAGAAGGTGTCGATCTCGTCGAGACCTTGCGCCTCGCGCTTGGCGTTCAGGGCTTCCTTGAGCAGGTAGATGTTCTTGACGCCCGGGATCTCGACCGGGTGCTGGAAGCCGAGCAGCAGGCCGGCGATGGCGCGCTCCTCGGTCTCCATCTCCAGGAGATCGTGGCCGTCGAAGGTGATCGAGCCCTTCGTGACCTCGTAGCCGTCGCGGCCGCCGAGGACGTGGCAGAGCGTGCTCTTGCCCGAGCCGTTCGGGCCCATGATCGCGTGGACTTCGCCGGCGTTGATGGACAGGTCGATGCCCTTGAGGATCTCCTTGCCGTCAATTTCCGCGTGCAAGTTCTTGATTTCGAGTAGTGCCATGATGAAAAGCCTCTGGTATCTGTTCGGTTAGCCCACGGAGCCTTCGAGCGACACGGCCAGCAGGGCCTGTGCCTCGACGGCGAATTCCATCGGCAGTTCGTTGAAGACTTCCTTGCAGAAGCCGTTGACGACCATGTTCATGGCGTCTTCCTCGGACAGCCCGCGCGAACGCAGGTAGAACATCTGGTCGTCGCTGACCTTCGAGGTGGTGGCCTCGTGTTCGACCTGGGCGGTGCTGTTCTTCGCCTCGATGTAGGGGAAGGTGTGCGCGCCACAGCGATCACCGATCAGCAGCGAGTCGCACTGGGTGAAGTTGCGCGCGTCCTTCGCGGTCTTGCCGATGTGCACCAGGCCACGGTAGGCGTTCTCGGCCCGGCCGGCGGAAATGCCCTTGGAGACGATCGTCGAGCGGGTGCGGCTGCCGAGATGGATCATCTTGGTGCCCGAGTCGATCTGCTGGAAGTTGTTGCCCACGGCCACCGAGTAGAACTCGCCGACCGAGTCGTCGCCCTTCAGCACGCAGCTGGGGTACTTCCAGGTGATTGCCGAGCCGGCCTCGACCTGGGTCCAGGTGATCTTGGAGCGGTCGCCGCGGCATTCGCCACGCTTGGTGACGAAGTTGTAGATGCCGCCTTTGCCTTCCTCGTCGCCGGGGTACCAGTTCTGCACGGTGGAGTACTTGATCTCGGCATCGTCGAGCGCGACGAGCTCGACCACGGCGGCGTGCAGCTGGTTCTCGTCCCGCTGCGGGGCGGTGCAGCCCTCGAGGTAGCTGACCGAGGCGCCTTCCTCGGCGATGATCAGCGTGCGCTCGAACTGACCGGTGTTCTTGGCGTTGATCCGGAAGTACGTCGACAGCTCCATCGGGCAGGTCACGCCCTTGGGCACGTAGACGAACGAACCGTCTGAGAAGACCGCCGAGTTCAGTGCGGCGAAGAAGTTGTCGCCCTGCGGCACGACGGTGCCCAGATACTTCTGCACCAGCTCCGGGTGGTTCTCGACCGCCTCGGAGAACGAGCAGAAGATCACGCCGGCCTCGGCGAGCTTCTCCTTGAAAGTGGTGGTCACCGAAACCGAGTCGAACACGGCGTCGACCGCCACGTTCGCGCCCTTGACGCCAGCCAGCGCGGCGCGCTCGTGCAGCGGAATGCCGAGCTTCTCGTAGGTTTCCAGGAGCTTCGGGTCGACGTCATCGAGCGACTCGGGCGCCTCGGCGTCGAGCTCTTCCTGGGTCTTCGGTGCGGCGTAGTAGGACAGCGCCTGGTAGTCGATCTTCGGGTAGTGGACGTGCGCCCATTCCGGCTCGGCCATCTTCTGCCACTGCCGGAAGGCCGACAGGCGCCACTCGAGCATGAACTCCGGCTCCTTCTTCTTGGCCGAGATCATGCGCACGACGTCCTCGTCGAGACCCGGCGGAATGATCTCCTGCTCGATGTCGGTGGTGAAACCGTACTTGTACTCGCGCTTGACGAGCTGTTCGAGTTCCTGCGTTTCGGTCATGTCGTTGTCACCTGGTCGAAGGCTGATGGCCCGACGGCGAGGCCGACGGGCAAATGTTCGTGTCTCGAATCCATTCAGGAAGTCGCGTTGCGAGCGCGCTTGCCGGCGTCCGTAACCTCGCCGCTACGGGCCCGCTCGTACCACACCGGCACCTGGGTAGCCGGCGTGTTGTTGTTTACTGGCTGCGTCATGTCAGCCAGCGTGGTCGCGTCGAGCAGGGCATGTACGCCCCGGTTGATCGCTTCCCAGTGAGGACGCACCGCGCAATCACCCTGCATCGCGCAGTCATGATCGGGACGAAAGCAGTCGGTCATCGCGATCGGTCCGTCGATGGCCTCGATGATCTCCGCCAGCGTGATCTCGGCGGCGGGGCGGGCGAGGAAATACCCCCCGCTTCGCCCCTGGCGCGATTGCACGATCCCTTCGCCGTTGAGCAGCTTGAGGAGTTTGCCGACCGTGGGCATGTTGATGCCGGTGCGTTCCGCCAAGGCGCGGGCGTTGGCCCGCTGCGAGCTGGGCTCGTCGCGCGGGTCTCCTGCCAACGCCGTCAGGAGCACGATGGCGTAATCGCTCAGTCGGCTGATCTTCAACATAACTGCCTCCGCATACAGCGGTCCGTTACCCGGGCCCGACACCGATTCGAGAAGGCTGTACGGAAACCCGGGGAATGAGCTTAAAAGTACTAAAACGGTACGGTTTTTTCAAGCATCACCCCTATGACTGATGCCCGGGACGAAAAGATCCCGTATTGGCCTGCTTAAGCCCTTGTCCCCGCTTCGGTTTGCCGGCATTTTCTGCTATCTTTCGATCCCTTTTTCGAAAGCCGGAATGACGAGGAATTCGTTCACGTGACGACGACAGCCACACCCAACACATCCGTGCCCACCGATGGAGCCGGCAAGCGGCTCTACATCAAGACCTGGGGCTGCCAGATGAACGAGTACGATTCGGCGAAGATGGCCGACGTACTCGGGGTGTCGCGCGGCTTCCATCCGGTCAGCGATCCGGCCGAGGCCGACGTGATCCTGCTGAACACCTGCTCGATCCGCGAAAAGGCGCAGGAAAAGGTGTTCTCGCAACTGGGCCAATGGCGTCCGCTCAAGGACAAGAGCCCGGACCTGATCATTGGTGTGGGTGGCTGCGTGGCCAGCCAGGAAGGGGAGGCCCTGCGGGAGCGCGCCCCGTTCGTCGACATCGTCTTCGGCCCGCAGACGTTGCACCGGCTACCCGAGATGGTCGCCGTGGTCGAGGCCGAGCGTAAGCCGGTGGTCGATATCTCCTTTCCCGAGATCGAGAAGTTCGACAACCTGCCGGACCCGCGTGCCGACGGCCCGGTCGCGTTCGTCTCGATCATGGAAGGTTGCTCGAAATACTGCACCTTCTGCGTGGTGCCGTACACCCGCGGCGAGGAGATCTCGCGGCCGTTCGATGACGTGGTCGCCGAGGTCGCTGACCTGGCCGAGCAGGGCGTGCGCGAGGTCAACCTGCTGGGGCAGAACGTCAACGCCTATCAGGGCCCCATGCACGATGGACAGCCAGCCGACCTGGCGCTGTTGATCGAGGTCATCGCGCAGATCGACGGCATCGACCGTATCCGCTTCACCACCTCGCATCCGGTCGAATTCACCGATCGCCTGATCGAGGCCTATCGCAACATTCCGGAACTGGCAAGTTTCCTTCACCTGCCCGTGCAGTCGGGCTCGGACCGGGTGCTGGCGCTGATGAAGCGCGGTCACATGGCGATGGAGTACAAGTCGAAGATCCGCAAGCTGCGCGAGGCGCGTCCGGGCATCTCGATCTCCTCCGACTTCATCGTCGGCTTCCCGGGTGAGACCGACCACGACTTCGAGCAGACCATGAAGCTGATCGAGGACATCGGCTTCGACCACTCCTTCTCGTTCATCTACAGCGCGCGTCCCGGTACGCCGGCCTCTAACCTGCCGGACGATCAGCCCGAAGAGGTCAAGAAGGCACGCTTGAAGCGCCTGCAGACGCGCATCAACGAGTTCGAGCAGGAGATCTCTCAGGCCATGCTCGGCACTACCCAGACCGTGCTGGTGCAGGGACCGTCGAAGAAGGACCCCAACGAGCTGATGGGCAAGACCGAGAACAACCGCAGCGTCATCTTCCGCGGCCGGCCGGGTCTGATCGGCCTGTTCGTCGATCTGGAGATCACGCAGGTCAACCCGAACTCGCTGCGCGGCGAGTTCGTGGACATTCATCCGACGGACCGAGAGCGCGCCAAGGCCCGCAATCTGGTGGCTGCGTAATGACAGAAGCGAACGCCGAACGTCTCGAATTCTCCCTCGAACCGGCCGACAACGAGCGTCTGGCCAACCTGGCGGGTACGTTCGACGAGCACCTGCGCATGATCGAACGCCGTCTGGGCGTGGAGATCAACCATCGCGGCAACCTGTTCGCCGTGATCGGTCCGGCGGCGATCGCCTCCCAGGCCGAGACCCTGCTTGCCGACCTGTACAAGTTGAGCGAGACCCAGATCATCGATCCCGAGCGGGTCAATCTGGGCATGCAGGAGGCCGGCATGGAGGAGGCGCCGCCTCCGCCGGGCGACGAGGTGATGATCAAGACCCTGCGCGGGATCGTGCGCGGCCGCGGCAATCGCCAGGTGAACTACCTCAAGGCGATCCGCGAGGCGGACCTCAACTTCGGCATCGGTCCGGCGGGGACCGGCAAGACGTATCTGGCCGTCGCCAGTGCCATCGACGCGTTCGAGCGCGGCCAGGTGCAGCGGATCGTGCTGGTCCGCCCGGCGGTCGAGGCGGGCGAAAAGCTCGGCTTCCTGCCGGGTGACCTGGCGCAGAAGATCGACCCGTACCTGCGGCCGATGTACGACGCGCTCTACGAGATGATGGGCTTCGACAAGGTCAATCGCCTGATCGAGCGCAACGTGATCGAGGTCGCACCGCTCGCGTTCATGCGAGGCCGGACGCTCAACGAGTCGTTCGTCATTCTCGACGAGGCGCAGAACACGAGCATCGAGCAGATGAAGATGTTCCTGACCCGGATCGGCTTCGGCACCTCGGCGGTGGTTACCGGTGACATTACCCAGGTCGACCTGCCGAAGGGCGTCACCTCGGGCCTGCGGCACGCCATCGACATGCTCAGCGACGTCGAGGGGGTGCAGTTCACCTTCTTCCAGAGCCGTGACGTGGTCCGACACCCGCTGGTCAAGCGGATCATCGACGCCTACGAGCGCCGGGGCAGGGCGGATTGACCACGCCGCCGGTGGTGATCGATCGGCAGCGTGCCTGCGAGCAGCGCTGCCCCTCACGCCAGACGCTCGGAGCCTGGGTATCGTCCACGCTGGCCGCGTTGCCGGACGGGCCGGAAGGCGGCGAGGTGACGATTCGCTACGTCGAGCCCGAAGAAAGCCGGTCGCTCAACGCGCAGTTCCGCGGCAAGGACCGGCCGACCAACGTGTTGTCGTTTCCGGCGAGCGAGGACCCGGCCGCTGTGACGGTCCTGCCCGGCTCGACGTTGCCGTATCTGGGAGACCTGGTGATATGCCCCGAGGTGGTCGAACGTGAGGCGGCCGAGCAGGGCAAAAGCCGCCGTGCGCACCATGCCCACATGGTCGTGCATGGGATTTTGCACCTGTTGGGCTATGATCACCTCACCCCCGATGAGGCCGAGCAGATGGAACTGATCGAGATCCGTGTGCTCTCATCGCTGAACTACCCGGATCCCTATACCTGATCTCTTGAAGACGGACCGCGTCGACACCACATCGAAAACGCGGTTCATCTGCTTGATTTTACCGACCTTTTCCCACTCCTCATAAAGACGACCCATGGAAGACGAACCTCCCAGTCCGGATTCGGCACGCCAGTCCTGGTGGCAGCGCCTGAAGCAACGTTTTTGCCCTTGCGAGATCCACTCGGTCGAGCAGATGAAGTCGCTGGTGCGCGAGGCGACCGAATCCGAGATCTTCCCGATCTCCACGGGCGGTCTCATCGACTCGGTGCTGGATTTCCACGACCTGCGCGTGCGTGACGTCATGGTGCCTCGCGGTCAGATGGACGTGATCGATGAGGGCACCACGCTGCCACAGCTGCTCTCGGCGGCGATCGAATCCGGCCACTCGCGCTATCCGGTCATCCGCAGCAACCGTGACGAGGTCATCGGCATTCTGCTGGTCAAGGAGTTGCTGCGTTTCTACGCCAGCTCCCAGGACCCGGCCAGCGACAATGTCGACTTTGATCTGCTGTCACTGGTGCGCACGCCGATGTTCGTGCCCGAGAGCAAGCGCCTCGATGCACTGCTGGCCGAGTTCCGCCTGACACGGACTCACATGGCGATCGTGCTGGACGAGTTCGGCGGGGTGGCCGGGCTGGTCACCATCGAGGACGTGCTCGAGGAAATCGTGGGCGACATCGACGACGAATTCGACGTCGAGGAACGCGTCAACATTCGCCAGCAGGCGCCGCGTCGGCATACGGTCCGGGCGCTTACCCCGATCAGCGAGTTCAACGAGGCGTTCGATACTGACTTCTCGGACGACGAGTACGACACGATCGGCGGGCTGGTCTCGAATACGCTCGGCCACCTGCCGCGCCGCGGAGAGGTCGCCCGGCTGGGTGAGTACGAGTTCAAGGTACTCGGGGCCGACCGGCGCCGATTGCACCTGTTGCTGGTAACCAAGCTGGACTTCGAACCGAGCGAGGAGATCGACGGTGCCGCCAGCGAACCGGGCTGAATCCGACACCTTCCCGACATGGTTTTCCGGCTGGCGCGGTAGCCTGACCGCGCTGCTGGCCGGCGCCACCCTCGTACTCGCCTTCGCGCCCTTTGCCTTCTGGCCGGCGGCGATCCTCGCTCCCGCCATCCTCTTTGCCCTGATTCACCGCCGCGCGCCCGGGCGAGCCTTCCGGCTGGGCTGGTGGTTCGGCCTGGGCCAGTTCGGTCTGGGAGTGAGCTGGGTCTACGAAAGCTTCACCCTGTTCGGCGGTATCGTCGGCCCACTGGCGGCGCTGGTGACCGGGTTGTTCGTTATGGGACTCGCGTTCTATCCGGCGGGCGCGGCCTGGCTCACGGCGAAAGTCGCCGGTCGAGGCGGGCGCAGTCTCTGGGCCGCCAGTTTCGCCGCGAGCTGGGTGTTGGTCGAGGCACTCAGGGCGTGGCTGTTCGGGGGATTCCCGTGGCTCAATCTGGGCATTAGTCAGGTCGACGGGCCGCTGGTCGGCTGGCTGCCGCTGTTGGGCGAATACGGTGTAACGGCGCTCCTGCTGCTGATAGCCTTGCTCCTCTGGCATTCGTTTCGAGAGGTGCGGCTTCTCGGTCTTGCGTCATGGCGCGGCTGGGTGCCGTCCGTCGGTGCACTGGTTGCCCTGGTGCTTCTGTCACTGCCGCTGCGCGGCATCCCGTGGAGCGAGCCGGGCGGTGAGCCTCTCAAGGTGGGGCTGGCACAGGGCAATGTCGCTCAGATGCAGAAGTTCGACCCGGCTTTCTTCCAGAAGACGATAAACATCTATCAGGGCCTGACGGACGAGATGCCCGACGTGGATCTCGTCGTCTGGCCGGAAACGGCGATCCCGCGCGTGATCGACAGCGTCCCGAATGTGCGCGAGTCACTGGAACAGATGGCGAACAAGCGTGGTTTCGCCATGCTGGTCGGCACCTTTACCCGTGACGAGGCTGGACGGTACTACAACGCCCTGATCGGGGTGCCGAGTTCGCTCGGGGTGTACCGGAAGCGCCACCTGGTACCGTTCGGTGAGTATTTCCCCTTGCGTTGGTTGATCGAGCGCATGTCGTGGCTGTTCGAGGTGCCGATGTCGGACCTCAGTCCGGGGCGCGTCGACCAGCCACCGCTGGAGATAGACGGGCTGACGTTGGGCGCGTCGATCTGCTTCGAGGCGGACTTCTCGCGAGACATCCGCCGCTCCTTGCCAGCCTCCGGGATACTCGTGACCGTGTCCAACGACTCCTGGTTCGGCGACAGCTTCTCGCCGCATCAGCACCTGCAGATGGCACGGGCGAGAGCGATCGAGTACCGCCGGCCGATGATTCGGGCCACCAACACCGGTATCTCGGCCGTGATCGACGCCCGTGGCCAGATAAGAGAGGCGCTGGGAACCGGAAAGCAGGGCACCCTAGTGGCGGAGGTCACCCCGCGACTGGGCACGACACCCCTGGCGCGTTGGGGCGCATGGCCGACGCTTGGCGCCATGGTCGTCGTATTGCTCCTGGCCGGCTGGTTCGCCCGCAGGCAGAGCAGGGCTCTCTCGACCTGATCTGGAATTTCCTGACGCAGGAAAGCAAAAAACCCCGCCTTTGAGGCGGGGTTTTTTGCTGATACCGGCGTGCCGATATCGGACCTGGTGGCTATGGGTGGATTCGAACCACCGACTCCGGCATTATGAGTGCCGTGCTCTAACCAGCTGAGCTACATAGCCAAGCGAGGCGCGCATTATCGGGATTCCCCGACGGGTTGTCAACCCTGTCCGCGCGCCTTTTCACGCCCAATCAGACGTTGAAGCGGAAGTGCACGATATCGCCTTCCTGCATGACGTAATCCTTGCCTTCCAGACGCGATTTTCCGGCCTCCTTGGCGCCTTTTTCGCCGCCACAGGCGACGAAGTCCTCGTAACCCACGACTTCCGCACGAATGAAGCCCTTCTCGAAGTCGGTGTGGATCACGCCAGCCGCCTGCGGAGCGGTCATGCCTTGCCTGATGGTCCAGGCGCGCACTTCCTTCTCGCCGGCGGTGAAATAGGTCTGCAGGCCGAGCAGGGCGTAACCGGCGCGAATGACGCGGTCCAGCCCCGGTTCCTCGAGACCCATCTCCTCGAGGAACATCTCCTTGTCCTCACCCTCCAGGTCGATCAGTTCGGCCTCGGTGGTCGCGCAGACCGGAACCACCATGGCATCTTCCTGCTCGGCAATCGCGCGCACCTGGTCCAGCAGCGGATTGTCCTCGAAGCCGTTCTCGTCGACGTTGGCGATGAACATTAGCGGCTTCGCGGTCAGCAGGTGCAGGTCGTGGAGCAGGGCCTGCTTTTCCGGGTCGAGCTTCATGCTGCGCACGGAGTGGCCGGCGTCGAGCACCTCGGCCACTTCCTTGACCAGTTCGAGTTTGGCGACCGCATCCTTGTTCTGGCCGGATTTGGTCTGCTTGGTCAGCCTCTCGATCGCTTTCTGCACCGTGTCGAGGTCGGCGAGGGCCAGTTCGGTGTTGATCACCTCGATGTCGGCGGCCGGATCGACCTGACCGGCGACGTGCACCACGTCGTCATTGGCGAAGCAGCGCACGACCTGCGTGATCGCGTCCGTCTCGCGGATGTTGGCCAGGAACTGGTTGCCCAGGCCTTCGCCCTTGGAGGCGCCCGCCACCAGGCCCGCGATATCGACGAATTCCATGCTGGTCGGGATGACGCGCTCGGGCTTGACGATCTCGGCGAGCTTGTCGAGACGCGGGTCGGGCACCGCGACTACGCCCACGTTCGGTTCGATGGTGCAGAACGGGTAGTTGGCGGCCTGGATGCCGGCTTTGGTAAGTGCGTTGAACAGGGTGGATTTGCCCACGTTCGGCAAACCCACGATGCCACAGTTGAAACCCATAGGGACTCCGTGATGTCGATTGTTGTCGCGGCCGGGCAGGGCGGCCGCTTCGGTTCGGGGACCCGCCGACTCAGGCGGTGGGCCGGTAGCTGTTGATCGTCTGCATCAGGGCTGCCTCGTCGGCGCGTACCAGATCGGGCGCCAGGTGCCGTACCTCAATGACGACATCCTCGATCAGGCGCCGCTCGTCCTTCGGCGGGTTGGTCAGCACATAGCCGACGACCGCGTCGCGGTGGCCCGGGTGACCCACGCCAACACGAAGGCGCCAGAAATCCGCGCTGCCCAGTGCCGCCTGAATATCCTTCAGGCCGTTGTGGCCGCCGTGCCCGCCGCCACATTTGAGGCGCATGCGTCCCGGCGGCAGATCGAGCTCGTCGTGAATCACCAGGATCTCCTCGGGCGCGATTTTGAAGAACTGCGCCAGCGGGCCGACCGATTGACCGGAACGGTTCATGAACGTGTGCGGGCGCAATAGGCGCAGGTCGTTTCCGTCGACCATGACCCGAGCCACGTCGCCCTTGAACTTTCGCTCCTCGCTCCAGCGGCCACCCAGGGTGTCCGCGATGGCGTCAATCGCCCAGAACCCGGCATTGTGGCGTGTCGCGTCGTACTTCGCCCCGGGGTTTCCAAGCCCCACGATCAGCTTGATACTCATGGGCGCGGATTATCGCATAGCTCGCAACGGGCCATGGCGGTGACACAACGAAAAAAACCCCGATCTTGCGATCGGGGTTCCGGCTCGAGGGAAGGGGAGAGGATCAGGCCTCTTCTTCGCCCTTCTCCTCCTCGCCACCGGCGGCTTCTTCCTCTTCGCCGGCTTCTTCTTCCGGTTCCTGCTCGACCTTCGGCGGGTGGATGGCGACGACGGCCACGTCGTGCTCTTCGCCCAGCGCCAGTTCCGGGATGCTGATGCCTTCCGGCAGTGTGATCTCGGAGAGGTGGATCGACTCGTTGACGTCGAGGTCAGCCAGGTCGATGGTCAGGTATTCCGGCAGCTGACGCGGCAGGCACTCGATTTCCACTTCGTTGTGGATGACGCTGATCACGCCGCCGGCCTTCGCGCCCTTGCTCTCTTCGCGGTTGTCGAAGTGCAGCGGCACGTTCATGCGCATCTTCTGACCACGGGTGATCCGCTGGAAGTCGGCGTGCAGCACGACCGTGTTCTTGTACGGGTGACGGTGCAGGTCACGCAGAACGACCTCGTCAGTCTCGCCGCCGACGTTCAGCTCGAGGATGTGCGAGAAGAACGCTTCGTGGTCGAGGTGCTTGAGCAGCTCGTTGTGGTTGATGGTCAGCGAGACCGGCGGCTTCTTGCCACCGTAGACGATTGCCGGGATGTTCCCTTCGCGACGCAGGCGGCGGCTCGCACCTTTCCCCAAGTCATCGCGAACGGACGCTTCAATCTTGAAAGTTTCTTTAGACATGATTGGGTCCACTCCAGAAATGAAAACCGCCGGGGCGACGTAAGGCCGACTCCCGGCGTCTGATGAGCGGCTGCGGCCCGCGACCAAGCCACAACCGACGCGCGCCACCCGAACTAACGAGTGGCGCGCGGATTGTACAGTATTCGGGTACCGACCGGAAGGGCGGGGCGGGTCAGTCGTCGTTGTAGAGCGAGCTGACCGATTCGTCGGTGTGGATGCGGCGGATGGTCTCCGCGAGCATGCCGGCGACCGAGAGCACGCGGATGCGCTCGCAGGCCTCCGCCTCGGGCTTGAGCGGCACCGTATCGGTGACGACCAGCTCGTCGAGCGACGAGGCTTCGATGTTCTCGATCGCCTTGCCGGACAGAATGGCGTGGGTGGAGTAGGCCACCACCTTGCGAGCGCCATGCTTCTTCAGCGCGTCGGCGGCTTTGCACAGGGTGCCAGCGGTATCGACCATGTCGTCGACCAGCACGCAGGTCTTGTCTTTTACCTCACCGATGATGTGCATCACCTGGGAGACGTTGGCGCGCGGGCGGCGCTTGTCGATGATGGCCAGATCCGCGTCGTCGAGACGCTTGGCTACCGCGCGGGCACGGACCACGCCGCCGACATCCGGCGAGACGACGATCAGATCGTCGTACTTCTGCCGCCAGATGTCGCCCAGCAGGATGGGAGAGGCGTAGACGTTGTCGACCGGGATATCGAAGAAGCCCTGGATCTGATCGGCGTGCAGATCGACCGTCAGGATGCGATCCACGCCGCCACTCTGCAGCATGTTCGCGACAACCTTGGCGCTGATCGGAACACGAGAGGAGCGGACGCGACGGTCCTGACGGGAATAGCCGAAGTAGGGGACGACCGCGGTGATGCGGTGTGCCGAGGCCCGACGCAGCGCGTCGGTCATCAGCATGAGCTCCATGACGTGTTCGTTCGTCGGATCACACGTCGGCTGGATCACGAAGATGTCGCGACCCCGGACGTTCTCAAGGAGCTCGACGGCGGATTCGCCATCCGAGAAGTGGGAGACCGATGCCTGTCCAAGTTGGCTGTCCAGACTCTCCGCAACGCGTTCGGCGAGCGGCCGATTCGCGTTGCCCGTGAAGACCATCAAGGAGCGTGATAGTGACATCGGTCTCGCAGGTGTTTGGCTGGGCCGGCAGGATTCGAACCTGCGAATGCCGGAATCAAAATCCGGTGCCTTAACCAACTTGGCGACGGCCCAATCGAAAGAGGTGCGCATCATAGCCGAGCGATCGGCCTTTGCCAAGGCCCCGGACCGGATTTTTTGTGAATTCAGGGCCCGTTTTCGCTAACTTCCTGATTTGGCGTCGACAGAGGTCGGCCCACGAAAAACCGTCTCAAACCGGGGTGGTCCGCTTGCAGGCGGGCACCGATTTCCTGTCCCTCCTCAGACGACGCAACGGGCGCGAAAAGACACGCGCCGGAACCGGTCAGACGGGCGAACCCGGCGTGACTGGCGAGATCGTCACGCAGCGCGGCCAATGCCGGATCGTTCGCCAGCACGACGGGTTCGAAGGCATTGAACCCCTCGTCCTGCCAGTGCCTGCGCAGGAGCTCATCGGGCTGCTTCGGAGTGTCGCGAACCAGGTCGGGAGAAGCGAACAGGGATGCGGTAGCAACACCGCGTTCCGGCACCAGCACCAGGTACCAGGCCGGAGGGTCCGGTATGTCGCCGGCGTGCAGGACCTCGCCGATACCGTGCGCCGTCGCACTCTGACCACGGAGAAACACCGGGACGTCGGCACCGAGTCGAACGCCCAGTACCTCGAGCTGTTCCGGCGAAAGCCGCAAGCCCCAGCGACGGTTCAGCTCCAGCAGGACTTTCGCCGCGGCGGCCGAACCACCGCCCAGGCCGCCACCGACCGGTGCGTGCTTGCGCAGGGTGATCCGTGCCGAGTAGTCGGCTTTGGCGGCGATTCCCTGCGCCGCTTTGCGCAGGGAGTCCGCCGCGCGGTAGAGAAGGTCGTCAGCCGGATTGGCTGGGCGGCCGGATACGTCCTCGTCGCCGGCTATCCAATCGACGTGAATACCGTCGCCGCGTCCGGTCTCGATATGGATCTGGTCGCCATAGTCGAGCAGCAGGAAGTGTGTCTGCAGCTCGTGGTATCCGTCGGCACGGCGGCCGTTGATGTGCAGGAACAGATTGAGCTTGCAGCCGGCCGAGACCCAGCGCGGCTCGTGCGACTCGGGCATCGCGATCAGGACCCTAGGTCCCAAGCGTCGACGACGATACGGATGCGCATGCCGTCCTGCTTGAGTTCCACGAAATGGGGGAGGGACAAGGCGCGTGACCCTTCGGGTGCGTAGCGCGCGTATTCGATGGCCCACCCGGATTCGGTCAGGCGACTCAGATGCCCGGACTCGTCGAGTTCGTAGGCGTCGTTCGGCAACTCGGACAGGGACTGCTCGGGCAGGCCGCGAAGCCAGCGGGGCAGGGCGGCGAGCGGAATCACCCAGCCGGTCTGCTCCTCCAGCAGCGCCATGGGCTGTTCCGTCAAATGCCGATTGCCGTCGCCATCGGTGATCAGCATCCGGCGCGGCGTGCCCGTCATCGCCAGCCGGCCGGTATCGAAGGGACCTCTCATGGTCAGGGCCGTGACCTGGCCGACCTGCGTCCATTCAACACTCACACTGCCGCCTTTCAGCCCGGATTTCACGGCCGCTCGTCCCGAGAAAGCCCAGTCTGTAAGGGTTTCGACCCGGTCGCTATGTGCCTCCCAGGCGGCCAGCTGCTCTGGCGTGGCGGGCGCGGGTCCGGGAGCGAAGGAGGCGCAACCGCCGAGTGTGACCGAAAGCAGGGCGACGGCGGCCAGAGCCGACCGGAATCGTGACAGTGCAGGCATGGTGACGAGAGGAATGATGTAGTGGCTCAGGAGTTCCCGTCGGCCGGCAGGAGTTCCGGTGCCAGCCGACGCAGGGTGTCGAGGAGGGTGGAGTCGGCAGGATTCAGCTCAAGCGAGCGCTGCCAGACGGTCATTGCGCGCTCGCGTTGGCCGTCGGCCCAGAGCACCTCGCCCAAGTGGGCGCCGACTTCGGCGTTGGGCGACTGGCGAAACGCCGCCTCAAGCACCTCAAGCGCCTTTTCGATCTCGCCTTGGCGAAATTTCAGCCAACCCAGGCTGTCGAGGAAGGCTGGATTGTCCGGCTCGATGTGCAGGGCTCGCGTAATGAGCCGCTCGGCTTCCTCAAGATTGCGATTCCCGTCGGCGAGCGTGTAACCGAGCGCGTTGAGCGCAGGCGCATGCTCCGGGTCACGGTTGATGATTTCGCGAAGCGCAGCGATAGCCGCATTGGTTCGTTCAAGCGCGAACAGCGCCATGGCCTTCTGCATGCGGAAATCGTTGGCTTCAGGCCAGGCTGCGATTGCCCGGTCGGTCACCTCGAGGCTGTCTTCCAGTCGGCCCGTTTCCGCCAGAGTGGAGGCCAGGGCGAGGGTCAGTTGCTGACGGTCCGCCTCGTCGATGCCATCCGAGAGCAGGGCATGTTCCAGCCCCTGCACTGCGGCATCCGGGCGCGAGAGCTCGATACGGGCGCCCGCAAGCAGCACTTGGGCATTGGTGAAATGCTCGCTGCGATCACTGACTTGCGACAGGGCTTCTTCTGCCGCGGCCAGATCGCCGTTCTTGAGAGCGACGCGTCCGCGGATGAGATGAACCATGTCGGCCTGACCGGGCATGGCCTCGAGGCGCTTCAACGAGCGATCGGCCAGATCGGGCCGTTCGAGTTCATAGGCAAACAGGGCAAGATTGCGCAGCAGGTTGGGGTCGGACGGTTTGCGCTCCAGGGTCTTCTCGAGCAGGGCGAGCGCCGATTCACGCTGGTCTGCCGCCATCCGCGCCTCGATCAAACCGCTGATGTAGCGGCCTTCACCAGGAAATCTCGCATGCGCCTTTTTCAGGATTCGCAGCGCTTCCTGTACGTCACCGCGGCGGTCCGCGATCACCATGGCGAGGTCATAAGGCACCGTGGCCTCGGGGCGCAGTGACATGGCCCGATCGGCGGCCTGCTGGGCGAGAGACACTTCGCCGAAGGAGAGCGCCAGCTTGGCGACGACCACCTGGGCCTCGTACTGGCGGGGGAAGCGTTCGGCCAGGTGGTGCGTGTAGGCAACCGCGCGATCCCGGTCGAGGCTCTTGCGCAGGTACTGACCGATCTCGTTGAAGATTTTCTCGACATTGGAGGCATCCGCCTCGAGCCATTCGTTGAGTGCGCGGTCGGCCTGTTCGGTCTCGCCCAGCTCCAGGGAGGCGATCATCATGACAGCCGCCGCACGTGCGTTGCCTGGGTCGAGCTCGCGCAGCCGTTCGGCCAGTTGTTGAGCAAGATCGAAACGCTCGGCAAAGATGGCCGCTTGGATAGCACGCTCGATCAATGTGGTGTTGTCGCTGTTGAGCGCGATCTCACCGTAGTGATCCGCCGCCTGCGCATACTGCTTGTCGCGTCCGTATAACTCGCCGGCGAGAATGTGGAATATCGGTCCGTTGGACGAGGTCGACGGTGACTCGGTTGCCGAAGCGCTGGCCGCGGGATCCGAGGTCGCGTTCGAAGAAAGGACGCCGCAACCGGATGTCGTGATGCTGAGCGTGACGGCGAAAATCACCGCGGCGGAAGATGTCGATCGCATGGCGGGCTCGTGAAACGAATGGATTTCACCGCGCGCCCGAAACGGGGCGCTTGCTGGGCTGGCCTCATTGTAGTGCATCAGGGTGCCGCGATGCGGAAGGAGATCGGAGAATCGAGACTCGGTGCCACATAGACGGACCGGGACCACTACCCGCGAGACCACCCAATTGTTCGTAGAATATATATTATGTTAAATGGTGCGCATACGCACGCGAGAGGCACCTCTCTCATCAACTAGTCCTCGTATCGTCATACGTTCCCCCTTCCTTCCATGTCTTGCACTGAATGCTGCAGGCCACGTAAAAATCAGGGAGGCAGTGCCTCCCTTTTTTTCAGTCAACTGACACTCGCGATCAGAACCGGTACACCAGACCGACCTGCACGACCGGGTAAAGCTTGTAGTCCTCCAGTTCCTCGTTCAGGTCTTTTTCTTCCTGTTCCGCATACTGGTCGGCGATAGGCTGACGAAACGGATCGCTCGTCGTCACGTCAACGGTACCGTCAGGCTGACCCTGGTACATCACGCCGATGTCAGCCCGGAACGACAGCCCCGGCTCGTTGTTCGCACTGCTCCAGCCGATGCCGAGGTACGGGGCAACCGGGTTGAAATCAACGTCGGCGGTGATCCGGTCACCAGGCGCGGCAGGAACGGTGATCCCTTGGACCTGGTAACTGTCCTGGTTACCGACTGCGCTGAAACTGTTGTCATTGAAGATCACGCCGCCGGTGACGCGAAAGTAACCGCCGAACGGGTGATAGTCACCCAGGAGGCCGGCGTTGCGCAGTTCAAGATCCCCGTCGTACTCGTTACCGTCAACCGTGAAGGTCTCCGAATAGCTGCCGAAACCGGTGGTCAGGCGAGCGCGAAACTTGTTCGGGACGATTGTCATGCCGAGCTCGGGGCCGATGCCCAGCGTGCCGACATTGACGCCCACGTCATATTCGACGGCCTGCGCGCCGGAGCTGGCCAATATGGCCAACGGAATCGCGGACGTGATTAGAGCCTTCTTCATGGAACACCTCAGTTGATTCTGGTTGATTGGCGGTGTTCGCCGTCGCACTGCAAGCGACGACGGAGAAGGCATGGTGCACGACACATATCCGCGTTTACAGGTTATCGGGACATACGGATCTCCGCGATGACACCGCGGCCTGGCGCCGTTCTGACGATCTTTACCAGCGGTACTTGCCCCAGAGTTCCGGGTTGGCCCAGTTGCGCGGGCTCAGCCAGTCAGGCGTGTCCTTGTAGGTCTCGATGTCGAACTGGTACAGCGGGATTTCCGCCTGCAGGCGTCGGTAGCCCAGGGCAACCATCTGGCGGTCATCGGCATCGCCGACGCGTCCTTTTCCCAAGTGAACCATGATTCGGCGATTGGCACGGTCTCGCAACGCTGCCAGCAAACTGCCCAGCGTCTCTGACCAGGCGGTGCCGTCGACAAGAATCGCGACCGCGCCCGGGTCCGCTCGAATCGCCTTCAAGACGGCTTCCTGATCCTTCGGCAACCGGTGCGCGACCTGCGGCTCGGGACCTTGCCCGTCTTCATCAGCAACAACCAGCGTGATTCCCGGCGCACCATCATTCACCTTTTCACATGCAATCAACCGCTTGTCCGTCTCAAGCCGCTCATGACGCTCCCTCTCGCTGAGCTGCTGTACGTACAGGTCGGGTGTTTTTTTCGCATTCACTGTTGACAGCCCCTCTCGAGATTCCTAATATGCGCGCCGTTGCCCAGGTGGCGGAACTGGTAGACGCGCTAGTTTCAGGTACTAGTGGAGAGATCCGTGGAGGTTCGAGTCCTCTCCTGGGCACCAAATTACAGATAGACGGTCAAGGCCGGTGGCTCGACGAGTCATCGGCCTTTTTCGTGTCTTATGGCCTTGCGCCACATGACTTGGTCCATGTGATCATCGACCATAACAAAAGAGGCCCACCGTGCTTGGTGGGCCTTTTCGATACCGCGGTGCCGCGTCTCCGCGGCGTGCCGCCAATCAGGTCTCGTAACGCTGCTTCAGCTCGTCCAGACGCTCCAGCGCGGATTGGGCGCCCTCCTCCCGCAGCTCGGCCTCGATCATCTCGAAGCTCTCTCGGTCACCGACATCCAGGAACGCCTCGGCCAGGCTCACGCGAGTATCGATGTCCGCTTCGCTCTCAGCCGCCGAGTCGGAAGCGCTGGCACTCGGCTCGGTCTCCGCGTCTTCCTCAGGCTCCGGCGTCATGTCCAGCTCGAGACCGGTGTCCTCAGTGGTGTCCACCGTGGCCTCCGAGTTCGAGGCTGCTTCCGGCTCGTATCCGGACAGGTCCAGGTCCAGCGCTTCCGGTTCATCGTCAGACGTGGCGCGCGCGCCCTCCTCCTGATCGTCCGATGACGTTTCGCTCTCGGGCAGGTCAAGTAACGTTTCGTCGGTCGACTCCGATTCCTCCGAGGGTTCCTCGCCGCCCGCGTTCTCCGGCTCGGCTGGCGTTTCCAGGGCGAACGAATCGTCGAACTCCATAAGGTTCTCGTCCGTCGTCGGCGCGGCCTCAGTCTCCGGGGTCGCGAGCATGTCGTCGAAATCATCGTCCCACGAAATCTCGCCCGCCGGTTCCGTGGCAGTTTCGGTCCGCTCCTCGGCATCTGCCTGCCAACTGGCGCCCGGCTCATCGTTTTCCGGCTCGCTGTCCCAGGCGACAGTCTCGGTGCCTTCGCTCACCGTTTCCTCGTCTGGCGTGCCAGCGTCCCCGTCGACGTCACCGCTGCCGGCTTCATCCTGTTCGATGCCGTTGAGCCGAGCGATCGCCGCCTGAAGGCCTGCATGCCCCGGATGCTCC